>JAOSJS010000001.1:0-617500 GCA_027493995.1 Ardenticatenaceae bacterium | reverse complement strand
CGTCGCTGCTTGCAACCCATCCTCATTGCCGTGTTCCTCAGCGCGTTCGTCGCTCCGATAGCGAGCGCCGACGGTCCCGATCAATCGCTCCCGCCGCCACCCCCGCTGCGTGACGTTCGCTTTGGCGCGGTCGAGGCCTACACTGCCCCTGAGGCTGCGACGGCAGCTGGCGTTGGCTGGACTCGCATCCTGTTCTGGTGGCATCAGGTCCAGCCGGGTGGCCCGCACGACTGGAACGCCTTCTACTTTCCCGATGGCGTATTGAACCAAGAGCTAAACGCCAACCGCGAGCTGGCCGGCATCGTCGCCGGAACGCCTGCCTGGGCAAGCGATACCGGGAGTCCCCACGCCGTGCCTGCTGGCCTCTACCTCCCCTACGATGACCCCAACAATCTGTGGGGACAATTCATTTACCGGCTGGCCCAACGCTACAAGGGGCAGATCAACCATTGGATCATCTGGAACGAGCCCGATATCTGGGAGCCGAACCATCCCGGCTTCACCTGGGATGGCTCCGTTCAGGATTACGTTCAACTGCTGAAGATCGCCCGGCGAGCCGCGAAGGCGGCCAACCCCGACGCGGTGATTCACCTCGCAGCAACCACGTACTGGTGGGACTACGAGTACGGGCGAGAGCAGTATTTCAAGCGCTTACTCGATGCCATTGTGGCCGACCCCGAGGCAGCGGCCGAGGACAGCTTCTTCGACGTCGCCTCGCTCCACATCTACTTCAAACCTCAGCAGGTCTGGGACGTCACACGGTATTTCCGCATGGAACTTGACCGCCACGGGCTGGGCAATAAGCGGCTCTGGATCAACGAGACCAATGCCCCGCCCAGCAGTGATCCACTCCACCCGGCGCCCGGTCTGCGCTTTCCGATCAGCCTGGAACAGCAGGCCAACTTTGTGATCCAGGCCTGGGCCTTGGGATTGGCTGCTGGTGCCGAACGCGTTTCCCTCTACAAGACGCGCGACGAGAGCAGTCTCGCAGAAGGTGTCGAGCCGTACGGTATGATCCGCAAAGATGGAAGCGTCCGGCCCGTGTTCTGGACCTATCGCGCGCTCGTCACCTATCTCGGGCACTACACCAGTGCCCACCTCCTCCAGGATGGCCCTGTCCGGCGGGTTGTCGTCGAGCGGGGCGAACTCGGGCAGACCACGATCGTGTGGAATACTGGACCAACCGCGCGCCGTGCCATCGTACCTACCGAGGCCAACCAGGCCCTCCTGGTCGATGAGCTTGGCCCGGTCGAGATTCTCACCGCCCATGGCGGGGGATACGCTCTGACGCTCCCACCGGCAGTAGGCGAGATTGCCGGTACCACCTACTTGCTGGTCGAAGGACCCGGAATGGATCTCCAGATTCCTCGACCAGCTGGTGACGGACTGGCGTCGCCCGTCGCGACCGGCCCACCGCCGACCCTGACGGTCGAAGTGACCATCTCACCCGAACCGACGACAACAGCCGCGCCCGATTCGAACCCTCCTCCCACAGCAACCTTGCCAACCACTGCCGGCGGAGGCCCGTCTCCCACGGCGACTGCCACACCCTCGCCCGCGCCGAGCGCGACACCCTCCCCCAGCCTGACAGCCTCGTCCACCGCGAGCGCGACGCCCTCGCCCAGTGTAACCACAACCCCAACGGCCAGTCCTGAACCAGCCGTAAGGCACTCCTCCATTTTCCCGGCCCGGACAGGTCTCAGCCGAAACACTACTCTCCTGCTCGTGATTCTGGGGAGTACGCTGGCAGCGGCGATTCTGAGTGTACTGCTCTGGCGGCGATTCCGCCCGACTTAGCCGCTGCCGTGTGAACCTCATCGCGATCGCGCTTACCGCCAGCGCCGCGACAGCGGCGAACAACCATACCCTCAGGCAGACTTCGACCCCACTCATAAATGATAGGGGCAGTCTGGCCATCACCATGGTGAGACGGGTTCGACAACCAGGCTGGCCCCCGCTATAATGGCTCGTCATTCGACTTCCCCGGCATAAACGAGGTGCCCGCTTGACCCTTACCGACAGATCCTCGACGGAGGAGGCGCTTCGCGTGTGCGACAACTGCGGCGCCTGGGTCCGCCACGACAGGGTACGCTGCCCCTGGTGCGGTGCCCATCGCGACGGGGCTCCGCTCGAGCAGGCGCTTTCCGAAGACGACGATCCACTCTTGCCACAGCTCCTCGACGAAGGGCACCGAAGCCCCGTACCTCTGGTGACACCACCACAGGTACAAAGGCGCAGCGTGCGCTTCTGGCTGGGTCTCTTTGTGCTGAGTGCCATCGTTCTGGCACTAGCGCTGGTCGTCTTTGGGATTGTGGGAGTCTACCAGGGCCTGCGCGACCGCGACAACGCCGAGCGCCAGCAGGCGATCACCTATTTCGAGCAGGGCCGCCAACTGATGCGAGAGGGCAACTACGAGCTTGCCGCCGCCTCTTTCCGCGAGGCCGTACATTTGGAACCGGATTTTGAAGCTGCCCGCCAGGAGTTGGCCGCCGCCGAAGCGGCCCAAGCTGGAACTCCAGTTTCCGCGATTCAGATCCCAACAGCCACGCCAAAACCCCAGCAGGCTGAACAGCTCTGGCAACAAGCCCAACAAGACCTCGCGGCTGGTCGCTGGGAGGCCGCCGCAGTCACACTCGAGCAGGTTCGCAGCCTGAACCGAACGTTCCGGCGCGACGAACTCGAGCCGCTACTCTTCGACACCCACATGCGCGCGGCGACGGCCGCGCGCGATGCGAAGGACTTCACCACCGCCATTCGTCATTTCGACCAGGCCTTAGCGATCCAGCCCGATGCCGAGTCCGCGCTGCAGCAGCGCCAACTCGCCTCGTCCTATTGGGCTGGTCTTGAGGCCGCGGACCAGCAGGACTGGGAACGCGCCGCCATCGAGTTCCGCCGCGCCTACTTGATTGACCCCAAGTATTTCGACGTCGCCGAACGCCTGGCGAACGCCCACCTCCGCTACGGCGACGCTTTCTGGGAACGCGGGATCTGGTGCGAGGCCGGCCAGCAGTACCGGGCGGCTCTGGCCTTAGGGCTCAACACTCAAGCAGCTGAGCGCCTCCCGATTGCCGACCAGCGCTGTCAGCAGCGAGTCCTCGCCACCCCTGTCCCTCGCGTCGGCAGTGGGGCCGGGGTGGGTGGAGGAGGCGCTGAGCCGAATGCCTCCCCCACAGCGACCCAGAGCCCGTATCCCTATGCGCTCGATGGTAACGTGGGTGAGAACTTCAGCGCGACCTGCACCGGCCATTCAATCCGCGGGTTGGTTCGCAACAGCGAAGGCGCGCCGGTGCCGGGGGTCACGGTCCGTGCTGTGGATGAGTGGGGCAATGTCTATACCGGCGTCTCGAAAGTTGATCCACCTGGTCGCTATGACCTCCCAATTAACTCCGTAGTGACCACCTATCAGGTTGGCGTCGTCGCCGGTGACCAGCCGCTCAGCGCGATCGTGGCCGTCCGCCACAGCGAGCGGTTCTCCCAGCAGCCAGCGGCCTGCCACATTCTGAATTGGCTTCAGCTTCCGTAGAGAGTCCTCTCTGAGAACCAGATCGTGACCCTCGGATCGAGCCGGAAAAGATCTTCGGCTTGCTCTGAGAGGCTGTTAGAGGCAGGCCGCCCCAACTGTTCGTCGTCGTTACTGCAGGCCGTTTTGATTCCTCATTCATCTCTGTATCTTGCGTCGTTCGGCAAGCCTGCCAGATCCAAGCACCATCTTCCTGAGGAGGACGGATGGACGCTTCCTCACCAGCCGGCCCACTCCACGTTGAAACCGAGGCGCTCCGGACCGAACTGGCTCGCGTGCGCGAGCAGCTCGCTCGCCAGATGATCGAGAAGCAGTTTCTCGAAGCAGCCCTCACCGCAATGGTCGAACCGCCGGCAGCAACCGTCGACGTGAACGCCGTGGCTGCCGAGACTCTCGAGTACGTCTTGAATGCGGTTCACGTCGATATCGGGGCGATCTACCTGGGTGGCGAGGCCTCCAACAGCCTGCGCCTGGTCGCCGCCCGCGGCCTCGATAGCTTGGGTAAAGCCGCGTTAGTCGCGGTGCAGGCCATCGAGCAGCTAAGCACGGTCGTCCTGGCGGAAGGCCGGCCCATCCTGGTGTCCGCCGCCAGCGGGGACGACGAAAGGCTCTCGGGCCTTGCCGCCCTGGGGATCCAGAGCCTGGCTGCGGCCCCGTTGGTCGCCAAGGGCAGCGTGCGCGGCACGCTGGGCATTGCCAGTCGTTCGCCGCGCCGCCTGGGCGACGACGATCTGCGGTTCTTCGAACGCCTCACCAGGCAGGCGGGTATTGCCATCGCCAATGCCTCGCTATACCACGACTTGCAGCAAGCCTATCAAGAGCTCCAGTCGGCCCAGGAACGACTGATCGAGGCCGAGCGTCAGAAGGTGGCCATCCAGATGGCAGGCGCCGCGGCTCACGAACTCAACCAGCCCTTGACCGTCATCATCGGCTACACCTCGATCCTGCTCCAACGCTCCGATCAGAGCGACCCCAACTACCCTATGCTGGCAATCCTCGAACGGAACGCGCGCAAGATCAGCGAGATCGTCAAGCGTCTGAGCCAGATTACCCGTTACAAAACCCGCGACTACGCTCACGACGATACCATCCTGGATCTCCGTCCTGAAAGCCCCGAGTGAGCCGTCAGCGCCAGCCCCTTCACAGGTTCCGCCTGACGAGCCATCCGCGGATTAGAAAACAACAACGCCCGCTTGAATGAAAGTTGTCTATTTGCCTGGGTACGGATGGCACCGCCACCCGTACCCAGGCAAATGCTCAAACCTTCTGGAAGCGGGCGTCGCGAGTGATACGGCCGACCGGTCCCAGCACGGTCAGGTGACGAACGGCAAACCGCCGCCGATGATAGCAAGACTCAGAAAGCTTCCAAGCCCCTGCATCACGTGCTTAGCGGCTGGCAGATTGGCCCGGCGAGCGCGGGCACGCCCGATGTGAGCGACCACAATCGCGGTGAGCATCACAAGCGCATGGAGCACGCTCGATTGAGAGATATGACCAAGCAAAAAAAGCAGAACACCGAGGAGAATCTGGATATCCAGCAGCGCTACATAGATCAGCCCTAAGCGATCTTCTAGAGGAGTGTAAAGACGCTTTGCGAAATAGCCCCACGCACTGAGCAGTGTGACGATCACTGCCAGAGCAATGATTAGCCACCGATTGAGCGAGTGTAAGCTCAACACAATATCCACGTGGCACTCTCCTTTCGAGCCGCGATCATAGCGTTACCATTTCCGGCTGTCAATGCGTCGCGCCCGCCCCCAATAGCCTCACCGGATTTGGGCCGAGGGCCCGGCAGTGCTATTGTGCGGCCGCATCTTGGTGAGGGAGGAATATCGTTGCGCCGCTTCCTGGCGTTCTTCGTATTGGCCAGTGCCCTGGCCGGCTGCCGCTCCGCGACCTTAGCGCCTACGGTGGCGCCCCGCGCCGGGGTGCCGACCACTTCGGCCACCCTGGCCCCGACGCTCGCTGCCACGCTCACACCGGCGCGGCCCGCGCTGGCCACCGCGACGCCCTCACCGGCGCCCACGGCCACTCCGACGCCCACTGTAACACCCACACCGACCGCCACACCCGATCCGCTCGCTCCCTTCTTCATCGAGACGCTCCGTGCTCGCGCCTACGGCACTGATGGCGCGATCGAGATCGGGCCAGTCTGGGCCGCGAACGATGCCTACACCCGCTATGCCGTCCGCTACCCCAGCGATGGCCTCACTATCACCGGGTACCTGGACCTCCCCAAAGGCCAGGGCCCCTTCCCGGTCATCATTCTCAATCATGGCTACTACGACCCGGCTCGCTACCACTCCGGTGATGGCACGGCCTTTGTCTCCGATTTCCTCGCCCGACGGGGCTACCTGACCATCGCCCCCGATTATCGAGTGTACGGCCACAGCGATCAGGGCAACAACGACTTCCGCGTTGGCTACATCATCGATGTCGTCAATCTCGTGAACCTGGTCCCCACCCTCCCGCCCGGCTGGGCCGATCCGGCCCGGATTGGGATGTGGGGCCACAGCATGGGGGTGGAATCACCCTCAATGCCATCGTGATTGGCGACAAAGTCAGAGCTGCGGTCATCTACGGCGGCGTCAGCGGCGACATGGCGAAGTACTGGAACCACGCCAACGCGATGTGGCACCGCGACGAGATGAACGGGGCGGCCGAGCGCTTTGGGACCCCTGCCGATCGACCCGACGGCTACACCAAAATGTCCGCCCTGAATTATGTCAAGCATATCCAGGCCGCAGTCAGTATCCACCACGGGACCGCCGACGAGCAGGTTCCCTACGCCTGGAGCGAGGAGTTGCGCGATCGTCTCCTGGCAGCCGGCAAGGACGTCGAACACTTTGCCTACCCTGGAGCCCGCCACAGCTTCACTGGTGCCGACCGCACGCTCTTCCTCGAGCGCGTTGCCGCCTTCTTCGACCGCCACCTTCGCTGAGGCTGACCGCGCCCCAGGCATGGCCAGGCGATTTTGACGAAACCAATCAGCGAACGCTGTCGCTGAGAGTGCGCTCGTGCTGCTCGCACCGATTTGGGCGGCGAGGATGGCCGCGCTCCCGCCTCGGCTCGCTGATTTGGGCGGCGAGGACGGTCGCGCTTCCAGGCAAGCACCGATCATGGTCAACGCGAGACCCCGAGAATGCCACGATCCTCGGGGTCTGCATACGGCGCGACTCATTCAGGGATTTCGGTTCCGAGCCACTCGCCTGGCCCTGGTTACTTGCGTGCGATTACAATGAGACCCGTTCCAACCGGCAAGCTCACTCGGCGGAGGAGTTGTTGCTCGACCTGGCCGACCGCCGTCAGGATGGTATTGACCAGCGGATGGATCGGGGGCATGTCCACCTGGTGGGCATCACCATCGAAGTAATGCGACTTTAAGTCGCGTGGCTTCCGGCGCTTCGACACGACAATCATCGCTGCCGCGAGTGGGAAGATCAAGCAATTGGTGTAGGTCGCCCGCAGCGGCGTAAAACCGGCCTCGTGCAACTTCGTTTTCACCTGTCCGGCCGTGTAGCGCCGAACATGCGCGTTGAGGTCATCGTTGGGGCTCCAAAGCCACTGGAAGGCCGGCACACTGACGAGCACATGGCCACCAGGCTTCAGCACACGTTCCATCTCCACCAGCATGCCCACATCATCCTCGTTGTGCTCGATGACGTCCAAGGCGGTGACAAGATCAAACATCTCGGGAGGGAACGGCAAGTGGCGACCATCCGCCTGGCGGATATCGTAGCCGCGCGACCGCCCGACCCGCACCGGGTTCGGGTGATTTTCGATCCCGATGACATCCCCATAGCGGCAGAGGTGATGGTACATGTTGCCCGCGCCGCAGCCGACGTCCGCAATCAGCAGATCGCGGCGCGGCCCGATGGCCTGCTGGAGCACGACGTTCAATGCTCGGGTGCGGCTGGCAAACCACCAATGCCCGTCTTCCTCAATCTGGGTCGGCAGCCGGCTGCGGTCCACATTTACGACGACGTGACTTGCGTTCAAGGGTTTCCCTCCAATCGGCTCGTTATTGTACCGAGGTCCCTCGCTTTGTTCAAACGGCGGAACGCAGAGCTCATGGCGCCAGCACCTGGTCTACGGCCTGAACGACCGAGGCCAGCGGGAGCTCGTGGACACAGGGGTGATCTGCCAGTTCATTCTCGCCCCAGTCCAGGCGGTGGCAAAACTGGCAGGCCAGCGCTTGGGTCAGCACGCGGTGGCGGGCAGGATCACCCCAGGGGCCGAAGGTCTGCGGCGAGTTTGGCCCATAGAGGTGCACGGTCGGCGTGCCCACAGCCACCGCCAGATGCAGAGGGCCGGTGTCGGGCCCCACAACCAGGTCGCACACCGAGTAGAGCGCAGCCAGTGTCTCGAGGCTGGTCTCGCCGGCCGCGACGCCGTGGGCCACTCCGGCGCGGATCGCGATGGCGCGAGCCTGCTCGGCCTCGGCCCCAGGGGCGCCCGTCAGAATGACTCGTCCCCCATAAGTCGTCACCACGTGTTCGGCGAGGGCAGCCCACTTCGCGGGCGACCAGAGCTTCACCGGCGCGCCACTGCCCGGATGGACCGCGATCAGCGGCCGGCGCCAACTCGTCCACCGCTCGACAACCGCCAGCGCGGCCGGATCGAGTACGTAGCGGAGGGGGGCCTGCTGGGGCCTGGCCTCGGCCGGCGTTCCGAGCCGCGAGGTGAGAGTGAGATTCTGAAGCACCTCGTGCCGCCCGGGCTGGTAGGGCACCGCTTCGGTCAAGAACGGCACCAGGTAGCGAGTGGCGTAACCCAAGCGGTAGGGAATCCCCGCCGCCGCCGCCAGCCATCCGCCCCACCAGTGATCGAAGCGCAGGATGAGAGCCACATCGAACCGGCCGCGCAGGCCGGCGGCCGCCCGCTGCAGCCGGCGATAGGGGCCGAACGGGCCGCGGCGCGGGCGACGATCAAACCAGGGAAAGTCCAGCGTCTCGACCGCGTCGAGGTCGGGGTTGCGGGCCAGGAGTGGCGCGGCCCACGGACCGACGAGGGCGGTGATCTGGGCGTTGGGTTGGGCCTCGCGCACGGCCCGGAGCGCGGGTGTCAGAAAGAGAACGTCACCCAGATGGTCGGGACGAATAAGTAGCAGCCGGGGTGGAGTCGAACGCGCGAGCGGGGGCGTCCGCTTGAGCCCTCGAGCGATTCCACGAAGCATCCCCGCCCGCAGGGCATCACGCATCGGCACGAGCGACGGTCTCGCGCCGCGCAACGATCTCGGCGTAGAAAGTCGCCAACGCTGGCGCCAGGACGCCCCAATCGAAGCGCGCCACGACCACGGCCCGGCCGCTCCAGCCCATGGCCGCAGCGACGTCCGGGGCAGCCAGGATATCGACGATCGCGCGGGCAAACTGGCCGGCACTGTCGGCCAATCGCACGTGAACGCCATCGCGCAGCCCGAGGCCAGCACAACCGAGGCTGGTGCCGACCACCGGACGCGCCATGCTCAGAGCCTGCAGGACTTTCAAGCGCGTACCGCTCCCCATGCGGAGCGGAGCCACTACGACCGCTGCGCCCGCCAGGTAGGGCTCGATTCGCTCCACCGCCCCGGTGATCTCGATCCCCGGCTGGCCGCGGAGGCGCGCGAGGCTGGCGTGGGGCTGCTGGCCGACGATCCAGAAGCAAGCGGTAGGCACTTCCACCCGCACACGCGGCAGGATCTCATCCGCGAACCAAAGCGCGGCATCCACGTTAGGTCGAAAGTCCATCTTACCAGTGAAAACCAGCGCTGGGTGGTTGCTCAGGGCCGGATGCGGCGCGACCCCATCGGGGGTTAACATGGTGGTATCGACGCCGTTAGGAAGCACGAGGGGCCGGGTGCCACAGCGCGACGCCAGGATGTCGGCGTCGACCTCGCTCACCGCGACGAGACCGTTAAAGCGCGGAAGCATCGCCGCCTCATAGCGACCGAGCTTGAGCCACTGGATCAGCGAGTAGCCGGCCGCCGGCCAGCGGCGCGGCCGGCGGAGATCCGCCCGCCAGGCGCTCGCCTGGAGCGCCGCCTCGGCATTATGGGCATCGTAGACCCAGGCAGGGCCGGGTCGTCCCAGAAACGGTGCGGCGTAGGGCAGGAGTTCCAGGCCTTCCACCTGGACCACGTCGAACGGCGTCGCTGCCAGTTGAGCCTCCAGCGCTGCCCCGGCCCGGTCCGACCAGAGCCGCAACGCCAGGTCGGGCGTCGCCGTCGTCACCAACTGGGCCACCCGACGCGCCAGCCGGCGGTTCGGCATAGGCACCGCGTTCACCGAGGCCAGCAGGCCCTCAACCGCTGCCAGCGCCGTTTCTTGCCCGGGCGCAACCAGAGTGAACAGGTGGACCTCGTGCCGGGCACTCAGCTCGCGCAGCCAGCCCCAGTTCCGGAGGCTCGCCCCCTGCGTTGGCGGGAAGGGAAGCTGGGGCGTCAAGAAGAGCAGGTGCATGGAGAGTTGGACGGTTGGAAAGTAGAAGGTTAGACTCCACCCGGCCGCAACCTTCAACCTTCCAACCTGTAACCTTCAACCGGTCTTACCGGCCGTTTCGAAAGCGGCGGTAGATACTCAAATGCTGCTGGGCTGCTTTCTCCCAGCTAAATGTCGCCGCCCGTTTGAGACCCTTCTCGATCATGGTTTCACGCAGCGCCGAATCGGTGAGCAGGCGCCAGATCGCCACCGTCCACTCGGCAACATCATCGGGTGCGACCAGCAGTCCCGCATCGCCGACGACCTCCGGCAAACTCGAGACGTTGCTGACGATGGTCGGTGTGCCCGAGGACATGGCCTCGAGCGGTGTCAGGCCGAACCCCTCGTAGAAACTGGGATGGACATGGACCATGGCCGCATTGTAGAGCAGCGGGAGATCATGAGCCGGGACCCGTCCCAGAAATTTCGCAGCTTCGGTGAGTTGGAGCTCGGTGGTCAACGTGAAGACGTCCTCGGAGAGCCAGCCGCGTTCGCCCACCACGACCAGCTCGACACCAACCCGGTACTCGTCGCGAAGGCGGCGAAAGGCACGCAAAAGCGTCGGAAGGTTCTTGCGCGGCTCAATCGTGCTCACAAAGAGGATGAACGGGCGGTGCAGACCATAACGCTCACAGACTTCCGACACCGCTGCCATCTCGTCTGGTGTGACTCGCGGGTGGTAGTCAGGCGTTGTCGCTTCGTGGATGACCGTGATCTTCCGCTCGTCCACCCCCAGCAGATTGATGATATCGGTCTTCGTGCTCCCCGAAACTGCGATGATATGATCCGTCCGGCGCACGGCTTGATCAATCAAGCCGTAGTGCTGCGCACTGTCCTGCGTGACGAAGTGCGGGAAGTGCAAGAATCCCAGGTCGTGCACGGTGATGACCGAGGCATGGCGGCGGTGGAAAGGTGGAATGAAATCTGGCGAGTGGAGCAGGTCTAATTGATGGCGCCAGAGCTCCAGCGGGAGGACCCACTGTTCCAGGCGATGATGTGATGGTGTGTACAGCGTCTGCCGATGAAAGTTGGGATGCTGAACAATCTCCTTGCCATCCCGCCGACTCTGGAAGATGATAAACTCGTCATCCTGATCAATTTCAGCCAGGGCTTCGACCAGCCGGTACGTGTACTGCCCGATACCGGCGCGTCGATATCCTAATATCCGGGCATCTATTCCGATACGCATCAGCGACGCGTGGTCTCCCTCAGAATCGTAATCGAGCGGTGGCCACGCTGCCTCGCTCTTCTCATGAGTGGTAGGATTATAGTGCTGCGGTGAAGAGTTGTCTAGTTGGTTGTCGGCCACGACTGGCGGAAACGCAGGTCTTATTCCGGTGCAATCGCCCTCCTGTTCCCCCCATGCCCTCCCCATCAACTGTGTCAGGGTTGGCAGACCGTCGCCCAGGATACCGAGCCAGCGGTAGGGGTAGTACAAGGGCCACGCCCAGGTTGGTCGAGGGGTGTAGCGCCACTGCATATCCGTCGGGAGCGGGCAGGCGATGGCCCTTGCCAGACGCAGCCTCGCCGGCCAATCCAACGCCCCCAACTCATTCCACGCACCGATGCTGCGGGTCTGGAGGGCGCCCGCCTTGCGTTTCACCAGGCGCACCGCCTCCTGGTCGCGGACCTCCGTCAGAGCAGCGAGGAACTCGGGGGGAAGGGGTGTCTGAAAGCGCTCCTGCGCGCCTTGGAGGGCAGCGTGCAGGGCAGGGGCCCAACGGAACTCGCGGGCGCGCTGCAACAGGAGCCCCCAATCCAGGCAGTCCCCCACCGATCGACCAGGAGATGCAGGTCGTAGAACCAGAGCAGCCGTGCCTGTGCACCACCGTGCTGAAGCATCAGGTGGGCAGCCAATTAGAGCAGTTGTGCGGTTGGGGTCAGCTGGAAGACCGGACGGGAACGATCCGTTCGCTGATTCCCTTGGACCTCCCCTACCCGCCGTGCACCATCCATGTTCCAGGACTCAGTTTGCTCCCAGAACCAGTCCAGGGAGGGCGAACGCCAGTCGCTCTCGCCGGCCACCAGGCTCCAGTGCAACTCCACCGCGACGCCGCGACGCGCGCCACCCTGGAGGAGCACGTGGTGGCCGGCCACCTGGTTGAGGCCAGGGCTCATCTCCAGATAGACCTCACAGTAGCCGAGGGACTGCATCGCCGCGACAGCCGTCCCCAGGTGCTGTCGCGGCACGAGCAAGTCAACATCGCTCAGGGGGCGCAGGGCGATACAGGGATAGAGGGTCGTGGCCAGAGCCGCTCCCTTCAAGACGATCACGAACGGCCGAGTGCCGGCGGCCAGCGGTTCAGGCGAGAGCGTCGCAAGCAAGAATGCGGTCGAGTTCGCGGTAGATGAAGAGGTTCCGGGCAGCCGTAGCGTGATAGGCCACCCACAGCTCGCGGCGCAGGTGGGACGGCACTCGCTCCGGCCAGCCGGCCGCTTCCAAAGCCTGGCAGAGCAGGGGCGCCACACCATGAGCCTGGGCCGTCGCTCCCAACAGGCTCCAATCCGCCAAAGAAAAGGCCGACCAGGCCACGCGGTCGGGCTGGCGCACCAGAGTGAGGCGCAGAGCAGGAAGGCTGGCGTTCATAGCGTGAGGATCAGGGGATGTGGAGGGTGGATCTTTCGATAGTTGCGATGCCTTCGACGAAGGATCCGGCCATCTTGGCGCCGAGTTTACCGGCGGATCCGGGGAGTGTCAACCTCCCTTCATCAGGAACGCCGGCTGTGAGCTGCCTGGCCCGGGTCGGGCACTCCCGAGCGAGCCAGGGGGCGGGTCTGACCGATTCAGCCGTCCTGACCCGGTGAGATCGCCCCTTGCATCGAACCGTTTATAGGACTATACTTGTACCAACTTTTGATATAAGAGTTTCAGCCAGCTTCTCACCTGGCGTGATGCGCTCGTGAAGGATTCAGCGTCGATATGCCTGATGGCCAGAAATCATCACCAGCGGAGTTCGGGACACCGACCACTCATGGAGCCAGGGCCGCGCTCCGTCAGGCGGAGCGCGCGCTCGCGCAAGGGGACCGGGATGCGGCCCGGCGCTGGGTAACGCGTGCCCGGTACGAAGCCCCGGATGAGGTGCCCGCCTGGCTCTGGCAGGCCTTGCTGGCAGCCACGCCCGAAGAGGCCCACGCGGCTGCCCGCCAGGCCCTGCGCCTGGCACCGGCCAACGTCGCCGCCCAACAAGCCCTGGCGTGGGCTCAAGCGCAGATCGACGACACGCCACTCCCTCCGGCACCTACCGCCACTGCCTCTGACGTTGCCGTGAACGATCGCCCAGACCCGGGCAAGCCCGCTCGTCCGGTTGAACCGCAGGCCGCCACAGCTCACAAGCTGCGGGCAGCGCTCACGGTGGCAGTGACAGTGATTGTGATGGTAGGCCTGGCCTTCCTGGCCGGCGCGTGGGGCATCGGGCAATCGTGGCTCCCGGCCGCTCTAGCCGCTGAGCTCCCCACAGCCCCAGCGCTTCCGCGCGATGGCCCGTCCGTCTTGGTCCAGCGCGCCGACGAGCTGTGGACCCTCGACCAGCGCGACACGGCCCTCGCCGTGCTGACTGAGGCCCATCGTAACGACCCGAACGACGCCGGCATCACCGCGCAGCTCGCGCAGCGCCAGGCAGCCCGTGCGGCCCAGTTTATTCGGGCCAATGATCCCGACCGCGCGCACTTCTCCCTCAGCGCCGCCCACGAGTTGATGCCCAACGACCCAACCGTGGCGTATGACTACCAGACGCTCGTCACTTACTTGGCGGGTCGGGAGGCCTACCAGGCGCGGAATTGGGAGAAGACAATTGCGATCCTGACCCCCCTTTTCGAGCGCAGCCCGGGCTACATGGAGACGCGCGCGATGCTCGAAGCGGCCTACACCGGCCGCTTCGAGGCTCAGCACGGGGCCCGCGCCAGCGCCGACCAGGCCTTACTGGCCGCGCGCAATACGCGTCCAGGACACGCCGCCCGCGAGGCGCTCGTCCCACCCACTCCGTACAACAAACCTGGCCAGACGCGACTGCCGCCGATATTGCCGACGCTTGGTTCGATGAGCAAGAAGCACATCGTCGTCAGCATCCACGCGCAGCGCATGTACGTCTACGAGAACAACCGGCTCATCTGGAACTGGGTCGCCAGCACCGGCGAGCCCAAGCGCCCCACCGTCCCCGGCAAGTACCGCATTCAAGATAAGATTCCCAACGCGCGATCAAACGTCTGGACGCTGTGGATGCCGTACTGGATGGGAATCTACTGGGCCGGCTCGGTTGAGAACGGCATTCACGGCCAGGTAACGTTCGACAATGGCGGACGGCTCTGGGACGGCTTTCTGGGCCGGCCGATCACGTTCGGCTGCGTCATGATCAGCGACGCCAACGCGGCGACACTCTTCAACTGGGCTGAGATTGGCACCCCGGTGAGCATCCACTGGGACTGGGATCCGAGTTGGATCCCGGATGCGAACGGCGACCCTATCAAGTGACAGGTTGAAGGTTCGTTGTACAGGACAGCCAATTCTCAAGTGTATGGACGCCCCGGCGTCCTGGACGGGGAAATCTCCTCCCGGACGGTCTCGCCTCGGGGGTCTCTACCAACCTCAACCTATCAACCGTTAACCACGATGGCATATCTTACTGATCCTGTTCGCGAAATCGCCCCCAGGGAGGGCGAGCAGTTCGTAGTGCGCGCTGTAGGGGCGCACGGCCGTGCGCCCCTACAGCGCGCACTACAAACAGGCACCCGCCACTTGCACCAATTCGCCAACAGTGTCATATCAACACATCATCTGGTAACCGCTTGACCGATCAAGTGATGATACTTGAGCCCACTGCCGGTGTTGAAGAGCACCACCCGTTCGTCGGCGCCAAGCCAGCCGCTTTGCCGGAGCCGGGCCGCGGCGGCAACACAGGCGGCGCCTTCGGGCGCGGCGAAGATTCCTTCCGCCGCGCCGAGCTGGCGCTGAGCGGCCAGGATCTCGTCATCGGGCACGGCCACGGCGGTACCATCGCTGGCGCGCAAGGCGCGCAGCATCAGGAAATCCCCAAGCGCGGACGGCACGCGTAGACCGTCGGCAATCGTCGCAGCGTCCTCCCAGGGCTCGGCGAACTCGGCCCCGGCGTGGAACGCGCGTACGATCGGCGCGCACCCTGCGCTCTGGACACTCACCAGGCGCGGGCGCTGTTTGCCGATCCAGCCGAGCGCTTCCAGCTCCTCCCAGGCCTTCCACATCCCGATCAGGCCCGTTCCGCCCCCGGTCGGATAGATCACAACCTCCGGCAGCTCCCAGCCAAACTGCTCGGCCAACTCGTAGCCCATGGTCTTCTTGCCCTCCACGCGGTAGGGCTCCTTGAGGGTCGAAACGTCGAACCATCGGCCCTCCCTGGCTCCCTGCTGCGCCTGGCGGCCAGCGTCGGTAATCAGGCCCGGAACCAGCGTCACGCTTGCTCCCAGTGCGCGTGCCTCGGCCACGAAGACGGGGGGTACGTCCTGGGGGGCAAAGACGAAGGCGGGGATGCCGGCCCGGGCTGCGTAGGCGGCCATGGCTCCGCCGGCGTTGCCGGCCGTGGGGATCGCGAGTGCTGTAACGCCCAACTCCGCCGCACGCGAGACGGCCAGGCAGAGACCCCGCGCTTTGAAGGAGCCGGTGGGGTTGAGACTCTCATCCTTGACGAAGAGCTGTTCCAGTCCTAGCGCCTCTTTGAGACGCGGCGCGGTGAGGAGAGGCGTACCACCCTCGCCAAGGGTAAGGCGGAAGCGCTCGTCCCGCACAGGCAAGAGCTCCGCGTAGCGCCATAGCGTGGGCGCGCGGGAGGCCAGGGACTCGCGCCGCCACTCACGCCGCGCCCGCTCGAGATCGTAGCGGGCCAGCAGGGGCTTGCCGCAGGCGGGGCAAAGGTTCCAGAGACGGTCGGCGGGGTAGTGCGCGCCGCAGGCGCCGCATTCCAGGTCGGTGAGATAACTTGGCATCAAGGGTTCTCCGCGTAGAGTTGGTTGAGGTGGGTCAAGATCGTCAGGTCGAACTGACTGTCGTTGCGCCAGCGGTCCTCCAGGTTCTCAGCGCCAATCAGCCCCTCGACGGCGGCCTGCGTGGCGTCGTCCCACTCACCGTGGAGCGGCCCGTGGTAGTAGCCGGCGGCAGCTGCGAGCTGCTGCAATTCGGCGATGATCGTCGCATCGAAGGGGCGGAGGTCCTCCGGCCGGGTCTCGCCAAAGAAGACCTGGTGGAGGTCGTAGAGCTGGCGCAAGCGATCGATCGGGGCGGGATGATCGTCCACCCGGAGATCCACCAGACGGTCGTTGAAGCCGGCATAGCCACCGCCCGGCGTCACGACCAGAAGCGCCGCCGACTGCTGGCCGCGCCGGTCGCCGCCCGCGGCCTGGCCGGCTACCAGGGCGGCCAGGAGCCGCTCGGCCAGAGGCGGACCGGCGGTCCGGTAGGCCTCGGCCATGGCCCTGACGACGTCGGGACCGGCCAGGATGTTCCCCTGGCAGCAGAAGCGCTCACCGACGATCTGTCCGGCCCACTCATAGCACTCCGACCCGGTGAAGGCGGCCGCCCGGCCCTGCGCGTCCACCAGGCCAACCTGGCGGCGCTCGCGGCCAGGATCGCCGGCCAGCAGCGCCGCCAGCGTCTCCTCGGCCGAAAGGCTCTGACGCATCATCGCCAGGCCGAGCGGGCCGTAGCGGGTATTGGCAAAGCTCTGGGTCGCAACAGCGCCGGCGCCAGCCTCGGCAAAAGGCACGACGGCGCCGACGGCGATGAATTTGGACTGCACCGCAACGCCCCAGGCGTGCGCCGCAGGGTCATGCGCGACGATGGAGAAGGTGGACGGGCGGAACATAGGAGCTCCCTTGCTGAAGAGGACTATCGCTGGAACACGAGAATGATCATGATCACGACCATTGCAGCCAATCCGAACCAGAGCAAACGATCATAACCGGCTTGGGCCAGAAAGTACAGCAGCACAGGAAGCAGGACCAGGAGCAGAAATATGACCGCCTGCAACCTGACGCGCCGCGGCACGTAATGCGTAGGTACAGGTTTGTCTGGGGATGACTTCGGAGTGGGCGCCATTGTTGACCTCGAGACGGAGCCTCCACGCCGGGCTTTGCCGGGGAGCTTCATTTTTGCTATCATGATGCCGGTCCGACCGGGCAGCATCGTGAGAGAAAGGATGCATGCAAATGGGCTTATTGTCCAGATTTTTCGCCATGATCCGCGCCAAGATGTCCGCGCTGCTCGAGGGCAGCGAGGACACCGCTCAGGCGCTGGACTATTCGTATCAGCGACAGTTGCAGTTGCTCCAGGATGTCAAGCGCGGCATCGTCGAGGTCACCACTTCGAGGCGCCGGCTTGAGCTTCAAGCGGCCAAACTTCAGGAGAACGTCAACAAGCTCGACGACCAGGCCCGCCAGGCGCTGGCAGCCGGGCGCGAAGACCTGGCCCGGCTGGCCCTGCAGCGCAAGCAAGCGGCTCAAATGCAACTCGGCGACCTGCAAAACCAGGTCCAGACGCTTGAGGCCGAGCAGCAGAAGCTCCAGCAGGCCGAGACCCGTCTGGCAATGAAGGTTGAGGCCTTCCGCACCCGCAAAGAGACGATCAAGGCTCAGTACAGTGCCGCCGAGGCCCAGGTGCGCATCGGCGAGGCGGCGACTGGCCTCTCCGAAGAGATGGCCGATATCGGACTCAGCATTCAGCGTGCCGAGGATCGGGTCGAGAAGATGCGCGCTCGCGCGGGCGCGATTGACGAGCTCGTCGCGGCCGGCACGCTCGAAGACTACACCGGCGGTGGGGACGTCCTCGACCGCGAGTTGGCGAAGCTCTCGATGACTCACTCGGTGGATGAGGAGCTCAACGCCCTCAAGCGGCAGCTTGGCCAGCCCACCGAGGCGAAGCGCTTGCCGGCCGGCGCCCCCGAGACGACCACACCCGAAATCGAGGCTGAACTGGAAGAGCTGAAGCGCCAGACGTCATCTGGGGAGGAGAACGCGTGATCGTCCGTATCTCATCCGAAGGCCAGTACCGCCTGCAAAGCGTCCACCTTGATGCCCTGAACGTCCTGGACAATGAGTTGGTCAACATCATCGCCGATTGTGACGAGGAGAGCTTCCGCGCCCTGTTCGACGATATGCTCGACTACGTCCGTCAGAACGGCGAGTCGCTACCGCCCGACACCCTGGAAGAGTCCGACGCCATCCTCCCCCCGCCCGACATCACCCTGGACGAGGCCCGCAGCCTCTTTGCCGGCGAGGGGCTGGTCCCCGGCTGACCGAGGTTGAAGGGTGTCCAGGCTCCCTGTGGGGCGCGACTCCCTGGTCCGGTGCCTGGTGGAGCGGGTTTCGTCCCAGATCTTCACCGGCCGAAACGTCTCGGCCGGGAGATGGCGGCAAGCACAGCCACTCGCCGAAAACCGCCCTCCACCAGCGCTGCGAGCCACCCTGTCCGGTTCGCCCGGCGGTGACCCGGGCGAGGGAAAATAGAAGAAAATCTCGTCCTGTGCCTCTCCGCACGGGCGGTATTCGGCGTCTCACCTCACACTCTCGAAGGAGCCCCGGTGGCTATCGGCACCGGGGTTTCTCTTGTGGCCTCGCTTCTTGAGAGTGCCACGGCCATTCACCTCGACCTGATTCGAGCGAGGTAGCCAACCAGAATTGAGCACGGCTCAGCCCGGGATATCCCAGAGCGGATACCAGCGCTCGAGCGATTGCTCGATGGGCATCTCGCCCTGCATGATTCCCTTCAGCCGTAGCTCGAAGGCGTTATCACGAGTGTGGCCCGCGCGCGGCACAAACGGGTAGAAGCTTCCGCGCTTGAAATTGTAGACGAAGTAGACCGTACCCCGCTCAGGATGCTTGAACGCGAACAGCGCCGCGAGCAGCGCCTTGCCGAAGCCCTGCTCCTCCAGCGTGCTGCTCGCGAGGTGCATCGTCGTTACCAGATCCTCGAACTGCGGGTCGGTGAGTACGACCCAGACATAGCCATACTTGTCCCTCGTCGTCTCGACCTTGGTTCCGGTTTCGCGCGCGCCGATCACGAGCAGGTCGCGGATCTCACGCTCGAGATCCTGGAACTGGCCGCTCTCGATCTGACGAAAGGCCAGCCAGGCCCGCCCGGTGGGCGTCAGGTCGAAGGTGGTCTGGAGGGTGAGCGTGGCCGTGGTGATCGCGAAGATTGGCTCGCTGTGGCTCCCTACCGGGCCAGTGCCGCGCCCCAACAGGGCCGAGAAAAGATCGCGCAGGGACTTGAGCATCGTCTGGTTGGCCCTCTTATACTTTCTTGCTCATCACGAGCAAGACAAAAGCGGACGGCAGGTTTGTCCACCCACCGCCCGCCAGGAAGTCTAACACAGAGGTCGCGGTTCAGCCAGCCCGAGCTGAAAGGACTACGCCCGCACCTGCTCCATCTCACGCTGGATGCGCTCCAGGTACGCCAGCCGCTTCTCCAGCGATGGGTGGGTGCTGAACAGCTCGAGCAGACTCTGCCGCGCGCTGGCGGGAATGATGAAGAAGGCGTTGAGCCCTTCAACCTCGCGCAGGTCCCGGTCGGGGATGCGCTGCATCGTCCCGCTGATCTTCACCAGCGCGCTGGCCAGCGTCGCCGGCGAACCGGTCAGGAGGGCCGAGCCGCGGTCGGCTGCGAACTCGCGGTAGCGCGACAGAGCCCGAATCAGGAAGAAGCTGATGAACCAGACCAGCAGCGAGCCGAGGTAGAGCACGGCGATATTGCCCCCCCGACGTCGCCGCCCCATTCCGAAGCCACCCCAAAACCCGATCCGCATGATGAATTGGGCGACCGTCGCGAAGAAACTCGCGATGGTGATAACGGTCATATCACGGTTCTTGACGTGGGTCATCTCGTGGGCCAGGACCGCTTCAACCTCGCGCCGGTCGAGGGTGTTGAGCAGCCCGGTCGTCACGGCAACTGCCGCGGCACTGGGGCTCCGGCCGGTAGCGAAGGCATTCGGCACTTTGCTCTCGATGATCGCCACTTTGGGCTTGGGCAAGTCGGCCTGTTGCACGAGCCGGTCAATCATCGCGTGGAGCTCCGGTGCCTGGTCCGGCGTCACCTCGCGGGCCCCACTCGCAGCCAGGACCAGCTTATCGCTGAAGAAGTATTGCACACCCAGCAGGACCGCCGCGAAGAGCATGATCGTGAATGTGTCAGCGCCGGCGTAAAACATGGCCGCGATGAAGGCCAGGTACACCGCCGCTAAAAGAAACAGCGTAATAAACATGCGGGCCTGGAGTCCCAGGTCACCGCCATACCATTTCTGTCTCATTGTGCGCTCTCCTCTGAAGATCGAGACGGGTATAGTATAGCACCGTTCCCGGATGATGGACGAACCCCGCCAGGACCGGGGCTGCTCAACTGGTCCACATGCGTCGCGCCGGGGCCCTTCGGGGCGGACGCCCACGGTGGCAGCCTTTCGCAGACCCTCAGACCACGATGAAAGGGCAACGCCCCTCGCCTGCCGAACGTTTGAGTGATCCCGCCAGGACCAGGAGGCAGGTGACGTGGAACAACGATCGAAGGGCAAACCGGTGGCCTCCCGTTG
The DNA here is from genome assembly GCA_027493995.1 of Ardenticatenaceae bacterium. GTDB lineage: Bacteria > Chloroflexota > Anaerolineae > Ardenticatenales > Ardenticatenaceae > DOUV01. The sequence goes on along the minus strand of JAOSJS010000001.1, from coordinate 596,984 downwards.
TCGAGAGACCCTGATTGATTATACGCAGCAGACGCAATCCGGTTGCGCGCTGCGGTCGCTCATGACTTTGACGCGCGTCCCGCTCCCGGCTATCATCGCGCTATGCACGATTCCCTTCCCCTGCGGGTTTTCCTGGCCCTAAGCCTTGGCGCGGTGGCAATCTCCGTCGCGGCCATCCTGATTCGTTGGACTGACGCGCCGGCCCTGGTCATCGCGACGGCGCGGCTGGGCATTGCAGCGCTGCTGATCGTACCGGTGGGCGTGCTGCGAGCCGGCGACGAACTGCGCAGCCTGACCCGGCGCGATGTGGCTCTGTCCGCGCTCAGCGGCCTCTTCCTGGCGATCCATTTCATCAGTTGGATCACCTCGTTGGGCCTGACCTCCGTGGCGAGCAGCGTGGTGTTGGTGACCACCAGCCCGTTATGGGCTGGGGTACTGGCGCCGCTGGTGAGCCAGGATCGGCTGACACGCGCGATGGCACTCGGCATCGTCCTGGCCACGGTCGGCGGAATCATCGTCGGCGCGGGGGATTTCACTCTGGCCGGCACTGCGTTGCGAGGTGACAGTCTGGCACTGCTCGGCGCGGTGATGGCCGCGCTCTACCTGTTAGCGGGGCGCGGCGTGCGCCGGAAGGTCTCCCTCCTCGGCTACATCACCGTCAGCTACAGCGTGGCAGCGCTGGTGCTGCTCGCCCTGGCCCTGGCCAGTGGACAGCGCTTCGGTGGCTACTCCTCGCAGACCTACCTGCTCTTGGTGTTGATCGCGGTGGTGCCTCAGATTATCGGACACAGCAGCTACAACTACGCTCTGGGCTGGTTCAGCGCAAGCTTCGTCGCCGTCGCCCTGCTCGCCGAGCCGGTGGGGGCAACGATTCTGGCAGCCCTCTTGCTCGGCGAGCCGATCACGCCATCGAAAGTCGTCGGCGGCTTGCTGATTCTGTTCGGAATCTACCTGGCGGCGCGGGGGGAGGAGCCACGGCCAGGACGCGCCCCCCATTCAGATACCGTCCTCACTCCCTGGGAAGAGGGAGCGTGATGCGCGCTGCACGAATTCGCGCATCACGTTTTCCCTTCACAGCTATTGCTTAAGATGCGGCACATGACCGAACTCTGGTTGATTCGACACGGAGAGAGCCGAGGCAACGCCAGTGGCACGGTTCAGGGGCATAACGATAGCCCACTCTCAAAGTTGGGCCGCCGCCAGGCGGCGGCACTTGCGGAGCGGTTGCGGCGCGAGGGACACTTCGACGCCATCTACAGCAGCGACCTGGCCCGGGCGCGCCAGACAGCCCGGCCCAGCGCCGAGATCCTACGCCTCCCGCTCAATGAGATTGTGGGCCTGCGCGAGATTGATCTTGGGTTGTGGAGTGGGCTGACCCACACCGAAATCGAGCGCCGCTTTCCCGACGAGTGGACTGCGTGGAAGCGCTTCGACACGCACGTCCGCCGAGGTGGCGCCGAAAGCTACGCCGACCTCCAGGCGCGCATCGCCGCCGTCGTAGAGATGATCATCGCCCGGCACCCCGGCGAGCGGGTGATCCTGGTGTTCCATGCTGGTGCTCTCAAGAGCTATCTCGCCTACGTGCTGCACCTCCCACTGGGCGAGATGTGGCGCCTCGAGATCGAGAACGCCTCCATCAGCCGCGTGCGACTGGATACCGCCTTCATCGATCCAACCGCGGTGGCGGTAGGCCGGCTGTTGACGCTCAACGACACCTGTCACCTTGACGGACTCCAGTAGTGGAGATCATCAACGTCGTCGACGCCGGTTGGGGTATCTCGCCGCACCACGTCGCCACGCGCTTCAAGGACCTGGGCACCGAGGGTGCTACCGATGGAGTCAAAACGCTCTACATCGAGATCGCACCCGGCGGCCGCATTATGCCGCACGCCCACGGCGCAGAAGTCTTCTTCGTCCTCGAGGGTCAGGGGCGCTTCAGCATTGGCAGTGAGGAAGCCGCGATCCAGCCCGGCGACCGCATCATCGTCCCGCGCGGCCGTGTCCAGGCAGTGATCAACGAGGGCGCGACCCCGCTGCGCCTGCTCGCCGTTCAGCCCCCTGGCGGCGCGAAGTATTTTGGAGCGAAGTTTATTGATTTGCTCCGGCGGATTTTTACGTAAGTACTTTCGCGATAATTCGTAGGAACGAAAGAACGTGACGAGATTATGGAATTCAGCCACACTTACACCACTATCGACTCGCACACTGCCGGTGAACCATTCCGGGTCGTCACCGCCGGTGTTCCCTTGATTCCCGGCGCGACGATCCTGGAGCGGCGCCGCTGGGTTCGCGCGCACCTGGACCACGTGCGCCGCGCCCTGATCTACGAGCCACGCGGCCATGCCGACATGTACGGCTGCTACGTCACCCCGCCGGTCACGCCGGAGGCGGATCTGGGCGTGATCTTCATGCACAACGAGGGCTATAGCACGATGTGCGGCCACGGCGTCATCGCCATGGCCACGGTGGCCGTCACCACCGGTATGGTACCGGCGACGTCTCCGGAGACGCGCGTCGGGTTGGACACGCCGGCTGGCTTCGTCGAGGCCTTCGTGGCCTGGGACGGGCGCAAGGCCGGCGAGGTTCGCTTCCGCAACGTGCCCTCGTTCCTCTACCGCCGCGATCTCGAGATCGAGACCTCCAGTTTCGGGCGGCTGACAGTGGACGTGGCCTTCGGCGGTGCCTTCTATGCCTATCTCGACGGCGCCCAGGCAGGGCTGCCCGTGCAACCGGAATACTACCGCACGCTGATCCAGCTCGGCGACGAGGTCAAGCAGGCCGTCGAGGCGACCATCGACGTGGTCCATCCCCTCGAGCCGGAGTTGCGCGGGATCTACGGCACGATCATCGACGGCCCGCCGCACGCCCTCGATGCCGATCAGGCCAACGTCTGCATCTTCGCCGACCGCGAGGTGGACCGTTCGCCGACCGGCACCGGCACAGCCGGGCGGGTGGCCCAACTCTACGCCCGTGGTCGCCTGGCCAAGGGGCAGGCCTTCGTCAACGAGAGCATCATCGGCACCCGCTTCGTCGGCCGCATGCTGGAAGAGACGACCGTGGGCGAGTTCCCGGCCATCATCCCGGAGGTCAGCGGCCGGGCGCACATCGTCGGCTTCTGCCAATGGGTCGTCGAGCCCGACGATCCAGTGGGCCAGGGCTTCTTCCTCCGCTAACCCCTCGCTTTAGACTCTAGAGCCCCGGTCCCGTCATCCCGCGGGGGGAGGGAACAGACTTCCGAAGTCTTGTTCGCAGCCGGTGCCCGCCTCTGTCACCGTCGTCGGAGCGCGCTGTGGGCCAGCACGGTCCCTCCCAGACTTCGGAAGTCTGAGGACGTGACCGGCGCGCTAGAGCGCCGGTCAAGTAGTCACCGAGACGATTGCAAAGCGCCTTGTGAAGGTGCTTTCAGGTTCGGAGGGGCGCACGGCCGTGCGCCCCGACAGCGCGCCCAAGACCGCGACAGGAGGGGCGCACGGCCGTGCGCCCCTACTACGAACCACGTTCTCACCCGCGCAACGACGACTTGACCGATGTTCTAGGCTCACATGCCTGCGGGGTCGCCGTAGGCCAGGAGGGCGGGCACTACCCGGCGCCATTGGCGGACAATGAGCCGGTGCTATAGCGCGAGGGCCAATTCATCCGCATCCGGCGAGCCGTAGCGGAAGTCGAAACGGGGCGGGGCGGGCCAGTCTGCTCCCTCCAACCATCCAAGGGCCCCGCGGGCTGTGTGGTCTTGGGGCGATGCCTGGCGCGTGAGGCCAACGGCGGCAACGAAGGTACCGGCTCCCTGCCGAGCCTCCAGATAGCCTTCGGCGACAAGCTGGTCGTAGGCTTGGGTGACGGTGGCACGGCTGATCTCGAGCTGGGCTGGCAGGCGCCGGCTGGGCGGCAACTGCGTTCCGGCGGTGAGCGCCCGTCGAGTGTCGCCGTTCGCAAGCCCTCGTACAGTTGCCGGTGGAGCGGTAGCGACACCGCGCGGTCGAGTGCAAGCGGCAAATCGTTCATCGATGTTCCCGGCGAATGGACTGCCTGCTTCTGCAAAAAATGGCACTTGTCTCAGGCCACTTCGCCAGGTATCGTAACACCCGCACGCGATGTTGGCCAGCGCACATCACCAGGAGATCCATTCATGGCAAGCAACGATACGACTCGTTCGATCAACCAGGTCCGTCGCCGCGACCGCGCGGTCGAGGACGAAGCCTGGATTGGGGCGCTGCTCCACCGGGCCCCCTTTGGCGCCTTGGCGACCACGTCTGAGCATCAGCCCTTCATCAACAGCAACCTGTTTGCCTTCGATGAGGCCACGCACGCGATCTACCTGCACACTGCCCGTATCGGCCGCACGCGGACGAACGTCGAGGCGGACGAGCGTGCCTGCTTCAGTGTCAGCGAGATGGGGCGGCTATTGCCTGCGGACACGGCCCGCGAGTTCAGCGTCGAATATGCGAGTGTGGTCATCTTCGGCCGGATTGCCATCGTTTCCGACGAGACGGAAGCGACGCACGCGCTGCAGATGCTGCTCGATAAGTATTTTCCCCACCTGCGGCCGGGGAGGGACTACCGGCCAATCATTACCGAGGAGATGGCCCGCACGACGGTTTACCGACTCGATATCGACCGGTGGAGTGGCAAGCAAAAAGCGGTGGCGCAAGATTTTCCCGGAGCCTTCTCCTATGATGATCTTCCACGCCTGGCCTCCAACGGTGCCGCGCGTCGCGACTAGCAACCCTGGTCGAGACCGCACGCCCCGGGCTCCTTACACACCAAGAGCGGGGCCGGCCTGCTCGGCCGGCCCCGCTTGCATCTGCGGCGATTACTCATTCCACCACTCGTCTTCTTCGTCTTCCTCGATCTCGATCTTCTGACCAACCAGGTAGACAACGTAGCCCTCGGCCCGCAACATTTCAGCCAACTCATCCAGATCGCCGCCGGCGACAAAGCGGTTCGTGCCGCCCGCACTGGTGAGCGATCCGACCTTGCGCATGCGCCCGCCAACGATCTCCTGAATCCTGTCGGCTTCCCCGGCCGGAAAGACCATCGTCTTGGTGGCACGGTTGATGCTGATCTCAACAGCCATTGCTCAGTCCTCCTGAAAATGAAAGCGCGTACTCACGTGGTTATGTCACTAAATAACTCGGGCAAATCATCGTAGTCATAGGGAGGTCGACGACGCACAGCCACGATGGCTACCATTCAGTGTATCTCCGTCTCAATAACCGCGTATACGATTCTCCAGTGCCCCAATCGTAATCGCCGTGGCTCTGCACGCGCCACATCAAAATCAAGTTTCTGGGTGTGAGCGGGCCTCGAATCATCGGCAAGTGCGCGGATCGCCCGGCGGACTCGCTGAAGCGCTTGATCTCGCCTTGGGCAGCGGGCGAGACGCTAACCTGGTAGCTCACCTGCTTCCTCCAACGCGTCCAACTCAGCCTCGAATTCATCCAGCGTCTTCCAGCCGCTCGGAAGGGCGCCGCTTGCCAGTGCTGCCAGGTCAGCAGCAGCCTCCCGCAGAATGTCGTTATCTTCTTCCGCCTCCAAGCGCTCAACGATAATTTTCCACGTCGGCAAGTCTATCACCACGGCTGTTGGCCGCCCGTCTGGCCCGACGACGTAGCTTGGAGGCTGCAAGGTTTGAGACGGTTTGGAGGTTGTCATCTCTTTCTCCGTACGACTGAACCTTTTCCACAACATCATCTTGATTGTGCCACTTTTTCAATTTACCTGACAAGTCGAGCCGGTTCGCGTCGTCCACTCACTCTCTAACCAGCGGCACCAGCGTGGGCGTGATGATCTCGGGCGTTGCGCCGACGATGACCTCCTGCTCCAGACTCGCGCCGCCCCACGATTGGCGCCAGAGGCCTGGCTCGATGCAGAGCACCTCACCGGCGAGCAACTCGGCCGACTGATCGGCTCGGAGCAGCGGCGGCTCAACCGTCTCCAGGCCGATCCCGTGACCCACGAAGGGCCCGGGCTCGTCAAAGCCCCGCCCGGCGAGCACCTCGTGGGCCGCCTCCACCAGCGCGCGGACCGGGGTGCTCGGCGTGGCTCGGGCGATGGCAGCCTCGGTCGCAGCAGCGATGGCCGCCAGGACCTCGCGCTGGGCCGCATTGGACGTGCCGGCGACGGTCGTGCGCAACACGTCAAAACCGTAGCCCTCGAGCGCACCGATAATGTCGAGCATCACCACATCGCCGGCCTCCAGAAGGCGGGGAGTGGCCTGGGGCCAGCGCGACGGCCAGCCGCTCCAGGGACCGCTGTGCACTCGCAGGTAGCGCACAAAATCGGCGCCAGCCTCCAGGGCAGCGGCTGTACCGGCGGCACAGATTTCCGTCTCGCTGGCGCCCGGCCGGACCCGTTCAAGCGCGGCCCGCAGGCCGGCGTCGGCTGCCTTGGTGGCGCGGCGGAGCGCTGCCTGCTCGGCCGGGCTCTTGACGCGCCGCATCTGCCAGAGTTGGTCGTCGAACGACTGCCACTCGATGGGCAATGCCTGAACTGCTTGCCAGACCGGGAGCGGCATCAAGTCCGTATCGGTCAGGCCGAAGGTCGCCCGGTCAAAGCGACCCAAGACTTCCCGGAGCCCCGCCCCGAGGTTGCTCCAGACCACCACCTCGTCGGCCGCGACCAGATCGCCCCGATAGTTGGGACCATCCACCAGCAACGTAGCGCCGCGATCGGAGAGCACCAGGAAGCCGTGCCCGAGCCCGGCGACGCCCGGTTGAAAGACCGTGTTTGGGAAGGGCGGAAAGTGATTGCTGAGCCAGGCAAGAGCGCCTGGCCGGTCGTAGAACGACCGGCCGACAGCGACCAGCCCCTCCAGCCCCGCCGCGTGGGCAGCAGCCAGGGCGCGCTCTTGGCGCTCGCGAAACTCGCTCGAAGGAATCATGGGAGACCTCTATGCGTTGCGCGGGGGTCGTAGCCGAAGACATCGTAACAGCGCCTGTATCAGACCAAGAGATCACTCTGCTTCCGAGCCCGGCACATCACTGGTTGTGGCGTCGGTATTCCTCGATGGTCAGGGACAAGATGCTGTCGAGGGTGAAATGAAAGTGCTCGCCAAGGACGAAGACTTCGGTGGCGGTCGGCCGCTGTCGGGTGAGGGCCCGCCGCAGCGTCAGCCAGAGCTCGCGCCGGAGGAATTGATACTCTTGAATGACAGCAACCAGGGGAATACCTTGCCGAATTCTGGTCCGGGCATGGCCCACCGAGCCAGCATAGACCTCGGCACCTGGTTGAAAGGCGGACGCCCGCGCCCCGTGTCGCAGGCTGTCAACAAGTGCGGCGATCAACAACGGCACCTCATCACGCAGTTCCTGCAAGGTCATGTCAGGCTGGGCTTGGAAAGCGGGAATCTGGAGCATCCGCTGGATCCAGCGGGCCACGATCTCACGGCGTTCCTGCTCGATGATGTCAGCGGCATCCAAAAGCGCCGCGCGCAACCGCCTGAGCGCCGGGATGACGGTAGTCAACTCCTCCACGAGACGCTCCTCGGCCTCTGCATAGAGTTCGTGCTGGAGCCGATTGGACTGGGTGATAGTAATCATCGGCGGGGCGGGCACCAGAGTCGCCAGCGAGGCTTCGAGTTGACTGACCCCGTCAGGAGCAATGAGTGGGTCCAGCACCACCGCCGCGGGCTTGTATTCGGCCACCCTGCCAGCGTCTGACGGGTCCAGGCCAACACTCTGGCAGGCCCCATGACACTGATCGTTGAGTGTGGCCACGAGCCCCTCGCGCGCTTCCACATGCGAGCTGACGACCACAATTGTCGGTAACACCCTTTCCTCCTTCCGATCACCCGTGAGAGTCCCAAGTCGTAAAGGTTAGCTATCGCAACTGCCGGGATCATCCATGCCTCGGGCCCGGGGGAACCGCCCAGCCATCCCGTGTGACAAAACCTTCATCATTATAACCCACACGTTAACGCTGCCAATCCCCATTTTATTGACGATCGTGTACGGTGGAGGTGACGGCACTACCATCGCCTCCCCCATCCCGATCTGAGGAAAAGCGTTTCCCATCTCCCCGGCCACAAAGCCATGACCACGGCTATAGCGCCGGTCAAGGGGTCAGACGTCCGAGGTCTCGAAAGAGTTCGGACGTCTCCGATCATGCGCCCCCCGCGACTCCTTGACCCGTGTTCGATTCCCCATCGGCGAAGGGTTCTTAATCAGCCGCGGGCGGCGAGATCCGTCTCGCCGCCCCCAAGGCAGCTCCAAAGTCGAGAGGAAGAGGCGCGACAGACCTGGCTCTCGCGGCAGCGCTCGATTGGAAGGATGAAGCGGCTCACGGCAGTCCAGTGTCCAGGATGATAGGCGCTCGCACCTGGACCAGCGGCAGGATGGCGCCGTCACGGCGGCCACGTTGCGCCAGGAGCCAGCCTCTTCTACAATCCGGGCACCTTTCTTCGCGAGAATGCCATGACCAGTGCACTCAGTCACGAGATCACCTTCCGGGTGCGGTACGCCGAGACCGACCAGATGGGCATCGTTCACCACAGCGTCTACTTCATCTGGTTCGAGGAGGCACGCTCGGATTTCATGCGGGCCCGCGGCTCGAGCTACGCCGAGTTCGAGCGCGCCGGCCTATTGCTGCCACTCTCTGGCGCCAGCGCACGCTTCCTGGCCCCAGCCCGCTACGACCAGCCGGTCACGGTCCGCGTCTGGGTCGAGCGGTTGCGCTCGCGCACGCTGACCTTTGGTTACGAGGTCCGCGCGGCTCAGAGCGGACAGACCCTCGTCACCGGAAGCACCACCCACATCGTCACGACCAGGGACGGCCAGGTTACCACCTGGCCGCCTGAATGGCGAGCGAAACTGCTGGGCCCGGTGTAACGGTCGCACGACCTTTGCACGAATCTTGCCGGGGGAGCAGATGGCAATCGAGCGCTAAGTTGAAGATGTCGCCGGCGCCGAAAAGGAGGTCCCTCATGAACAGCCGCGAGCGCGTGATCGCCGCCCTGGCGGGTCGTGATGTCGATCGCCCGCCCTATGCCCTCTGGCGTCACTTTCCCGGGATCGATACCGACCCCACAGCCCTGGCGCAGGCGACGCTGGCCTTCGCCCGGCGCTGGCAGATCGACCTGGTGAAGCAGACGCCGAACGGCCTCTACGCCGTCGAGGATTGGGGCGTCCCGGTCCAGCCGGCCGAGCTGGTTGGGACCGCGCCAGAGATCGTGGTGCCGCCGAGGCTGGAGAGCCCGAGCGGTTGGCGGGAGTTACCGGCACTGACGCCAACGGCCGGCGCGCTCGGCCGCGAATTGGAAGCACTGAAGCGCGTGCGTGACGGCCTGGACTCGTCGGTGCCTGTGGTGATGACCATCTTTAGCCCGCTGACCCTGGCCTGGAAACTGGTCGGCCCGCGACTCCTCGATGACCTCCACGACCACGACGAGTCCCTGCGTGCGGGGCTGAAGATCATTGCGCGGAGCGTGGCCGACTTCGGGCGCGCCGCGCTCGATGCCGGGGCTGACGGTCTCTTCTTCGCCACCCAGCTCGCGACCCGCCAGACGCTCGCGCCTGCGGACTATACCACCTTCGGCGAGCACTTCGATGAGATCGTGCTCGGCGAGGTGCGCCCTCGAGCCGACCTGCTGATTCTTCACCTCCACGGCACCGACATCTTCTTCAGCCTGGCAAATGACTACCCGGTTGACGCAGTGAGCTGGCACGACCGCGAGACCGAGCCGATCCTGGCCACGGCCATGGGTCTGACGAGCCGCGGCCTTGTCGCGGGGCTTGACCGGCGCGCTTTCTTGGAAGGTCCAGCGGTCGTACGCCGCCAGGTCCGGACCGCCCTCGACATGACCGCCGGCCGCCGCCTGATCCTGGCCCCCTCCTGCGTCATCCCCAGCGAGGCGCCGGACGAGGCCTTGCAGGCGGTGGTGGACGAAGTGCAGCACTGGGCCACGAGTCTGTAATCATCACTCAGCCTGACTGCCGCTCGAGTTGGTGGTACATCGTCAGAACCTGGTCGGTGATGGCCGACCAACCGAAGCGTTGCGCCCACACCACCCCGGCGGCGCCCATGGCGCGACGGAGAGCCGGCTGCTCGAGTAACTTCTCGATCTTATCGGCCAGGAGATCGGGCCGCTGAGGGGGGACGAGGAAGCCGGTCTTCCCATCTTGAACCGTGTAGGTGAGCCCGCCGACATCGCTGGCAATCACCGGCGTGCCGGAAGCCATGGCCTCCAGCGCCACCATGCCGAAGCTCTCGTAGTGACTGGGCATGACCACCATCTCGGCGGCCGAGTAGAAGTCGGGAAGCGTCTCCTGGCTCTGAGCGCCGAGGAATGTCACCAGCCCTTCCAGGCCCAACTCGGCGCGCAGCGCGCGCAGCCGGCGCATCTCGGCGGTGAGCACCTCGTTGGAATCCTCGGCACTTCCGCCGATCACCGCCAGCGCCAGATGGCCGGGCCAGTGAGGGTGGCGCCGGACCACCAGGGCGATCGCCCGGAGCAGGGTATCGATGCCTTTGAGCGGCTCAACCCGCCCGACGAAAAGAATCAGCCTGGAGGTTGGCGAGATCGTCAAGTTCGCGCGCGCTTCGGCCTTTCGAATCCGGCGGAAGAGGCTCAAGTCCACCCCGCACGGGATGATCTCAATCCGCTCGGGGTCGGCACCGTAGAGGTCGAGCATCTGCTGGCGGTCCAGGGGGGTGGCCGCCACGATGCGATCCGCGAAACCCATGATTCGCCGCTCGCTCGCAATGCGGACGTCGAGCTCGCGCTCTTCGCTCCGCTGGGCGACGCGGTTCTTCATCTCACCAAGGGTGTGAAACATCTGGATGATGGGCGCCTTCCAGGCTGCCCGCAGGCGTTCGGCCACGAGCCCACTGAGCCAGTAGTGGCTGTGGACAACATCGTAGCTCAGGTCCTCAGCCGCCGCCATCGCCAGTACGTTCTCCGTGAATTCGGGCAGGTAGTTGGAGAGCTCGTTTTTCCCGACGTGCGCCACCGGTCCGGCGACTGTGTGGATCACGCGCACGTTGCGAGCCATCACGACCACGGCCGGGTGGCTGAGACTCTCCGCGTGAGTGTAGATATCTACGGCCCAGCCACGCCGCCCCAGTTCGCGGCTCAGCTCGCGCACGTAGACGTTCATACCACCGGTATTTTTCCCGCCCAACATCGCCAGCGGGCAGGTGTGCACGCTGAGCATCGCCACCCGGCCCCGTGGCGGCCGCTCCTCGACCTGAGGGGTGCCAGGCCGGACCACCTGGTCACAGCACGACGTTCGAAGAAAGCTCATTCTCTCACTCCTCCTACAACAGTCCGCTTCCAATCCATCATGCAATTCCTTTGCCACCCTCCCTGGAAAGATCGTACTCCTCATCGGCACGCACAGCGGCGGACGACGCCCGGCAGAAATTGATCTCTCCGGGCGCCCCCGCCGCTGTGCTCGTCTTTGGGTTAACCGCCGGGCCACTCCAATTGCAGGCGCCAGACCGGCTCGGCCTGTCCGCCGAAGCGGAATTTATAGTCCTCTTGGCCGCGCAGGAAATCAAAGCGCCGGCGACCGAGATTAATCGCGTGCTCAATGCCGTAGGCCAGCAGAACCCACCCGGGGCTCATCTCGGGCACGAGGGTCGGGTCGTGGCCGGAATTGTAAAGCAAAATCTGGTTATCGTAATCGAAGGTGAAGTAGGTCGCGGCCGGTTGGCCGTTCACGAGCAGCACACTGAGCGCGAGCCAGCCCTCGCGGGCCGCGATATGCGCCACGTCGCGGAAGAAGGCTCGCATGCGCGGTGTCATGAAGGCGGCCTTGGTTGGATCACTCCGGGCGTGGAGATCAAAGAAAGTCTCCATCGCTTCGTCCAGGCCGGACGGTGGCCCCGCACGAACCTGGTACCAACTCACCAACACGTCGCGCCCGGCTTTCCGGACCTTCCGGCGCAACTCGCGCCGCTGCTTGCCATCGAGCTGAGCAAGATAGGCGTCCCACGTGTCCGGCAGGGTGACCACCGGGCAGACCTCGTCGCGCTCGACCTGGAGCTTGAACCCGGCGGCCGGCGCCAGGCGCAAAAATGCCTCGCGCAGCGGCGAGGCATGAGGAACGGCCCGCAAATCGATCTGACGCGAGCCCCTACACCGCCCATCGGCCCACCCGGCCAGCAAGCCCGACGCCACAGCCTCCTCGTCCCCGGCAGCCGCCAGGGCGTCCAGGTAGTCACTCACGTCCACTCCGCCGAGATAGCGTAGCACCGGCTCGCCGTCCCCATCCGTCGTCAGGCACATCGGGGCCAGTCCAATCAGGGCGTCGTTCTCATCCCGAACCAGAAACAGGCGCAGGGTCCCGGGCTCTCCAAAGTGCCGCCACCAGACCTGCGCCCACTGCGGGGTGTTGTAGAGTGTGGCAGTCCGGCTTCGGCAGTGAAGCGCGGTCCACGCTGGTGCCAGCGCTGCCAGTGCAGCATCATCCGTTCGCAATTCAACGCGCATCGCTGTCCTCGTATCATCACCATGCCCACGGCGGATGGGCCTATCATCTCCATCTCAGACCGCCTGGAGTATAGTGAGGACGCTTTGCAAGGGCAAGTAATCCAGCTCACCATTTGAAGACCCTTTCGACCACTCCGGATGAATACGGTGGTGCTTTGCTGCTGACGAACCGTGGGCACAATGGCATTATGCCCGCCACCCTACGCCGTTGGACAGTCAGGGTCAACGTGACCGGCGACGAGGGTGTAGCCATGCTTGAGGCGTGGGAGGTAGCGCTCTTCGAAGAAATACGCGACGGCTTCGGCTTCCTCATCAAAATCCCAGTTATGGGCACCGTAGGGCGCCTCGTACCAGGGATTCTCCAGCGTCGGGCGCGTCGAGCCCAGCTTGTCGAAGGTGGCATGGACGTGCCAGGGGTGACCTCGCCGGGTCTTCGGCTCCGTCTGCGTCATCCAGAGCAGGTACCACGAGCCATCGGGATGCTCGAAATAGGCATGGTAGGGCGGCCCTCCGCGCGTGATGCGGGTCTTGTTCTCAGCCATCTGTCTCCTCCTTCGAGTGGGACCGGGGCGTGATATCAGTAGCAACCTGGGGACCACCATCCCCGGTGGGCCAGCCAGGCGCAATGTGCCCCTGGACGAGCCGGTAGCCGTGCATGATGCGCGGGAGGTACCGATTGTAAAAAAACTCGATCACGGCCGCGTTCGGGTCGTAAAAATCGCGATTGGCGCGCCCCCAGGGGCGCTCCCACCAGGACCAGTCGCGATTCGGCCGAGGCGCTCCCATCTTGCTCCAGCGGATGTGGACGTGCCAGGGGTGCCCGCGGCTGGTCTTTGGGAAGGTACGAGTCATCCAGACCATGTACCAGTGCCCGCTCATGTGTTCAAAATAGGCGTAGTACGGAGGGACTCCGTAGCTAATCCGACCGGAATTCGTCGCCATGCTCTCGCTGCCTTTTCTCTCTCAATCGCCACCGTTACCATAAATTATAGTCAAGTCCGCGACGTCACCGATCTTCCGAGGAACGCACCCAGTTCGGTTGAAAGTGGGGACCGAGGTTGCGGGTTTTTTCGCGAGAATGAGAACGGCCTCGGCATTTCACCATACCCAAAACGGGTTTCTGCGCTATAATACAGGCGCGGGCATAGAAGATGCAGGAGCATGGCATGGCGACGATTACCGTCGAACTACCGGCAGCACTCGCGCAAGAAGCAGAGGCGCGAGGCATATCCACTGCAGAGCTTGAGGGCGTCGCGATACGCCTCCTCGAGGCGTATCTGCACAAGCGCGGCGTCTCTTCCCCGCTTTCGGAATCGTGGACGGATGGTGCTGAATTTACGCGCCGCGTTATCGCGGCCAACCGCGAGCTGTTTGAAGAACTCGCCGTTCTGTGAACGAACGCAATCCGCTGGCGGACCAAATCGGTGCGCTGGTCGTGCAGGTCTACGCAATCCACAAGACTGTTATCGCTGAGACTGGTGGTCTTGAAGGGTTGCGTGAGAGTGAGAGCTGAGAGACGCCAACCGCGCTGGAGCCCCTGGCACTCGATCTGCGCGAGACGCAAGCCGAACTGGCCACAAGCTCCGGGTGTACGCAGGAGTTGTGGGGGCGGACCCCTCCCCAGCCCCTCCCCGTTTCGGGGAGGGGAGTCAGACGCGCGCCCGCCAGCCGCGCGGCACTTCGTCTCCCCCTTCCCTCGCAGGGAAGGGGGCCGGGGGGTTAGGTTCTGCCGGCGACGCCAGCTGCCTGACAACTCGTGCGTACACCCACAAGCTCCTGCCCCGCTTGACACCGGCCGCGCCTGGCCTATAATTTGCTATCATCAGCACTGAGCGGCGATGAGGCTCGCCGGCTCACGTGTGTAAGATAAGTGCCGGCCGGTCCGGCTGATAGCCTCTACCAGCGACATGCGTTCGCGGGTAGGGGCTTTTTTGTTGCCACAGTCCCGCACCTACTTCTTGCCGGAGGCCAGTACGATGATGAACCGATTCCTGGCAATCAGTTTGGGTGCCATCGCGGGCGCAAATGCCCGTTACTGGTTGGGAAGCTGGCTCGACCGGGCCGCTCCGACCGGCCTGCCCATGGGCACATTTGTCGTCAACGTCACTGGCAGTCTGCTCCTGGGCTTCTTCGTGGTTCTGAGCACCGAGCGGTTAGCCGTCTCGCCCGAGTGGCGCTTGTCGATCGCAGTCGGCTTTCTGGGTTCCTACACCACCTTCTCGACCTTCAGCGTCGAGACATGGCGGCTGGCTGCCGACGGGAGCTGGGCGCTCGCGCTCTTGAACGCCCTGATCACTGTGATGGCCGGCTTTGCAGGTGCCTGGTTGGGCGGGCACTTCGCCCGCATCCTCTGAGGAGGTCACGATGGAGACACCGCTCGAGACCCAACGGCTGACGATCTACATCGGTGAAGCTGACCAGTGGCACGGCCGTCCGCTCTGGCGGGTTCTGCTGGAGCGCCTGCGGCGGGAGGGGTTGGCCGGCGCGACGGTGCTGCGGGGATTGGCCGGCTTCGGCGCCCACAGCCGCATCCACACGGCGACGCTTGTTCGGCTCTCCGAGGACCTGCCGCTCGTCCTGGTCGTGATAGACCGGGCCGACAGGATCGAGCGTGTGTTGCCGGCCATCAGTGCGATGGTCGCCGAGGGGCTGATCACCCTCGAGCCGATCCAGGTGGTCAAGTACGGCCATCGCTTCCTGCCCCAAATCCCATCTGAGCGACAGGTCGGCGACGTGATGAGCCACGGTGTCGTCACCGCCCACCCCGATACACCCTTGACCGAGATTGCGCGCCTGCTGCTGCGCGAACTCTTCACCGCAGTGCCAATCGTGGACGATCAGGATCGGGTGGTCGGCATCGTCTCCGACGGCGACTTCCTGCGTTGGCCCGAACTGGCGCTCCGCTTCGGCCGGCCCGAGGGCCTCTCCGACACCACCCTCAACGAGTTACTGGCCGAGTTGCACGCCGGTCAGCACACGGCTTCTGAAATCATGACCACACCGGTTGTCACGATCCGTGCCAACCGTCCGGTTGTCGAGGCGGCCAACCTGATGGTCCAGCGCAACCTGAAGCGGCTACCGGTGGTGGATGCCGAGGGCCGCCTGGTGGGCATGCTCAGCCGGATCGATGTCCTCCGCACCGTCGCCCGCGAAGCACGGGTCCCGGCCGGGGCGAAGCCAGTCCACGGGGAACTCCACGTGCTGCGCGATGTGATGCGGAGCGACGTTCCGCGGGTCGCGCCGGAGGCGCGGCTGCCCGAGATCGTGGACAAGATGGCAGCCTCGGATCTGAAGCGGGTGATCGTGGTGGACGACGAGCAGCGCCCGGTGGGTGTCATCACCGATGGCGACCTGGTGGCACGGGTACGCCCGGCCGAGCGGCCCGGTGTGCTCCAGGCGCTGGCGGCGCGCGTGGGCCATGCTGGGCCGGCCGCCACGGGCGATCAGCGCGCCGCCGATCTGATGTCCACCCCCGTGCTCACGGCCCCCGAGGACACGACCATCCTGGCGGCGACCCAGCGCCTGGTGGCCGAGCAGCGCCGGCGCCTGGTCGTGGTAGACGAAGCCGGGCGGCTGAGCGGGATCGTGGATCGCCAGAGCCTGTTGAGCGCGCTGCTCGGCGGCGGCGTGCACCGCTGAGTATCGGCCGATAAACAGGCGCTGTGGCATGACCGTTGAGGCGCGTCATTGCAGGAGAGGAGGGTGAGCCCCCATGCCAGGTCTCGACTGGTTGGGCAGACAGAGCCGAGGCGAGTCGAAGAGCCTCCTCTATTATGATCTGCGCTGGGCTTTTCGAGCGTCGGGCTGTCCGGTCTGTCATCTGTGCGACGAGGAGATACGGCGGTTCTACCACTGGTTTCTCTATCAGAACTATTATGCCCCGTCCATGATGGCGAAACTCCAATCATCAGCTGGCTTCTGCCGCGAGCACGCGTGGCGTCTGCTCGAGTACGGCGTGGTCTATCAAATCGCTGTGGTGGCGCGATACCTGGTTGAGGACCAGCAGCAGAAACTCGGCGTGCTGCAGGCCCAATTCGGCCAGCTCTCCGCACAAAGGCGGACCTGGAAGCGCAGAGCATCCTTGCCGCGCATGGCCCGTCCGGGGGAATCCTGTCCGGCCTGCCAGACGCTCGCCAATCACGCCCGTTCCGCCACTCAGACACTCGCGCACTGGCTGGCTGACGAGGGCTTTGCCGCCGAGTACCGGGCCTCGGACCGCCTGTGCCTCGATCATCTTGCTATCGCGCTGGAGAGCGCCTCGCCGGAGACGGCGGCAAGGCTCGTCGAACTGACTCTCGAGAAGCTCACCGCGCTGGCAACCGAGCTGGAGGAGTACTTTCGCAAGGTGGATTACCGATTTGCCGACGAGCCGAAAGGTGACGAGCAGACCGCCTGGCGGCGAGCGATCGAGACGTTTGTCGGCTGGCGCTATGATTCGGGGTAGACCCATCCCGACAATGGAGCGCGATGGTGGAGTTGAAGCCCTGCGAGTTCCGGCAAGAGCGCGCCCTGGATGAAGGTCAGCGCGAAATTGTCTGTACGGCCGCGGGCGGCGACTGGCGCTGGTGGACGGCGACCCCAGCTTTGCGGTTGAGGCGTTACTCGCCCGCAGGTTCCAGACACGGGACGGAAGCAAATCGGGAAGCGTCTCGGAGGCACGCCGCCTCTGTGGGAAGGAGACCGGATGCGTCGCTTTTGCCCGAGCTGCTGGGCCGAGAATGAGCCCCGGGCCACCGTCTGCGCGGCCTGTGGCGCCACGCTCGACGAAACGGGGAAAGACTTTGTGGCGAAGATGATTGATGCCGTGGGACATCCCGAACCGACACGCGCCGGCATCGCGATCGAGGTGCTCGGCCAGCGCCTGCGCGAACCACGGGCGGTGGATGCCCTCATCGCGCGTCTGAAGCGGCGCGGTGACTACATGGAGATTACCGCTGATGCGGCCCGCGCTCTCGGCGCCATCGGCGACCGGCGGGCCGTACCGGCGCTCATCGAGCTCCTGGCCGATCCGGATCGTGCGTTAGTCGCGCGGATCGCAGCGGCGGAGGCATTGGGCACGTTGGACGATCCAGGCGCGAGCCACGCACTGAAGGCCGCCCTGGCGGCATCGGGCCTTCCGTATCGCTTGCGAGAGGCCATACAGCAGGTGCTGGCACAGCGCGATGGAGGCAGTTGATGGCTTCAAAGCATACCCCTTACTTCAACCTGCTCGACGCCCTCAAGGCGCCTGGCTGCGCTCTCTGCCGCCTGGGCCAGCGGGCCGCCGCGCAGTATCTGGAGGCCATCCTCTACGAGAGTGTCAACGATGCCGGCACGCAGCACACCCTGACCAAGGCTCACGGGCTCTGCCCCACGCACAGCGAGCACCTCCTCCGCCTGCGCGACAGCCTGGGCACGGCGATCCTCTACAATGCGGTTCTGGGCCATCTGCTGGAGGAGTTGCCCCAAAACGGGTACCTGCGGGCAGACTGGCTGGAGCGCCTCGCGACCAGGCTGGGTGGCACTCGCGATCGTACTCCCGTTCTGGTCCCCCACGCGATCTGCCCGGCCTGCCGGCGACGCGACGAGGCCGCGGATCGCGCGATCGAGGTCTTCGGCGAGCACCACGACGACCCCGATCTCAGAGCTGCCCTCGACGCCAGCAGTGGCCTCTGCCTGCCCCACATACGCCAGGCTGTGGAGACGCTGCCCGGCCCGGCGCTCCAGCCGTTGCTCACCCGCCAGCAAGAAGCCTGGCGGGCGCTGAGGGCACAATTGGCCGAACTGATCCGCAAGAACGATTACCGTTTTCGCGACGAGGGCTTTGGCGAGGAGGGGGACTCCTGGATTCGCGCGGTGCACGCCACGGCCGGCGAACCCGGGGTTTTCTGATCGTGCCAGAATGAGAGTTGGGCGATGATCGAAGTGCAACTGAAGATCGCCTTGCGGTATGAGGGCTGTCCCGTCTGCCGGCTGTGCCAGCAGAGCGAGGCACGCCGCCTCTTTTTCATACTCTGGGAGGGTGTGATGGATCGGGAATTCCGCCGGGTTTTTCTCGCATCCGAGGGCCTCTGCCTGGAGCATGCCTGGCGGTTACAGACGCTCGAGGCGAGCGAGTGGCACAGCGGCTTGGGGACCGGCACCCTCTACGAGTCGCTGCTTGAGGCGGTGCGCCGAATGCTGGCGGAGCAATCTGAACAGACCGCCGCGGCAGCCTCCCCCTGGTGGCACCCGGCCCGCTGGCTCCGCCGGGCGCCGGCCCCTGCTCTGCCGCCCCCTGAGCAGTGCCCGGTTTGCCGCAGCCGCCGGCGGTCGGAGCAGTCATATACCAGCACGCTGGCGAAACTGCTCGAGCAACCGGCCTGGCGGGAGGCGTATCGTGCCAGCGATGGGCTTTGCCTGCCCCATCTCCGGAAGACTCTCGCTCACACCGCACGCGAGACCAGGCAGTGGCTGCTCGCTGAGACAGAAACCAAACTGCACATCGTGCATCACGACCTGAAAGAATACCTGCGCAAGCATTCCTGGCAATACCACGAGGAACCGATGTCTCAAGCCGAGCAGCGTTCCTGGATTCGCGCGGTGGCCGTCTTGCGAGGCGAGCGACCCCATACTCGCGAGGAGCGCTTCGAGCAGGTGCGGCGCCCTCGCTCGACGAGCGCCGAGGTGCCGGCACGCGAGGGCGCGACCCACAACGACGGGGCCGAACTGCCTGCCGAAGCGGCCGAGGAGTCACCCGGATGACCCTTTTGTGATCAGAGAAGACTTCTTTGAGGAATCGATGATGCTCACTGTTGAGGCAATTCAACGTCGCACCACGGAGATCCGCGCCGCAATCGCCACGGTCATGATCGGGACAGAGACGGCCACCGAGTTGCTGCTCGTGGCGCTGCTGAGTGAGGGCCATGTGTTGCTGGAGGATGTTCCGGGCACCGGGAAGACGACCCTGGCGCGCGCCCTCGCTCGTGTTCTTGACCTTGACTTCAAACGTATCCAGTTTACGCCCGATGTCTTGCCCTCGGACGTGACCGGTACCACCGTCTTCAGCCAGGCGACCGGCCAGTTCGAGTTTCGCCCCGGCCCAGTCTTCACCAATATCCTCCTGGCCGACGAGATCAACCGCGCCGGCCCGCGCACGCAGTCGGCCCTGCTCGAGGCGATGCAGGAACGCCAGGTCAGCGCCGATGGCATCAGCCACCCGTTGCCCGTGCCCTTCATGGTGATCGCCACCCAGAACCCGATCGAGCTGGAAGGCACCTTCCCGCTGCCCGAGGCCCAACTCGACCGCTTCTTGATGCAACTTCGTCTCGGGTACCCCGACGTGACGCAGGAGCGAGACCTGCTGCGCCGTTTCCGCCAGCACGACCCCTTGGTAGCGCTGCGCCCCCTCCTGACCGCCCGCGACTTGACCGCCATGGCCGACCGCTGTCGCGCCGTAACGCTCCGCCCGGCGGTTGAGGACTACCTGGTGCGCCTGGCCCAGGCCACCCGCCGCGAGGCCTCCCTGACGCTCGGCGTCAGCCCGCGCGGCACCCTCGCCCTGGCCCGGGCCGCCCAGAGCCTGGCAGCCAGCCGCGGGCGCGACGAGGTGCTGCCCGACGACATCCAAACCCTGGCCGAGCCGGTGTTGGCGCATCGCCTGGTGCTCAATCCCGGAATACGTCTGCGCGGTCGCACGACGGCTGAGGTCGTACGCTCACTCCTGCGCGAAGTCCCGGTGCCAGTCGAAGAGCCCTTACCGCAGGCGGAGGTCACATGAGATCCTCGGTAATCCGTTGGCCTGAGCCCATTGGAGTCGATGCACTCGCGCCCGCCATCCGGGATCAGGTGCTCGCGGCCGGGACGATGGCACCGCTGAGCGAGGTGGCCCATGCGTGATCATTGGCGCTGGCTGATCGGGGCAACGATCGTGAGCGGCGTGCTGCTGCAAGCCCCGCTGCTCCTGTTGCTGGGCCTGCTGCTCATGGTGATCGCCGCGATCGTCTGGGTCTGGGATCGGGCCTGCCTGGCCGGCGTCTCCTACGAGCGACGGCTGGAGAACAGCACCCTGTTCTGGGGGGAGGAGACCGACCTGGTCGTCACAATTGCGAATCTCAAGCCGCTGCCGCTGCCGTGGCTGCGGGTCGAGGACGAGGTGCCGGAGGAAGTCGTCTTCCTCACGGGACGGCTCTCGGCGAGCTCGGTTCCGCGCCGGGCGACGCTGCGCAATGTGCTGGCGCTCGCGCCGTACGAGCGGATCGCGCGCCGCTACCGCGTGCAGGCCAGCCAGCGCGGAGACTTCCGCTTCGGACCGGCAACGCTCGTCACTGGCGATCTCTTCGGGTTTCAGCGGCGCGAGCGGCAAGAGCCCCGGATCACGCGGCTGCTGGTCTATCCCAGGCTGGTGCCGTTGGAGGCGCTCGGCCTTGATGCCCGGCGCCCCTTCGGGCCCGCGCGGACGCGCCGCCGCCTGATCGAGGACCCACTGCTGGTGCGTGGGGTGCGAGAGTATACCCTGCACGACAGCCTGCGCGCGGTCCACTGGCCCGCCACGGCCCGGCTTGGACGGCTGCAGGCCAAACAGTACGAGCCGACCGCCACGCGGCGCACCTTGATCTTCCTGAATGTGGCCAGTTACCCGCACGCCTACGAGGGGGTGGACCCCTACCTGCTCGAACTGGCGATCACCACGGCCGCCTCGCTCGCCCGCTGGGCGCTCGACCAGAGTGAGGAGGTTGGACTCTACGCCAACAGCAGCGTGCGCGAGGCCCCCTCGGTGTTGCGCATACCGCCAGCGGCGGGGCCGGCCCAACTGCAGCGCCTGCTCGAGGCCCTGGCCCGCCTGAGCTTCTACGTCTTGCTGCCGCTCGCCGATCTGATCGAGCGCGAGGCGCGCCATCTGCCTTTCGGCGCCACGCTCGTCGTCATCACGGCCACCGTCGATGATACGCTGGTGGCTGTGTTGAGCGCGCGCCATCGGGCCGGGATGCCGGTGCTGCTCCTCACCCTCGGGCGCCCTCCCGACTTGCCGCCACTGCTCGAAATCGCCCATCAGCATATCGGCGGGCGCGAGCGATGGGAGCAGCTCGAGTCGCTCGCCATCGCACCCGGGCAAGACGGAGGAATCTGATGCGTGTGGCTTTGAAGAGTCTCACCACTGTCGCTCTCGCCCTGGCCGAAGCGAGCTGGCTGGCGGCCCTTCTCGCGCTGGTGATCCCGGCGGGGACCCTCTCGTGGCCGGGTTTGGGAATCGGCTCGTTCTGGGCCCTGATCCTGCTGGCGGCCTTGCTTGGCCGGTGGTCATTGGCCGGGGAGGCAGACCAGCGCTGGCGCGTCCGGCTGACGCTGGCCGGAGCGGCCCTTGTGGTGGGTGGGCTCGCCCTCCGGGCCTGGTGGACCACCGGGACGCGGCAGCCGCCGGCGTTCGTTGTGCTCTTCGCGGGTTATGCCTGGTGGCGGGGGCTGCGCCTGGCCGGCCAGGGCGTCACCAGCTCGGTGGCGCACGCCGCGTTTGGGCGCGGCGCCTTGGTCTGGGCAGTCGTCGCGGTGGGTCAGCACCTGGCCGGCGGCCAGGTGGCCGATCTCGTCAACGGGTTGATCGTCTTTGTGGGCGCCGGTTTGACCGCGATGGCCCTGGCGGCCCTCGACGAGGCGCGCCGGGCGAGTGCCCAGGACGGTGGTCCGGCGCTCGATCGCACGTGGGCGGCGATGGTGGGTGGGGTGATTATCCTGGTGAGCCTCATCGGCGTGGCGTTGGCTATCTGGCTGGCCCCATCCACCCTCGAGCGGCTCCTTGCCCACCTGGCGCCACTGGTCGCCCTCCTGAGTTGGATCGCCCGGGCAATCGCGACCCTTGTGGCACTGCTGCTGACGCCAGTCCTCTACTTTTTGATCTGGCTCGTGAGGCGCCTTCAGGGGAACAGGCCGCTCCCCGAATTGCCCCCGCCACCGTCGCCGCCGGCATTCCCCGATGAGCAGGCCCAGACGGCGCTCGTGCAGCTGCCATCGTGGGTCACGACCCTGTTGGAGGCTGTGGTGGTGGTGGCGCTCGTGCTCCTGGGACTCTGGATTCTCCGCCAGGCCCTGCGTCGCTACCGCGCCGCCGACGAGGCCGGGGTCATCGAGACGCGCCAGATCGTGCTCTCGCGCGAGCTCCTGGCCGACCAACTCCGCAGCCTGCTGGCAGGACTGCGGGCCCGCCTGGCCGCTCATGCCACTGACGAGCGCTTTCTCCCGTTGGACGCGGGAGACGAGACCCGCCGCCGCGTGCGAGCGGCCTACCGGGCCTTCCTGGCGGCTGCCTCAGCGCGTGATCTCACGCGCGCGCCCGGTGAGACGCCAGCAGCCTTTGCCCGGCGTCTCGCCGGGCAGCCCGATGCACCACGATCGGCCCTGGACGACCTTACCGCCGCGTATGAGCCAACCCGCTACAGTTCTGTCCCGCTCGATCCGAATCAGGCCGCGGCCGCCGAGACGGCGGCCAGGACGCTGGCGACCTGGTTGGCGACCAGAAACGCAGGTGAGGCGGAACACGTTGATCTGGTTGAAGGTTAGACAGTGCAAAGACACTTGCTCGCGTCTTCGCGAGAGCTGAGCGTGTAGGGCGGATGGAGAATTCTGTCGAACCGTACGAGAGCAGCCTGAGGGTTCAGATCATGCCCGGCATTCTACAAGCAGCTCTGGTTGTTGGAGGAACGTCATTCATCTTTGGCCTCGTTGGGTGGTTCGGGAGGCAGCGGCCCAATTCGCTGCTCCGCCTGGCCGGAATGACGCTGCTCCTGTGGGCGATCAGCGGTTTCGCGTACGGCTTGACGCTGTTGTTCAGATGGATTGCGGCACCGTGACGAAGCCCCGCGGCCCGCGCGGTCGAAGTGGAAACGATACCGGTATCCCGGGAGTACAACGATTCTGTTGGCGACGTCGGGGTCGCGGGAGGGGCGCACGGCGTGCGCCCCTCCCAGCCACCTTCCCGACCGCCACGCGACGCTCGTTCCGCCTGCGATCACGATGGCGGGGCGGCGCGCGGCACGGGTGAACGCCACCTGCCCTTCCAACCGGAATTCACCAACAGGATCGCAAAACAGGTGTGGAGCGTATCGCATGGTGGTTCAATCAAACAACGCTCATTCTCCTGCCACTCTTGACGAGCATCTCAGCAGCATCGCAGAGCAACTCGAGTCGTATCCCTCGACGGCACCGCTGGCCGTGCGTCCGCGGATGCTTCGGGAACGGCTGGAGGAAGGCCGCTTTCACCTCGCCGTCTTGGGGCAGTTCAAACGCGGCAAGAGCACGCTGCTGAATGCCCTCCTGGGTGAGCCCTTTTTGCCGATGGCGGTCGTCCCGCTGACGGCGATCCCGACGCTGATTGAGTATGGGCCGAGGCGCGAGGTCTGCGTCGTCTTTCAGGACGCGCGCGTCGAAGCGATGGCGCCCGAAGCCCTCGGCCACTACGTCACCGAGCGAGGCAATCCCGGGAACGTGAAGGCCGTGGCGCGCGTGGAGGTCCGCCATCCGGCCGCGATTCTTGCCGAGGGGGTGGTCATGATCGACACTCCCGGCATCGGCTCAACCCTGACGCACAACACTGAGACCACCCTCGCTTTTCTCTCGGAGGTGGACGCGGCCCTCTTTCTCGTCTCCGCCGACCCACCCCTCACAGCGGTCGAGCTCGACTTCCTGCGGACGGTGCAGCCGCGCGTCGCACGCCTCTTCTTTGTGCTCAACAAGGTGGACTACCTGACACCGCCCGAACGGGCCGAAGCGCTCCACTTCCTCGACGCCACACTGCACGAGCGGGCCGGCCTGGACGGCGATCTCACCATCTTCCCCGTCTCAGCGCGCCAGGCCTTGGAGGCCCGCCTACGTGGCGATCCTTGCGGTTGGGTCAGCAGCGGTCTGGCTGCCGTCGAGGAGCGACTTCAGGCGTTTTTGGACAACGAGAAGCCGGCGATGCTCCGCGCCGCCATCACCACCAAAGCGGTCGAGATCATCCATGAGGGCCTCCGGCTGATCGAGACCGAGCATCGGGCGCTCACCATACCCCTGGCTGAGTTGCAGCAGAAGCACGAGGCGTTTTACCAGGCGCTGGCCACCGCCCGCCACGAGCGGCAGCGCGCGGCCGACCTGCTGGCTGGCGACCGCGCTCGGGCTCTCGCGACGCTCAACGAGCAAGCCAATGCGCTGCGCCACGAGGCGCGAGCGTTCCTGCATCAGGTGGCGCTCGCAGCAATAGAAGAGGCTCCTGACCCGGCCGCAGGTGAGGAACTGGCCCGCCGGCGCCTGGCCGAAGCCGTAGAAAGTTTCTTCGACGAGCGCCGTAAACCCTTCAGTGCATCTGCCGCCGAGGAGGTCGCCGCACTGCTGGCCCCCCACGCAGCCCAGGCCAATGCCCTCGTCGAGCAGCTCCGCCGGCACGCGGCGGACCTGTTCGAGATCGATGTCGCGCCTCTCAGCCCAGGCGAGCCCCCGGCCCGCCCACGCGAGCCGGCTTGGGTGCGCAGCAGCCGGATGAGCGGGCTGAGCCTGCCGGTGGCCCCGAGCGCGTGGGAACGGCTGTTGCCCGCGGCCCGGCGGCGCGAGCGGATTATCACCCGCCTGGAGGCGGTGGTGACGGAGCTTGCCAGCCACAACACCGAGAATCTGCGCTGGGCCGTCCACCAGAACAGCGAGCAGACCTTCCGCCAATTCAGCGCCCGGCTGGACCAACGCTGGGCCGAGACCATCGAGACGACGGCTACCGCGATCGAAACCGCGCTGGCGCGCCGCGAGCAACGCACCGAGGAGGTGGCGCCCGCCCTCGCCCGGCTGCGCGATGTGGCGGCCGGGCTGCGGGCCGCGCTCGACGCGCTCCCCGGCGATGCCCGCGCTGAAGCACGCCGTTCCCGCTTGGGGGGGTGAGTCAAGCCTCGACGGCCGCGTGCTGCTCGGCGAACGATCACACAGGAATGAAGCTGGATGTTGATCCCATTCCATTGTGGCGAGCCTGGCCGGGTGCCGATGCCTGAGGAGGCTCAAGTGTGATGACACTCGTACAGCCGGACTTTCCCGCTTTTACCGCTGTCAAGGCCGAGCGCCGCGTCCGCGCATGCGCGCGCTGCCACAAGCAGTGGCCGCTGGCTTTCGAGTATTGTAGGGACTGCGCAATCTGGGTAGGAGGGAGCGAGCGCAGCGTGACGGACACCTGGCTCGTGCCGGAGCCTGCCTGGGTATCTTCAGTCGCACCCTGCCCATCGATCCGGCGTGCGGCCGGCCGTCCCGTGGTTGCATTCAGCGCGTTCCTCGACTGCAGGCTCCTGTACGGAAACCCGCAGTCCGACCGCGAATTGGCCGAGCAACTCCTTCAGGTAGTTCGTACGGTGGTGGACCAGGGTGGTCAGCCGTTCGCCTGGCCTGGGCAAGGGCTCCTCGTGACGTTTGGCTGGCTCAGCGCTGACGAACTCGATCCCGTGCACGCTATCCGCGGCACGTTAGCCGTCTGGCAGGAGGCACGCCGTGTGCTGGTTGGTAGACGTCCAGGCGACGGGCAGATCGAGCTCCGGATGGGACTCAACGTAGGCCTCGCGCTCACAGCCCGGCCAGGCGCGAGGCTCCCGCTTGAGGGCGAGTCCATCGACCTGGCCCGGCGGCTCGCGCGGTCGGCGCCACCCGGTACCATCTTCTGTTCACCTGCCATTTTCGCGCATGGAAAGCGCTTCTTCGAGTTTGTCGGCACTGGCGAGCCTCTTTGGCCTGAGGGAAAGCTCCCGCACCCGACCTTTGCCCTGTTGGGCGAGCGCCCTGCGACATCGCACCTGCACGTCGACCCGCTTGACCGTACGCCGCTCGTCGGCCGGGCCGGCGAACTCGATCAGATCTTCGCGGCGCTCGATCGTGCCCGACGGGGGCGGACGGAGTTGGTCAGCCTTGTCGCTGAGCCTGGGACGGGCAAGTCGAAGCTGATCCATGAATTCCTGCAGCGACTCGCGGCGGTGGGCACGCCTGGAGAGACGACCGTGCTCCGTGGGTTTGGTGCATCCTACGGCGGCGGCCCATACTGGCTGCTCCGAGGCCTTCTCGAGTCACTCTTCCTTGAAGGCGATAACATTGAACAGCGTCTGGTATCGCTTGGCATCACGCTTGAGTCACACCACCTGCGGATGTTTGAGGCCCTTTGGACGGCCAACGTCCCCTCCTGCACTCACGTCGCCGACGCCTTCCGAGCACTGCTGACTGCGCTAGCCGCGCGCCAACCCCTGCTCGTCGTCGTAGACGATCTCCACTGGGCGGACGATGCTTCGCTCACAGTCCTCGGTCAGCTTGTCGAGCAATTGCATGGCATCCCGATATTGCTGCTCTTCGCCTATCGACCGTCTGGTGAGAAGCGTCTGCCTTGGTTCCCTAAAGAGTGCGGCCAACTCATTCGCCTCATGCCGCTTACTGGCGCCACCGGACGGGCGTTCCTCAGCGAGTTGGTGGACCTCAGCTCGCTGTCACCCGGCGATGTGGAGTTGCTTCTTGCTCGCAGCCGGGGGAATCCTCTCCAGTTGGAGGAGACAGTTGCGCTCCTTGGCGACCGCGGCCGGGCGATACACCAGAACGGTCGCTGGGTCATCGTCGGGCCGTTACGCGACAATGAGGTGCCGCCGACACTCCATGCCGCGATCCTGGCGCGAATCGACCACCTCGCGAGCAACCGTGTCGAGCCCCTCCAGCGTGAGGCCTCCTTCATCGGGCGGACGGCGTACGGCCGTCAGCAAATCGTGGCCGAACTAGAAGCCATCGAGAGACAGATCGGCGCGTGGCTCGATCGACTCGAAGCCGGCGCGTACGCCGACCGGGCTGAGACCGGCGCCTATCTTCACCGGCTGGAACAGATCGACTTCGAGCTCATGATGGTCTGCTTCCTCCTCGGCCGGCCGCGGCCGCGCAACCAACGTGTGGCCGAAGCCATCGAGCGCCTGTACGCCGGCAGCTTTGCCGAACACTTTGAGCGCTTGGAGGTTTACCTCCAGCGCACGGGCGAGGCAGGGAGCGTTGCGGACCAGGCGGTTCGGGCAGGCGAGCGCGCCGCCGCGCTGGGCGACCCGGCGGCTGCGGTCCGCTATTACCGCCTGGTCATACGCCTCGATGACGGATATTCGAATAGCAGTACAGCTGAGGTGGCTGAGCGCTTGGGCGATCTCGAGCTCCAGCTCGGCCGCGCTGCGGCTGCTGAGACGGTCTGGAAGGAAATCCTGGACCATACCGACGAGGAGGTGCGATGGTGCCGGTTGACACTGAAGCTGGTGCGGGCCGCCTGGCTGACGGGGCGGTTCGACTGCGCGAACGAGCGCCTCGGGAATTTGTTAAAGGAGGCAAGCGGCGAGCCGGATGTACTCGCCGAGCGAGCCTGGCTCGCCCTGGCATCTGGTGACATCGCCGAGGCCAATGCGGTCGCCGAAGCAGCCCTCGCCGCCGGTCGCCGCAAGGGCAGCACGGCCCACACCGAACTGTACCGCCTCCTCGCCGCTGCCGCACGCGCCGCTGGCCGGACACGGGCAGCCAACAGCGCCCTTCGCGCTCTCGTCTTGGCCACGGGCCAGGCGCCACCCACCGTGGAGACGGCCGAGGGGTATCTCGCTCTTGCCATTCACGCCGCGCTCACCCGCTGGCTTTCCCCGGCGCAAGCCGTCGCTTGGGCTCGCCGGGCGGCTGCGCTCGCGCAAGCGGTCGGGGCGCCTCGCCTCGAGGCGAGCGCCCTGGTGTGGCTGGGGGAGGCCAATTGGCGAATTGGCCGTTCCGACGAGGCGGCGGTGGCCTGGCACCGGGCTCATGAGCTCTACAGAACGGTCGAGACAGTCGATTACTGGTCGATCGCGCTCGCCCGACTGGCGCAGTCCGCGGCCGACCGCGGCGACCTCGAACAGGCCCGCACCTGGTTCCAGGCTGCCCACGAGGTCGCCGTGCGGAGCCCATGGCGCTACTCCCTGCAGCCCTGGATCTCCGATGTCACGACAAGCGGGAGGGTGCCTTGAAGTGACAGGGCGCCGATTGAGCCCGCCGCGGGGGACCACGAGGCGACAACTGGCGGATCTTGCTCTCTGTTTGGCCCTCTTGCAAGGACGTCCTCACCAGCGTCCTTGCGCCTTCTCTCACCTGCTTTGCCAGGTGAAGTGTTCCTGATTCCTCTCCTGTACCACCCCCCGCACGGATTCCTCCCAGTCCTGCCATGTGCCGGGAGTGCCGATGGAGCGGGGCGCGTGGCGCGGTTGGCCCGGGATGTTGGCCTCGGTCCCCGCGGACCAGGCGCCAAAGATGGCGCTACAGTCGGGCCCGGTCACACTCACCAGGCGGTCCAGGTGATCAGAGGTGTCGCTCGCGCCGTAAGCGGCGCCGCACCTGGCCGGTCCGGCTCCGTTTGCTCTGGAAACAATAGCTCCGGAAGTGCCCATTGCTGATTAGTCAAATCGGTCGAGTAGCCTTGTTCTTTCTTCTGCTTGGCCATGATCCAGACGGCACTCCTTTGTCACACTGCGCTGACATGATTCGTCTTTGCGCTTGTAATGGCACTATGAGCCTCGATAATTTCAGAACGCCCTCTTAAAGCGAAGCCCCGCCTTGTGCATTCCCTGTTGCATCGTGCCTTCAAAATGGCCGTCTATTGGGAATGGCTTGCTGACAATCCAACCGATAGGGTTATGCCGCCGTCACAGCAAGCCAAACGAAAAGACGTTTGGTCACAAGATGAATTACAGACGCTCCTAACCGGCACATCGGACCATGCTTACAACCCCCCTGGATTGTTGCGCTATCAACCGGAATGCGTTTAGCCGAATTGTCCGGCCTACAATGGTCAGACGTTGATTTATTGCGAGGCACTGTCACCTTGCATCCATTGCTTTGCACATTGCACTCCGCACTGACGAATTCCTTACACCTTATTGTGGCGCGGGTACGGCATGTACAGAATCGTCAAGAGAACGCTGACGAGACCGACCACGAGCACGATGGCGAAGAGCGTTTCGTAGGAGAAGCGGTCCGCGATGAACCCTCCACTGACTGCGGCAAGCGTCATGACCGGCGCCACAAATGTGTTCGAAATGCCGACAAAACGGCTCGTTTCATGCGGTGGCGCCAATTCAAAGATCATATTGGGGTCCGCGGTGCGTATGGCCGCATAGACACCACCAACAAAGATGGCGACCAGGTAAAACGCCCAGGGACCGACCGCAGTTAATGCCAGCGCTCCCATCCCGGCTATTTGGCTGGCCGCGAGGATAAACACGACCTTAAACCCCACCCGGTCTCCAAGCCACCCCCAGACCAGGCCCAGGGCACTTTGACTCAAGAAAATAATGAGGGTGAATATGCCCAGGTAGCCTTCACTGAGATCGAATCTTTCGAGGGAATACAGAGCGTAGAAGGCATTCGCGATGATGCCTATGCCGAGGAAAGCACGAGCTACTATAAAGCGCAGGAAACCGGGCGAACCACGAACGTGCATGGGGATGTTCCTCAGAAACTCCCCGAGTGATTCCCTGTTCCTTTCGGCCGGAAAGGGCACCTCACGCAAACTGGCAATGAGAAACGGCGACACGAAGGAAGTCGCAAAGCCGAACCAGAAGAGGTACTGCAGGTTGGTCGGGTAGGCATACCGTTCCAACAGATAGGCTGCAGTCAGACCGGCGGAAAAGCCGAATAGATTGCCGAGCCCGTGTGTCAGGCCGTAAAAGATCCCTCTCCGTCGGATAATGTTCTTGCTGATGAAGTCGGCGTAGGCTGGGCCGATTAACCCGTTTGTAACTGAGAACAGGGCGTAGCTGGCAAAAAGGAGCACCAGCGCCTGATTATTGGATAGGAAGCCAAGTGATTGTGTCAGTAGGGCGATACAGAAGATGCCAAGCCGTTCGGAGACGGCAATCCAGAATATCGCCCCCTTACGCGTCGCTCGACCGTGAACCAGGTAAGCGCCCAGTAACTGTGGGAAAAAGAAACCGAGATAGTAGATGGCCGGAACAAAGCCAACCAGGAGGTTAGAGTCGGTCAGCTGGGAGGCGAAGTAGGGCAGGATTGTATCCTGCGAGAGCATCCCCAGTGAGAAGGAAAAGATGGCGGAATCCGACGCCAGCGCGACAAAATTCCATTTGTAATTCTCTCCAACGGCGTCCAAATACCCTGGATGCTGCTGAGCGATCTTTTGGATATCGGTGCTAAACATGAATGAAGGCCCTTCGCTCTATCGATCGAGTTCAATGAGAGCCTTGACTCCTTCGATGGCCGTTCTAATGGCACGATCGATATCCCACAGGACGCTACGATCCTCGGTATCTTCCTCAGGCCTGGATGGGGCGGCCATCAACATGACACCACCAGCCCGCTTGCCATAAATACTTGCCAAGACAAAAATCGTGGCCGCTTCCATTTCGGAGCAGATCGCGCCACCCTGGCGCCATGCCTGCCATCGCTCGTGCAGGATTCCGGCCACCGGCATTCGTTCCGGTTCAACCTCGCCGTAGAAGGAATCCTTCGATTGGGTAATGCCCAACTGGTAGGGGACACCGGCCCGTTCGGCGCCCTCGCGCATGGCGAGCACTACATCCAAATCCGCTACAGCAGGAAACTCGATTGGCATGTACTGCCGGGAGCTTCCCTCATCCCGGATGGCAGCGGTGACAATCGCGACGTCGCCCGTTCTGGTATCGGGTTGAATCGCACCGGATGTACCAACGCGGATAAAGGTGTCCGCACCAACGGCGATCAGTTCCTCGACAGCAATCGCTGTCGAGGGGCAGCCAATACCGGTCGACGTGACCGACACCTTCTCGCCCGCCAGGGTGCCGGTATAGGTAACGTACTCCCGCTTCTGAGCAACCATCCTGGCATTATCGAAGTAGGCAGCAATTTTCTCAGAGCGAGCCGGATCACCCGGTAGGAATACGTATCGTCCGACGTCGCCTGTACGGAGATCGAGATGATGTTGCCGTGCTTCTTGCTTGTTCATACCCGTCACTACTACCTTTGGCGATCCTTGTCGCGCGCGATCAAGATTTTGACGGCCTCGATACTGGTCTCGATCAAGCCGGTCAGATCGTGCACCGGCTCCATCGGTTCCTCGCTTTCCTGGTTGGCGGCAATCAGCATGATGCCCCCCGCTCGTTTCCCAAGAATGCTGGAAATAATGAAAATGGCCGCCGCTTCCATTTCGGAGCAGATTGCACCTCCATCCTTCCACGCTGTCCAACGGTCTCGCAGGTAATTCTTGACCGGCATCCGTTCCGGTTGATGCTGTCCGTAAAAAGAATCCTTCGAGTGTGTGATACCCAGGTGGTAAGGATTGCCGAGCCGCTCCGCAGCCTCCCGCAGTGCAGTAACAACCTCTACGTTTGCCACTGCCGGGAATTCGACCGGCATATACTGCTTACTGGTCCCCTCATCTCGAATCGCGGCTGTGATGATGGCCAGCTCGCCGGGCTTGAGGTAAGGCTGCATCCCGCCGGACGTACCGACGCGAATAAAGGTATCAGCGCCAATCATCGCCAGTTCCTCGACTGCAATCGCAGCAGAGGGGCAGCCGATGCCGGTCGATGTGACCGACACCTTCTCACCGGCCAGGGTCCCGGTATAGGTCTTGTACTCTCGGTTGTTGGCTACAAGTCGAGGGTTATCAAAGTAGCGAGCAATTTTGTCTGTGCGTCCCGGGTCGCCCGGTAAGAAAACGTACCGGCCAACATCGCCGGGTTTCATCTGAATGTGATACAGGACTTCAGGTCGTTCCATGGTAGCATGCCTTTGTTGTCTTACAGAGAGTCGTTCGTGGCGATCGAATCATGCTGTCAACACGGCGCGGAGTGCGAAGACGACGTAGAGAGCGAAGCCGAGGGCTGATGCTCCCACCAGGAGGAGGGCGAAGACGGGCGGGAACGTCAGGCTGCGACTCCAATCCAAACTGTGGTCGGTGAGCACCCAGTAGATACTAGCCACCGAGGCAACTAACCCAACGACGAGAACAACGTAATCCCTGGTGGTCATTGCGACTTGCCGATAGCTGGTTTTGGTACCAGATGATCCAAACGCCCGAGATTCTAACGAAATTGAGAGTTGCTGGACGCGTTCGATGGCACCCACGAAGACAGGCACCATGCTCGGCAAGAGCGCACTAAAGCCGGTCCCGCGCATGCCGCGGGACTTTTGGGCGTTCAGCACGACGCCAAACTCGCGTTGGAGGATTGGGATGAGTTGAAAGGTCATGGTCAGAATAAAGTTCATCACATAGGGCATACCGATCCGTTGCAGTGACGTGAAGATGTCACTGGGGTGGGAGGTCATAATAAATACCAGGGCAAAAGTTGTCATCGCCACGATCCGAAGCAGGAGCGTAAGGCCGCTGTAGACCCTTCCTGATAGACAACTCCTCCAGATGAAATGCGCCGCCCACTGAGGGTGAGCAGGGGGTATCAGCCTGCTACCGGGAGTAACCGCTGCGCCAAGCGCATGGCTGCACTCGCATCGGGCGCAAAACCCTCGGCGCCAATCTGCTCAGCAAACGATTGGTTCACCGGAGCGCTGCCAACCAGCACTCTGACTTGGCCGCGCAACCCGGCAACCCGCGTACGAACACTCCAGCCGGCTACCCGTCGCTCCAGTAGCGCAGGGACGGATCATACATTGCATGGACGTTCGCCAGTGGCGTATCCGACTGGATATGGTGGGAACTGGCAAGGATATAGCCTCCCCCTGTCCCCAACACATTCACACGCTCGCGTACCTCGGTGGCCACCTCCTCGGGCGTGCCCTGAGGCAAGGTGCGAATAATGTCGATGCCGCCGTGGAATGTCAGCCTGGTCCCGAACCGCTCCTTGAGCCCACGTGGGTCCATGCCCTTCGCATCGGGCTGAATCGGGTTGAGCACATCGATCCCGAGTTCGATCAGATCGGGGATGAGCGGAGCGATCGCCCCATCGCAGTGGTACATGACGGGCTTCTCGTACGCCCGCGCAGCCTCGATCAACCGAGCGTGTCGCGGCCGGACAAAGCGCTCCCACATCTTCTTCGAGATCAGAAGCGAGTTCTGGGTCGCGACATCATCGTAGAAGTAGACCATATCGATTCGCTCCCCTGCGATCTCGAGAACGCGCCGGGTATTCTCGACAGCCACTTCGGTCAACCGGTCCATTATGTAGAGTGGGATCTCCGGATTGAGCGCCAGGTCCATCAGGAACTGTTCCATCCCTCGAAGTTGCCAGGCAATTTCGAAGATCGAACCGATGCGGAAACGAATGTGGTACTCGTCGTATTCGTCCAGCCACCGAAGGATGTCAGGAAGCGGACTGAAATCCCACCAGTCCGGTTCGGGCCAGGCATGGCGCCTGAGGTCTTCCACTGTGCTGGCGTCGCCCAACGGCCAGGTGACGAATTCTTCATACGCCCCGGACTGGTTCTCCACCCGCTGCGTATGAGTGCCCCAGATATCATTCAGGGTGCCATCCGGATTTCGCCGGCGCCACATCCGATTGGGTGTCGAGCGGTTGAGGGTGCCCCACCAATCGACCGCCGCACCGTCTGCCACAACCCACTCCGGCGGGGCGCAGAACATATCATACGACAAGACCCGGCAATCGATCTCAAAGTGGCGCAGGAGTGCCTCCTGCGCCAGGTTGATGAACTCGGACGGGCGAATATGGCCTGTATCCGGCTGCAAAGACTCGACCAGCCGGTCCCAAATCTCGGGCGTTGCGAGAAAATCCGTGGGGACGCGATCAGGCTCCTGCTGTTGGATAGCGCTGTCCACGCGTTGGCGCGGTGTCATTCGTGTTGCTCCTGACAAGAGGTGCCCTCCCTGGGATATGCTTGTTATCTCAATCCGTCTGGTTGATGGATCCGCGGGCGCCGATCTCTTGTCCGGAGTGACGCTCGACGCAGCGGCTTTCCATTCCAGAAGACGCACGGCTCGGCGGTTCCCTGGATGTCTTCACACAGGTCGGCCCGGCCGCTCAGGCAGCGACGGCATTTCCCGCATTTCGGCTGCCAGTTGATGACGACGTGATCGCCCGGCCGCACGTGCGTGACCCCCCGACCGACTTCCTCCACCACGTCGGCGCCTTCGTGGCCCAGAAGGACCGGGCAGGTGCGGGCATACTCCATAGAGCCGATGTCGGTATGGCAGACGCCGCTCGCCACCATGCGCACGAGCACCTCGTCAGGGCCGGGCCCGCAAGGGTGGTTGTCTCCAGCCGTGGTGGTTGCCGGAGCGCCTCGAGCACAATTCCGGGCAGATTCATCGGCTCATTCCTTTCCTTTCTCCTCTGGAAGTCTCGGTTCACAGATTCAGCCACCCGGCGTAAAGCCGATCGACCATTGTACGGGTCGGGAGGGAGGGGACGACGCCGAGGCGCGTGCAGGCGAGCGCGCGCGCAACGGGCGGCAAGCCGCACGGCGTCGACGAGGCCTCTGCCTTCCGCCAGCGCCACCGCGAGCCCGGAGTTGAACGCGTCGCCGGCTCCGGTCGTATCGACGACCTCGACCGGCACTCGCGGAACGGTCGTCTGGCCATCGTCCGTCAAGACCAGGGCGCCTTCCTCACCCATCGTGACGATCAGGTTGCCGACGCCTCGGGCGCGGAGTTCCCGCGCGAGCTCGATGGTGGGCGTCGGGTCATTCGGCGCGAGACCCATCAGAATACGGAGCTCGGTCTCGTTCGGCGTGAGGTAGTCCACCGTTTTCAGAATATCGTCGCTCAACTCGGTGGCGGGAGCGGGATTCAGAATGGTGAGGACACCATGCTTCTTGCCCAAAGCCATCGCCCGGGCGGCGGCGTCGACGGGGAGCTCAAGCACCGACATGACAACGTCGCTCCTTGCGATCTGGGCCTCGACCCGGTCCACCAAGGTGGCGTCCATCAGTTTGTTCGCGCCCATATCGAGGATGATACCGTTTTCACCCTGATGATTCAGGATGATAAAACCGACGCCGGTTGCGGCTTTGTCCGTTTTGACCAGGTAGTCGGTCTGGACGCCTTCTTGGGCGTAGAGATCAGTCGCGATCTCGCCCAACTTGTCGTTTCCGATGATCCCGGCGAAATACGAGTTGGCCCCGAGTCGGGCGGTCCCCACGGCCTGGTTCGATCCTTTCCCGCCGGGCCCCATGTCGAAATCCGATCCAATCAGGGTCTCCCCAAAGATCGGCATCCGGATGGTGCGCAGGGTCATCCCGACTGCGAAGCTTCCAACGACGGTAATCACGGGTTTCGCCATAGTTCATCCTCTCTCTTCCTGGGGAATACCTGCTACAGATGCACCGCCTGCCCCATCGCACAGGCAAGGATCCGTTCTTCGGCAAATTCGTCTTGATCGAAGGCCCCG
This sequence comes from Ardenticatenaceae bacterium, assembly GCA_027493995.1. Lineage (GTDB taxonomy): Bacteria > Chloroflexota > Anaerolineae > Ardenticatenales > Ardenticatenaceae > DOUV01. The sequence goes on along the minus strand of JAOSJS010000001.1, from coordinate 561,281 downwards.
GTGATGCACCCCTGGTGCATCACCAGGATGCGCCCCTGCCCCAGGGAGTAGAACATCTCCAGGGTGCCGGCGGAAACCCCCGCCCCCTCGTTGACGGTGACGGGTTGTCCGTTCGTGATGAGCAGGGCGACCCCTCGCACGACGCTCAACATACCCAGAGTGGTGATAAAGGAAGGGAGGCGGCCATAGGTCGAGAGCCAGCCGTTAATCAGGCCGATGGCAAGCCCGGCCAGAAGTACGGCGCCCAGGTTCCACTGGTTGACGATCAGGATCCCGACGACGAGGCCGGCAAGCGCATAGATCGACCCGATCGAGAGATCGATCTCGCGCGCGATGAGAACGAAGGTCATCCCGACGGCCATGATCCCAATGAGTGAGACCTGGCGCCCCACGTTGAGCAGATTGCGGGGCTGGAGGAAAGCGGGGGTCGCGAAGGTGAGGAAGAGCGCCATGAGCACCAGTGTGACGAAGACGCCGGTCTCCCGGGCCGAGAGGAGACGACGAATCTATTGGCGCCGCATCGCGACGGGACGCCGTTCTGTGACCACGGATATTTTTCCACCAAGGTGAACACCTCTCTGCAAGGATTCGAGACGGTCGAACTGCAGCAGGCGGGGTGACACTCTCGCCCCGCCTGGCTCGAGGGGCGCCGTCAAGAATACGGGAGACCGATCTTTTCCGCTTTTCGAATCATCGCTGTCGCCACCTCGCGCGTCTCGGCTTGCTCCTCGTCGGTTGCCCGCGCGATCTCCGCCGCGACGAGCTCGTCGCACCGCCGGTGGATCTCCTCTACTTCTGGGATGCGATCGGGGAATTTCTCGCGCAGCGCGTTGTGCCAGCGGCGGCCGTAGTGAGCGTGAATGGTCTCGTCGGCCCAGTCGAAGTCCATGTCGTGCTGGCTGACGAGGTCTTGATACTGGGCGAACGCCTCGGCTCGCTTCGTCTTCTTACCGATGTTTTTGGTTTCGAAGTAGTGGAGCATCCCAAGCCGGATGATCGGGTCCTGGTCTCGGGCGCTATCGTAGATGTAGGTGCCCAACGGAATCTCGCGGGGCTCGAATCCCCACTCGACCAGCCGGTCGTACCCCATCCGGGCGTGGCGGGCCTCGTCGTAGGTCCACCGGGCCGCGTCGTAGATGAACTCCCACTCGAGATTGTCGGCGAAGGCGTGCAGGATGGCGCCGCCGGTTTCAACCGCCCAGACCTCGTTGAAATGGCTGACGGCGCTGCGGAGCTGAAGCTGGATGCCCTCGCCATACGGGAAGTGCGGATCGATGATATCCGGCCAATAGTAATGGAGGAGGTGGAACTCCGGCGCCCGGGTCGGGATCTCGGCCAGCTTGAACTCGCGGCGTCCCGGGAGCACCATTGGCGACTCGGCAGCTCTGGGCGCCTCAATCGAGATACCCCCGACCAGGTCCAGGCGCTCCCCAAGCGCCGCGACCCATGCTTCTGCTTCGTCGCGCCGCTCGGGCGCGGCCTGCAGCATCGTGGCCGCATAGCGAGTGAGCGCGGCCACCTGGGCGGCTTTCTCCTCGATGGCCTGTCGCATGAACCGGAGTGAGGGACCATCCGCCAGCTCGTCCGTCTTGTTCGCGTACTCGACGTAGGCCGCCAGCAATGCGGGTTTGAAGATTCGCGCCAGCGAGAGCACGAACGCTTCGGGGCCGGGCGCGTTGATCGCTTCCCGGAAGGTCTCGATGAGGGGCGCGTCGTCGCCAATCTCCATGAGCCGGCTTGGGTAGCGCAGCTCAAAGACGCGCTGGCGCAAGGCGTCGGCGGTCATCGCGTCCTGCCAGAAGAAGTAGGGGAGCGCCATCTTGATCTCAAACTGCGGGATCGCGGCAACCCAGCCCGCCTGGCTGATGATCAGAGCGCGCTCACAAAAAAAGTGGCGCTTCAGGATCGTGGCCGTATCGATCCGCATCCAGAGACCGCGTGCTCGTTTTCCTGGAAGGTAATGCTCTTGTGTTCTCGTCGTCATCTCTTCTCCTGAACTCCTAACTTGACAGAGGATCGTGCCCCTTTCTGTGTCCAGCGCTTCCCTTCCCGAGCTCGTCTCGTTGAACGGTCGCCGACAGCCGGAAGCGGTCTCCTCTCACCCAGACGTCCGACAGTTCGATGGGCGATCCGTCGCTCAGGTAGACGAGCTGCTCCAGGTAGACGACCGGGGCACACTCATCCAGATTCAATATTCGCTGTACTTCGGAACCAGCCACCTGGGCCTGGAAGGTCCGCCGGCCCCAATCGAGTTTCAAACCGCACTGTTTTTCCAGGACTTCGAAGAGGCGGTACCGCGTGAAATCGACGAACTCGATGCCGCGGCAGCGATCGTAGACGACGTAGTTGTGGAGGAGAATAAGAGGCGTCTGCGCGACCGAACGCACCCGCTTGACGGAGAAGACGGTGCCGTCCGGTGAGAGTGCCAGCAGCGAGGCGATCCGCTCCGGGGGTCGGATCACTCCCCGCTCGAGCACTGTGGTCTCGAATGAGATGCCACGGCTCATAAGCTCTTCCGAAAAGGTGACGAGATGCTGAGCCAGAGACTGCTCCAGGGTACTCGTCGAGGCGACGAACGTGCCGCGGCCGTGAATACTGACCAGCATCCCCTCGGCGATGAGGTCCGCAATTGCCTTCCGCACTGTTCCCCGGCTGACCCCTAACTGAATCGCCAGGTCCACCTCGGCGGGGAGCTTGTAATGTTCCGGCCAGTGCCCCTGGACGATCTGCTGGTAAATCCACTCCTTGATCTGTTGATAGATGGGGACCGGCCCAGCCCGTTCCACTTCCAGTCTCATCATCGCGCTCATACCCTCTCGAAACGATCTGGTCGCGCTCTCAGGGAGGTAGATTCAGGGGATCACTCGATTGGCCCATCCTCGCCATCCATCTTCATATTCGTGGATGGCGTGAGGTCGAATGAGGTCCATAGAGGTCTAGTGAAGTCCATACTATTATGCCTTAGGAAGAAAGTCAAGACCCTGTTCAAGCGGGTACGACGATAGCCATATCTTGACAGTGTAGAGTCGGTTTCTATGATGTGCCGACCGTAAAGCCGCGCGCCTGGCACGAAAGGCGGGAGTTCAACGAGGTTTAATCGTCTACTTGCATGCTCGGCTCCCACAAACGGAGCTTAGCACTGACACAGGGAGCACGCACGGTTATGCCTCGCGCTTTCATAAGCCGCCTGGACTCGGCACGACGAACAGGAGGAGAGAGTGGCGAAACAGGTTGAGAGATTTATGGTGATTCCGGAGGTACACCTGTTTTTAATACGGGACAAGCACATTCTGCTCATGCGCCGATTTCGAACGGGGTTTGAAGATGGCAACTATAGCGTCATTGCCGGTCACGTCGATGGAAACGAACCAGTGACGTACGCCATGGTGCGGGAAGCACGCGAAGAAGCCGGCATTACAATTGCCCCTGGCGATCTGACCCTCGCTCATGTGATGCACCGGAAGTCCAACGGCGAACGGGTCTCCTTTTTCTTCAGCACCAAACAATGGGAAGGAGAACCGGCAAATATGGAACCAGATCTCTGCGACGATATGCGCTGGTTTCCGATTGACGCACTCCCAGAGAACACGGTCGCCTACGTCAGAACCGCAATTAGCCACTATGGGTGCGGAACGATATATTCTGAGTTTGGTTGGCACTGACATCCTCCCACGGTTAGAGAAAGATGAACAAATGAATCTGGTAATAAGCCGATGTGGCCAAGGAGCTCGGGCGAGCCGGGACGGAAGCGGTGCGTGAACTTGGGTAAGCGCCGCGTGAGCCGGTCCAAGTCGTCCGCATCATAATGGGGGTGGTTGACCAGCCAGAGTGTTTCGACGGGATTGAGCCAGGGAGCATCGGACGGGAGGCGGAGCAGCCAAATCGGCAGCTTCAGGCGTGTGCGGCAGGCCGCGGGGTCGCAGGCGAGTTGGCGCCAGGCAAAGCACTGCGGCGCCGAGGCCGCCACGATGTCGGGATGGAGGAGTACCGGCCAGTTGGCCAGCACCACAGAGAGGTCGGTGGCATCTGAATCGTCCCGGATCCGCTGCCGAAGGATGCTGAGTTCGAGGCCGATATCGCGTCCGTCGTTCGGGCGGCTAGAGGGCGTGCGATCAAAGTCATGCTCGAGTTGCCACTACTGACGGCAGATGAGCGCGAGCGGGCGATCCGGGCCTCACTCCGGGCCGGTGCGCGGTACTTGAAGAATGCCAGCTCAGAGGCCGCACAGGACGGGCTCAACCCAGACCCACCTCATACAAAAAGAGCGGCAGTTGAGGGTGGGCCTGTGAAGGTGCGGAATGATCGCCTAAGGGCCTGCCCCGTTCGTTGCGAAACAATGGCATAAGGGACGACTTGTCGTCCCTTGGTCCTCCCCCACTACGTCCCATTGAACGAGGGCGAGCGCTTATCCAGGAAGGCCTCCACCCCCTCACGGAAATCGTCGCTGCTCCGCAGCACGCCATAGGCGAGCCCCTCGAGTTCCAGCATGGTGGAGAGCGGCCCGTTCGGGGCTTGGTTGAGGACCCGCTTCAACATGCGCAGGGCCAGGGGCGAGGAGGCAGAAAGCTGCCGAGCGACGCTATTCACAGTCTCTTCCCACGCTTCTTCGGGCACGGCGCGGCTGATCAATCCCCATGCAGCCGCCTCACGCGCGGAGATGCGCCGGCCGAGCATCATCATGTCTTTGGCTTTCATCAGTCCAATGAGCTGCACCACCCGCTGCGACCCACCGCTCCCGGGAATCATGCCCAGACGGATTTCCGGAAGCGCAAACTCGCTCTCTTCGGTTGCGATGATGAAGTCGCACGCGAGGGAGAGTTCAAGCCCGGCCCCGAAACAAAAGCCCCTTACGGCAGCAATCACCGGTTTTCCACACCGCTCGGGCGCGGCGATGTTGTGGTGGAGGGTGGACAGTTTCTCGGGTGGGAAATCGAGGAATGCCCCGATGTCGCCGCCTGCGCTAAATGCCTGCTCCCCTGCCCCACGGATAATGATGACCCGCACCTCATCCTCTGCATCCAGTGTTTCGATCGCGCGCCGGATGTCCTCCCGCATGTACATGGTCATCGCGTTCATTTTGTGAGGGCGATTGAGGAGTACCGTCCCGATCTGACCGTCCCGGTGAATCTGGATGCCACTCGCTGTGCTCTCGCGCTCCATCATGTCTGCTCCTTGTCCCACTCGCTTCAGTGCAGCAGCTTCTGCTTGTCAATTTTACCCATTGCATTACGCGGGAGGTTGTCAACGAATACGATCTCCTTCGGGTGCTTGTAGCGAGCTAACCGCCCGCTACAATATGTGAGCAGCTCGTCCGAGGAGAGGATCGTTCCGGGCCGAAGCTCGACAAACGCCTTCACGCGTTCACCCCAGTACGGGTCGGACACGCCGACCACTGCCACCGCCCGCACCGCTGGATGCAGCGAAATTGCATCCTCCACCTCTTTCGCCGCGATATTCTCACCGCCGCTGATGATCACGTCCTGCTTGCGTCCCTCCAGATAGAGAAAACCTTCCGAATCGAGCCTTCCAATATCTCCCAGGGTAATCCAGCGCTCGTAGCTCCTGCCGTCATCCTTCGGGGCGTGCCCGTTATACCATGAGAAGATATACGGGCTCTTGACGCTGACTTCTCCGGAGGTGCCTGAAGGAACCGCGTTCCCGTCGTCATCACGAATCTCTATGGCGACCCCGAGGAAGGGTTGTCCCACAGAGCCCTCTTTACTGAACTGGTGCTCGGGACGGAGATTCGAGATCGGGCCTGCCTCTGTTGCGCCGTAAAGGACGTGGAGTTGCAGGTCGGGGAGCTGCGCGAGGATCTGCCTCTTCAGCTCACCGGACAAGGGGGCCGCAGTGCAGCGGCCGACGCGGATGGAGGAGGTGTCGGTCGTCACAAGCGCTGGGCAATCGAGAATCGCCTGGTACATGGTCGGAACCATTGCAAGCTCGGTGATTCGTTCCGACGCTACCACTTCCAATGTCTGCTCGGGCGTGAATTTGTCCATCAGATAGACTGTACCCCCCACCGTAGCGAGGCTGAGGACATACACAAGGCCGTGAACGTGGAAAAGCGGCGTATTGATGAGTGCCGTATCGGTAATGGTCGTTCCGAACTCCAAGGCCTCGATCAAGGCACACAGATATTTCGAGCGATGCGTCAACACGGCCCCCTTGGGCCACCCGGTGGTTCCTGAGGTATAGGCCAACAGCCAGGGGCTGTACTCAGAACGGTCCGGAGATGGCGCTGAAACAGCCGAACCAGCTTCCAGCAGTTCTTCGTATTGCAGCACCCCGCCCGGTCGGCTTTCAGGATCAACACTGATGAGAATACTGTTCCGCGACCAGGCCTGGTCGCTTTCGACGAGTTCCTGAACCAGTCCAGGCTCCAAGAGAGCGGCACCCGCTCGCGAGTCTTCTAAGACGTAGCACAGTTCTTGCAAGGTAACGCGTGGGTTGACCGGCACCAGGACACAATCAGCCTTTGCGGCCGCGAACATGGCTTCGATGAACTCCAGCGTGTTTGGGAGGGCAACAACGATTGGTCGCCCCCGTTCGAGACCGCTCCCCCGCAAGGCGTGAGCAAGTCGGGTAGAGCGCTCGTCTATCGTACGGTAGCTCATCCTCTTTGTGCCATCAGTCGTGAGGATGCGTGAAGGGAACTTCCGAGCGTTAGATCGCAGAATTTCTTCGATTCGCATCAAGGTCTTCAACCTGCTTGAACGAGGCTCGTTCCACCGGACCTGACATCGTCCAACAAGAGCTTTCCGTCGACCATGACCATGCGCACTCGGGTACTGTCTGCCGCAAATATTAGGGCGTCGAGTCCGGCCACGCCGCGTTGGTGCACCGGAAGGCATGTCTCGACCGCAATGAGGTCGGCCAACTTTCCAATCTCAATCGAGCCGATCCTATCTGACATGCCGAGGACACGAGCAGCATCAATCGTGCTCATGCGGAGCGCATCCAGGGCGCTGAATCGTGAAGGGTCGCAATAGTAGGCCCGCTGAAGTAGCACCGCCATCCGCATTTCCTGGAACATGTTCAGATCATCGTTGCTCGCAGCGCTATCCGTCCCCAGGCCAACGAGAAGGCCTCGCTCGCGCATCTCGACGACACGGGCCGTTCCAGAGCCGAGCTTGGCATTGCTCGCCGGGCAGTGAACAACCCGCACACCGCGATCTGCCAGCAGCCCCATCTCGTCCGTAGTTATGTCGACACAGTGATTGACGATCGTGAACTCATCAAGCAGACCGAGCCGCTCCGCATGTACAACCGGCGACACGCCGTACTGTTGTCGGATATACTCCGTTTCTTGCGCACATTCTGCCAGATGCAGGTTGAAGTCGAGCCCCAATGTCCGCGAGGCTCTTTTTGCGTTGCGCAGGAGATCGGGCGAGGCGGTGTAGAGGGAGTGAGCGCCGAGGAAAAACGACGGCAGGCCGGACCGTTGAGACCAGTACGTGAGGAGCTCTTCGGTGGCGGCTATATCCCCTGCCAGATTGCCCACTACTGAACGGCCGAACCAGGAAGATCTCACCATGAAGCCGCTGACCGTGCGGAGGCCGCGCTCTGTACCGAGTGCGGCCACGACCCCGGGACCGTTCGGGCCACAGTCACAGAGGCAGGTCACGCCTGACCGGAGCAGTTCAGAGAGCCCGGCCCGAGTGGCTACGTTCACGTCGCAGCTGTCCTGATGAGCGATCGCCGCTCCCATCTTCTGCAGCCAGGGAAACAGGGATAGGTCGTTACCGAGGCCTTTGAGGTTGGTGAGAGACAGGTGAGTATGGCAGTTGATGAGACCTGGGAGCAAAATCAGTCCCGAGAGATCTATCGTATGGACGTCTTGCGACACCGTGAGTGTGCCGGTTGGCCCGATCTGCCTGATGACGCCGTCTGCCACCAGGACATCACCCGATTCCAGGTACTGGATGGACTCGTCCATTGTCCAGAGCTCGGCCGATTTCAGGAGGGTAGCTGCCATGCGTATCTCTACAGCCCTGTCGGAGAGGTGTTCCAGTCAACCACCACCCGCTCGACCAGATCCGTGAGCACGTAAAAGACGATCGCCATAAGGGAGGAGAGCACCATGGTGGCATAGAGTTCGGCCGCTTCGAACTTGTACGTACTGGTGATAATGAGATACCCGAGTCCCTGATTGGATCCGATCCACTCAGCGATGATGGCTCCTAACACCGAGGACGTCGCCGCCACTTTGAGTGAAGCAAACAGGTAGGGCAGCGAGTTCGGGACGCGGAGCTTGGTAAACACCTGCCATTCTGAGGCAAAGAGACTGCGGAATAATTCAAGCGCGGAACTGTCCACCGAGGCGAGACCAAGAGCCATGTTCACAAGCGTGGGGAAAAAAGAGATGATAGCCACGATCACGATCCGCGGCGCATAGCCGCTGCCCAAAAGCAGCACGAGTAGAGGCGCAAGCGCCACGAGCGGGATGCTGCGCAGGGTGATCGCGAGCGGCATAATGGCCTGCTCGAGGGACCTGACGTAGATGAAGAGGATTGCCAGCAAGATCGCAACGCCATTACCCAGGACAAACCCGGCGACTGCCTCTAGCGCAGTAGGGAGGAGATGTTTCAGAAACAGCTCCCACTCGACAACGAGCGTCCGTAGAATTGTGCTCGGGGCCGGGAGCAGGTACTCGGGGATATGAAATAATTGCTCGGCCACTTCCCAGAATACGAACAACGCGACGATAAGCGCGGCTGGTAGATGTCGACTACTAACGATTCGTCCCATCTTGCGGCTCGATCCGGTATGCCTCAGCGATTTCGCAAGTTCGCTCATCAATGTTACTCCCTGTTTCGGCCCATCACATCCTGGCTGCCGCAGGCTTTTGCTCAAACTCAAGCGCGTTCCGGAGGGCAGAGACGTATTCGAAGAACAGGTTGCTCTTCTTCAGCGAGCGGTGGCGAGGCCGTGGGAGGTCGATCTCGAGAATCTCTCTGATCTCAGCCGGACGGGGCGTCAGCACCACTACTCTATCTGAAAGAAAGACCGCTTCCTCAATGCTATGAGTGACAAGGAGAACAGTCAGATCCTGCTGTGCCAGGATGTTGAGCAGTTCGGCATTCATCTGAGCCCGGGTGATCTCGTCCAGCGCACCGAAAGGCTCATCCATCAGGAGGAGCTGAGGCTTCATCGTGAGGGCGCGCGCCAGGGCTGCACGCTGGCGCATACCACCCGAAAGTTGGCCTGGCCGCATCTCCTCGAATCCGGCCAGGCCAACGAGATGGATAAACTCCGCGGCCGTCTGACGCCGGACCGCCTTCTCGACCTCCATCACCTCGAGGGCCAGCTCTACGTTGTCTCGCACACTCCGCCATGGAAGCATCACGGGATCCTGAAAGACGAACCCGTACTCGCGGCTTCGACGGCTCTCCTCGGGTGCGCGACCGCCGACCGTGATCCGCCCCTCACTGGGGGAGACGAGCCCGGCAACAAGTCGCAGCAGGGTTGATTTGCCACAGCCGGAAGGCCCGATGATCGAGACAAACTCGTTCCGCGCCACCATGAACGTGATCTGGTTGAGGGCCACAACGGAGGTCAAAGGCGTCTCGAAAGTTTTCGAGACGCGGTCAACGTGGATGTACTCGGCTTTGTCCATTGACAAACCCTGTCATTCCTCCGAGACGTGGTGTATCTCTCTTTCTGTAAAAGTGGCGCGTACGCGCCACTTTTACAGAAATTTGAACACATCATCGCTCCGAGACATGGAAGCGACGTGGGGAAAGAGAGCAGCGCGTGCTCACTTCCCGTGGGCCGATGGGCTGGAGGCCGCGCCAGTCAGCCGACCGCTTCAAGAATCTCCATCGTCACGAACTCATCAACGGAGAGAGAATCAGGGAGTTCGCCGATTGACTTGAGCCGATCAACGCCGGCTTGCCATACATCCTGACCCATCCAGAAGAGGCTATGCTCCTGTGTTGCCGCCGACTGCATGAGAGCAATCTGAGTCTGGAGTTCTGCCTTCTGCTGTTCCAGATCCAGGTCCTTGCCGTATTTCTCGACGACTAACTTTGCAACGTCGTCGGGGTGCTCGAAGACGGATTGCCATCCCCGGATAGTCGCGCGAAGCCACCCCACGACAAGCTCCTTGTTGTTCGCCAACACCTCATCAGTGGCAAACGCCACCAGGTCGTAGCGTGGAAAACCGTAGTCGGCGTAGTACATGAAGTTGGTTTCGATCCCCTGCTGCGCAAGTGCATAGGGCTGGTTCGTAACGTATCCCATATACGCGTCTACTTGCCCGGCAACGAGAGGGGTCGCGTCGAAGCCAACCACGAATGTCTCGACCTTCTGTAGGTTATTGACTGCCGCGAACGCATCCCATGTCAGACGACCGGTCTGCTGGATGCCAACAACCTTCCCAACCAGATCCGCGGGGGTCGTGATGTTCTGTTCTTTAAGGGTCACGAGGCCGCCCGGAGACTTCTGGAAGCCGGCACCAAATGCCTTCACTGGAATGCCGTTCGCGCGGGCTGAAGCGATGGTCAGCCCGTTAGAGACAAACCCGATTTGCGCCGTCCCGCTCGCCACGTTCTGAATCGGTTCGATAGTGGGCGCCCAGTCAATGATGGAGAGGTCAACCCCTTCCTCCTGGTAATACCCGTGTTCCATCGCGGACCAGTTACCCGCGAATTCGACGTTCCGGATCCAGTTCAACTGAAGTGCGAGTGGTTGGGCAGTCCGCACAGCACTCCGCGCTGGGTTACAGGCACTCAGCATGCCTCCAACGCCACCGAGCGTTGCCAGGGTGAGTCCTCCCACCCCCTTCAGGAAGTCGCGCCGGTGTACTGACACATGATTCGCACGTCGATCCGCCCGTATTCCTTTGGACACGTTCCTCCTCCTGTCATCCTGCTGGATAATGGCAAAAAAGTCACCTCAGGTACTCTGCTCCCCGCCTCCTTTCTTGCCCAAGAAGGCACTGATCGTGGCTTCAGACCCGCTCTCGTACAGGCAAATGCCCATGAGGCTTGCCTCGTAGCGAAGGCCAGCAGAGAGCGACATCTCGTCGACGCTACGAATTGCCTCTTTGGCTAGCCGCACGGCGACCGGGTTGCGCTCGGCGATAGCCCTCGCCACGGAGAATGTTGTTTCCCAGAGGTCGGTCGGAGGTACAAGGAGATCAACAAGTCCTATGCGCCACGCCTCGCTGGCCGGAATTCGTTCCCCACCCAGAATCATGCGCATCGCTTGACCGCGTCCGACCAGGCGCGTCAACCGCTGCGTTCCCCCGCCCCCTGGAATGAGTCCGAAGTTGACCTCGAGTTGTCCGAACTGAGAGTTTGTGCTGCTGATCCGGATATCGCAGGCGAGCGCGAGTTCACAGCCGCCACCGTACGCATAGCCGTTGATCATGGCGAGCACCGGCTTGGGAAAGCGTTCGATGAGCTCGAAAAGACGGAATGGGTCAATGTCCCGCTCCCACTGGGTCAGACCGCTCCGGCCAAGGAACTCGGAGACATCCGTGCCAACACAGAAGGAGACCTTCCCGGCACCCGTCAATACCACAACGCGCACGGTTTCGTCTGCAGCCAGTTCTCCCAGTTTCCTGATCAAAGAATCTCTCATCGATTGGGAGAGGGCGTTGTGTTTCTCGGGACGGTCCAGCGTGATCAGTGCGATTGCATCGATCTGCTCGACTCTCACGGTACCGGAGTTTTCCATCAGGGTGCCCCATTACTCGTCACGTGACGGTTAGTTTCGCCGGTCAGCGAGCCTGTTTCGGCAGGATCGACTGTACTGCCGAGCCAAGCTCTTGCGAGATTCCGTTGGTGGCATGAAGAAGTTGCTCGACGAGTGCCGGCTCGCGTGCCGGTGAGAATCGGTCGATTGGACCTGCGACTGTCACGGCTGCCACAAAATTCCCCTGGGTTCCCCACACCGGTGCGGCGATGGAAGCCATCTCCTCACGCCACTCTCTTCGGGAAAGGGCCCAGCCCTGTTCGCGGATCAGGCCAAGTTCTCGTTCAAGCGCGCTCTCATCCGTAATGGTGTGGGGCGTATAGGAACTCAAACCCTTAGCGACCAACTGGTCCCAGAGCTCACGTGGACCAAACGCCAGAAATAGCTTCCCACTCGCAGAGGCATGGAGGGGCGCAATTCCCAGGGATCGGGGGTTGATCTGAATCGGCTGCGGGGTATCGAGCTTTTCGACATAGACGAGCAGCATTCCATCAAGGATGACGAGCATGACCGTCTCCTCGGTATCCACGAGCAGTTGTTCCAACCAGGGCCTGGCGACCGATCGCAACTCCAGCCGATCAACGGCGCGTCGGCCTAACTCCCATAAGCGGAGCCCAAGCGTATACCCGGTGGTCTGCTCGTTCTGGCGGACATACCCGTACTCCTTCAGAGTGGCGAGGAGGCGATATGTCGTGGCCTTTGGCAAGTCAAGTTGCTTGCTCAAGTCGGACAGCCTCAACTCGTGCTCGGTTTCGGCCAGCAGATCGAGCAAGCGGAAGGCGTTCACCAATGTGCCAAGGGCATAGGGGTTTGTGCTCATAGTTATGTTTCACTATGTGAACCGTCAGTTCACATAGTAATACCAGTCTATAAAGAAAATGTTCGCTTGTCAAGACCCGATACTGCTTGCGGCGGCGATGCGATAAGAAGTCAAGACCCAGAAAAGTGTGAGGGGGTTGTCTTACAGCGTCGCCTAACACCGGCACGACCTCACTGTGGATGCGCGTCTGGACGCGCGCCGCCTCAGCAACCTGCGGCTCAGAGTAGAAGAGCGTCTCCGTCGAGTTATGGCGAGGCATGCATAGGTCCACCGCACTTTGGCTGCGACCTCGTGGCTCCTTCTTTCAGGCACAGGAAATCGTGAACCTCACCTCTGCTGCCAGGACAGCCAACTGCTGCCCTTACAGCCAGCTGCAGTAAATGTGTTCCTTCTCCACGGGACTCAGTGGGGGCAACCTCCCATCGCTTGCCTCCTGCCCCCTACTTTCACTGGGGAAGCAGAAGGTGCCCCTGAAGGCTACGCAGACAATTTGAGATAAGGAGGTGCAGGACGAGAGAAAGGGGCGATACTGGGTCGGGCAGGGCCAATGGACTACAGACTGCGAGTGCATAATCGAGGCGCGGTGGCCGGCACTCTGCAACGGGGCGAGTATGAGACGATCACGACGAGCAACCACAGGCCTTGGACGAGCTGGTTACGCTGCCAATCGAGGTCGGGGTCTTTGAGGCGCTGGAGCTGATGAAGGTTCGGCGGGAGCGGGAAGGGATTCCAGACGACCTGTGGCTGCGAACGCGGGCGATGCTGCCGTTCGTGGAAGCAGTCGAGCTGAGCGCCTCAGAGGGGTGGCTGTAGCACGACGCGGCGATCCTCCCACAACTGGGCACCAGCATCGAGCGGCTGCAGACCTACGTCAACGCGCGGCGGGGTGCGCAGCAGGCACAGAAAACGACGCTATCCTATCTGTGGAGGTCTTGCGACCGGAATTGGCGCGGATCGACCTGGAAAGTCTGGGGCACTTCCGCCAGGCGTGTGTGCGGGACTCTTTGCTGCGCGCCAGTTAGTGAAAGGTATAATTGACCCCGAAAACTGGACCACGTGCTAAGGTGAGCAATCGGCTATAATATCGAGCGCGTGGAGGGTCAAACAGATGTCCAAGACACGACGACGGTATAGTGCTGACTACAAGTTCAAGGTCGCCCTGGAAGCGGCCAAAGGGACCAAGACGTTGGCTGAGATCGCCAGTGGAACGGGCGTGCATCCCAACCAGATCAGCCAGTGGAAACGGCAGCTCCTGGAAGAGGGCGCCCATGTTTTCAGGTCCAACGGCACCCAGCCACAGCGGGAGTTCGAGGAGCGGGAAGCCGAGTTGTACGAGCAAATCGGGCGCCTCAAGATGGAGCTGGAATGGCTGCAAAAAACAGCTGCCTCCTTCGACTGAGGCCCGGCGTGCCCTGATCGAGCCACGCCATCCGAACATCAGTATTCGCCGGCAATGTGAGCTGCTGGGGCTGAATCGCTCGACCTACTCCTCCGAGCCGGCGGGCGAGAGCGCGTTCAACTTGCGCTTGATGCGCCTGATCGACGAGCAATACCTCAAGACGCCGTTCTATGGCTGGCCCAAGATGACGGCCAGCCTGCGGCGCCAAGGCTACCCGGTCAATCACAAGCGCGTGCAGCGCCTGATGCGGCTCATGGGCTTGCAGGCCATCTACCCCAAGCCCAAGACGACCGTTCCTGGCCAAGGGCACACGGTGTCTCCCTACCGACTGCGCGGTCTGGAGATCGTCCGTCCGAATCAGGTCTGGAGCTCGGATATCACCTATGTGCCGATGCAGCACGGCTTCATGTATCTGGTGGTCATCCTGGACTGGTTCAGTCGCTCCGTGCTGACCTGGCACCTGTCCAACACCCTGGACGGTCGGTTCTGCCTGGAAGCGCTCCAGCAGGCCCTGCCGGTGGGGCATCCAGAGATCTTCAACACTGATCAGGGGGGGCAGTTCACCGCCCTGGAGTTCACGGACTATCTCGCACCGACCGGCATCCGCATCAGCAGGGATGGTCGCGGGCGCGCCCTGGATAACATCTTCGTCGAACGGCTCTGGCGGTCGGTCAAGTACGAGGACCTCTATCTCAAGGACTACGCCTCGGTGCCCGACCTGGCCGCCGGGTTGGACCACTATTTCCGGTTCTACAACCACGAACGTCCGCCTCAGAGCCTGGACTATCGTACCCCAGCGGAGGTGCACTATGGGTGAGCCTGATCGGGCTGTGGACATGTGGAAAACTCTCCGAGTTTCCCACATGTCCACAGCCCCGACTACTACGGCGACGACCAGGCGCCTGGTCTCGGCGACTCAGCGGGTCCATTTGGCTGGTCAAGTGCTTATGTCTTTCACCTTATTTTCGTCGATCCGTGGTCTTGACGAAGGGGTCAGGTTTGAGGCGGTGTGCCCGCGATTGACTCGAACAGGTTGCATGATCGCTGCCGAGTGGTGGGGGCTGCTGAATGGGCACCACTAGAGAGCCGGTCAAGAAATCCCAGTGGGGGAGGGAAAAGACTTCCGAAGTCTTGTTTGCGACAGGTGCGCGCCTCGATCACCCCCGTCGGAGCGCGTTTGGGCCAGCACGGTCCCCACCAGACTTCGGAAGTCTGAGGACTTGACCGATGCTCTAGCGCTGCTTATGGCTTAGTTGGCGCCTGAGAAGCGGGACCGAATCGGAAAAAGGGCGTGAAGCCAAAGTGGTGCGCGTGCTGGTGGAGGAGGTTCGCGCGGCGGGCGGCAGGCGGTGATGGGAACCCGGACTGGTTGCAGATCAAGCGGCTCGCCTTCCCGATCACCGTGGCGACGGCCGCCTAACGTAGTGAATGCGCAATCAGGGCGCATTTGATATAGTTGACTCGAAAAACGGCAACTTTGTGAACAGCGGCAGTGGCAGCTGGAAAGGGAGTGGCTGGCGCAGGTCAATGATCAATCCACCAAAGGCGCCTTTGGGCGCGAACGTGAGGATACAACCGTTGGTGCCATGGTGCGCCTCTGCCCCACTGTGCATGGCGACTCGCACCACGTCTTTGAGTTGGTCCAGCCCGCGATCAGCCCGGCTGGGAAGATGAATGGCATTGGGGCAAAAGTAGTATCGAATCGCCCAACGGGTGAAGTTCGGTAAGAAGGTGATCAGTTGCTCCTGAATCTGAACCGCTTCCGACGAGAAAAAGCGCATATGGCCCAAGTGGAAGACCCTTTGAACTCCTTGATGCCCGCCTCGATATCCTGACGACGATTGTAGAACTGCACACTCGGCTGTCCCCAGCTTGTAACGGGCCAAGGTGGCCGTTTGTCCCCACGTCGCGTCCGGCGGCGAGACGATCAAGGTACTGTAGCGCACCCGCTCGCCCCGCTGCTGCCGGGTCAGGATCAGGCGGACGGGATAGGGACAGCCGCCAAACTGGGTGCGTGTGCCTTCCGTGGCTTGGGTGATGGCGTTGACGTCCTCCCAAACCGTTTGGGGCGTGACATCGCGTTTGAGTTGGGGCGTGGCGGTGCGGCCGTGCCCTTTGGTTGCCACGCCGTAGCCCAGTTCGGTCAGCAAAGCCACATTCTCCGGCGTCCCAAACCCACCATCCTGGCTGAAAATGACCTCCAGCGGCTGCGGATTGGTGCGGTTGTCCTCCTCATACCGGGCGATCCGCGCGTCCAGCGCCTGAAGACGGTCCTCGACCGCCTGAACCCGCTCCAGCAGCGGCTGAACCTGCTGCTCGGCTTTTCCTCGTCGCTGGCGGGCCGAGGCCTGCCACCGTTGATAGGTCTTCAGGTGCCGTCGCGCTTGTGCCACGCGAGAATAGGGACGCCCCTGGCGCCTGACGTCATCCAGTTCCAGGCGCCCGACTTCCTGTTGGGTTTGGCGGATCAGGAAGTGCAATTCCCACTCCCGCTCTTCGGCCGCTTGAGCGCGGCCTTGGGCGCGGTCCATTTTGGCACGCCACTGGGCGATTGCCTGCTGGCATTGCTCCCGCAGGGGATAGAGCAGTTCCACGCGGCGTCGCGGCCGACCCACTCGCCGTTCGGCGAGAGCCAGGAGCGTTTCCAGGGTCTGACACGCGACGGTCTTCCCATTGAAATGCGCGCTACTCAGAACCACTCGGTAGTGTGGCGTACGCAACGAAAGGCTGGCCATCTGAAATCCCGGCTGCAACCGCCCTTCAATCAGCCCTGGCGCGACGCCTGGCATATCGGCGGTCGTCGCCAAGCCAGTCGTATCCCCTTCCAGCCGCAACGGGCCGCCCGTCGCCAAGGCCTCTTCCACGTCACAGGCCAGGAAGGGAGCCGATATGCGTTCCAACTCCGCCTGAAGGTCATAAACCGTCGTGGCATCGGCGCGTTGCATGGCTCGGCTGACCCCGCTATAGTGGGCAAATCCTCGCGGGTCCCACGTCGCGATGACCAACGGATCATCCCGAATCGCATCAGCCGCCAGATCGATATCCTGCAGATTGCGATAGCCGGCAGCCAACGCCGCCAACAGTTCACGCAGCTTGCGTTGCGAGGCGCCCTTATAGACGCGCCCAGGAAAGCGCACCCGATCCAGGGCTTCGAACAGTCCGATCTGCTGCCCAAACATACCCAGTCCGACCAACAGGGCGTGGTCGGTATGCTGAACGTCCGTCTGAGTTTCTGCCGCCATGGCTCCCCTCCCACGTGGTCTTTGGGGTGTTGTACCACCATACCACCTGAGGGGGCTGTGCCCGAAACCGGCGGCAGCCGAGAGAAGTTGTCGTTTTTTCGTACAACCATTTCAAACCTGAACTGATTGCGCATTCACTACGCTAAGTCATGGTCAACTCGTCGATCTGGCACATTGCCCTGGTCGGATGAACTCAAGATGAAAGAGCCAGTTAGAGAGGGTTTGGTGTCGACCTTCAAGACATCGTGGACAGGTCCTCTGGGAGAGGGCACTGGCCTGAGGCGTCGATGGCTCGCGGGCTGGCCCGGGCCGAGCGGGCGGACGGAACACCTCGGCGAGGGACACCAGATCCTCTTTGCGCGGGAAGGGGTGGTACGCCAGACAGAGGCGGTCAGGGACACCCGGGGCCGGATCGAAGACCGTGAGGGGAGCGCCCTTGAGCGAATTGGTGCGGGTGACCCACACGCCTTGCTGGGGGCAGCCACGGGCACCACCCAATCCCGGTTCACCACCCGCACGATCACAGCGGGCTCCACGGCTCGCAGCAAGTGGACCCGCCAGACCGTGAGGGGCAGCTGGTCCAGCAGGTAAAAGTCGAGCGGGATGGTCTGGGAGGGCGGCTGCTGCCATTCAGCGGGCGAGTGGCCGTGTAACTGACGGTGATGGCGGCTGGCGCGACAGTTCCGGTATAACAGGGCCGATATCGCGTTGAAACAGGCGATCGCGGTCCCGCCACTGAGGTACTTGGGCAAAATATCGGCCTGGATCAGCTGATGGGGCGCGCTTGGACGCAAGTCGGGATAGCGCACTGGTGCCCGGCCCGGCGGTTGCCGCGCTTTGATTATACCCGCCGCCGCAACTCGCGCTCAACACTGCTGAGACTGGGCAATAGCTGCACCCCACGCTCATGCAGGCGAGCCTGGATCGCGGGCGCCCCAGTGGTCGCGGTGCCCGCGGACCAGGCGCCAAAGATGGCGGTGTAGCCGCCCTCCTGAACGCTCGTGAGTCGATCCAGCCGATCATAGGTGTAGCTGGCGCTGTCGGTGTCGCCGCTGACGGTGCGCAGGCGGTTGAAATCGTCGTAGCTGAAGGTCAGCTGCTCCCCGTGAGAGGGCGTCATCTCGTGCAGCACGGTGAGATTCGAGGCGGCATCATAGCTATAGTTGAGGTCGAGCAGGACGGTGCTGCCCTTGGTCACCTTGAGCTGTTTGAGCCGCTGCGACTGGTCGCCGCTCTGGTTGGAGTAGCTGTAGTCCGTGCGGGTGCCGTTGAAGCGCGTCATCCGGGTGGGCACTCTCAAGGCGGTGTAGTCGGCCCTCGGCACAGAGAGCAGGCGCCCCTCACTGCACCCGCCACTCGCTCGACGGCCCCGGCCTTGCAGCCGCGATGACCGGGCGCCCGTGCGGTACGCCGTCCAGCAAGTGGCAGTCACCGCGCCGCGGCGAGCAGGAGGCGATGGCGGCGGCGCCGACACAGCCCCGCAGGTCACTCGGATGGGGAGGGCTGGTGCTCGATGAGTCCCATCCATCGGTGCCATGGGGCTCTTCGCCCCCTGCCAGCCTGGCACGATGCTCGGTCGCGTCAAGCCGCCGCTGCGCCGAGCCGGCGACTTGTCCTTGTTGCGTTGGGGGTTCCTTTCCCGCTGCGCACCTGGTCGCGCCTATTCTCTCACCGCTATCCCCAAAATGTGGCGGGCACCCACACCACTCAACGATAGCACTATCGCTACAGCCATTGCCCACCCTACTGTGACCCAATCGCGCCAAGCTACAAGTTTGATGCCAATCAACACGGCTAGAGCGAGTAACCCAAGTCCGGTTTCGATTGTGTACGCTGTGTGAGACCTCCTGCTCATGGATCTCTGGACAAAGAAAGTCAGCAGGAGGATGTGCCCGCTGATCGGTAACCGGTAGCTAAGCCGAGCTGCCGAGAGCAAGATGATCACCCCTACCTGCGCGGCGAGAAGGAACGCCGCTTTCCGACTAGCAGGCGATCGCAAGAGGACGAAGACATCAGCGGTAAGAACACCGAGAAAAGGGAAGGCAGACAGCATGTAGACAAAAGGAACCTCAAGATCCAACGGCATAGTGCCACGTACGACGGGCATTGACCCCTGGGTCCGAAGCCAAACAGCTCCCGCCAGTGTACTCAGTAACGCAGCAAGGAAACGCCACTCAACGGGAGCTGTTTCGTTCTCGGCCTGCTTCATTTTGTAAGCGAGCGTGACGGAATCCTGTTCTTGAAGCGGCATCAGACGCTTTCCACCACCGTTATCCTGGTGGACCACATCGGGTGGGTGTTGGCCCGTCAAAAATCCCAGGCGCTCCGCTACTGTCTATTCGAGTGATAATGTTTGTTTCTAAGTCTACGTAAAAGTAGACACACCATCCCTCAAACTGAGTGAGTCGGTAGACGTAGTTTCTCCCTGTGACCTTTCCTTCTGGCGAAGTTGATTCCTGGACACCTGCTGGAAACTCTTGTAGAACCGTGGCCACTTCCCCGTAGGCGGTTTTATGCTCTGGAAACCGCTTGTGTAAAACAGGCATGAGATCCGAAACCGTTACCCGCTCCCCAGGCCGGCAGAAAGGGCTCTTCGCATCCAACTCTAAACTGAAGTTCCTATGAAACCAGGAGTTTTTCATACTCCGGGTCGAGTTCGAATTTGGGCCAGAGGCGGGTGATGAGCGCCTCTGGGTCGAGGTTGATGCGAGCAATGAAGGCTTGGCAGGCATCGAACACGGCGCGCATGGTGGGGGAGGCGTAATGCTGAGTGACTGCTTCGCGCCTCCATTGCCAGAGGCCCTCGATGGGATTGAGGTCGGGGCTCTAGCCGGGAAGCGGGACCAACTCGATGCCAAGCTCAGCCACTGTGGCTTGGGCAATCGAAGCCCGATGGCAGGGGGCACCGTCCCCAATGAGGACGATGCGCCGGGTCGTGGGGCCGATCCACTCGACCAGGCGGCGCAGGAACTGGGCGGGATGCTCAGCGGTACAGGCGCCTTCATTCCAGAGGAAGCCGCGGCCATGGGTGCAGTCATACGCCCCGTACCAATTGATGCGGTCGGCCAAGGCGGCACCGGCGCTCAGCCGGTAGGCCACTTGCCCCCGCTCGGCCCAGGTGTACCCCAGGTCGAGATCGCGGTGGAAGTGGGCTTCGTCCACCTAGATCAGGAGGCGTTCTCCCTGACACAGCTGCTCCCACAGGCTCGCAAAGCGCTCGATAGAGGCCGCTCGCTTGGCACGGCTGGCCTTCGTGAGCACTTGCTTGCACTTCTTCCAACTCAAGCCAGCGGCCTTGACCACGCGACGCAACGGGCGGCGACGGATCCGGCGCTGGAACTAGGCTTCGATCCACAGGGCGAGCTGCTTGAGCCTCCAGCCGGAGCCCGGCAACGGGTACTCGACCGGCTCGTGCTCGACCACCGTGGCTTTCACTTCCGCAACCTGCTCCGGCGCAAACGGGGGACCCGTCCACCCGTGCGCCGGTCCTCCAGCGCCTCCGGGCCCGGCTCATTATAGCGATGCACCCACCTCAGCCCCGGATCCAGATCGCGCCCGATCTCGGCCGCCCACGCCCTGGCGTTGCTGTGCTGGCTCCCAATCCTATCCAGCGCCTGAAAGCGTTCGCGCGTCCGCGGATGCGCCGCTTCGATCGCCAAGCGCCGCCAATCCGCCAGTTCTTGGCCCCATTTGGCCGGCTCTGGTCGTACCATGCTCTCCTGTTCCTCCCCGTGCCGGGCCTGTTCATCGCCCGTCCCTCTGAGAGGATACTCCACCCTCGCAGAATTCCCAATTTCTAATGAACTTCAGTTTAGCTTCTCATCCAATTGATTTCGCGCTGCACAAGATCCAGTAGAAACTCACCGAAATCTTTCGCTACCACTTCATAAAATTGTTCTTCGTTTGGAAGGCCCGGCTCATATACCACTACTGGTGCCTCGTCGACTTTCTTGGACTGCAGGTCAAGGCAGTACAATCCACCATCACCGACCGCGTAGATTACCACTAGGCCGTTTGGAAGGTTCACTTCTTTGCGTTCTGTCAGTGTATACCAGATTGCATCGGGGATAGAAGATTCCTCGAAATTCTCATCGATCACACCATATATCTCGGAAGATCCGAATCCTCCCGCGCCGTATTCCAGCAGAAATCGGCGATACGTCGGTGGGAATGTTACGCCTAAAGCTTGTTCTGCTGTTCGTACCAGTGATTCTGGTCTTGGTCCGATGAAATCCATAGTGTTTGGGTGCTCTTCCATCATATTTGCTGCGAGTTCGTAATCACGCATGCTCATGGGCCCCTCCCTATTTGAAGTCTAAGGCGCGAGTTATCCAGTATCCTCTTTTCCAAGCCTCAAAGGCTGCACGATCGATCCCACTTGGTACGCTACTGGGATTGATATGAATTATACCATGGAATTTTTGATGGAACGTCTGGGTAACCTCCGCAACTGGACCTTCGTTCATCTGTAGCATATGATGAATGTTTATAGACTTACCATCAGGTCCTACTGGTGGGCGCCCCTTCTGCATCAGTTCCAAACTTGTCCTACCTGCTTTGTCAACGCGATTTAGGTCTATGAGATCGTCTCTCTGATAGATTTTGATGCCTTCGTGAGTCGTTGTCTTCGTCCAGTATTTAAGTCGCTCTAGTGCCTCCCGTCCTACTTGTGCGGCGGCCTCTCCTTCGTTAGTGCAGTTTCCATCAGCACACGCCACAGAGCCCGCTGTACCACCGATGTTTAGTGCCGGTTCTACTGCAGCAGCGCACCCAGGCGTTAAGCCGCAAGCGACGCCTGCAACTCCAACGGCTAGAGCCGCGTGAGCAACGCCTTCAGCAACAATGTAAGCACCGGCAATGGCCTTGTCCTTAGCCGATGCCTCTGGATGTTGGACAATGGTCAGAGCCATATCCAGATTGTTACAAGTTGTGCTATAAAATGTGTTTCGCAGGCCTGCAGCAGGCCCCCAGCAATGGCCATCTGGGTCCGTGTACTTGAGAGGGTTATTTGCGACATACGCGTAGCGATCGTAGGCCAGCGGATTGCCGGGCTCAGGTACGATGGTATCAGGCTGGATGAAGCGGCCCAGCAGCGGGTCGTAGTAGCGCCCATAGCCGGTGCCAGCCGAATAGTAGAGCAAGCCCGTGGTGACGTCCAGGGGCTGCCCGGTGAAGTTCCGCGCGGTGGGCACCACCACCGGCTGGCCGGCCCGCACCCGCCCAAATGGGAAGAAGCGTTGCTCGCTGCCTGCCACCGGCCGGCCTTGCTCATCGGCCAGGAGCCGCACACTGCCCAGGTGGTCTGTGAGGACGTAGCGGAGTTGACCGTTCTGCCGCAGGGCGACCAGCCGGTCGCCCAGCCGGTAAGACTTCACCACCGCGGACTCACACGGCGCCGGCAGGTGGGCGCGCCAGTTGGCGGCGGCGGCCTGTAGATCGCCGGCATCGATGGGGCTGCCGTCCTGGTCGATGTCGTCCGGCGCGCTCCAGGGCTGCCCCCACCGGGCGGCCAGCGCCTGCAGGTCCTCCAGCCGCACCTGGCAGTCCCGGGTCACGTCGCCGGCCAGCACGCTCATCCCCGCCGCCGGCACGCGTTGCTCGTAGTGCGCGCCGATGGCGTAGGTCGTGCCCCAGGGGGTGGTCGTCTTGACCCGCCGGCCCTCGGCGTCGTAGGTGAAGCGGGTCACGCGGCCGTCCTGGGTGAGGCTCGCCAGGCGGTTCTCCGCGTCCCAGGCCAAGATGGCACCATTCCGACTGGTCAGGTTGCCGTTGGCATCGTAGCTGTAGCTTTCCTGGACCACGCCGTTGAGCGTGCGAGACTGCACGGCGTGCGGATGGACCGGATCGTAGGCGTAGTCCAGACCATCCTTGCGCAGCAGGTTGCCGAGGGCATCGTAGCTGTACGTCGTCGTGTACGCCCCGCTGGCCCCGGTCAAGCGATCCCGGGCGTCATAGCTGAAGGCGGTCGTCTCGCCTGACTCGGTGAGGCTGGTCACGTTGCCCACCGCGTCGTAGGTGTAGCTCAGGTCCTGGAGTGGGTCGGCGGCGGGGCCGGCCTGGAGGCGCTGCAGCCGGCCCTGCCCGCTGGGTGCCTCCCAGGCGTAATAGTCGTGGTCCACTGCCAGGCGGCTGCCCAGGTGCAGGACGTCCGGCCGGCCCTCGGGAGTGTAGCTACTCTCGGACACGTAGGCCACGTCGGTGAACTGGCCGGCCAGGCTGCCGGTGAGGGTCGCAGGGCGGCCGGCGGGGGTGTACGTGGTGGTGACAACTTCCCCATCGGGGTAGGTCATCGCCACCACCTGGTCCTGGCTGTCGTAGCCGTAGGTCGTGGTGTAGTCGGCCCCATCCAGCCACACCGTCTCGTCCAGCACACGCCCTCGTTCGTCGTACCGGTATTCGTGCTTGTTGGCCGTGTTGGGCCAGCCGCCCACCCAGCTCACCCGCCGCCGGCCCCAACTGTGGACGGTGTCGGCATCGCCCAGATAGTCGTCGTACCCGTAGCTCACCGCATAGCCGCCGTAGCCCGGATCGGCCGGGCAGGTGGGGTCGGTCCGGTAGGTCTTGCCGGTCAGCCGGTGGAGGGCGTCGTAGGAGAAGCACACGGTCTGGCCCCGCGCGTCGGTCTGGCGGGTCAGATTGCCGGCGCCGTCGTAGGCGTAGGTCCAGGCGCCCATGTCAGGGTCCTGCAGCTGCGTCTTGCGCCCGGCCGCATCGTAGCCGATGCTGGTGACGAGACTCCCCCGCGTGACGGTGGTCAGCCGGTCCAGGACGTCGTAGGTATAGTGCGTGGTGGTCCCGGCGGTCCAGGGGGTGGTGTAGACTCCACTGCAGGCGTAGTCCCAACTGCCGCAGTTGCCGGTGAGCTCGAGGACCTGCACCAGGCGCCCGAGCGCGTCGCTCCGGGTCTGCATCCGATGGCGGTTGGGATCGAGCACGTCATGCCAGACCAGGATGGTGCTGCCCTCGGCGATCACGCCGTAGCGGTGCTCGCTGCGGGTCCCATCCGGGGCAGTCACGGCGCTGGGCCGGCCCAGCGCGTCGTAGCCGGTCTGGGTCGAGGGCTGGCTCCATTGCTGCCCGCGGTAGGGGCTGCCGCTGCCGCCCCAGCGCCCAATGCTGTAGGGGACCGTCTCCTGGATCAGCCGGCCGTCGCCGTCGAAGCGCCGGTCCACGACCACATCCTGGGGGCCACTGTCGAGCACCGCCCCGGCGGTCTGCACCTGGATCTGGCGCCCCAGCCCGTCGTAGACCTGGCGGCGGATGAAGGGCGCCGCCCCGGTTTTCTGGGTCAGGCCGATCCAGAAGGGTTGCTGGTCGTCGTGGTACTCAACCCGCAGGGTGGGGCTCTCGTTCCAGTCGTAGGGCCGAATGAGCGTCAGCAGCCGCCCGTAGGCATCGTAGGTCGCCCGCGTGACCGCCCCGTTGGCATCGGTCTCGCGCGTGGGCAGGCCCAGGGCATAACCGTTGTTGGTGCTGTAGTCCCAGGTGGTGACGTGGTTGAGCGCGTTGGTCTCCGAGACGCGGTAGGTCCGGTAGATCGAATCATACCCGGTGGTCGTCGTCCGGGCCCCGCTCGCCAGGGTCGTACTGGTTCCCTCCCCGGTGTAGCGCGTCACCCCGTTGCGGTTGCCCCAGGCGTCGTAGGTGGAGGTCTCATCGCTGTAACGCGGGTCGCTCCAGGTGCTGGGCTGGTTCCAGCGCAGGAAGGTGCGCCTGGCCGTCAGGTGCCCCAGGGACTGGGGGGCCTGATTCCAGCCGGTATTGTTGCCATTCTGGTCGTAGACGTAGAGGGTCTGGGCCTGCAGGGCCGAATCGGTCAGCGCACTGGTAGGGCAGCTGCCCGAACAGGCATAGACGTTTTGCGCCGCCGGCAGGCCCACCAGGTAGGCGCTGGGGTTCGGGTAGTACCAGGTCCGGGTGGCCCGCGTCGCGGTCCACCCGCTCCCGGTCCAGGTCGAGTCCGTTGCCAGGGTGACGTTACCGTACTGGGTGCCGCCCTGCTCGCTCGCGGCATGCTGGTAGACGGTCTGCCAGCCTGCAAAGATGGTGTCGCCCTCGTAGGTCAGGGTTTGCTCCTGCGCCAGCCGGGTCCAGGTAATCGCCAGGCCGGTGTAGGCACTGCCCCCCTCTTTGACCGGCATCGGACTCACGGTGACCCCGGCGTTCACCTCGTGGGTCGTCCGGGTCTCGACCAGGAGCTGGTTGGCGCTATTGCGGATCTGGGTCTGGTAGGCCCGCCCGGCGCGCTCGTCGTCCTGATGGAACCAGGTCGCAGTCGTGCGCCCGTCTGGCCCCATCTCCGTGACCTTCGCATGGCCGCGGAACTCGCTGTACGTGGGCACGTAGGGGTTGGCCGTGTTCGCGTCCGCGGAGTGGGCCGGGTCGTTGGTGGCCGCGCCCTCGTAGCTGTAGGTGAAGGTCTGCGGGGCCGCCTGGAGCCCGTCAAAGCGCTGCTGCTCGACCACCCGGTAGCGGGTCGGCAACTCATAGATGGTATACTGCTGCAGCCGCCCGTGATCGCTGGTGGCCAGTAACCGCAAGCGGGTGGCCATCATCGGCAGCATCACCCAGGCGGTCACATCGGTCGTACTCCCATCCGTGGGGAGGGTCACCCGCGGCCCATAGTGACTGCTGGTGCCATCCTGCAAGCCGACCTGGGCCCAAGTGCCGACGGTGCCTTCCCAGTTATAGCGCTTGATGCTTCCGACCAGCTGGTAGACCGCCCCGGGGTGGAAGACCTTCATGACCTGGTCGTTATAGATTTCCCCGTGGAAGTCGTAGCCCTCGCCCGCGCAGGTGCCATTCTGCCAGCCACCCGAGTCGGGCGGCTCACCACTGCACCAGGTGCCCACCTTGAGCGTCGCCGTCTTGGGACTCTCCGTCTCGTACCAGGGCGCATAGCTGAACTCCACCACCCCCCCGTAGCCGTTGTCGGCCCGGGTCAGGTGCAGGCCGTCGCCGTAGGTGAAGCTCGTCACGGGCAAGGGCCCGGCCCCGTTGAGGCCGTACTCGGCAATCTGATCCAGCGAGAAGGTCCGCCCGGTGTTGGTGTTGGCCGGCCAGGTGACGTTGGGGAAGACCTGCGTGCCATAGGTCACGACGTATTTACGAATCAGCTGCTCAAAGCTCCCGTTGCCGTCGGCATCGTGTTCGACGCGGACCTCCTTGAGCCGCGCGCGCTGAAAGAGCACGGACGACTGGGGGTCCAGCCAGGCCGGGTCGTAATCGGTGCGGCTTTCGGTCACGAACCGAATCACGTAGCGGCTATGCGGGTAGACGATGGCGGCCGGATAGACCGCCACGTCGGCATTCTGGGGGTTCTTGCCACAGTAGTCACTCACCCCGTTGTGGGCTTCTGTCACGTACTCATACCTCAGCTGCTGGCCGACAGGGTTGCGCACGCGTGACAGCGACCAGCGCCAGGCGACCCAAGTCACCGGGCCGTCGTCGCTGGTGGTCCCACAGCTTACCGGTGACCAGCGCGGGTACCGGGCGCGAGCCTCGAAGATGTATTGCGTCCCCGCCTGGTCCCAGACGGTCCAGGTGTCGCTGCCCTCGCTGCCGGTGCGTTCGATGCGCCAGAAGCGCTCATCGCTGGTGTGCCAGGTGCCATCAGTGCCTGGCAGCAGCAGGCTGCTGGTCCCGTTGAGAACCAGGGTGAAGGTGTCGTCCCCGGTGTAGTCGTTGGTGCCCTTGGTCTGGCGCTCGATGGAGCCGGTATCGAGCGTCCAGCCCATCCCGACCCAGGCGGCCTGCGTGCGTGAGGTGGCACTGTCCACCACCTGGCTGTTGTAGGTCAGCGTTAGCTCGGGCTGCAGCCCGCCTGGGCCGGGCGGCACCCAGAGGGGCAGGGCATAGGTGGCCGCCCCAGTGAAGGTCGCCACCTGGAAGTCCTTCAGGCTGGGCAGGCGGGCCGCCTCCCAGTCCTGGATGTCGAAGTCGAAGACGCTCAAGTGGTCGGTCAGCGCCGTGAGGCGCCTGGCCTGCGGATCCACCCGGGTCGGCAGCGGCCGCCAGGTCTGAAGCACCTCATCCCAGTAGAAGAGGGTCAGGCCGGTCTCGTCGCCCCGCAATTCCTCCTCGTCATAGCCGACCTCGATCTCGATGGGCCGCCCGAAGCGGTGCACCGGCCGGCGGCTGGCGCGGCCCACGGCGATGAGCTCGAAGGGCTGGCCGCTGAGGGCATAGCGCGGCCCCGTCGCTGGGTCCGGCCACCCCACCCGCACGTGCACGGCCTCCGGCAGCGCCCCGGCCGGGAAGCGCACCCGCACCCGCCCGCCCAACCCGACGACCTCGCCGCCGCCGACGTCCACCGAGGCCGTCGGCGTGGGCAGTTCCAGCGCCGCCCGGGCGAGCGCGCGCCCCGCCTGGACGACCTCGGCCTGCAGGTGGAGGGGACCGGTGGCGTCGGCCGCCAGCGCCCAGACGATGGCCCCCGCGGAGGCGGTGAGGGGCAGGCGCAGGGTGCCGGTGGCCGGGTTGAAAGCGCCCGCGGGCGGCTCCAGTGGCGTGACGCCCGGCGGGACGGTGACCAGCAGGTGCGCGGCCGCCGGCCCCAGGGTGTCGCGGCCCTCAAGCCGCCAGGTCAGGGTGAAGGACTCGCCCGGCGCCACGAGGAGCGAGGTGACCGCGAGAGTCAGGGTGAGGGCGGCGCTGGGGCTGACGGTGGGCGTCGCCGTGACGGCCGGGGCCGTCGCAGTGGGCGTCAGCGTGGCGGTGAGCGTCGGGCTGGCCGTGGCGGTCGCGCTCGGCGCCGCACTGGCGGTGGGCGTGGCGGTCTCACTGCTGGCCGGCGTCGCGGTGGGCGTGGCGGTGGCGGTGACCACCGCCGTGGCGCTGAGCGTGGCGGTCTCGGTGGGCGCCGCGCTCGCCGTGGCCGTGGCGGTGGGCGTGGCCGATGGCGTCGGGGTGGCCGTCTCGCCGGCCGCCGGTGGGGGTGAGGCCTGCGCCTCGACCGGCACCAGCGGTGTGCCGATCCCAGCGAAGAGGAGGGCCAGAATCAGCAGCCAGCGCCCGGCCAGGGGCAGGGCCCGGCGCGGGAGAAGGAAAACGGACCAGGATCGAATGCGGCAGGCGTGCGGCGACGAAAGCTTCATGGTGCAAGCTCCTTCACGGGGCCGCCAGCCGCGACAGGGCGGCAACGAGGATGGCAATATCGTTTTCCAACTATACCCGAGAATCTGGAAGATTCAAGCCCCAAATCGCCGTTTCAGACCTGGGTAGCTCTCCACTCAACCGTGGAGGGCGGCAGACTTGAACAAGAAGGGGTCCAGAGGCAGACTCTATCTGGCTGACAACCATGACAGGAGGACGGCCCCATGGACCCCAAGGCGGTATTCTGCCCCAACCTGGAGTGCCCGGCAAGAGGACAGGTTGGCCGAGGCACCATTGTCATCCACAGCCAGAAAGAGCAACGGTACAAATGGAACCAGTGCGGCCGGACCTTTGCGGCGAGCACCGGGACGGCGTTCTATCGGCTGCGGACGGCGGTGGACCTGGTGGTGCTGGTGGTGACGCTGGTGGCGTATGGCTGTCCGATCCAGGCCATCGTGAAGGCCTTTGGGCTGGATGAGCGCACGGTGCGGGACTGGGTGCTGCGGGCCGGCGCCCACGGTGAGCGGGTGCCCCAGCCGCTGGTGGTCCACCCGCGGGATCTGGGCCAGGTGCCAGCCGACGAACTGTGCGTCAAGCAACAGGGGCAGCGGGTCTGGCTGGCCTCGGCGCTCCAGGGGCCCACCCGCCTGTGGCTGGGGGGCGTCATCAGCGCCAGGCGCGATGGGACCTTGATCGCCCAGCTGGTGGCGACGATTCGGGCCGGCGCCCTGGGTCGCCCGCTCCTGATCGCGGTCGACGGGCTCAGCCGCTACCTCACCGCCATTCAGGCCGCCTTTCGGGCGCCGATCCCCACCGGCACGCGGGGCCGCCCGCGCTTGCGGCCCTGGAACGACCTTTGCATCGGGCAGGTCATCAAGCCCCGGGCTGGGCGGCGCGTGGTGCGTGTGACCCGCCGGCTCGTCCAGGGCCGTGCCGCGCTGGTGGAACGGCTGATTCACCAGACCCAAGGCCACGGGGGGCTCAACACGGCTTAGATTGAGCGGCTCAACGCCACCTTCCGCGCCCGCCTGGCGGCCTTGGGCCGCCGCACGCGCGCCCTGGCCCGCCAGACGACCACCCTGACGGCCGGCATGGATCTGATTGGGACCATCTCCAACTTCTGCACCGAGCATGAGAGTCTCCGCCTCGAGGGCCTCATCGGCGGTCGTAAATGGCTCCCGCGCACCCCCGCCATGGCGGCCGGGATCACCGACCAGCGCTGGTCGGTCCAGGAGCTGCGCGCCGATCGCGTCCCACCGCCCCAGTGGACGCCGCCCAGGCGGCGCGGCCGGCCTTCCAAGGAGATCAAACGACTCATTGCCCAGTGGTGCGTTGAACGACAATTAGAATAGGACCTCGCATTGCCTCACTCAAGAATCTTACCCCGGGCGGAATCTTGCCTCACGAGAAATCTTACCCTGCCCCAAATCTACTAGGGCCAGATGCACAACGATAGGTCTGGTTTGGCTCCTCCCAATGCGCATTTTTCGGCGCCCTCCCCCTCGGCGGCAGAGCAGCACGGCGCGCAGGGCGGGTCAAGCCTCGCGGAGCAACGCGGAGCGACGGCTTGACGCGACCGAGCACCGTGCGAGACTGGCAGCCGGGGGAGGGCGCATGGCGAAACGATCGTTACGCCTCCTTCAGCTGCGAGGCTGGTCTCACCTCGGGCGCTTCCATCTCAATGACGACACCTTCCACCGCTTGGAGCGGTCTGGGAAGGGTTTGTCCACGCAGCAGGTCTTCCTCGATCCAGTGCGTGTCAAAGGTCAGGAGGGTGGTCGCCCGCCAGCCCTGGACCCGGCGTTGGAGGGTGCGGAGTTGCCCGTCGGGGAACTGATCGGGGTAGCGCTGTTGAAGTTCCTCCAGGACCGATTTCGCGGTTCGCTCGGGTCTGGCGGCCAGCCACTGACACACGTCGTCCCAGACGTCCGCGAAGGGATCTTGGCGGGTGCGCCACCAGCGCGGCTCCTGGGGCTTCGTGGTGCGGTGGTATTTGCGCTTCAACCGGCCCTCAGGTGAATCAGCCTGAGCTGGGGTGTCCTTGTTCGGCCTTTGACTCGCTCGCGTTGAGGCGTCACTCAACCCGCAGTCCTGCACCCGAAATGCGACTGGAGCCACGAGATCGTGGGCCAGGCTGGCCGGCTCCCCTGGGGAGGGTATGACGACCGCGTGCTGCCAGAGGGCATCCTGTAAGGGGTGGAGTTGCCGTCGGAAGCGCACCGGATCGAGCGCTTGATAGATACCTGTCAATCGTTCCTCTTGCTCGGTCGTCAGAATCTTGGCGTGTTGGAGCCGCTGGCAGGGAGTCTGCGCCGCGTCATAGGTGCGATGCACGCGACTGCCTTCGCGCCGCTTGGTGTGTAACTTCATGGAGGGTTGGAAGAAATTCACGTACAAGCGCACGGCCCGGTACAACTCGGTCAATTGGCGGTAGGCGCGCTCGCCTTCAAAGCGGTCATAGCCGACCAGTTGGCGCACGATGGAGCCATTCTTCTGCTCGACGTAACACTGGTCATTCTTGCGATAGGCCCGCCCACGGGTGAAGCTGATCTGCTCGCGCTCACAGGAGGCTCGCAACTCGTTGTTGAGGAACTCGCTGCCGTTGTCGGTATCCAGTCCCAACAGTGCAAATGGCAAGAGCTGCCGTCCACGCTCAAGCGCCTCGATGACGGCCTCGCGGCTCCGGACCAGCCGCGCCAGACATTCGGTCCACCCCGTGGCCACATCCGTGAGCACGCGCGTAGAGAGGAAGGAGCCCTCGACGCTCGTCCCGCAGTGCGCCACCAGATCGGCTTCCAGAAAGCCTGGGGTCACATCATTCCAATCGGCGAAGGTGCGCACCGGCACCTGATGTTTGAGCAGCGTTCCGGCCTTGGTCGTACTCAGGCCCCGTGGAGTGTCGCCCTCTCGGTAGCGCCGCAAGAGCCGATCCGCCGTCGCCGGGCTGATCGCCACCAACTGAGCACGCGTCCCGTCGCTGACGTTCAAGTGCCCATGCCGCTCCAACGACGGAACCAGTTCGCCCAGGAACGGCACCAGGCGTTTGGCACAGATGAAATTGGCGGCCTCCCAGGCGATTCGCAGCGCCTCTTGGACCTCTCCGCCGTACCGCCGCGCGCGCGCACGTGTGATCCGCGCCGGCGTGGGCACCGCTTCATTGGTAAGCAGGCGAATGGCCTACTTCCGAGCATAGCCCGTCACCGCCACAAACTCATCCAGGATGTGCGACTTCTGGCCGGCGTCAGCGTCACAATACCTCGGCGCCACTTGCGCCAACAACTCCCGCTTGGCCTGAAAGCTCATCATTGACCTCACTCGCTCCCCTCCACCCAGCTTCTACCTCGGTGTCGGGTGACATTATTTGTGAGGCAACAGCCTTGTCAAGGTAAGATCTATTGTGAGGCAATGCGAGGTCCAAATCTAGTTGTCGTTTGACGGGCAACCCTATATTCTGGTTTCCCAGTCGTTCAAACCATGTTTGATATGGACACGGAGTGTGGCATCTTCGGGGAGCATGTGGCGCAGCATCGCGTCGCAGCCAAGAACGCCGGGGCAGGGAGTCTTGTTGATGTAGCGGTCTGCCTCCATGAGGCCCCCTTGTCGCATCACTGCAGCAGCATGGGCTTCCACATGATCTCTGATGTAGAATCCTTTTCTCATGCCTGGCGTGTCATCAGGCATACTTGCTGCAGGCCCCTGTCTGCCACTGATCAGATCTATCTGTTCCGTGCCGGTATCAAGGATACCCTGCGTCTTGCCGCCCCGATAGAGAGGTAGTCTATCGCCAGGGCATGAGTTGTGAACGAGTACCCCCTGTTTACCGACGAAGAAAGTGTGCGCCGTATCGACAGTAAGGTTATACATCGGCTGAGAGCGTGACTCAGCTTCGATGGCTTGTACTACACCGTAACCGGCATCGGTCTGGCGCACGTGAGCGCCAGCCCAGAGCTCCCCAGCCGGCACCCATCCGCGCTCGAGCGTCAAGAAGGGATGTTCGGGCGTCGTCTCGATCTGCTCGCCGTCGATGGTCAGGTGTTCGATAATGGCATCCGTGTGCACCAGCACTGCGGTGACGGTGTAAGGGCGTGTGGTTTTGAGCGCCTCGTCGTAGGCCAGAACGCGGTCCCCTGGCTTGAAGGTGGAAATCGCCTGTCCCCCGTTCTCGGTGGTCACCAGCGTATCGGCGCTGAAGCTACAGGGGGCGGGGGCCTCACGTGGCTGAGGTTGTGGCCGGCCGAGGCGGATGGAGGGGAGGCGCATGGCGGTGGCGACGAGCCCAACGGCTTCCTCCGCCACACT
The DNA here is from genome assembly GCA_027493995.1 of Ardenticatenaceae bacterium. Taxonomy (GTDB): domain Bacteria; phylum Chloroflexota; class Anaerolineae; order Ardenticatenales; family Ardenticatenaceae; genus DOUV01. Next base: position 528,724 of record JAOSJS010000001.1, on the reverse strand, counting down.
GCCGATCACCCCACCGGCGATCCATTGCCCGATCGGTTCCAGGAAGTGCTTGGGATCCATCGCCGCCTGAAGGTAAGCCTTCACCTCAGGACGACGGTCCAGCACGCTGTAGCCGGCATAGTAAGTCCCCCCGTTGCACTCAGCCGAAGCGGCTTGGGTCCCACAGACCAACATGTGACCGGTCGGATCGGTGAATTTGAGGGGGTTATTGTACCCATACGCAAAGCGGTTGAGCGCGGCCGGCTGGCCGGGCTCTGGGACAATCGGATCCGGGGAGACGAACAGGCTCAGGGCCGGGTCGTAGTGGCGCGCCTGGTAGTCGTAGAGGAAGCTACTGGCCTCCCAGCGCTGACCGGTGAAACGGCGATCGGTGGTGGGACTGCCTTCCCGCTGGCGGCCGTAGGGCGCAAAGCGGTAGCGCGTCTGCACCGTGCCGCTACTGCTGGTCAGCAGGGCCGGACTGCCCAGATGGTCGCTGTGGAGGTAGCTCAGCCCGGTGGCCCCCACCCGCTGCAGGACCCGCTGCTCGCCGAAATAGTAGTACTTGGTGACCTCCCCGGTGGTGACATTCTTTTGATAGTAGTGCAGCACGAAGTCGGTGGTGGTGGTGCTGCCGCCACTGGTTTGAGAGCGCCGGATCGTGGTGCCGCTCTGGGCATCCAGGTCATAGGTGAGGGTGGCGCCGTTGCCGGTGACCTGGGAGAGCCGGTTGTCGGGGTTGAAGGCCTGGGTGTACTGGATGTAACTCGTCCCCTGCTTCAGCCAGCGGGTGGTCATGTTGCCGGCCGGATCGTAGGCGAAGGTGTAGCTCGCACTGCCAATGTACTTGGGCGCATGGCGCGGCTGCCCGGCGGTGTTGGTCGCGGTCCCGCTGGACCAGGCGCCAAAGGTGGTGATGTAGCTGCCCTCGGTGAAGCTCGTGAGGCGATCCAGCGGGTCGTAGGTGTAGCTGGCAGTGTAGCCCCCGCTGACGCTCGTCAAGCGGTTGAAGGCGTCGTAGCCGTAGGTCAGGCTCTCGTTCCGGGTGGGGGTGGCGTCGGTCAGGCCGGTGAGATTGGAGACCGCATCGTAGCTATAGTTGAGGTCGAGCAGGACGGTGCCGCTCTTGGTCACCTTCACCTGTTTGAGCCGCTGCGACTGGTCGCCGCTCTGGTTGGAGTAGCTGTAGTCGGTGCGGGTGCCGTTGAGCAACGTCATCCAGCTGGGCGCCCCCAAGGCGGTATAGTCGGCTCCCGTCACATAGAGCATGTTGGAGGTGGTGCTCTTGAGCGTCTTGGGCGGGCCCATGGCGGTGTAGCTCGTCTGCACGACCTCGCCGTCGGGATAGGTGACCTGGGTCAGCCGGTCCATCGCGTCGTAGGCGTAGAGCAGCGCGTACCCGCTGCCCGGGGCCGTCACCAGCCCCTCGGCCTGCACCCGCCCGCGGTCGTCGTAGTTGGAGTTGTGGGCGATTTGGGGGTTGCCGTAGCTGCCCCCGTACCAGACACTGCGCAGTCGCCCGTAGCCGTTCTTGGTGAGGGCATCGCTGTACCCCGGCAGGTTCTCGTAGGCGTAGTTGATGCTGTAGGTGTTGTTCCCAGGGTCGGCCGGACAGGTGTAGGTGGTGATGGTCGTGGTCGTCTGGAAGGTCCGGCCCTTCAGCCGATTCAAGCTGTCGTAATACAGACAGGTCACATTCTGGCTGGTGCGACTGTTGGCCTGCTGAATCAGGTTGCCGGCCGCATCGTAGCGGTACTGCCAGGTCCCCATGTCGGGGTCCGACAGCGAGGTCTTGAGCCCGCGCTGGTCGTAGCCGATGGTGGTGCGCCGCAGCACGCTCCCCGTGCTGTTTTTGGTCTCGACCAGGCTCAGGAGGTCTACGGCCGTGTAGCGATAGCTGGTCTGGCGGGAGAGCTGGTAGGGGGCCGAGGGGGTCCCGGTGCCGGTGTATTCCCACACCTCGGTCAGCCGCCCCAGGCCATCGGTCTTGCGGTTGACCGCGCGCCCCAAGGGATCGATCACCTGGAAGATGCCGGCCGCGTAGTTGTGGGTGGTGACGCGATTGGTCGGTTCGGTGACTGTCTTGACCTGCCCCAGGCCGTCATAGCTGGTCTGGGTGACCGGCTGGCCGGCGGGTGCGCCGACGAAGGTGGTCAGGGGCTGCCCATCGAAGAACGGCTGGGTGACGGTCTCAACGAGCCCGCGCGTGTTGTAGGTGGAGCGCGTGACGGCGAACTGATTGAAGGTCGGACTGCCGGGGGGCGCTTCGACCTTGGTCTCGAGCAGGCGCCCGAGCCCATCGTAGAAGGCGATCGACGGGCGCGTGCTGGCCGTGTCGCGGGCGTTCCCCGCCGTTTCCCTCTCCCAGGTGGTGACCGTGGAGAGCGGGCTGCCCGCGGTGTACTGGTACTCGACCGTCGGGGCGGCGGCGCTCTCCCCCGGCCGGATCACTTTGATCAGCCGCCCCCAGCTGTCGTACTCGTAGCTGGTGGCATCCTGGTTGTCGGCGTCGTACACCCGGCTGACTACGAGCCTGGTAAAGTCGTAATCCGTCTGGGTGGTGAGGGTGCCGCCCGGTCGCGGGCGGACCACCCGCGTCGCGAAGCCCCGGTAGGTCGGGTTGTCGTAAGAGGTGGTGGTGGTGTTATTGTTGGGATCGGTCACGCCTGTTTGGTTGCCGATGCTATCGTAGGCATAGCGGGTCGTGACCCAGGCGGTGCCGGTCCAGACCAGCTCTTGCGTCAGTTGCCCCTTCTCCCCAAGGACGTTGTCGGGCCAGCCGGTGAGGTTGTCGTAGTAGAAGCGCGTGCGCGCCGCCAGGCTGGCCTCGTTGACCTGGCTGCCGCTGTAGACCGAGCGCTGGATCGGGCGATCCACAATGTAGATCGTCGCGCTCGTCTTGTAGCGGTAATCGACGGAAGTGGTGCGCTCATCGCCCGGGAGATCGGTCGTGTAGGTACTCGCGACCTCGCCGTACTCGATGGTTTGGCTGGGATTGCCGTAGCCATCGTACTGGTAGGTGGTGCGAAAGTAGCGCGTCGTGGGCGTCTCGTCGGTGGTGCTGCGGCGTGTTTCGGTCAACGGCACCGGTTTGGAGCCCCAGGGGGTCGTGGTCTGAGGTCGTAGAGGTGGTCCTGGGTCGAGCGGATGACGGGGCCGACCTGCACCTCGGTATGGTAGGCCAGCCCATTCTCCGGCGCCGTGGAGTCGGCCACGGCATACCACTGGCTCCGCGTGGTGGTGCCCGCCGGGTCGGTCTGGGTGACCTGCGGGAAGCCGATGAAGGCCACCGGATGGTTATCGACGACCATGCTGGGATAGCTGTAGGTGTCCACCCGGGCGGGCGCTTCGGCCCGCCCGCCATCGGCCGTGCGGCGGATGACTTTGAAGCCGTTGGCGCACAGCGGCGTATTCGGGTCACCCGACCAGGTGCCACTCCAGCGCCACTCGTCGTAGTCGAAGCTGACCCGCCCGCCGTAGCCGTTATTGACCGCGCGCAGGTACTGGCGCTTGATCAGCTGGCCGATGCACCAATCCAGGGTGCGCGTCTCGTTGATGCCGTTGGCCGGATCGTAGCGGTCGTACTCGAAGGTCATCGCCGGCAGGGCGTTGCCGGGTCCAAGGGCCGCCCCGCCCGCGCCATAGGTGGTGATCTGCGTCAGCAGGACGTCTTTGCCCTCCTGGGTGGTTGGCGGGTAGGGCGGGGCGGCCGTCGCGTAGGCGAAGGTCCACTCGCGCACGATCTGCGCCCCGGCATTCTTGAGCCGAATAGCATCCAGCTTCCTGGTTTCGTAGAGCAGCGTGCCGCTCGACTTAGTGCTGGGGCGGGTGGAGATCGCAAACTCGACCGTGAATTCGGCCGTCGCGTCGCCCGCGTTGGTGGTATAGAAGATCGTGGCCGGATAGGACTCATTGGGGCTGCCACAGCGGTTCTTGCCATCGTTGAGCGTGATGGTCTGGTACTGAATCTCGATCGTGTTGCCCGCCGGGTCGGTGATGGTGTCCAGCTTCCAGGCTTCCGTCCCGGTGCAGGTCCACAGCCGCGAGGCGCCGGTTGACCCGAAGGCGTATGTGGTGCCGTCTTTGGTCCAGACCTCCCAGCGCCCCTGGTTGACGCCGCGGCCCTCGGAGAACTGAACCTTGACCCAATTTTCGCGGCGGGGGTGGTAGGCGCCCGGCGCGCTGGTGGCGGTGCGGTTCTCACTGCGCAGCTGGCCGCTGACCCCCTCCATGACGAGCGCGTAGGGGTCGCCCTGGCCGTCCGTCCAGCGCACGACCCCAGCTCCAGGCTCCAGCCGATGCCCACCCAGCCCCCCTGGCTGGAGCGGGTGTCCATGGTGTTGACGGTGGCGGAGTGGTACTGCAGCGTCAGGGCGGGTTTGAGCCCGGCCGCGCCGGGCGGCAGCTCCAGGGGCAGTGCAAACGAGGCACTCCCGGAGAAGAGCCCCACCTGGAACTCATCAATCGTGGCCGGCACGATCGTGGCCGGATCGGCGGAGACCGTTTGGGTGCTGAAGTGACTCACCCGCGCCGTCAGGGTCTTCGTCGCGGTCACCACCGTGCTGGGCCACTCGCCCTCGGCCGGGGCCTGGCCGTCGGTCCCCGCGTGCCGCCAGCCCAGGCGCAGCGTCGCCTCGACCAGGCCGGCGATCTCGGCCTCGGTGTAGCGCAGGGTCACCGTCAAGGGCTGGGCAAACTCGGTCACGGCGGTGCCATCCGCGGTGGTGGCGCTGAGGTCGAAGGTGTAGAAGACCGCCTGGCGCGGGGTATGGCGCTGGGGGGTATAGGCCAGCGCGATGGGCGCGGCCACCGCCCCGGGAGGAACCTCGATCCGGAGCCGCCCGTCGGCGGACTCCAGGAGGCCGCCCTCCGGGCCAATGGTGGCCGCCGCGCGGGGGTGGCGCACCCCAACGGCGGCCTCCGCCCAGGCGTTCACGGCGGGGCTCGCCTCGCGCACGTCGACCGCCAGGAGCACGTCGCGATCGATGACGCGGCCCGTGAGACGCACCTGAGCGCGGCCGTGCCAGGTTGTGCCGACGGCCAGCCCGCTCAGCTCCCAGCGCAGGGCGGGGTGCGGTCCGGGGACGATCTCGGCATCACCGCGATTGGGGACCGGGAGGGCCTCTGGCGGCAGCGCACTGACCAGCACGAGGCGCTCATAGGCCTGGCCCGCGGGAGGATTGGTGAGCGCCACCGTCAGGGTGACCGGCTCGCCCGGCCCGACCGCTTCGGGGGCGACCGTGAGGCTGAGCTCCAGCCCGGCGACGGCCGGCGCGGCCGGGAGCGTGGCGGTGGGGGCGCTGTCGCCGCGAGCGCGGGCGAAGCGGCGACGGCAGAGGTGGCGGCGGGTGGCTCGGCCTCGGGGGCGGCCGGGGCGCCGCGACCGCCGGCCGCGGCGCGTGCGCCGCCAGCGGCGCACCGATCCCGGCCAGGAGCAGCGCCAGGATCAAGAGCCAGCGCCCGGCCAGGGGCGCCCGGCGCAGGGGGAAGGATCGAACCCGGCCGGCGGGCGGCGACGAAAGCGTCATGGTACCAGGCTCCTTCACGGGGCCGCCGGCCGCGACAGGGCGGCAATGAGGAGAGCAATGTAGTCCAACTATAACAAAGGATCCGGAGAATGCAAGCCTCAAATCGACGTTTCAGACCTGTACTTTCGTACTTTGCATAATACGTGTGCTGGGAGGCCTACCCCACGCCGGCGTGGAGCAGTCCGAGTTGTCTCGAGCGAGACCGCCGATGGCAGGTATCGTTCAGCGACCCGAGCATGCACTCACCATGGTCGGCCTCAGGAAAGTAGTAGATAGCAGGGAGCCGGAGCGTCGTGGCGACGGATCAACCAAGGAAACGATGCTCCTGCTCCCTGCTACGTGCAACAAGGTATAGGATTTGACAGTTGGATCGGAGTAAAGCCTTCCTCAGCTTGGGCTTCCGCGGCGCGCGTGGCCGCGAGCGCCCCACCAGACGACCCCGGCGCCGGCCAGGCTGAGCACCAGCGTGTAGGCAAAGCCGGCCGCTGGCGTGACCGCCGTCCACAAGACGCCGACCACCAGGCTGGAGAGCGTGTCCCCCAGCCCGTTGACGGCCGCCAGGGCGCCATACCCCGTGCTGCGCAGTGCCGCCGGCAAGAGGTGGGCTGCCACGGTACCTTCCAGGGTGTCCTCCGCCGCAATCGCCAGCCCACCCAGCCCAAAGATCGCCGCCAGGCTCATGAGCGCCGCCGAGGACTGCATGAGCAATAGCGCCATCACCCCCATCAAGACGTAGCCGAGCGCCAGCAGCCGGCGCGGGTTGAAGCGGTCGGCCAGGATGCCGATGGGAAATGAAGCGCCCGCGTAGAGGACGTTGTGGAGGATATAGAGCCCCACGGCGATCTGCCCAGCCCGCGCGGCGCCCAACGTGGGCGCCAGCACCTGGCTGGCGCGGAGGGTCAGCAGGGAGTGGGCGAAGTCACCCGCGCCGAAGAGGGCCACGCCGACCAGGTAGGTTCGGAAGGCCGGCGGCAGGGCCCCGAAGGCCGCCAGGAAGCCGTGCGGGTTGTCGATCACGCGGCGCCCCTCACGAACAGTGAGCGCGAAGGTCAGGGCGCTGAGAATGCCCGGGATCATGGCCAGGGCAAAGAGCCAGCGGTAGCTGCTGACGACGGGGGCGCCGTGCCCGAGCAGAGCGAGCAATGCCAGTGCCAGGAGCGGCCCGACGATGGCGCCGAGGGTGTCGCCGGTGCGGTGAAAGCCGAAGGCTCGCCCGCGGGCCCCGGGCGGGACGGCATCGGCCAGGATGGCATCGCGCAGTGGCCCGCGCACGCCCCGCCCGAGCCAGCCCACGGCTCGCGCCACCAGAACAAAGGGCCAACTCGTCGCCAGTGCGAACAGGCCGACAGAGAACCCGGTCAACGCGTATCCCACCACAACAATCGGCTTCCGCCGCGGTACCCGGTCGCCCCACCAACCCGCGATGAGCTTCGCACCACTCGAGAGACCATCCGCAATGCCCTCGATGGCACCGAGCGCAACAGGCGGTGCGCCGATGGCAGCCAGAAAGAGCGGCAAAATGGCCGTACCCGCCTCATGGCCGGCGTCGCTGAGAAAGCTGGTGAGGGCCACCCCCCACACTGTTGGTGTCAGCCAGGAACGGGGAGTAGTTGTGCTGGTTTCAACCTCCGATTCAGCCATGGGGCGCTCCGCAGCATCGCGGGTACGTCTGGATGATACCCGCGATGATCGGCCGCGCCGCTGCGGCGTCGTCCCAACCAGGCGCCTCTGCCGGGATGTCATCTTCGTCCTTGTTCCGGGTGCCCTTCGGAATCCCCACGATCATCGTCACCCGTCTCGGCACCTCGGGACGGCGTGGGAGGTTATGCCAAAGATTCATCGTTGTGACCTCTTGAAAGAACAACGTGACTACGCGATGAACGACTCAATCGCGGCCAGCTCGGCCCGTAACCCGTCGAGATCAAGAGACTGCCCCGCCTCCGATTCTCCCCGCTCCAACGTGCCGCGGGCCGGTTCGATCACCTCATCATACTGTCGCGCGAGCCGCTGATACGCGCCCTCGGCCCAGCGCTCGAAGGCCCACGCGTAGCGGCGTAATTCGATACTCAGGCGAGGGTCGGCCGCCGCTTCGAGCAGTCGACGCACGCGCCCCTGCAAACCGCGCGTCAGGTAGCGAGCCAGATGGGGGCGCCGGACCGGCGCGGCGAGCCACGGGCCGGCGGGCAAGAGGGGCATCCCCGAGAGATCGACGTGCAAATCATCGGGTGCCGGTGGCTGGAGGCCCACATGCTCTGAGAGCTGGCTCGCTCTCTCGAGCAGTGTCACGCGGACCTCTTCCAACTGCTCCCGCACGTCACGCGAGGCCCCATCCACGAGCGTGCGGATCGCCCGGTCAACTTCCACCTCGGCGTCAATCGTCTGCTCTTGAGCGTACGCCGCCGCCAGACGGGCCGCCGCCGCGTCAAGTCCCTCCGCTTGCGCCTGGGCCACCACCGTAGCGGCCTGGCGAATTGCCGCCCGGGCCGCAACCAACTGTTGCGCCCCTGCCTCAGCAAGGGCGCGCCACTCGCGCGGCGCCGACGGCGCTGAGGCGGGCGCGCGTTGTGCCAGCATCGAGCGCAACACGGTCGCAACCGCCTCCCGAATTGCGGCGACCTTACGCCGGAGCGCGCGCTCCGCCAGCCGCTCCGAATCGCGAAAGAGGGGCTGGACCGCCTCGGCAAACCAGAGTTCCAACAGATAGCGGTGCTTGCCGACGACGCTGACGGGCGCGACGGGAAACTGCTCGCCGAATTCGCGTGCGACTGTCGCTCGCGCGTAGTCCAGAAAAGTCGAACCGTCCTCCGGCGGCAGCAGGTCGAACTTACTGACGACGAGGAGCGGCCTGGCTGCCGCCGTGGTCAGCGCCCGGAGCAGCGCCAGGTCATCGCCGCTGAGCGGCACGCCGGCCGGAATGAGGAGTACCCCTGCATCGGCGTGCGGCACGGAGGCGTACGCCTCTTGGGTGCCGCTCGTTCCGAGCGCGCCGATCCCGGGAGTATCAACAAGAACAACCCCGGAAGGGAGCGCCTTGCTGGCAACTGCGACCTCGATCCGGGTGACACGCCTGGCATTGCCAGGGTTCTGCATCTCGCTCGCGAACTCGACCAGCGTCGCTGGAGGCACCTCGATGGTCGGGGCGTCGGCGAAGCTGATCCACGCCCGTGTTTCGGTCCCGCGCCGGAGACGAACGGGGACTGCCGTGACAGGCACGACGCCGACAGGGAGCACCGGCATCCCAACCAGTGCATTCAGGAGGGACGACTTCCCTGCACTGGCACGACCGAAGACGGCGATTTCAAACGCCGGTCGCTCCAGCCGCTCTACCACGCTTTCAAGCGCGGGCCGCAACTCCACAAGCCCCCGGTCGCGCACGATGCGGGTGAGCGTAGTGAGCAGCGCCACATCCACCGGTGCGCGCTCGAGGCGTGCGAAGCGGGTCTCGAGATCCTCGCCTAGACCGGTCGCCAGGAACTTCTTCAGGCGCGCGATGAGCCGCGAGAGGTCCTCAATCGCGGCATCGATGGCAACGGCATACCCGGTATCGAGGGCACCGTATCCCCGCATCGACTCCGGTCGCATCTCGGAGAGTGAGATGTCAACCATTGTCAGCATGACTTGCATCGCCCAAGTGACGGTCTGCCGGGAGGCCGGCAGTGTCACCCCGCACCGCTCTAATGTCTCCAGCAGGCGCTGCCGAATTGCAGTCAACGTGTCGAGCACGTAACCGGCCTGGGCCGGGGTGAGGTCAACCGTGATACCCTCGAACACCGAGATCTCACCCCGGCCCAGGTGCTGGAGTTGGACCAGCAGTTCATCGACATACTTCACTGTGGCGAGGACGCGCCGGGCGTGATTCTCGCTGAGCGGACTCCTTGCGCCGGATTGAAGATGATCGTTCATCGGCTCCATTGACCGCGCCAACCAATAGAAAAGCCTCTACCCCCGCCAATGACGGGTGGTAGAGGCTATTAGCTCACAAGGGGCGCATTTCTTATGTCAGCGACCGCCCACGAGCCTCATCGTGGCAGTCACGTTGGTGACAGAGTATAGTCCAGGAGCACCTGCACGCAAAATCTGCCGAAGCCCACCACTCGCTGGCAGCCGGGCGTGCCGGGAACCAGACGAAGAGTTTCTAGCCCCCCGGTCAAGGAATCCCGCGGGGGGAGGGCAAAGACTTCCGAAGTCTTGTTTGCGGCCGGGCGCGCCTCGATCACGCCCGTCGGAGCGCGTTGTGGGCCAGGACGATCCCCACCAGACTTCGGAAGTCTGAGAACTTGACCGATGCTCTAGCCCCCCGGCGTGGGCGGAGGCGGGATCACAATAGTCTGGCCGATCTGGAGTCCGTTAGGGTCGACTCCGGGATTGGCGCGCTGGAGATCCTCGAGGCTGACCCCGAAGCGCCGGGCGATGCGATAGAGGATGTCGCCCTCCTGGATGGTGTACGTCTGCGGGCCGGCGGCCGGCGGCTCAACAGTCGCGGTCGGTGGCGGCGTTGCCGTTGCTTCCGCCGTTGGGAGGAGCGTGGCAGGGGGATCACCCGCTGACACTGCCGGGGTCGTAGCCGGTCGAGTCGTTTCTGTGGGTGCCGTGGTCGCCGCGGGCCGCGGGGGAGCCGTGGGGCTTCCTACCGTCGCCACGGGGGTCTGCAGCCCGAGAGTGCGCGCTCCCACCTCAGGCCGCGACGCGGCCGCGGGCTCCCGGGCGAGTGGCGCCGGGTTGCGAAACGCGCCGCCGATCACGGCGCCCCACAAGGCGCCAACGAGAAGAACAGCAAGGCTGATAATCAGCCGGGTTCGCCAGTGTCGGGTGGTGCGCACCGGAAACTCCTCTTCCTTGTGTCTGGTCCGGCTCACAAGAGGGATAGACTACCCCCTTTAGACGCCACGGGCAACCGGCGGATACGGTGTACGCTGATTTTCAACTCCAATCGAAGCGAGAGGGAGATCGTTTCCGCATCCACCTGCCTTCGGCGAGCTTCTCGCATCCAGGGTCCTCCTCAAGCCGGACCCCCTTGCCGGAGCACTCACACCGCTCGATCGACCCGGCAGTGGTTAGCGCCGCTCTAACAGAGCACTAACGAAGCTCTAACACATGGCTAGCGACACTCTAACGGATTCGTCCTACAGTAAAAAGTGTCTCAACCAGCATAAGACAACGAACTGAAGGAGGTGAGTCTCGATGAGTCTGACTCGTTGGCAACCGTTCCAAGAGATGATGTCGCTGCGGGAGACGATGGATCGTCTCTTCGATGAGGCCCTTGCCTTCCCGCTGACCCGCAACGGCGGGAGCACGGTGCCGCTGGACATCGTCGAGCGCGACAACGAGCTCGTCGTTCACGCCTCGGTCCCGGGCTTTACGCCGGAGCAGATCGATATCAGCGTTCAGGGTGACGTGCTGACCCTGCGGGGCACCAAAGAAGAGGAGCAGGAGACCAAGGCGGAGAACTACTACTTGCGTGAGCGCCGGTTGGACAGCTTCTATCGCACGGTCCGGCTCCCCGTGAGCATCAATCCCGACAAGGCCGCGGCCGACTATGAGAATGGGGTGCTGACCCTCCACCTGCCCAAGGCGGAGAGCGCCGTCACCAAGAAGATCAAGGTTCAGAGCTAAGCACGTGATGCTGGAGCCGCTCGCGGGTCTCAGCCCCGAGGGCGGCTCCGCAAGAAAGCAAGCGAGAAAAGGAGGTCTTACTCATGAGTGTGAATCGTTGGAATCCTGTACAGGAGATGATGACCTTGCGCGACGCGATGGATCGCCTCTTCCAGGAGAGCTTTGTCCGCATGCCGCGGGCCAATGGCGGGACAGCTGGCCAGTACCTCATCCCGCCGGCTGACGTCTGGGAGAGCGAGGATGAGGTTGTCATCGAGCTGGCACTGCCGGGTGCCGATCCACAGAAGGTGGATGTCACCTTCGAGCAGGATAGCGTTGTCGTCGCCGGGGAGATCGAGCCGCTCCAGGCAGGCAAGAACTGGGTCCTGCGTGAGCGCGCCCATGGGCCCTTCCAGCGCCGCTTTAACCTCAACGTGCCCGTGAACGCGGACAAAGCCGGGGCCAGCTTCCACAATGGCATCCTGACCCTGCACCTGCCGAAGAGTGAGGCCGTCAAGCCACGCAAGATCGCGGTGAAGACCGCCGCCTGACGCTTCAAGGCCCTGAAAATCGGTTCGTCGTGGGCCCGGTCGCCCTTCAGACCTCAATCAGCACCACAGTCCCGGAGCGCCGACCCGCTGGCAAAAGGGCGGCGCTCCTGTTCGTTGTCAGCGGGCGGGCAACCCCAGTAGCCGTCGCGGTCCAGCCCCTGATCACTGGCCTCCCCACATTAGATAAAGATAAATCGCTCCTATTGGAGGAGCGTGCGCGACCTGCATCTCTCTGCCAGCAGGCCAAGGTGATCCGTGATGCGTGCCGCGTGAGGAAACGCATCACGCATCACGCGCCTCCTGTCCGAAGGGGTCCTGGCGGGGCACCTTCTTCCATAGGAGCGAGATAAATAGAAGATAAATGGATCCTCTTTATTCTTTGCCCGCTTGTGGTCCTGGCAATCGATGGCCTGGTCGATTTCTGGCGCTGCTCGCACGTGCCGCAGCAGCAGGCCCAAGAGTCTTTCGCAGCTGCCCCACACCCCTAACCATTACAGGAGTTCCGCGGTAGGTGTTGGGGCGTGGCAGCGCGGCGTACCAGCCCCCACCCAAGGCTGCTCTTCGTGGAGTGAGGGAGACGCACAATGCGCGTCTCCTTCCCCCACCGCGTCCGTCGTGTCAGTGACAGGACGTAGGGAGGGGAGCAGCCGTGTGCCGTCTGGAGTGGGGCCGGCCGCTCTGGGAGCGCGGGCGTCCCGCCCGCCAGCGTACCACTGGGAGCGCGGCCCGGCCGGCCAGGCACGCTCCCACCGCGGAACTCCTGGCATTGACAGAACGTCCGCAGTGGCTTGAACCGCGGAAGCGAGAGCGGCTTGGAGGGCGCGCGGCCGCGCGCCCTCCAAGCCAAATACCACTTCTTTGAGCCGTTCTGGCTCCCACCGCGTAAGTCCTAGAACCATTAGAGAGTGTGCATTAACGAGCAACACGACGTCGAGCCACCGACGGCTCGAGCTCAACACACAGCAAAAGGCAGAGTCGGGATTGTCGGCTCCGCCTTCCTGTTCATCGCTCGAGCAACCAGCGAGCGCCATGAGGGCCACACGTCGCTGTGATCACGGCACCGCGTGCACGCTATACCGGCGCGACCCACCTCCCCAGTCATCGGTGGCCCCAGACCGGGCGCGGTTCCGTTACGTCGTCCAGAGGGCAAGCAACCCCAACGCGACCGTCGCGTCAATCATCAAATCGCCTCAGCCTCTTTCCGACGCCTGAGATCCCAGGCGACGACAGGGCCGCTTCGCTCAACCCCGCCGCGCCCTGCGCATTCTGGCAAGCGTGAGCGCCATGGCTCCCCACGCGGTCACGAACGCGATGACTATCTTGGTAACATCGACCACGGGCTTGATCGCGACACCGTGCGGGCCAATCGTGATCACGGCGACCGGGCGCCCGAGTGAGGTGCCGCCGCCACCCATGCCGCCACCCCCACCGCCGCCCGGCTCCTCTCGCGATGCAGGGATCTCCTCGCCCCGCTGTTGTCGCGCGGCGGGCGCCGGAGCCTGCCCAAAGCCTGCGCCGGAGCCGAATCCGCCGGCCGCAGTAACCTCACTGGCCGTGATGACCGTATAGTCTCCCGCCGTCACCGGCTCACTATAGACGGCGCCAGGCCGAGATGCGGACAGAATCTTTTCCATGATCCGTACGCCTTCTTCGAAGCTCTTCTCAACGTACGGCGTGATGTGTTCGGCGGTATCGTTCATTGTTCCACCTCCTGTTGTCGAGTTGACGTGATCCACGCAACGATGAGGAAGACGACGCTGAAGCCGAGCAATGCGAGTTGGACGACCCGGGTAACATCGCGGATTGGGAGGCGCTCCACGTGTCCATCCCGCTCAACCAATACGGCGGAAGGCCGATTCCACACCAATCCCCCGAACGACCGGCGAATCGTGAGCGCTTGCGATTGCGGGGTCACGGTGACGGCCCCCACGGTCACCGTGTTCCCCGAGGTCGTCTGCCATTGGAACATCTCCTTCATTCCCATCATCCTTCCCTCTGTACGTTGTGGCGCCGGCGACGGAACGGGGGCGGGCATCACCGGCCACGCCGCACGCCGTCCGCCGACCTCATCCAGAATGCGCTTGCCGGCCAGACGAGCCGCAAACGAGCACCAGACGTATCCACTTGGGAGCGAGACAGTGAGGGCTCGGCCGGCCGCCCCTTCGGCGCAGCGCCGCGACGGGCAAGGTCCAGCGGCTCCTGGAAATTATAGTGGCCCGCTGGACACAATCCAGTTGTGTTTGTCAACGAAAGAGGGCGCAATCTGACATACCGGCGGCAACACCCTCGCGCGAGCCGTACAGGTTCCACCTTCTGATCATCGTCCAGAATGATGCCACCGGCGGCTTCGTGCCGTCGAACAAACTCGATTCCGTCCCTCTGCCGAAATGCGAAGGGCGCCGGTTCATCTCCGGCGCCCGCGTCACTTTCTGCCGTCGGACCAGCACAAGTTTCCGGCCCGCCCGCCGCGCCCCGTTACGGAACTGCAAGCTGCACCGGCCCCGTCCTGCGGTCAGCCTTCGCCCCCTGCTTCACTGCGGCAGCGACTTTCTGTTCTCGAACTCGACAAAGCGATAGCCGACCCCCCGCTCGGTCAGAATGTATTTGGGATTCGAGGGATCGGGCTCGATTTTCTGGCGCAGGTAGGTGATGTAGAGCCGCACGTAGTTGTCCTGCCCGACGTACTCCGGCCCCCACACCTTCGAGAGAATCATGTCGTGGGTGAGGAGCCAGCCGGCGTTGTGAACCAGGTGGTAGAGCAACCGCCACTCGGTGGGGCGCAGCTTGATCCGCTTCCCACGCGCGATCACCTCGCGCGCACCAAAATCGATCTGGAGATCGTCATCCACCTCGACGATGCGGTTGTCGCTGGGCGTCTGTACCCGGCGCAGAACCGCCTGGGCGCGGCTCACCAGCTCCCCCGGGCTGAAGGGCTTGGCCATGTAGTCGTCGGCGCCCAAATCCAGCCCCTGAATGCGATCCTGCTCCTCGGCCTGGACGGTCAGCATGATGACCGGTACGTCGGTGAAGCGCCGCAGCTCCTTCAGCGTCTCGAAGCCGTCCATCTCCGGCATCATCACGTCCAAAATCACCAGGTCGGGCAGGTACTCGCGCACCATTTCGATGCAGCTCCGGCCGTCGCGAGCCTCGAGCACGCGCGCGCCTTTCATCTCAAAGTGGAGACGCACGAAGCGAATCAAACGCTGCTCGTCGTCAACAATGAGCACGAGTCGGTTTTGGAGAGGAGATTCGTTCATAATGCAACACCCAGGTCCTATCAGTTGACTGTGGCTCGTAAACTCCGAGGAACTCGGGATCCTTGCGCGAGTTCCCTCAGTTCCCCCGAGTACCCTCAGTTCCCTGGAGTTCCCTCGCCGGGGAGCGAGGCAACTCGACCGTGAACGTACTGCCCTGGCCCGGCTCACTCTCGACTCCAATCGTGCCGCCGTGGGCCTCGACGATGGCTTTGCTCATGTAGAGCCCCAACCCGGTGCCATCGGCGCGGTCGGAGGCGCGGAAGAAGCGCTGGAAGAGCCGCTGCTGATTCTCCGGCGCGATGCCAACGCCTTCGTCGCTGATGCTGGCGCGGACCCCGCCGCGGGTCGGCGCTGCTTCCACCCGGATGAGCGAGTGCGGATCGGAGTATTTCACCGCGTTGGAGAGCAGATTCTGGAAGACCTCGCGCAGTCGCATCGGATCGCCCGTGATCGTTGGGAGTTCGTCGGCGACTTCGACCTGCCAGAGATGGGTCGGGTAGGTCTGGCGAAACTCCTCGACGAGCTTGTGGAGCAGTGGGCCCAGCGCGACCTGGTCCAGGTCCAACGTCAGCGCCCGAGCCTGGAGCCGCGCCGCCTGAAGCAATTGGTTGACCATCTCGGTCAGGTGGTCTGTTTCCGTCAGGATGACGTCCAGCGACTCGTGGTAGAGCTTCTCATCCTGGTGGACCTGGGGATAGCGGAGCGTCTCGGCAAAGCCCCGAATCAGCGCCAGCGGCGTCTTGAGCTCGTGCGAGAGCCCGGCCAGGAAAGCGCCCTTGGCGTTCTCGCTCTCCTTATAGGCGGTCAGATCCACGACGTTCGCGACGTAGCCCTCCACCACCCCGGCGGCGTTCAACAGCGCCGTGATGGTCACCTGCACGTAGGCGCCGCGCGTCCCGTCGTGGCGGCGCAGATAGCCTTGAACTGTCACCGGGGTCTCGCCGGAAGGGAGAGGCACCGGTATCTGGCGGCCGGTCTCATCCTCCAACTGGAGCAGGTCGCCCACCTGCACCCGCGCGAGCGCCTCCTGCGGCCAGCCGGTGAGCGTCTGCAGCACCGGATTTTGCACGACCACGCGCCCATTCACGTTCAACAGGAGCATCCCGACCGGACTGTGCTCGACGACCGTCGCCAGTTGGCGCTCGCGCGCCGCCAGCCGCTCGAGAAAGTTGAACCGGTCGAGGGCCAGCCCCAGGTACTGGGTGAAGGTTATCAACAGCCGGACGTCGGCCGGACTGTAGGCGTTTGAACGGATGCTGGCCGCCCAGAGCACTCCTAACGGCCGGGTCGCGCCCCGAATTGGAACGCCGACGGCCGAACGGAACCCGGCCCGGCGCAGTACGGCCGGCGCCGTCTCGTCCTCGCTCAGGTTGGCGATGATCTGCGGCGGCGCCTCACGCCGCAAAAGCGCCCGGCTGGGCTCATCGAGGGCTGCCAGGGCTGCCTCACCCAATCGCTCGGGTACCCGTCCGCGGTAGATGCGCTCGACGAAGCGCTCGCTCGCCACGTCCCACCTCAGAATCGCGAGCCACTCGGACGGCCCGGCGATGGCGGCGTGCTCAGTCGTCAGCTCGAGGGCGGTCTTCCGCTCGGAGGCACGCAGAATGCTTACCGAAAAATCGTACAGGTGGCGGAGTTCCCCGGCCTGGACCGCCATCTCGGCATACAGGTTCGCATTCTGAATGGCGATCGCGGCCTGATCGGCGAAGGCCGTCAGCAATTGGGTGTCGAGCGGTGTAAACATAGCCGCTCCGGCGGAGCGAAAGACGAACAGCACGCCGATGAGCTCATCGTGCATCGCAAGGGGGAGCGCCAGCACCTGGGCGAAGCTTTTGGGGAGGTGTGAGGCCAGCAGACGAAGCCGCCGCTCCAACTGGGGTGTGTTCCAGGCAGCCGGCTCGTCAGGTGGGAGCAGGCGCGGGACGCGCTCGAGCAGGGGATGGAGACTGTCGAGGTACTGCTCTTCCAGTCCGTAGCCGGCTACAACCTCGAAGCGCCCGTCCGCCTGACGCATGGCAATGACGCCGGCGCGGCCGTTGGTGATCTCGACCGCATAGCGAATCACCAACGCAAGCACCTCGCGAAGATCGAGGCGCGCCGTCATCGCACGGGCGATCTGCAATAGGTAATCGCGTTGTAGCAGACGGTAGTCGGGCAATTGATTCACAATTCTGCCTCAGGAGGTGGTGCTCCACCTGGATCGAGTTGAAGGTCCGCGGGGCGAAAACTCACTCCGTCGCAGCGACGGCGAATGCCCGCGAGTATTGTAGACCTGCCGGCTTCTCCCTTCAACCGCCAGACGGTCACGGCCAGGACTCTAACAGCACTCTAACAAGACGCTGGCACCGCTCTAACGTCATTCGGTTATTGTAAAGATTGTAACGAAGACGGCCCGACCGGCCAACTCGGAAAGGGGTATTCCCGCACTATGAGAAGGGGGCAGACTGATGGCAGTCGCACTCGGCCAACCACTGCCTGATTTTGAACTCCCATCCCTTCAGGAGCCAGAACGCCGGTTTCGATTGATCGACGAGCGGGGAAAAATCGTGGTTGTCCTCTTCTGGGCAGCCACCTGCCCGATGGTCCGGCGGTACAATCGCTATCTGGAAGGATTCGCGGACAGCTACCGGAGCCAGGGAGTCCGGCCGCTGGCGGTTGATTCCCACCTGTGGGACACACCCGAGCGGCTCCGTTTCACTTTGGGGAGGCGCCTCCCCCGGTTTCCCATCCTGATCGACCGCGACGGTGCCGTTGCCCGCCAATTCGGTGTCGAGGTCACACCGACCGTCTACGTCGCGGACCGGGATGGTGTCCTGCGCTATTGGGGCGCGATCGACGACATGAGTCTCGAGAAGCATTGGCCAGATGTCAACTACCTGGAAAAAGCCGTGGACGCACTCTTGCTAGAACAGGAAGTAGCCGACCCCTCCGACCCGCCGGTCGGGTGCGAATTGGAACTGGCCGTCCCGGCGTGAACCAGGAAGTGGAGGGACGGTATGGTGCTACGGTGTGATAATTGTGACTTTCCAATCCTGGGTTTTCCCGCCCGAGTGGGTGAGCGGGTCTACTGCTGCCTGGATTGTGCCAGGGGCGGCCCCTGCAACTGCAACTACACCGTGCTGCGCCAACAGACTGCGCAGATACATTGGTTGTTGCCCGGCTGGCACAGCCAGGTTCACTTTCGGTCAATCACCGGAAACAGTGGGGAGAATAGACACGAGGCGTGAAACGCAGTCTGGGGGTGAGAACACCTGGCCCGGCGTCTCACGTTTCACGCGTATAAGGAGGACAGCAATGCCGAAAATTATTGGCATCGACCTGGGAACAACGAACTCGGTCGTGGCCGTGATGGAAGGCGGCGAGCCAACCGTCATTCCCAACGCGGAAGGCGGGCGGATCACGCCGTCGGTCGTCGCGTTCACGAAGAGCGGCGAACGCCTCGTCGGACAGTCGGCCAAGCGCCAGGCCGTGGTGAATCCGGAGAACACGATCTTCTCGATCAAGCGGCTGATGGGTCGCCGCTTCGACGACCCCGAGGCGCAGCGCACAAAGCAATTGGTGCCGTACGACATCGTGGCCGGCCCCGGGGGCGATGCCCGCGTGCGCACCCCGCAGACAGGCAAGACCTACGCGCCCCAAGAAATCTCGGCCATGATCCTGCAGAAGCTCAAGACCGACGCCGAGGCCTACCTGGGTGAGCCCATCACCGAAGCCGTGATCACGGTGCCGGCCTACTTCAACGACTCCCAGCGCCAGGCCACCAAGGACGCCGGCAAGATCGCCGGGCTGAACGTGCTGCGCATCATCAACGAGCCCACCGCCGCCGCCCTGGCCTACGGCCTCGACAAAAAGAAGGATGAAACCATCCTGGTCTTCGACCTCGGTGGTGGCACCTTCGACGTGTCGCTGCTCAACGTTGGCGAGGGGGTGGTCGAGGTCCAGTCGACCGCCGGCGACACCTTCCTCGGAGGTGACGACTGGGACCAGCGGCTGGTCGACTACATCGCCGATGAGTTCAAGAAGGACCAGGGCATCGACCTGCGCAACGACCGCCAGGCGCTGCAGCGGCTGAAGGAGGCGGCCGAGAAGGCCAAGATCGAGCTCTCCAGCACGATGGAGACCGAGGTCAACCTGCCCTTCATCACCGCCGACGCCAGTGGTCCCAAGCACCTCCAGCTGAAGATCACCCGCTCGAAGTTCGAACAGCTCACCGAGGACCTGGTGGGGCGGCTCAAGGGGCCCTTCACCCGGGCGCTCGACGATGCCAGCCTCAGGCCCAACCAGGTAGACGAGGTCGTGCTGGTCGGCGGCGCCACCCGCATGCCGATGGTCCAGGAGTTGGTCCGCAGCCTCACTGGCAAGGAACCCCACAAGGGGGTCAACCCGGACGAGGTGGTAGCCGTGGGCGCGGCGATCCAGGCCGGGGTGCTGGGCGGGGAGGTCAAGGACGTCCTGCTGCTGGACGTCACCCCCCTCAGCCTGGGGGTGGAGACCCTCGGCGGGGTGATGACCACCCTGATCGAGCGCAACACCACCATTCCCACCCGCAAGAGCGAGGTCTTCTCCACTGCCGAGGATGGCCAGACTGCCGTGGATATCCGGGTACTGCAGGGTGAGCGCCCGATGGCGCGCGACAACATGTTGCTCGGCCAATTTCGGCTGGAGGGGATCCCGCCGGCCCCGCGCGGGCTGCCGCAGGTGGAGGTGACCTTCGACATCGACGCCAACGGCATCCTCAACGTCTCGGCCCAGGACAAGGCCACCGGCAAGGAGCAGAAGATCACCATCACCGCCAGCACCAACCTCAACCAGGCCGACATCGACCGCATGGTGCGCGAGGCGCAGAGCCATGCCGCCGAGGACCGGCGCCTGCGCGAGTTGGTGGAGGCCCGCAACCAGGCCGACAGTGTGATCTACACGACAGAGCGCAGTCTGCGCGAGTTGGGCGACCAGCTCAGCCAGAGCGACCGGCAACAGATCGAGCAGCGCGTCGAGGAGTTGCGCCAGGCGATGCAGAGCGAAGACCTCCCGCGCATCCGCACCGCCATCGAGGCCCTCCAACAGGCCAGCTATGCCCTGGGCCAGCAGCTCTATCAACAGCAGCAGGCGGCGGGCGGCCCGGGACCTGGTCCTGAGGGCGGCCGGGGCGGCGAGGATGAGGACGTCGTCGAGGGTGAGTTCCGCGAGGCCTGATGCGTGATGCGTGAAACGTGAAGAACGTCGCGGCCACCCTCATGTGAAAGTCGTCGTTTTTCACGTTGCCCTGGCGCGTGATGCGTGACGTCACGCATCACACATCACGCTTTCGATTCATGCCCCGCCTTAGATGACGGGAATTGCACCATGGAATTCAAGGATTATTACGAGATCCTCGGTGTGGCGCGCGATGCCGACGAGAAGGAGATCCGAAAAGCCTACCGCCGGCTCGCCCGCCAGTATCACCCGGATGTCAATCCTGGCAACCAGGAGGCTGAGGAACGCTTCAAAGAGATCAACGAGGCCTACGAGGTCTTGAGCGACCCCGAGAAGCGGGCCAGGTATGACCAGTTTGGCCGGGACTGGCAGCGCTACCGGGAGACCGG
This sequence comes from Ardenticatenaceae bacterium, assembly GCA_027493995.1. Lineage (GTDB taxonomy): Bacteria > Chloroflexota > Anaerolineae > Ardenticatenales > Ardenticatenaceae > DOUV01. Next base: position 508,235 of record JAOSJS010000001.1, on the reverse strand, counting down.
AGCCCCGGGTGGCTTTGATTGGAGTCAGTATACCCAACAGCCGGGGGGGCCGCGCGTGCAATATACCTACACGACGGCCGAGGATCTCAACGATCTCTTCGGCGAAGAGGCGGGCTTCTCAGACTTCTTCGAGACACTCTTTGGTCGTGCCGGCTTTGGCCAGCGCGGCGCCCCTCGAACGCGAGCCGCGCGGCCGCGCCAGGGGCAGGATATCGAGCAGCCTGTCCAGGTGACGCTGGACGAAGCCTACCACGGCACGACCCGCCTGCTGACGAAGGATGGCCGCCGGCTGGAAGTCAAGATTCCGCCTGGGGTGAGGAACGGTTCCCGAGTCCGCATGAGCGGCGAGGGTGCTCCGGGGGTGGGCGGCGGCCCCGCCGGCGATCTCTACCTGATCGTGGAGGTACTGCCCGACGAGCGCTTCGAGCGGCGCCGCGACGACCTCTACACCGGTATCGAAGTCCCGCTCCTCACCGCGGTGCTTGGTGGCGAGGTGACCGTGCCCACCCTCACAGGAAACGTCCAACTCACCATCCCGCCCGAGACCCAAAACGGACGGCTGTTCCGGTTGCGGGGCAAGGGAATGCCCAGGCTCCACAACCCGACCGAGCCCGGTGACCTGTACGCCACCGTCACCGTCCGCCTGCCGACGCGGCTGAGCGACCGGGAGCGCGAACTCTTCGAGCAGTTGCGCACCCTCCAGGGACGAGGTGAGCGATGAGCCGCGAATACGACGAGATGGAAGCCCTGCTGCGCATTGCTCGGGATGTCGGAATTCAAGCGCAAGAGTTGATCGAGTGCGTTCAACGCCGCCTGATCCCGCTCAAAGACAACCGTTGGGATGACGAGGCCGTCGAGGCGGCGCGGCGCGTGCGCCGCCTGAGGCGGCTCGGCGTGAACCTGCAGGGAATCGAAGTGATTTTTCACATGCGGCGGCAACTGATCCGGTCGCAACTCGAAGCCCAGCGGCTGCAGGAAGAGATGCGCCGCGCTCAGCAGATTCACGAGTGGGAGATTGCCCGCCTCCTCAGACAACTCGCCCGCGACATTGGAGAGTAGGTACCGATCGTCACGACACGGGGAACCGGATAGGCCCGGCGCCGGGCGCATCGCGGCCGCTCATCTCGACACGACTCTCGAGCAGATGCGCGCCTTCGCCGATCAGCGTCAACTGGCCGCAGCGCGGACCGCAACCAACGAGTTGCGCTTCCACCGCTGCGACGTCAGCCTCTACTGGCTGAACCCGGTTCTCGCGAACGGGGCAAGATGCCATTTTGGCCGAAACCCCCTTCCGATGCTTGTCCTGGTCGCTCCTTTCGGCGATAATCAAGCCGGTTGCGCCTGCTTCCAGACCGCGCCTTCTCGCGGCCGAGGGCCGCGAAAAGGGGTGCGGCGCTGATTGGCAGCGCGGTGTGTACGACCAGACAGGCCAACCACCCGAGAACTTCACGATGTGTGGACAAATGGTGTTGGCCGTGGCTGGCTCCGATCCTGCCCGGATACACGATGTTGGGCTGACTGTGACGGGCTCGCGGGGCCTGAACCCGGTCGCCGGCCCGGTCCTCGAGCGCCGTCAAGGAGTCAGACTTCCGAAGTCTCGGAAGACTTGGGAAGTCTTCCGCGCCGACTTAACCGGTGTGCTCGGGAGCGTCAACGAGTGCGTTCCGCCCGAGACCGACGGCCCGGAGCTGATCGTGCGCTAACCGCGTGAAGGAGGAGTTGTGATTCCGCTGGCCGACAGCGTCCATTCGCGCACGATCCCGCTGGTCAACATCAGCCTGATCCTGCTCAACGTCCTCGTCTTCATCTACGAGTATAGTCTCGGGCGCGCGCTCGACCCCTTCTTGTTCACCTGGGGCGTGGTTCCAGCGCAGTTGCTCGCAAACCCGGGCGGCGAGTGGCCCACCGTCTTGACCGCAATGTTCCTGCATGGGGGCTGGTTACACCTGATTAGCAACATGTGGGCACTCTGGATCTTCGGCGACAACGTCGAGGACCGCATGGGCAGCCTGACCTACCTGATCTTCTACCTGGGGGCGGGGATGATCGCCTCGCTGGCTCAAGTCTTCTTCTCGGCAGGCAGCGGACTCCCGCTCATCGGAGCGAGTGGCGCCATCGCGGGCGTCCTGGGTGCCTATCTGGTGCTCTTCCCCAGCGCGCGGGTCATCGGCCTGGTCCCGATCTTCTTCTTCTTTTACACCCTTGAGTTGCCGGCGATCATCTTTCTCGGCTTCTGGTTTCTCAGCCAACTCTTCATCGGCGCGGCCAGCCTGGCCTTCGCCGAAACCATGCAGAACGCCGGCGGGATTGCCTACTGGGCGCACGCCGCCGGCTTCGTGGTGGGCCTCCTGGTGGCACCCTTCTTCCGCCGGCGCCCGCGCCAGCGCTACTGGCCCGATCAGTACTACCCCTTTTAGGGGTGCAGGGTGATAGAGACGCCCCGGCGGGGCGTCAGTACAGGTTGAAGGGTAGTACTCCCACGAGATTTCGGTCTGCCGTAGTAGGGAATGGGGCTCTTCTCAGGAACCGTGAGGCCCGCAGACAGCCGTCCAAAGAGTTCGGACGGCCGGCCACAGTCTTGTGGGGATGGAACCTTCCAACTTTCAACCTGTAACCTTCCAACCTCCAACCGAACAGGAGCAGCGATGTCCTTTCTTGATCTGCTCTGGATCTTTTTGATCCTCAGCTCGCTCTGGCCGGTCGTGCGTCAGCGGATGTTGGAAACGGCTCGCTACCGTCTCCTACAGCAACTTGAAACGAAGCGTGGAACCCGCGTGATCGCTATGATCCACCACCAGGAGACGATCAGTTTTCTCGGGATTCCGATCGCCCGCTATATCGACATCCAGGACTCCGAGGAGATTCTACGCGCCATCAAGCTCACCGACGACCGCGTCCCGATCGACCTGATCCTCCACACACCTGGGGGTCTGGTGCTCGCCGCCGAGCAGATCGCCCACGCGCTGTGCAAGCACCCATCCCAGATCACGGTCATGGTCCCGCACTATGCCATGAGCGGTGGCACGCTGATTGCGATGGCTGCTGACGAGATCTTGATGGACGAGAACGCGGTCCTCGGCCCCGTCGATCCACAGTTGGGGCAGTGGCCCGCGGCTTCCATATTGAACGTGGTCGAAACAAAGGACCGCAATGAGATCGACGATGAGACATTGATCATGGCCGACATCGCTCGCAAGGCAATCTGGCAAGTCAAGCAGGTTGTCAAAGCGATCGTCAGCGATCGGATGACACCCGAACAGGCCGGGCGCTTCGCGGAGACCCTCGCGACGGGCACCTGGACCCACGACTACCCTATCACCGCCGAGGAGGCCCTGGCACTGGGGTTCCCGATCAGGACGGAGCTTCCCAAAGAGGTCTACGATCTGATGAACCTCTACCGGCAGCCCGCCGGACGCCGCCCATCGGTCCAGTACATCCCAACACCCTATGAGGCGCCGCGCGAGCGTCCGAAGAGGCAGCCGGCGGCACGGTTCTAACGTAGCGTTAGCACGTTGTTAGTACATCGCCAATGTCGAGGTGCTATCCTTGTTTTGGCAGGAGCTCGAGGGACTCGCTCCATTGATGGCGGCACTCCGCCCATCCTACTCCCAATGTGACAGCAACTATGCGGTGTACATGGCGATTGAGAGGTTGCATTGGAAAGCGGCATTTTGGTTTGTCGTGCGCGCTGCAGCGCACTATTGCATCTTTCCAAATGTATCCGACCCCCAGCGTGCCCGGAGGGGCACGCCCGGCCGCAGGCCCCCAGCCGCGGTTTCAACCGCCGGGCTCCCCTAGTGTCTGAGCGCTAACAAGCCGGAGGAATCAGTTCGATGAACATCAATCGCTTCACTCAGAAAGCCCAAGAGGCGGTCCTGGCAGCCCAGCAGATCGCCCAGCAAAATCAACAGGCAGAAGTACTCCCGCTCCACCTGCTCAAGGCGCTGGTGGAGCAGCCGGAGGGCGTTGTGCCCCAGGTCCTCACCCGCATGGGGGTGGACCTGCAGCAGTTCCGCCTGGAGGTGAACAGCGCCCTCAATACTCTGCCGAAAGTCAGCGGCGGCGGCGAGCCCGGTCTCGGCCGGGCCCTGCGCGATGTACTCGTTGCGGCCCACGACGAGATCCAACAGTTCGGCGATCAGTACGTCAGCACCGAGCACCTGCTCCTGGCACTGATCAAGCAGGGCGAGCGCCGGGTGCAGGAGCTGTTCCAGCGCCACAACATCAGCACCGATCGCGTGCTCCAGGCCCTGCAGACGGTGCGCGGTTCGCAGCGCGTCACCTCACCAAACCCCGAGAGCACCTACGAGGCGCTCGAGCAGTACGGTCGGGACATCACCGAAGAGGCCCGCCGGGGCCAGCTGGACCCGGTGATCGGGCGAGACGAGGAGATCCGCCGGGTCATCCAGATCCTCAGCCGCCGTACCAAGAACAACCCGGTGCTGATCGGCGAGCCGGGCGTCGGGAAGACCGCCATCGTCGAGGGCCTGGCGCAGCGCATCGTGCGCGGCGATGTGCCCGAAGCCCTCAAAGACAAGCGCGTCATTGGGCTCGACCTGGGGGCGATGGTGGCCGGGGCGAAGTACCGCGGCGAGTTCGAGGAGCGCTTAAAGGCCGTCCTCAACGAGATCAAACAGGCCGAGGGCCAGATCATCCTCTTCATCGACGAGTTGCATACCATCGTCGGAGCCGGCGCGGCCGAGGGGGCGATGGACGCGGGCAACATGCTCAAGCCGATGCTCGCCCGCGGCGAGCTGCACACCATCGGGGCGACTACCCTCGACGAGTACCGCAAGCACGTCGAGAAGGATGCCGCCCTCGAGCGCCGCTTCCAGCCCATCTTCGTCGGCGAGCCGAGTGTCGAGGATACTGTCTCGATCCTACGCGGGCTGAAGGAGCGCTACGAGGTCCACCACGGCGTGCGCATCACGGATGGCGCCGTGATCGCGGCCGCAACGCTCGCCGATCGCTACATCACCGACCGCTTCCTGCCCGACAAGGCCATCGACCTGCTCGACGAGGCTGCCAGCCGCCTGCGCATGGAGATCACCTCCGACCCGCAGGAGCTGGACGACCTCAAGCGGCAAATCCTCCAGCTCCAAATCGAGCGGGAGGCGCTCAAGCAGGAGAAGGATAAAGCATCCCGGGAACGGCTCCGGAAACTGGAAGACGAACTCAATCAACTCCAGGAGCAACGGGAGGCGCTCGAGGCGCGCATCGAGGACGAGCGCCGGCTCATCCAACGGCTGGCCAACATCAAGGAGCAGATCGAGGCGACCCAGCATCAGATCGAGCAGGCCCAGCGCCGCAACGACTACGAGACCGCGTCGCGCCTGCAGTACGGCACCCTGCTCGAGCTTCGGCGCCAGCAGGAGCAACTCGAGGCCGAGGTGGCCAACCGCCAGGCGCAGGGTGAGATGCTCCTGAAGGAAGAGGTTGATGCCAACGACATCGCCGAGGTGGTCAGCAAGTGGACCGGCATTCCCGTTTCCCGGTTGATGGAGGGGGAGATCGAGAAGCTGATCCGGCTGGAGGAGCGGCTCCACCAGCGTGTCATCGGGCAGGACGAGGCCGTCGAGGCGGTGGCCAACGCCGTGCGCCGGGCCCGCGCCGGCCTGCACGACCCCAATCGCCCGATTGGCAGCTTCCTCTTCCTCGGTCCAACAGGCGTTGGCAAGACCGAGCTGGCCCGTACGCTGGCCGAGGTTCTCTTCGACGACGAGGACGCCGTGGTGCGCATCGATATGTCGGAGTATCAGGAGCGCCACACCGTCGCCCGCCTGATCGGGGCGCCGCCCGGCTACGTCGGCTACGAGGAGGGCGGCCAACTCACCGAGGCGGTTCGCCGCCGCCCCTACAGCGTGGTGCTCTTCGACGAGATCGAGAAGGCCCACCCGGAGGTCTTCAACGTCCTGCTCCAGGTCCTCGACGACGGGCGCCTGACCGACGGCCAGGGACGAATCGTGAGCTTCAAGAACACGATCATCATCATGACCTCCAACATCGGCACCCAGTACATCCAGGAGGTGGGGGCCGAGGCGGCCGAACCGCGCGTGCTCGAGGCGCTGCGGCAGCACTTCCGGCCCGAGTTCTTGAATCGCATCGACGAGATCGTGATCTTCCACGCCCTCACTCGGGCCGACCTGGTCAAGATCGTTGAGATCCAGCTGGGCCACCTGCGCCGCCGGCTGCGCGACCAGGATCTTGGCCTGGAGGTCACCGATGCCGCCAAGTACGCACTCGCCGAGGAGGGCTACGACCCGGTCTACGGCGCCAGACCGCTCAAGCGTGTGATCCAGCGCCGCCTCCAGAACCCGTTGGCGCTGGCGCTGCTGGAGGGCGACTTCCAGGAGGGCGACACGGTGCGGATCGACGAGCGCGACGGCGAGTTCGTCTTCGAGCGCGTGGCGGGGCGGGAGGCCGTGCCGGTGTAAGCTTCACCCTTGACCCAACAGACGCCGCCCCGGCGATGAGTGATCGTCGCCGGGGCGGTGGCGTTTAATGAAGCACGGCGGATCTGCCTCTGGCTGAGCGACAGCGAGGCGCCGAGTCTGGCGACCCAGACGGTGGTGATCACCTTGCCCCGCTCGTCGGGAGCAATGGTGCCCCGGATTAAAGGGCCTGGATCGCCAGATCCAGGCCGAGCCATGGGGGGCGATTGTTTTTGATGAGAATCTCTGGGCCTGTTTATTCCTCGGCGCCCCCTTTCCCTGTGGTCTGAGCCAAACGCTCCAAGAAGCCGGCAAAGGCCTCCAGGTCGTCAGCGACCGCTTCATAGCACGCGCGCAGTTCGACTGTCAGTTCCTGCAATCGGGTGGGGCGCAAGTTGAAGGTGTACACGTTGCGCACGACATGACGGAAACCCCGATACTCCTCCAGGCAGTAGCGGGTCTCACGTCTGGTGACCGCTGGACGAACTTCGTCAATCTCGGCCGACATCTGGAGTAACAGCTCGCGGTGCCAATCCGGGCCCATGGGGACACCCTCCCCTAGGCCACGAGCAATGTCCTCGAAGATGCGCTCCACCCCTGCATAGAACCCGTGTAAATTCAGGGCGACGCCGTCCATGTAGCCATCATCACCGGTTCGGCGAGCTTTGGCCAGCAATTCCTCCGCCCGATTGACAACCCGCTCTACATCAGCCAGCGCCTGCCGGATTCGGCCCGCCAGGGTGCTATACTCTCTCACAGGGGCACGCCCTCCCTGGCGATGGCTTCCAGAAGCGTCGCCGATGCATCCTCGGCCATGACGAGGTCGACCTGGATCGCCGGGTCCAAATCGAGCAAATGCGAGACCGCACGATAGTAGTGCTTCTCTTCCAGCCCCCATACAGCCAGGTCTACGTCCGAACGAGGATAGAACGGGTCGTTGCGTGCCAGGGAGCCGAAGAGCACGACCCGGGTAGCGCCATAGTGCTGCTTCAGCAATATTGCAGCCCGACGTGCCACGTCCCAGGCTCGCTCTCGGCGACGGGCGAGTGCCTGCTGCCGGTGCTCCCAGCGCCGGCGGGCGGTGGCCCGATACACAGCCATCTTCTCTGGGGTGATGTCCAATGCTGTCGGCATGGAGGCCTGTCTTCCCTGTGGTTGGGATGTGATTTCAGCTCGTCAAATCGCTGCTCATCATCACACCGTATGACTGGCGTTGGCTTCATTCAAATAATACGCCACACAGGCCTTGTGGACAAGCCCGCGAATCGCTCTGGGGTCCCCTCGAAGCTATGCCGGTTGAGAAGTTCAAACCGGCAGCTCGCATGGTGTGTAAAAGCGAGCGTCCCCCAGCCCCGATGGTGCCCTGGCCCCCCACGTCGAGGCCTGGCACAACCAGCGCCCCCACGACGCGAGGCGATCGCGGGGGCGCTTTCTCTGAAGACTCTCCGCCTGTTGCAAGCCCAACCTCCCGTCGTCGCCCCTCACCGCCAGCCGGCGATGATCGCCGTGGCGGGAAGTGTAAACGACTCCGGCGTGGCGGTCGGAAGGTGGATGAGGATTGCCTGCTCCCCGGCGGCCGTGCGCATAAGCAGCCACTCGCCGTTGGGGCTGAGGGCCGCGGGCTGGCTCCCGGCGTCGCTGACCTCAGCCACCAGCACCACGTCCCCTGTCTCGACGTCCAGCCGCCACAGACCGGCGGAAGCCTCCTGGTTGGTGGAAGGATCGCGAGGCCTGAGCGCAAAGTACATAAAGCGACCATCGGGCGCCCAGAGCACTCCGGTGGCAGGGCTCGATGCCTGCGGTAGCGACACCATGCGCCGCGTCGGCGGCTGGCCGGTCAGGCCGTAGAGGAAGATGACCTGCTCGGGCGAGGCATCGGGGAACAGGCGGCGGGCCGTCGTGGCGAGCAGGCGCCCGCCGGGCGCCAGCACGGCCTCACCTTCCCCCTCAACCGGGAGATCAGCCGCAACCTCTCCGCTCTTCAACGAGACGACCAGCACTCGAGCAAACGATGGATCCTGACCACGCGGCAAGAGGTAGAGGCTGGTGCCATCCGCACTGAACCCTAAGGGCTGCAGCGTCGTGTACTCTGTCAGGTTGGTGAGGGCCGGCAGGTCCCGCACCGTCCCGTTGGCGTCGTAGACCCCGATGCGCGTCCTGAAACCAAACGGAGCGTCGGGGTCATTGGCCACCGCCTGGTAGATCGCGCGGTCGCCATCGCGGCCGCCGACCAACTGGCCGAAGCGAACGGGCCGGTCGAAGCTCAAGATCGTGTCGATCGAACCATCCGCCAGCCGTACCCGCTGGATCGCCCGCTCGCGCAGGACGAGCACGGTATCATGGACGGCGGCAGCCGCGAGAACTGCACTCTCATCGGGCAGATCGACGAGTCGGTGGGGCGGCGCGCCGGCATCCTGCTCGAAGAGCGTCGTCCCTTGAACGTAGAGGAGCGGTGGGGGGACCATCAGGGCGGGCGGCAGGGGTGTCCGCGGAAGCGATGTGGGCACCGGCGACGGAGTCGGCGCGGTGGGCGAACGCCCACAGCCGATAAGGGTGAGGGTGAGGCTGAGAAAAACAATCAAACGTCGCAAGGCTGGGGGCCCCCTTTCCAAACTACACCTGCCGGCCCAGCCGGGAACAACGATCTCCTCAGACATCAAGTGATACAGCAAGAACAGAACCCCGGCCGCCGCATCGACCGGGGCTCGCGCTATTCAATGGACTATTCCAGCCCTGCACGTCAAGCCGACGGGATCTGCCGGGCGGTGCGCCGTGGCAATCGGCGCCGATCGACACCTGAACGCAGACCGCGGGGAAACCGTGGACGGCGCCCCTTACAGAGCCTCGCGAGAGAAAGCCCACGGCTTCGAGCCGTGGGAGCCCCTGCCCTGAGGGGTACCCCTACCCCGCGGGGTACCCCCTACCCCACCGGGTACCCTCTACCCCACCGGGTACGCCCTACCCCACCGGGTACGCCCAAGCGAGCCGATCACGCCGGGGACCGCCCCGCAGGGCGAAGCGAGCCGTGCCCTGAGGGGCATCCCAAGCGAGAACGCCCGGTAGGGGGTCCCGCAGGGCAGAATCGAGCGCAATGCGAAAAGCAAAGCCGGAAACGTTGCTTCTGTCGCACTTGGGTGCTATCATCGTTCGTGAGCACCTTTCCGCCCTGCGGGGCGCCCCCAAGCGTCCACCTCACGGTAAGGGCATCCCCCGTCGGGGACAATCGTCTCGGTAGGCGGTTGCGGCGGCGAGTCTCCCGCCGCGTACGCCCTGCCCTGAGGGGTACCCCCTGGCGTCGAGGGGGACGCTTCGCCCTGAGGGGCGGTCCCCGGTGAGACCTTCTCGCTTGGGCGTACCCCGCGGGGTAGGGCTCCCCCCGCAGGGGGTGAGGGGCGCCCCCACGCGCGGGCTCTCGGCCGGGGCGCCCCCCGCCGGAGGCAACCGATAGAGTTCTGAGCCTGGCGAGAACCAAGCAGGCTCGTGTGCTCTTGAGACCTTTTCGCCCGTCGGACAGCCGGGCGTAGACGCTCGCAGACTGGACGTAAGACCCGCCACGGCGGGCCGTCTGGGATGAAGCGAGAATCCCACGCATTCGATGATACTCTCCTGAAAATAGCCCGCTGCGCTGTTCGCCGTGGCGCGGCGCCAATTTTCATTTCCCGGCGCGGGCCGCAGGCCCAGGGGACACTGTTGGCGAATTGGTGCAAGTGGCGGGTACCTGTTTGTAGTGCGCGCTTCAGCGCGCTAAAGCGCGCACTACGAACTGCTCGCCCTCCCTGGAGACGATCTCGCCAACAGTGTCATTCGATGCGTGGGAGTGTCAAGCATCCGGTCCTGCATAGCGGTGGCCAGCCCGCTCGAAGGCGTCCAGAATTTTGTAATAGCCCGTGCATCGGCACAGGTTTCCGGCAATGGCCTGCTGGACCTCCCACTCCGATGGCCGGCGTCGTTCTTCCAGCAGCTTCGCTCCCGACATCAGAAGGCCGGGGGTGCAGTAGCCACATTGGACCGCGCCCGCCTCGACAAATGCCTGTTGGATCGGATGGAGTTGCCCATTCACCGCCAACCCCTCGACGGTGATGATCTTCGCTTCATGGGCCCGAGGCGCCGGAACCAGGCAACTCATCACTGCGGCGCCGTCGAGGAGCACTGTACACGCGCCGCACTCACCCTCGGCGCAGCCCTCTTTGGTGCCGGTCAACTGGAGGTCCTCGCGCAGCAAGCGCAGGAGGGTCTTGCTGTCGGCTCCAGTCACAGTATACTGCCGCCCATTGACGGCAGTGACGATAGCAGACTCGCGGGCGGCACCACCCCGCCCGGCCGCGCTCGGCGCCTCGGCGGAGCCACCTCGCCGGTCACCCCACAGCATGACCGGGTCGTCCGGCAGCCATCCGCGCGTGTCGCCGGATCGGATGGCCGCGAGGGCGCGCCGGCTGAGCACGCGTGCCATCTCACGGCGGTACTCGGCCGGGGCGCGCACGTCGTCAATCGGCCGCACCACCTGGGCGGCCAGTTCCGCCACCTGATCAAGCGTGGCCTCGTCCAGCCACCGCCCCTCGAGCAAGCGTTCAGCCTCCTCGGCCCGGATGATGGTGGGAGCGACAGCACCCAGCGCCAGACGTGCATCGTGGGCCATGGGCCCGGTTTCGGTCTCTTCAACCTGCAGAATCACGGCCACGTTCACCAGCGAGATCGCCTGCGCTTTGCGCAGTCCCAGCTTGATGAAGATGCCGCGCTCGTTCGCGCGCATCGCAGGAAAGGCGATGTCGGTCATCAATTCGTCGGGAGCCATCACGGTCCGCCGCACGCCGGTGTAGAACTCGCGGAGCGGAACGCTGCGCTCGCCGCGACAGGAGCGCAGCGTCACCACCGCTCGCAGCGCCATCAACGCGGTGATGCTGTCGTTGGCCGGTGAGGCCGTAACCAGATTGCCTACAACGGTAGCCCGGTTGCGGATCTGGGGCGCGCCGACTTCCCAGCAAGCCTGGGCCAGCGGACGAGCGCACCGGCGGATCAAGTCGGAGGCGACGCACTGGTTGTGCGTTACGAGCGGGCCCAGGTGAACGCGACCCTCCGCATCCAGGGTGATCTCATCGAGGTCAGGCACCCGCGTGATGTCCACCAGGACTTCGACTTGGGGGCGGACCCGCCGCTCCAGTTCCAGGAGGATGTCTGTCCCACCGGCGACCACTCGCGCCTGCTCACCGTACTCGGCCAGCAGTGCCAGGGCCTCAGCAAGCGTCTTAACCGTATCGTAGTATCGCCACATGATCCCAAATCTATCCTGCAACCGGGGGGCCGGCGGGGCGGTCTAGAGTATCGGTCAAGTCCTCAGACTTCCGAAGTCTGGCGGGCCCCGTGCTGGCCCACAGCGCGCTCCGACGGCGGTGCGAGAGGTGGGCACCGGCTGCGAACCAGACTTCGGAAGTCTGTTCCCGCCCCCCGCGGGATGACTTGGCGGGGCGGTCTAGTCGTAGCGAGCCATACCGGTCTTGCGCAGCGCTTTCAGGACTCGATCGGGGGTGAGGGGGAGCGTGTTGATCCACACGCCCGTCGCGTCCTTCACAGCGGCGACAATCGCCGCCGCCACCGGAATCAACGGCACCTCGGCCATCCCGCGAGCACCGAAGGGACCGTTGGAGTCCGGGTACTCAAGCAAGACCGACTCAACCCGCTCGGGGACATCCAACACGGTGGGAATCAAGTAGCTGGAGAACGAGGGCGTCCGGATGTAGCCATTCTCCATCACGAAGTTTTCCAGAACGGCATAACCGTAGCCCTGAACAACTCCGCCCTCGATCTGCCCCTGCGCGAGCTGCGGATTGATAACCCGACCGGCATCGTCGGCACAAACGACGCTGACCACGCGCACCTGCCCGGTCTCGATATCGACTTCGACTTCGACCGCCTCGGCGACGTAGCTGTACGCGAAGTTCGGCCTCGAATGGCCAGTCTCGGGATCGAACGGTGTCGTCTCAGGTGCCTCGTAGCGGTATGAGGCAACGGCCGGCCGGTCTTCGTTGCGCCATTTTTCGAGCGCTGCTCGGGCGGCGCCGCGGATCGCGTTCCCGGCCATGAACGTCATCCGTGAGGCGGATGACGACCCGGAGTCGCCGGTGAAGGCGGTATCGGAGACAACCAACTCCACCCGCTCGCCGGGCACACCCAGGGCCTCGGCCGCCATCTGCATCATAGCCGTGTGCGCCCCTTGCCCCACGTCCGCGCCCGCGTGGTGCAGGATCACTCTCTCCAGCTCGGCATCGCCGTGCAACTCGATCGTCGCCCAGCAGGTGTCGAGGTAACCACAATTGAAGCCGACATTCTTGAAACCGCAGGCAAAGCCCACCCCCCGCCGCGCGGCGGGGGGTGGGGCCGACAACGAATTGGAAACCGGGCGATCTTTCCGGTCGCCGTTGACTGGCAGCGGTGGAACCGGTTTGTGCCAGCGACCGTTTGCCTGCTCCCAACCCGCTTCTCGAGCACACTGCTCGATCACCCGCCCGATCGTCACCCCCCCCGGAAAGGGTGTGCCAACGGAGGCCAGCGCGCCCTCGGTGAGGACGTTGCGAACGCGAATCTCGACGGGGTCGAGCCCAAGAGCTTCCGCCAGCCTGTTCATCTGTCCCTCGGCGACCAGCGCACCTTGGGGCGCACCAAAGCCACGGAAGGCACCCGCCGGAAGATTGTTGGTGTAGACGGCGCAGGCATCTACCTTCACATTCGGGATCTCATACGGCCCGGTACTCATCAGTGTCACGCCAGCGAGCACCTCTCGGGAGGTGGAGGCATAGGCGCCAGCGTCGGCAATCACGTCGACCTCGGCCGCCGTAAGTGCGCCGTCCGCCCGCGCGCCCCACTTCGCCTTGAGCCACATCGGGTGGCGCTTGTGGTGGCCGGCGATCGACTCCTCGCGGCTCCAGATCATCTTGACCGGTCGCTGAATTCCGCGTTGAGCCAGTCGCCATGCAGCCAGCGCGAGCACGATCTGAACGCTCATATCCTCGCGCCCGCCGAAGGCCCCACCGATGGCGGGGTACATCACTCGAATCTGCTCCTCAGGCAGGTCGAGAGCGTGCGCGATCTGGCGGCGGTCCTCGTGAGTCCACTGCCCGGCAGCCTGGACCGTCACGCGGCCCTCGTCGTCCATGAAAGCAACCCCGGCCTCGGGCTGCAGGTACGCGTGCTCCTGGAAGGGCGTCTGGTAGATCTCTTCAACGATAGCGGCTGCCGTGGCAAAGCCGGCAACCACGTCGCCCTTGCGAATACGGTGGCGCCCGACAACGTTGGTCCCCCGTTCAGGGAACAGCAGGGGAGCATCCGCCCGCATCGCTGCCCGTGGATCGGCGAGCACGGGCAGATCCTCGTACTCGACCTGGATCAATGCCCGGCCCTGCATAGCCGCAGCCTCGCTCTCCCCAACAACGAGCGCCACCTGGTCACCGACGAATCGCACGGTGTCCGCTCCGATCTTGAGACTTCCCGGACCGCACAGCACCGGCTGATCGGGCAGACTGAGGCCATATTCGTTGACGGGCACGTCACGGGCGGTGAAGACCGCCACCACGCCCGGGTACGCTTCGGCCCTGGACGTATCGATCCGCCGGATCCTGGCGTGCGGCCGGCCGGCGAAGAGGATCTTCATGTGCAGCATGTCCGGCAGCGCGATGTCCCCCGGGTAGAGGGTCTCGCCGGTGACCTTGCCGACCGCGTCAAGCCGCGGGGGGGATTGGCCAAGAGCAGGCATGGGAATCATCCAACGTGCTGCGCGCGCACAGGCTCTTCGAGTGGGATCTTGCACAATTGCGCGATGTTGCCACCGATCATCTTGTAGATTTCGTCCTCCGACAGGCCGATACCAAGAGGTGAGGGCAGGTGGAGGTTGGTGATGTTTCGCAGCTGCTGGTTGATGGCATTGGGCGCACCGTCGCTGCCGAAGATCAGCTTGTCGGCGCCCAACCCGTGGGCTGCCTGCTGGAGGTCGAGCGGCTGGACCCAACTGCATTCGAGGAACACGTTGTCGTGAGTGCGTGCCAGGAGAATTGCATCGGTCGCGTAGCTCTCCTCGTTGTTGGCGCCGGCGTGGGCCACGATGATCGGTACATCGGGGAAGGTTTCGGCAACCGGTGCAACCGTGGCCGGAATGGAAAAGGGCGACTCGCCCATGTGGATCATGATGGGAACGTCGAGCTCGCGTGCCTTCTCCCAGATGGGATAGACCAGTTCACGGCTGTGATTGCCCGGATAGGGGTTGAACATCGGAAGGAGATAGTTGTGCATCGTAGGATGAATTTTCAACATGCGGAGGTTGTACTGTTCCTGCCACTGGTTCAACTGGTCCATCTCGGCCGAACCCCAGAGACGGGGGTTCATCACGGCGTTCATGAAGAGACGGTCGGGGTACTTCAGGACACTCTGGATGACGTATTCGTGCGCCTCGCGCATCGTGTGGTCGCCGAGCGAGGTCAGGCCCAGGCCCGTCATCACAATGGCCTTGCTGACACGCTTCACCTCGCCCATCACGTCGTACTCGCGATCCATCATGGCGATGAGTTGCTCGACCGTGAATTTCGGCCCCCACCCCCAGACCGGTTCGGGTTGATTAATGATGTGATTGTGGGAGTCAATGATGATACGGGCCATGCTGATCTCCTTTCCGTCCCATCAGGCGGGCGTCCTGGCCGGCTCGACTGCTGCGAGTAGCCCGGCGAGGTTTCCGCCCAAGATTTTGCGCAGGTCGTCCGGAGGCATGCTCATACCAATCGGCGGTTCCGAGGCGAGCGACTCCTCGACCAGCATGAGCTGCTGTGTCGGCTCGCAGGGGGGGCAGTTGCTGCCAAAGATGATTCGCTGGGCGCCGAGGGCGTGGGTCACGTAGATTAACTGGTGGCACTGGGCAAAGCTGGTCTCGAGGTAGACGTTGGGGTTGTATTTGGCGACCAGCGCTGCTTCCAGCGAGAAGACCTCACCCTGTGTCCCCATGTGAGCGATGATGATGGGGAGGTCGGGAAAGAGCCCGGCCACGGAGTCGACCGTCGCTGGCAGCCCATAGGGCGGCTCGCCTGTGTGAATGAGCGCTGGAATCTTGAGCACCCGGGCGGCCTCGAACACCTCGTAGAGCTGCTGCTGGGCGCCCGCGGCCATGGCGACGCTGGCATCTCCCACCGGCAACCAGTAGTTGTGCAGGGACGGGTGGATGTATATCATCCGAAAGTTTTGCTCGCGGACCATCTTCTCAAGCTGCGCGGCGATCCTATCGTTCCACAGGCGGGCGTGCATCACGATCCCGCCGATCAGGCGGTCGGAATATGTAGCCACGCTCTCAGCCACGTATTCATGCTGCTCTTCAAAGGACAACTTCGACGTGGGCACGGTGTCACCCAGGGCCGGGAAAACGACCGCCTTGTCGATGCGGGCCGGCTCGCCCAACACCCGGCGGTCGGCGTCCAGCTGCGCAATCAGGTCTTCAGCCAGAAAGCGCGGTCCCCAGCCAACCACGTTGTCGGGCGTGCGGCTGATGTGCGTGATGCAATCGATGATCGGTGGTCTCATGCCATGCTCCAATCTTGGGTGGGAGTCTCGGAGTGCTGCGGGCCAGAACGACCTCGGCTCGCCGACCGCCTCCGGCCGAACAGGCCGGCTGATGGTTCGGCACCCGGGCCGCGCGGCGCCCACGCCGGTCCGGAGACGTTGGTCAGGCCATCCGCAGGTTACCGGCGCTGGTGATGGTGCCGGTCGCCACGAGGATGATCGAGACGAGCAGCAGCAAAACCCAGAGCAGCGCGAAGATCTTGCCGCGCAGTGGGTATTGGACCTGATGATAGAAGGTTTTGGTGGGGTAGGCCCCAAATGCTTTCGAGTCCATGGCCAGCGCAGACACCTGAGCGCGCCGCAGCGAACTGAACAGGTAGGGTACGGTGAAACGCTGCATGCGCCGCGCGCGCTCGCGAAGACCGTTGCCCGCTCCGGCCCCGCGGACCTTGTGGGCATCCATCAGGTCGGCGTATTCGTCTTCCAATAGAGGCAGGAAGCGTAGCGCGAGGAAGAGCGCCTGAGTCGCCCGTGCCGGGAGGCCCAGCTTCTCGGTCGCGGAAATAGCCAGGTCGCGTGGCGAGGTGGTTATCAGAAAGATCATCGAGGCGCTGGCGAGGTTGATCACGCGCAACCCGGCGGCAGCCCCGATCAGCAGACCCAGCTCGTAGACGGCGAAGGGACCACGGTGGAACAGGACGTTGCCACCCTTTACGAAGAACGACTGTAACACAAATAGCAGGGCGCCCAGGAAGTAGATGTAGCGTGAGAAGCGCCAGATGAAGCCCGGCGTGAGGCGGGCGAGGATGATGGCGATCAGGAGGATGACCCCGAAGAGGATCACCTGGATCCAGGCCACGTTGAGCACTAAAATCATGAAGCTCATACTGACGACCCAGACGATTTTCGACACCGGGTCGAGGGTGTGCATGAAGCTATTGCCCTGGCGGAAGGCATAGCGAGTCTCGCCGCTCATCGCAGCACCTCTGAATGATCGATCGTGCGTGGGTCGAGCAGCATCCCCAGGAAATCCGGCGGGCAGGTGCGGCAACGCGCGTGCCCATCGTGCCGGCAGTCGCGCCAGGGACAGATGGGCAGTTGCGCCAGGCGCGTTTCTTTCAGGATCTCCTCATTGAGGAAGAACTCCCGTGGCTGGCTGTCGAGCCTGATCTGAGCGCCGGCCATGGCGATTACCCGGTCGGCCCAGTCGGCGACGATGCGCATGTCATGGGTCACCATCAGGATCGTCCGGCCGCGCTCTTGCAGCCGGCGGCAGATTTTCATGATCGAGATGATGTGCCCGCGATCCATGCCCATCGTCGGTTCATCCAGGATGAGGATGTCCTGGTCCAGGACGAGCATGGTCGCCACGCTCAGCCGCCGCTTCTCGCCCATACTGAGCGTGAGCGGGTGGCGGTCGACCTGGTGAGCGAGCTCCACTGTCTCCAACACCGCCTCGACCTTGGCCTTCACCTGGCCTTCGGGAACATTGCGGATACGCATCGAGAAGGCCACTTCGTCAAAGACGGTGTCGGTCACCAGCTGGTTGTCGGGGTACTGAAAGACGTACCCTACTCGCTCGGTCAGGCGCTCGATGGGCATCTGGGGGATGGCCTCGCCCGCGAGCGTGAGCCGGCCCCGGGACGGTTTTAGCAGGCCCACCATCAGTTTGGTGAGGGTCGTCTTCCCGGCCCCGTTTTGCCCGACAATGGCGATGAACTCGCCGGAGAAGATCTCGAGATTGATATCCATCAGCGCGGGTGGGCGGTTCGGATAGCTGAACCAGACCTTCTCAAAGCGGACGATCGGCTCTACCTGCTGGTGAGTCCGGCTGCGCGGACCAGGCGTTGATGGCGTCGAACTCAGCGGAACGCCAGGCCACCTCTCGACGGCCTCGCCGACGGTCAAGGGCAGCACACGATTCGGAACCGCCCGCCCGTGCCGCCGCGCCTCCAGCACCAACTCCGACACCTGAGGCACGTTAATCCCCTTCTGTATCAGCAGTTCGCCATACTGGGCGATCATCTCACGCGGCGGGCCGTTGACGATGATCCGGCCCTGATCGAAGACGAGCAGGCGGTCGACGTATTCGATCAACTCATCCACCTTGTGCTCGATGGCGATGATCGTCATATCCGTCTCCCGCCGCAAGTGCGCCAGGAGCCCGAACACCGAGCGGGAACCTTCCGGATCGAGGTTGGAGGTCGGCTCATCCAGGACCAGCACCGACGGCTGCATCGACAGCACGGAGCCGATGGCTACGCGCTGCTTCTGCCCCCCCGACAGACTCCACGTGTGCACGTCCTTAAACTCCGACATCCCGACCATCTCGAGGGAGCGCTTCAGGCGCCGCCCGATCTCGTCGCGCTCGAGGAGCAAGTTCTCCGGGCCAAAGACGATTTCGTCCTCGACATACATGGCGATCAACTGCGCGTCCGGATCTTGAAAAACGAGGCCGACCTCAGTGGCCATCTCTGAGACGGGCGTCTTGCTGGCATCACGGCCATTGACCGTCAGGGAACCCGTGTAGTACGCCGGGATTACCTGGGGGACGATGCCGTTCAGACAGAGCGCAAAGGTCGACTTGCCGCTGCCACTGGAACCAAGGACCAGAACGAATTCGCCGTCCTCGATCCGCAGCGAGAGATCCGAGAGAATCGGGCGATCCTGCTGCAAACCAACGGTGAGATGCTCGGCGATGAGTGGCAAAACCTGCTCCTCCTGGCTCAGCCCCCGACGACAGCCGGTGTCCCTGCCGTCGGGGATTGAGAGGGTGAAAGCCCGGATGAAGGGCCTCGCAAGGATCTGGCTCAGGCGCGTACTGCATACGGACTTGGGTAACGATCAGGGCAATACGCTGAAACGGGGCTCGCCCCATCGCTGGTCCTAGACCATCGGTCAAGGCCTCAGACTTCCGAAGTCTGGTAGGGACCGTGCTGGCCAAAACGCGCTCCGACGGGGGTGATCGAGGCGCGCCCCTGCCGCAAACAAGACTTCGGAAGTCTGTTCCCGCCCCCACCGGGATTTCTTGACCGGCTCTCTAGGTGGCTGCCTCGCCCAAAGTGTAGAGACCGGTCCGGCCGAGCGCCCGGCCGATGGTGAGCCCTATGGGGCCGGCGAGCCAGGCCGTGGCAAACATGGCTACCCAGGGCCAGAACCAGGCAGCAAAGCCGTAGTTGTAGATCTGGAAGTAGTAGAGGCCCCAGGCGTACTCAAAGGCCTGTAAAAACCCCGCAAGCAACATGGCCGGCAGGCCCCAGTTCCTGTAGCGGAAGACGGCAAAGCCGGCCTCGGCCGTGACCGCCTCGATGACGTACCAGCCATAGACGACGACACCAGCCGGGTGGCCCGCCAGAATCGCAACGATCCCCGCCAGCAGTTGGGTGAAGAGGGCCACGCCCGGCTTCCGGATAAGGTAGAAGCTGACCAGAGGGGCGACGAACCAGACGAAGGAGATCGCCGAAGCGAATGATGCGCCGATGGCTGGGACCGCAAAGGCAATGTTCCACACGAACCCCCAGCCGGCCCCGATGATGCCGAAGATGACCGAGACGACGACGATCGTCACAATGTCCTTGGTGGTGTAGTTGAATTTCATGAGAGCTACTCCTCTCGCTCGAATTGACGAGCGCCAGGCGCCAGAGCGCTGAGTGGACACGACTAGCCGTACGTCCCTATGCAGGCGACAGATCGAGCGAAAATGCAGTAGGCAACCTCCTTTACGCTTCGCCAGCTTTCATTCGCGCCTGAGCCAGCCTGACCGAATCCAAAACCTTGACATAGCTCCCGCAGCGGCACAGATTGCCGGACAGGTAGTCCCGGATTTCATCCTCGGTGGCGTCGGGATGCGTCTCCAGCAGAGCCGTGGTCGCCAGAATGAATCCGGGCGTGCAGTACGAGCACTGAAAACCATGGCCCTCAATGTAGGCCTGCTGAACCGGATGCATCTGGCCGCCTTGACTCACCCCCTCGATCGTCGTGATCTGTCTGCCCTCGGCCAGTACGGCCAGGCAGAGGCACGAGCTGACCGGGTGGCCGTCGAGCAAGACGGTGCATGCGCCGCACATCCCCACCCCACAGCCCTCACGGGCGCCGAAGAGGTGAAACTGATCGCGCAGTACCTGCAGCAAGGTATGGTGGCTACAAACCGTCGTCGGGGACTCCTTGCCGTTGATGTGCAGCGTGATATCTCGTCGCATCAGGCCAGCTCCTCGAGGCGCTCGAGGTTCTCCTGCGGCGCCTGTACGATTTCCCGACCTTCCTTGAGACCTCGCAGGATCTTCTCGGGGGTGATTGGCAAGCGCATCACCCGCACACCGATGGCGTTGGAGATGGCATTGCCGATAGCAGGTGCAATCGGCGGCAGGGCCGTCTCGCCGACACCGTGGCATTCACCCTCGGGATCGGGATTCTGGTGGGCGCTCGTTGTGAGGCGGCGTGGCAGGTCCTCGAAGGAGGGGATCATGTAATCGCCCAGGTTCCCATTGATGAGCTGGCCGTTATCAAAAATCAGCTCTTCCAGCAATGCCTTGCCGATTCCAAAGATGACATTCCCTTCAGTCTGCAATTCGATGTTGACCGGGTTCACGGAGCGGCCGGTGTACAGCGCCGCGTGAATAGCAAGGAGCGTGACCTTGCCGGTTTCCCGGTCGACCTCCACCTCGGCTCCCGCGGCGGCGTGGTGCCAGTGGGTGGAACCGATCCCCTGGCCAGTGTGCGGATCGAGCCCGCCCTGGGTTTGGTGGGTGCCGGTGCCCATGATGTTGCCACAGCCGGCGCGGCGGATGAGCTCGGCAAACGTCAGGCCGCCACTCCCCCTGCATCCGGCCCCACGCGCATACACACCACCATCGCGGACTTCCAGCCTGGTCGGGTCGGCGCCCAGCAGCTCAGCGGCCAGCCGGACGGCCTGTTGCTTGGCATCCGCCACGGCCAGGCGGAGGGCGTTGCCCATCGAGTAGGTCGAGCGGCTGGAGTTGGTCGAGAGATCGAACGGGGTGACGTCAGTATCCGGGTGGACGACGGTGACCTGCTCGTACGGCAAACCCAGCTCGTCACCGGCAATCTGGGTCAGAATTGTGTTGGAGCCCTGGCCCATCTCGACCGTACTCGCGAGCACCGAACAACTGCCGTCAGCATTGATTCGTAACATGGCGGTCGAGGTGGCCGGCGTGATCATGCCCTTGATGGTCACGGCGATGCCTTTGCCGCGGGCCTTTGTCAATGGGTCGGGCCCGAGGTCATGCCGGCCCCAGCCGATGGCTTCGGCCGTGTGGTCCAGCAACGTGCGGAGGGCGATGTCGTGCAACGTCTCGCCGGTGCTGAAGGTGTCGCCGGGCCGGAGCAGGTTCTGGCGGCGGAACTCTAGTGGGTCCAACCCAAGACGCCCGGCGATGATGTCCATCTGGGACTCGTAAGCCCATGCCGCCTGCGCGGCCCCGAAGCCGCGGAAGGCTCCGGCTGGTGGCCGGTTGGTGTAGAGGGCGCGCGAGGTCACCGTCACGTGCGGAACACGGTAGGGCCCAGTCGCGACGTAGCCGCCGGCCTCAGCCACGCTCGGGCTGCGGTCGGCGTAGGCGCCGCCATTCCACCAAAGTTCGCCTTCCATGGCCACGAGCTCGCCGTTGGCTTTAACACCGGTCCGGAGCTTGATGATCGCCTCGTGCTTGCAGATGGTGACAAACTCCTCAGCACGAGTCAGTGTCAACTTGACGGGTGCGCCAGCTTTCCAGGCCAGCGCCACAGTCAAGGGTTCGATCTTGGGCTGGGTCTTCGCGCCATACCCCCCACCGAGGGTCGGGACCACGACCCGCACCCGGTTCTGAGGCAGGTGGAACAACTCAGCAATCTGCGCGCGGACAATGTAGGGCGTCTGCGTCGCCGACCAGACCGTGATGCGACGGTTCTCCATCCGGGCCACAGCGACGTGAGGTTCCAGCGGCACCTGCTGGGCGGCAGGCGTTCGGAATACATTCTCGAAGATATGGTCGGCCTCGGCCATGCCGCGGGCGACGTCGCCTTTGATTAGCGTGAAGCAATTGCAATCGTTGGTCCCCGTCACATCCCGCAGGAATGTCGAGGTGCGGTGCTGCTGGCGCCCCTCCGAGGTCTCGTGAACCAGGGGGCTGTCCGGCGCAAGCGCGTCTTCTATTTCAAGCACGGCCGGGAGTTCTTCGTATTCGACCTCGATCAGTTCCGCTGCGTACTCGGCCGTCTCACGGTCGACGGCGGCAACCGCGGCGACCGGCTCGCCCACGTAGCGGACCTTGTCAATGGCCACGATGGGCTGATCCTTGATAATCGGGCCGAAATGCGCGTCGACGTCGGGGTTTCCGACGAAATCCTCCCGCGTGAGGACAACGGCGATGCCGGGTACCGCCTCAGCCGCGCGAGCGTCGATTCGGACGACATGGGCGTGCGGGTACGGGCTGCGCAGGACGGCGGCATACAGCATACCCGGCAGGCTCATGTTCAACACGTACTCAATCCGGCCTGTGACGCGCGCCTCGCCGTCCGTGTAGGGAAGAGAGAACCCCATCATCAGCTACGCCCTCGCAGCGTGCAGCAACGCCCGTCGCACCAGGGCTTCAATTACCTGGCGCCGGTACCAGTCGGTGCCCCGCATGTCGGAGATCGGGTCGATGGCCTGGGCATAGGCCCGCCCGATCTCACGCGCCAGATCCTCGGTCATTGGCCGCCCGCTCGCCAGCATCTCCGCCTGGATCACCTCCTGCGGGATGGCGGAAGCAGCCCCGATCACGACTCGCACGGCCTGGCAGACCCCGTTCTCCCGTTCGACCACGGCGGCGATGCCCACGCACGGCCGGTCCTCGGACGACCGCGAATTGAATTTGATGTAGGTCGCGCTCGAGTCAGGAGCCATCTCGGGCACGAAGATCTCGGTGACAATCTCGTCGGGCTCCAATGCGGTCAGGAAGAAGTCCTGGAAGAAGTCGGTCAACTCGATCCAGCGCTCGCCGCGGACGCTCACAGCTCTGACGCACGCCCGGAGCGCGACCAACATAGACGGGGGGTCGGAGGCATAGTCGGCCTCGCAGAGCACGCCGCCCACGGTCGCCTGGTGGCGGATGCGGATGTTGGCGACCTGGTGGAAAGTCTCGGCCAGGGCGGGAACGGCTTGCCGAACCACAGGCGAACTTTCCATCTCGTAATGCGTCACCAACGCCCCGATTCGCAAGCCAACGCCGGGCTCATACTCGAGGCCGCGCAGATTCGGCAGGTGGCCGAGCGACACCAGGTAGCGGGGGGCGATCAGGCGCTGCGTGAGCATCAGCACGATGGCCGTGCCGGCGCCAACGACTTTCGCCTCATCCTGGTAGTCGGTCAGCATCCGCGAGGCGTCGGCAAGTGACCTGGGTTGGAGGATCTCAAGCTGATGCATGGTGAGAGGCGAATCGATACCGAACGCACGACCGGTGGTCGGCCGGACTTGCCGTTAGCCGCAACCCCTCGACGTGGGACCCTGCAAACGGGCCTCGACGCAGCGCGCAAAGTCTGTTGTCAGGCGCCTGGCCACCTCGAGCATCACGCCCTGGCCAAGTTGACCGAGCCGGCCGCGTACACCCGCATCGATCTGGTAGCCCACCTCAGTCTGGTCCTTCGCTAACGGACGGAGAACAGCTGTGAACGTGCCGGAAACCAGGCTGGCCGTGCGTCCGTCTTTTCCCTCGGCCTTCGCCACCAAACGATGCGGTGGATCGACTTCGAGAAGCCGGACCTTCCCTTGAAAGCTGGCTGCGATCGGGCCGACCTTGACCTTGAGCGTGCCCTCGTACATCTCCGCGTCCAGAGCTTCGATGCTCTCGACGCCCGGCATGCAGCCACCCACTTGCTCGACGTCAAACAAAAACTCCCACAATGTCTGGATCGGCGCCTGAATGGTAAAGGTGTGTTCGATTCGCATGGGGTCAGGCGGGTTCAACCCGGTTCCGGGTCGTTAATCGGCTGCTCTTGAATACTCTTCTGGGCCCAAAAATCCTTCAATCGGCTGCGAACACCGTTGAGGTGGGCTTGCATTGCCTGGCGAGCCGCCTGGCTGTCGGCAGCCTGAATCGCGGCCAAGATGGCCCGATGGCCGGTTATGATTTCCGGGCGCAGCTCGGGGATGGTCGGGCTGGCCCGCCGCATTTCGCGCAGCAGGTCGACGATGCTGTCCATCAAGTCGACCAGGACCTCGTTATCAGTAGCAATGATGATCTGGCGATGAAACTCGACGTCGGCGATGACCATGCTGTCCAGGTTTCCACGCGCGATGTAGGACTCCACCGCCTCCGCCCAGTGCTGCATCACCGCGATTTGGCCGGCGTCAGCCCTCTCAGCCGCCCGGCCAGCGGCCTCAACCTCGATGATCTCGCGCAGCTCGAACACTTTCAGGAGGGTCTCTGGGTTGGTGAGGAGATAAGGGACCAGGGCGGCCTGGATCTTCTCGCTGCTGGGGTCTTTGACAAAGGTCCCAAGGCCCTGGCGGATCTCCACGAGCCCGATCATTTCCAGCTTGCGAAGCGCCTCGCGAACTGAGGTCCGGCTGACCCCGAGCTGTTGCGCGAGCTGGCGCTCGCTTGGCAACTGGTCGCCAGGTGCATACATGCCAGCTCGGATGAACTCGCTAATTTGCCGGAGCGCGCTCTGGGAGACTTTCGCCTTCTCGATCGAGTGAATCATGCGGAGTGTAAGGATATATAACGGCAGTGGTAGGACCGGTCTATCCATTTGGATTATATAAGGGATCTGTTGGTTGTCAATAGTCATCCGTGGGGCGATTGAAAAAATGGTGCGGGAGAGGGAGAGGTGTCTGAGCGGAGGGTAGCGAGAAGCACTCATGGAAGGGGGTGCCCGGTGCGAGCAGGCGGTGGAATGGTGTGCGATCAGCGCTCGCTCACAATTCACAGTGAGCCCTGGGGAGACGGCCAGGCCACATCTTCCTGGAGCGCCGGTCACGGCGTCAGACTTCCGAAGTCTGGTGAGGACCGTGCTGACCCAAAGCGCGCGCCGACGACGGTGATCGAGGCGGGCACCTGCCGCGAACAAGATTTCGGAAGTCTTGTCCCTCCCCCCGCGGGATGACGTGAGCGGGGCGCTAGAGCGCCGGTCAAGGCGTGGTCAGCTGCCCACCGATATCCCACCCATCTGCGTCGGCGAACACCCTGCGGGGTGATCCCCGGCGTGATCGTCTCGCTTGGGTGGACCCCGCGGGGTCGGCCGACGCCCGGCGGCACGCCTCCAGCCGCGACTTCAGTCGCCCGGCTCCCACCCGCCACAAGGCCGACTTGACTGATGCTCTAGACGGCCAGGGACCAGACCGGCTGGTCGGGAATCAAAGGAGCCCCAACCGGCCGGAACTGGTCAGCGTCATTGTGTTCAGGGAAGCCAGGCTCCCTGGTCCACGAACGGCGATCGAAAATTGAATTGCGCGGTTCTTACGGACCACGGATCGCGGGCAGGGACACCGTGAGGAAGCTGTTGGATACCTTCTGAAGGTCCGGGGTTACCCCCCGTCCAGCAGCCGGCGGGCCAGTTCGACCGCCGAGTCGGGCAGTGTGGCGCGTGCGGCTTCCCATTTCAGAGGACGGGTCGCGTCTAGTAGCATCTTGGCGCCGAGGCCGTCCGCCGATGAGGGGTCGAGGCGATTGACAAGGGTGTTACTCAGGATGCTCACCCGCCGGTCGGCCTGCAGGTGGGTCGCGATGGCCCAGAGCACCTCGTGCTCGTTGCTGGGATCGATGTCCTTGTCCACGACGACGACCAGTTTGGTGTAGGGATCCAGCCCAAACAACAACTGCGCAGCTTGCTGTGCCTGACCTTCGGCCGTCTTGTCGATGCGGATGTAGCAATGGAAGTGAATGCCGGAGGATGGGAAGTGAAAATCGACGAAAAACGGGAGCGCCTCTTTCAGGCGTTTGTGCACCCAGGCTTCGTAGGAAATGTGGCCGAGCAGAAGATGTTCGCTCGAATTCCCCGGGACAATATCGACGAAGATGGGATCCGGCCGCATCGTGATCGCCGAGACCTGGAAGACATTGTTGGACGAGCGGCTACTCGCGTACCCGGTGTACTCACCGAACGGCCCTTCCGGTCCACGTTCCTGGGCGAGCAGATGCCCCTCGATCACGATCTCGGCGTGCGCCGGGACGTCGACGTCTACACTATGTGCGCGGCAGACGTCCAGGGACTGACCCATCAGCGCGCCGGCGAGATCGTACTCGTCGACGTCGATGGCCATCTTGCTCGCCGCTGCGATCATGAGCGCGGGGTGCGCCCCGATGACAACCGCCACCGGCAGATCCTTCCCGGCCAGTTCCGCCCGGCGGTAGTAATCCCAGAGGTGCTGGCGGCTGTGAATGCTCGCACCCATCCGGCGCGGACCCTGGAATTGCAGCCGGGCGTACGCCAGGTTCCCCACCCCGGTGTCCGGATCGCGGGCCGCAATCATGCCCGCGGTGACGTACGCGCCGGCATCCTGGCGGAAATGCCGGGCAATCGGGAGCTGGGCCAGGTCGACCTCGTCGCCTTCCCGGATCACCTCCTGCACCGCCCCTCGCGAGACGCGCCGAGCCGGGATCAGGTTGTCCATGGCATCGCCCAGGCGGGCGTAGAGATTCGCTTCGTCGGAGCCGACCGCCCAGGCTGCATGTTCCCGTGTTGCGAACAGGTTGGACACGACGGGGATGTCGTACCCGTCAATGTTCTCAAATAAGAGGATCGGGTTCCGCCCGCGCTTCTCCAGTTCCAGCGTCAGCGCAGTGGACGTGTAATCCAGCGGCACTTTCTCCGGGATGACCATGAAGTGCTCGGGGCCCCGGCTGCGGGCGTAATCAAGGTACGAACGGAGATCGTAACCGGCTCCTGCCATCACCTGCACCTCCAGGACTTTTCTCGCCAACCAAATCAGGGGGCGCCTGGCGAGGAATCAACGTGAAGATGGAGAAACGAGTTAAGCGGTCCACGCGCACTGTGAGGGCAATCAACGAGTGAGACGATTCATCATTGGTAGCGCGGTGCCGGTGGCATCATCAACGGCAGGCACTGGCGGGAGGGAGCACAGCAAGGCCGGCACGGTCCCCGGCAGAGGTGGGCGTGCCACGGGCGCAACCCGGTGCCGGCGCTCCGCAGCAACCGGAGGGGCCTATAAGAGGCCCACCGTGCCCGCGTGTGCCCACCCTCACGGGCGGCCATTCCGTCTCAGGCCTTTCGCCGTCTCGACAAGGCTGCTCATGTTCTCAGCAGGCACTTCCGGCCACAAGTCGCAGCCCGGCCAGATCGCGTCTGCGCCGGCTGCGGCAATCGCCCTCACCGTCGCAGCGACGGTCTCCGGCGTACCGTCGGCCAACACGCCGACAGGATCGAAGTTGCCAAACAAGAGCGGCTCGGGGCCGACTACCTCCCGGGCCCGAGCCAGGTCGCAGCGCTGGTCCACGCTAATCGCCTCCACCCCGCAACCTGTCAGGTCGGCCATGACCGGTTGGGTATGGCCACAGACGCTCAGCACTCGAGGCGCGGGGACCTGCGCGATCAGGCTCCGGAGCGCCGGCAGGATGAGCGTCCGGAAGGCCTGCGGACCGACGATCCGCGGCGAGCCGCCCATCTCGTGAATGGTGATGAAATCGGCCCCGGCTTCCCGGTAGCAGCGGGCGACCTGGGCAAGAATGGCGGCCAG
Organism: Ardenticatenaceae bacterium; assembly: GCA_027493995.1. GTDB lineage: Bacteria > Chloroflexota > Anaerolineae > Ardenticatenales > Ardenticatenaceae > DOUV01. Next base: position 480,602 of record JAOSJS010000001.1, on the reverse strand, counting down.
CCGAGCCAGGAGTGGTGCGACGTGCGCAGGGCTCGCAACGGAGAGGATCAGCGGCTCGACCTCGATGATCTGCCAGGCCAGCGTGAACGGTCCAGGAATCCAGGCCCCGACGGCGACCTCACGGCCCACCCGGCTTTTCAAAAGCCAGATGGCCTCCATCACAACCGGCAGCCGTCCAGCCAACGCCAGTTCGAGCGGCGGGTGAAGGTCCAACCCCTCGGGCGTTGATCCGAGGCGCGTGGCAATAGTCGGGTGCACGATGAAAGGCAGCTCATCGTTGAAGTTCACCTCACAGCCGAGGGCCTCGGCCTCGACGCAGAGGTCGAACGGCACGACTGCCGACTCGAAGCCGAAGAGCTCGTAGGTAGTCGCGGCTGCTGCGGCCATTTTGGCCGCGTCCCGGTGCACCTCACCGAATTGAAGTCCACAGGCTTCCAGACCGAGCCGCGTCAGACTCGGGAGGCCGCTGAAGACGGGGAATCGCTCGAGGCGCTTGCCCTCAAGCAGGGCCAGGATCTCACCGACTGTAGCGCTCATCGCTCGCCCTTGAGGTACGGACGGCCGAGGGCCGCCGGGGCATCGGTCTTGCGCACGCGGACGAGCAGCACACCGAGGGTCAGGAGATACGGCAGCATCAGCAGGAATTCATAGGGGATGGCGCCCGCGCCGCGCCCGGTGGTGGCCAGGGCCTGGATGCGGTACTGGAGCGAATCGGCCAGGCCGAAGAGCAGCGCCCCCACCAACGCCAGCTCCGGCCGCCAGCGGGCAAAGATCACCAGCGCCACGGCGATCCAGCCGCGACCGGCCGTGATGCCCTCGCGGAAGAGGCGTAGTTGCACGACGGTCAGCACGGCCCCGCCAAGCCCGGCCAGGCCAGTGCCGATCAGGATGGCGGCGTAGCGGGTAAGCTCGACGTTCACGCCCGAGGTATCCGCCGCCGCGGGGTGTTCGCCGACCGCCCGGATCTGCTGCCCCCACATGGTACGGTAGAGAAAAACCCACACCAGGCCAACGAGCAAGAAACTACCGTAGGTGACCACGTCGTGGTTGAAAAAAATGTCGCCGATGACCGGGATACGCGCGAGCCCCGGGATCGGCCAGGCCGGCAGACCGGTAACGCGCGCCGTGAGCGAGCTGAACTCCTGCCGGTAGAGGTAACTCGTGAGGCCCAGCCCGAGGATCACCAGGGTGACCCCGCTCACGACTTGATCGGCGTGCAGCGTGACACACAGGACCGCCAGGATCAAGCCCATCGCCATCCCGGCCAGGATCCCCGCGGCAAGTCCGAGCCAGGTTCCGGCCCACGGCAGCGACGCCCCCCAGGCCGAGTTTTGGATGAAGTAGGCCGTCATGAAGCCACCCAACCCGCCGGCGATCATCACGCCCTCGAGTCCCAGGTTGACTACTCCGCCGCGCTCAGTCACCACCTCGCCGAGGGTCGCCAGCATCACGGGGATGGCCAACCGGATGCCAGAAGTGACCAGCGCTACGAGGAAGCCCCACGTCAGAATCGAGTTCCAATCCACACGACTACTCCCGTCTGGCCAGCGCGTCCGCGGCCAGAACAAACAACACCACGAGCGCCTGGATGGCGTCGGCCAGCGCCGCCGGCACCTGAGCCAGGACGTGCATCGCCTCAGCGCCGATGGTCAGCGCGGCGAAAAAGACGCCGACGACCAACACCCCGAGCGGATGCATCCGGCTGAGGAGCGCCACCAGCACGCCACTGTAGCCGTACCCGCCCGAGATCGCTCCTTTGAGGCGGGTGTGCAGGTAGCTCACTTCGATGATGCCGGCCAGACCGGCCAGCGCCCCACTGAAGATCAGCGCGAAGGCGATGCTCCGCGCCGGGTCGATCCCGGCGGCGCGCGCCACCTTCGGCTGCGAGCCGACCGCGCGCAGCCGAAAGCCCAGCGGCGTTCGCCAGATCAGCAGGTAACAGAAGGGTGCGAGCAGCAGCGCGAGCAACACCCCCAGGTGGAGCCGCCCGTAGATCACCGGCATTCGCGCCGCCGCCACGAACTGGGCGCTCTCCGGCAGGTACCCGCCCGGCTCCTGCAACGGCCCACGGGCAACGTACTCCATGAAAAGCACGGCAATGTAGTTGAGCATCAGCGTCGAGATGATCTCGTTCATTCCGCGCCGGATCTTCAGCCAGGCCGGAATCGCCGCCCAGAACGCCCCGCCGAGGACACCCGCGATGATCATCGTCGGGATCAACGCCCAAGCCGGCCAGGTTGGAAATGTGAGCGCGACGACTCCGCCGAACAGCGCGCCCATGAAATACTGCCCCTCGCCGCCGATGTTCCACATCCGACAGCGCAACGCCACCGACAGCCCGAGCCCAACCAGTACGAGCGGGACGGCCTTAAGGACGGTTTCTTGAATCTGCCGCCAGCCGCCGAACGCGCCCTTGAGCATGATGCCGTAGGCGCGGACCGGATCGACGCCGGCCAGTGCGAGCAGCACAGCACCAACGGCCAGCGCGGCGAGCGTGCCAAGCAGCGGCGCAGCCTGCCGCACAACGCGGCCGGCGAGCGCCGGTCCGACACGAACGGCCTGGCGATCGACTGCGACCTGGGTCACGGTGATGCCTCTGGCTGCCCGCGCCCGGCCATCAGCAGCCCGATTCGGCCTACATCGACCTCGGCGCCGGGCATCACGCCCACGATTCGCCCCTCGTACATGACTGCGATCCGATCGCTCAGCGCCAGCACCTCGTCCAGCTCGGTGGAGACAAGCAGGATTGCGACGCCCGCCTGACGCTGGGCCAGGAGCTGGCGATGGACAAACTCGATGGCGCTCACGTCCAGACCGCGGGTGGGCTGCGCGGCAATCAGAACCTTCGGCTGGCCAGAGAGTTCGCGCGCGAGGATCATTTTTTGGATGTTGCCGCCCGACAGGCTGCCGGCACGCGTCTGGATCGACGGCGTGCGCACATCAAACAGACGCGCCAACCGTTCGGCCCGGGCAACAATCGCGGTGCGGTCGAGCATCCCCCTGCGGGTGTAGGGCGGGTCCCCGTGAACGGAGAGCACCAGGTTTTCGGCGACTGTGAAATCGGGGAGCATGCCCATGGCATAGCGGTCGGACGGGATGTGGCCCAGGCCGGCAGTGATGATGGACCGAGTTGGCGCGTTGGTCAGATCCGCACCGTCGATGAGCACGCGGCCTTGCTTCACACGCCGCAGGCCGGCGACCGCCTCTTCCAGTTCGCTCTGCCCGTTGCCGGCGACGCCCGCCAGCCCCAGGATTTCGCCTGCGCGGACCTGCAGACTCAAACCACGGAGGGCCGGAAGCTCGCGATCGTTGTCCACCCACAGGTCCTCGACCTGCAGGCGCGCCTCTCCCGGCGGCGACGGCTCCTTGTCCACGGTCAGCGCCACGTCCCGGCCAACCATCAATCTGGCCAGGGCGTGCTCGTTCGTCTCGCTCGTCGGTACCGTCCCCACCACGCGGCCATCGCGCAACACGGTGATGCGGTCGCTGGCGGCCATCACTTCGTTGAGCTTGTGGCTGATGAAGACAACACTCTTGCCCTGTTCGGCCAGACTGCGCAGGATCGACAACAGCTCATTCACCTCTTGCGGCGTGAGCACCCCCGTGGGCTCGTCGAGGATCAACACACCCGCGCCACGGTACAGCGCTTTGAGGATTTCCACCCGCTGCTGCTCGCCGACTGAAAGCTGCCAGACCACAGCCGCCGGGTCCACCTGCAGGCCGTAGCGCTCCGAGATCTCGACGATGCGCCCGTGCACGTCACGGGGGCGCTCCAGCAGCGGCGCGCGGGGCGAAGGCTGGCCGAGGGTCATATTCTCGGCAACGGTGAAGGTGTTGACGAGCATGAAGTGCTGGTGAACCATCCCCAGCCCGTGGGCGATTGCGTCGAAGGCCGAGCGAAAGTGAACCGGCTGGCCGCGCAGCCAGACCTCCCCCGCCTCCGGGCGGTAGAGCCCGTAGAGGATGTTCATGAGAGTCGTCTTGCCCGCACCGTTCTCGCCCAGCAAAACGTGGATTTCGCCTGGGAGCAGGTCGAAATCCACGTGATCGTTGGCCAGCACGCCGGGGAAGCGCTTGACAATTCCCCGCATTTCGACAACTGCCGATGAGGAGAAGACCATGGGCACTCCGTAGGGTGACGTGCGATGCCTGCCGGTGGGCTGGGGGCGAAAAGCCCGCCAGCTTTTCGCCCCCGCAGCCGCCGATACTACTTGGCTTCGCCGATGAACGGAACCGTCAACGATCCGTCCGCGATCTTCTTGATGCTGGCATCGATCCCGTCGAGAGCCCCCTGCGGCACCTTGTCTTTCAACTTAGGGTTGTAGACCAGTTTCAGCGCGCCTTCTTTGACCCCGAAGCGGTAATAGGGCGCGTTGAACGTGCCATCCTGGGTGTCATTCATCATCTGCGTGAACAGGGGCTCGAGGTCCCACACCAGGTTGACGATCACTGAGTCGGGACCGTTCTCGCTCATGTCTCCGACGTAGCCGGTGGCGTAGCCGCCCGTCTGTTTGGCGGCCTCAATGGCGCCGAGGGCAGGTCCCTCGCCGCACTCGATCCAGTAGTCCACGCCGGCGTCGGCCTGCGCCAGCGCGGCCTCTTTGGCCTTGGCCACGTCAACCCAGTCGCCGACGGCCGTCTGGATCAGGGTCGCGTTGGGATTGACAGTCTTGGCGCCGAGCACCATGGCCTCGCCCATCGAATGGCACACCGGGATGTCGAAACCGTACAGCGCGCCGAGTTTCCCGCTCTTGGATACGTGGGCGGCGACGATCCCCACCAGGTAGGCCGCTTCGTAGAAGGGCTGATCGTAGTCGGCGACGTTCTTCGCGGTGCGGTTGATCCCACCGGCCCACGCATAGTTCACGTTTGGATATTCGCTGGCAACCTGGAAGGTACCATCTTGAAACGAGAACGAGTGGGCCACGATCATCTGGAAGCCCTGATCGGAATACTGGCGCAGCACGCGCGCCACGTCGGCATCGGCGACCGACTCGGAGTAGGCGATCTCGACCCCTTTCGCTTCTATCGCCTTGATGGCGTTATACCCGGCCTCGTTCCACGAGTTATCGTCCGGTGGCCCGGTGAGCACGAGGGCCATCTTGAACGTGCCGGCGGGCGCGGCCGTGGGTGCCTGAGCGGCGGGTGCGGCTGTGGGCGCCGGCGCGGGGGTCGCCGCGCCACCACACGCCGTCAGGACCAGCGCGACGACGAGGATAGCCAGGATCAGGGGAGACCAGCGGATTGATTTGTGCGAAAACATCTCTTCACCCCTCCTCAAGATGGTAGTGAGAATCAGACGTTCAGCCGGACGCCGCGGTCAAGCCAACATCGAACACGAGGCAACCCGCTGGTGGAGAGCGGCTTGAGGTCCCTGAGCATCCTGGCACAGGTCCTCCTTTCTCGGATTACAGACCGACAGCGACCCCCAATTCTTCCAGCCACTTCTGGTACTCGATCAGGGGAAGGTCGGCGGGTCGAAGCGGCAATTCGATTTTTGTCCAGAATGGAGGCAGCAGCCACGGCCGCTGGCTCTCCACCACCCGTTTGTCCTGGGCCCGGACCTGGTCTTCGAAGCTTTCATAGTCCCGGTCATGCGCCGGATCGCGGTCGTAGTTGCGGGCCACGTACCAGAAAGAGCTGGTTTGATTGTACCGGTGAGGGCAGACCGCCAGCCAGATCACGTACTGGCGGCTCAAGTCACCGTCCTTGACCAGCCGGATGACATTGGGAATCCCGACGTAATTAGTGTAGGTGATTCGTTCCAATCCATCCGAGCCATCCCCGGTGTCCGGCGCCGCGGTCACATCGGCGGTGCTCACGTTCCGGGGCTGCAAGATGGTGTACTGCGACATCAGGTACGGCCCGTCGCGCCAGACCTTGTGGTCCGGCGGGTCGGGGTGCTCGCGATCCCCGAGCAGCCCCTCGTGGGTCCAGGGGAAATGGGTGTCGTCCAGCGCCCCCATGATCATGCGCGGGCCGCTGGCGCACCAGGGTTCGTAGGCGCGCAGCGGCCCAACGTGAAAGCGGGCGTCTTCGAACTCTGGAAAATCGGGGATCTCATAGCGCGGCTCCTCGGCCAGGCAGACCCAGATCAGGCCGTAGCGTTCGTGAACCTGGTAGCGCGGAACGCGGGCATCCCTGGGAATCTCTCGGCCGGGTGTCAACTGCGGAATCTTGACGCATTGGCCGCTCGCATCGTACGTCCAACCGTGGTAGATACACATCAGGCATTGCTGCCCCTCGTGCTCGACCACCTCACCCAACGACAGTCGCGCCTGAAAATGCCGGCAGAGGTCCTGCAGAGCGACCACCTCGCCGTTCAGCCGAACCAACACCACGCCCTCGCCCAGCAGTTCGACCCCCACAGGCTGAGCAGGGGGGAGCGCATCAATGGGGAGCACCGGATGCCAAAACGGCCGCAGTCCCTCGTAGTAGCCGAGAATCGCTTCCTGAGAGGGTGCATCCAGACCTTGCGTAGACATCAGCAATTTCTCCCGTGAATCAGCTATCACAACCACGCCCGGCACCTTGTCGGCCCAAGCCTTCTCCGATGCTGATGGGCGCTGCCAACAGCTATGGCCTGAGGCCCTCCTGTCACGGTGGGCTCTTCTTACTCGGGCGATGGCATATCGATCAGGCGCTTGCACCAATCGACCGCCGCCGCCGCGTCCGGGGCGTAGGCGTCGGCACCGATCTCGTCAGCCCACTTTTGATTCGCACTGCCGCCGCCCACGATGATCCGATAGCGGTTACGCACACCGACTTCCTTCAGAAGGTTCACCGTGCTACGTTGGGCCGGGCGCGTGGTGGTCATCAGCGACGACATCCCAATGATATCGGCGTGGTTCTCCTCAGCGGCGCTCATGAACGCGCTCGGTGCGACGTTGCGACCCAGGTCCACCACACTGAAGCCGTGCGACTTGAGCATCGTCGCCAGGATGTTCTTGCCGATATCGTGGATGTCGCCCTGTACCGTTCCGAGGACGGCCACGCCCATCGGCTCACGTTTGCCACCGCGCTTCTCGAGGGCGGCTTCGAGATGGCCCGATGCCTGCTTGGCGGCGTTGCCGGCCATCATCAGCTCGGGCAGAAAGATTTGGAACGACTGGAAGCGGTTGCCCACCTCGGTCAACGAGGGCACCATGACCGTTTCGATGATCTCCAACGGATCGACCCCAGCTTTCAGCGCCTCGAGGGTGACGGCTTCGGCAGTGTCAGCCTTTCCAGTGATCAAGGCCTGGCTCAAATCTTGTTTGATGCGGTCTGGGACGGCCATTGTACAATCCTTTCTACGCCGTGACTACTTCGGCGGCGGTCGCCGCCCGCGGTCGGGGGGCATGCTTGAAATTCAAACCCAACGCGGCCAATTCTTCTTTCACGTCGTAGTACATCTCCAGCCACGTCGCCTTCGGTTCGACAGTTTCCTCATCGTACACTTCCCAGAACGGGTGGCCGCGGTTGGGCTCGTCGAAGGTGCCCTCGTACTTGTCGAGGAGTGCCAGGCACAGCTCGTTGACCCGCTCGCGGTCCCATCCCAGGACAGCGTCGGAGACCTCGGCGATGAAGCGCGCTTCCAGGCCGGTGGTATGATCGCGGTTGAAGCCACCGGTCGTGCCGGCCCCCTGAATGTTGAACCCGCTGACGGTACCGACGGCAGCACCGGCCGCACACTCGTACAGCAGTTCCTTCGTCCCTGGGCCGGAGACGGTGTAGATGTCGTTGAGGGTAACGATCGGCGTGTTGCGCGCCAGGGCCGCGCCAAGCATGGCCTGCATCCACAGACCCATCCGGTCAGTGTTGTTGACCCAGCGCAGATGGGTGTGTGAAAACATGTGGTAGGACGCGTCGTAGCACAGCACACCCAGCAGGTGGTTGGCCACGGTGACGACGGCGGTCCCTTCCGCCCCACCGCCGATGCCGCCGATTAGCGGGGTCATCAGGTCGACGATGTGGATGCCATACTCCTGCTGGAAAGCCACACGCGAAAGCTGGTCGAAGTCGGTCTTGAGCTCAACCATCTGCGAGACGAGCAGGCCGTCGCTGGGCCGCAGCCCGGTCGCCGGGTCGCAGGCCGCGATCTTGCCGGCGCAGGTGAGCGACACCGCCACGTCGTTAATGTGCATCCCCGGCCGGCCGGCCTTAGCGACCGCGTCGCGGGCCACCCGGGCGTCCCGGCGCGAGCCGAGGATCTCAGTCGGCGAGCCGGGGACGATGTCTTGGCCAGAGTAGGTGGCCACCGAACCCGCGCCGAGACAGTCCACCAGCGGCTCCTGGGCACACGATAGCAGGATCAGTGGGTGGTAGCGCTCCGAGCAGGGCGTGCCGGTGGGGCCGGAGTGGATGGTACAGGGCGCCGGATCCTCGACCCCCCGGTGGCGCATGATGACGGCATCCTTGCCGCTGCCGAGCGTCAGCGCGCTCGGAGCGAACGCCAGCCCGTCCATCACCTCGGAGCGGCTGAACAGGATCCGTCGCTCCGAGCTCTGGCAGTAGACCCCCATGTCGAGGAACACGTCCACCCCGGCCTGGAAGACCCGGTCGGCCATGTCGTCATCAGCCGGCACCGGCCGCGCGGGGTTAAACTTGAGGTCGTAGTGCTCGACACGCTCTCGGATCTTCATGGCGAGGGCGAACTCGTAATCCGACTCCTTCATGAAGGGGCCGTTCTGCGCCCGTTGGACAATCTCGGGTAACCAGTTGGTTCGCATACGTTGGTCCTTTCGTCCGAATTTACTGATGCGTGCACGACTTTCTCAATAGGAGTTGTGATGCTGATCTGCGACCGGTTCTTCACGCATCAGAGATCACGCCGCTTCTTGACAGGAGTTACGTGCCAGGTTGAGCCGCGACAGAGATATCGGCTTGTAGTGCGCGCTTCAGCGCGCTGAAGCGCGCACTACAAGCCAAATCCGGCTTTTACGGATCACGAACTTTGGATCGGCCTGGGAGTACTGCGTAACTCCTGTTCTTGATCAGTGTGCGCCGGGACCAGGAAAACGGATCAGTCGAGCGGGAGCCCCATGTCGCGGAGTTCCTGCTTCACGTCCTCGTACAGCGCCAGCCATTCCGGCTTTGGCTGGACGCGCTCCACATCGTACACCTCGCAGAAGTGCTTGCCGATGGGGCGCTTGTCGAGATCGGGCTTGAACTTCTCGACCAGGCGCATGGCAATGGCGTTCGCATCCTTGCGGCTCATGCCGGCGGTCGCGTGCGCCACCTCAGCGCCGAAGCGCGCCTCCAACCCACTGACGTACCCGGGTTCGGTGCCGACCGCCGAGCGCGGGCCGATGAGCGCACAGGCCCCGGAGGCCGTCGCCATCATCGCCGTCGCCGCAACTTCGTACAGCAGCGTTCTGGTGCCCGGCCCGCCGACCGGCGTAATGACGACATCGGTGAGCAGGCGCGAGTTGCGCGCCAGCGCCTGCTGCGCGACGCTGATGGCCTGCAGGATCTCCGGCGTAGTGTCGTTCCCGTAGAAGGGATGCGTCGGCGAGACCGAGTGGGTGGAGGTCATGTAGACCATCTGCATCAGGATGCAGCCTCCAACAATCGCGATCGCCATGGCCTCCTTCCCGCCGACGGTGCCGCCATAGATCGTGTTGTAGAACGAGTGGATGATGGATTGGGTCTGGATCAGGTGAGCGACTTTGGTCAGGAGAAAGTAGTCGGTCTTGAATTCGGAGATGACCGCGACATGGTGCCAGTCGTTGGGGCTGAAGCCACCCCACGAGGTGGCCGACAGCTCGGCGATCTCGCTCACCGAGTTCTCGACGCAGCCCAGGCCCAGCCCCGGCCGCCCGGCGCGCCGGGCGGCCGCCTTGCTCAGCTCGAACTCCTGCCAACCCAGCAGCACCTCCCAGGGCGAGCGGCTGCGCCCCTCCCGCCCGTAGACGCTCTCGAGGGTGCAGTTGATCATCGCATCCACCAGAGGCTCCTGGGCGTAGGACTGGTGAACCTGAAGGTAGACATCCTCAGGCAAGGGTGTCCCCACCCCGCCGCCTTTTATGAAGATGGGCCGGGTGTCCTCAACCGTGCGCTTGCGCTCGGTGGCCCGGTCGAGGCCCTCGCCCACGGTGATCTCGGTTGGCGCGAACTGCAGCGCAGTCAGGATCTCGTCGCGCGTGAAGAGCATCCGGCGCGAGGTGCTGAGGCAGAGAAAGCCCAACTCCTCAGCCATCTTCAGCCCGGCCTCCCAGACCCGATCGGCCAGCGTGTCGTCGGAGGGGATGATGGCCCCCTCCAGGTGATTCATGGTGACGTCGTGTTCCTGCCGCAATTGAGCCATCACACCCGGAATCGTCATCATGTCGTGCATCTGCTCTTCGACAATCGGGCCGTTCTCGGCACGGTCGAGCACATCGAGCAAGCGGGTCGTGTTTTTCATGTAAGTAGCTCCTGAGTGGTAAGCGCAGGAATGCCGGCCCCGCTGCGCTTGCGTTCCATCAGCCGCCGGCAAATCTCGACGGCCCGCACCGCGTCCACGCCGTAGGCATCCGAGCCGATCCCCCTGGCGTACTTTTCCGTGATCGGCGCACCGCCGACGACGACCAGGAATTGGTCGCGCAACTCCCAGCCCTTCAGCAGATTGATCAAATCGCGCATGTACGGCATCGAGGGCGTCAGCAGGGAGGACATGGCGATGATGTCCGCGTCGAGCTTGCGGGCGGCGTCGATGAATTGCCGCGGTGAGACGTTAGTGCCCAGATTGGTGACCTCGAACCCGTTCACCTGCAGCATGAGCGCAACCATGTTCTTGCCGATGTCGTGGATGTCGCCCTGGCAGGTGCCGATGACGACGACCCCGGCCCTGGTCGAAGCGGAGGAACCCGACGACGCCCCGATGGCCGGCTCGAGCACTTCCTCGTGCATCGCCTTGACGACCATGCCGGCCTTCATCAGCTCCGGCAGAAAGATTTCCAGGCGGGCAAAGGCGTCGCCGACGTCGTACAAGACGGGCTGAATCGCCTCCAGGAACAAGTCGACCGGGGTGATGCCTTCGGCCAGCACCGCCTCGGCGAGAGCAACACCCCGTTGCTTGTCCCCGGCGTCAATCGCCGCTTTCAATTCGGCCTTGATCTGCCTCAATCGTTCGTCAGGAATGTTCATTGGATAGCCCCTCTCTTGTCTGAGTGGATCAGGGGAATGATCAGACTGATCGATCGCGTCGGTGTCATCATCAAGTAGTCAGTCAGCTCGACGCCGATCTCACCGGCCGGCAACCGGGCGAAGAGCACCCGCTGGGTTTCGAGCGGCCAGCGCCCCACCCCCGGCCGGTAGGGAGGCCCGGCTTTCAGACCGCGCGCGGCCGCGGCGCGCCTGATGGAGGCATGCAGTTCCCGCGCCAGCCCACTCACCATCGCGACCGCAAGCTCGTCGAGTACAATGGCCGAGGGGGGCTCATCCGGGAAGAGTTCGTTCACGCGCGTCTCCACGCTCGGGCCGAGCGTGCACACGGCGAGGACAACCGTGGCCGATTCGGGCGGGAGCCAGGGGGTCAACTCGGGCACCTCATCCACAGCGTATTCGGCGTGCACAGTGGCCGGTGCGGCCAGTCTCTCGGCCTCCTCAAGCATGGCTTGATAGAGGGGGGCGATGTTCGCGCGCCGCCGTCCATCCCGGTAGCGGGCCAGGAACGGCTCGAGCGGGAGGGGCGCGACCGGGTGATGGTGGATCTCGGCCATCGCTTGCCTCTGCTTGCTCATCTCCTACGTTCGCGAGCTGTGCTTCGCGTCCGGACAACAAGGGCTACAGGGAGCAAGAGCATCGGCGCGATGCCCCGGCAATGCCTGCACCCTTCCCTTGCTCCCCATCACATTCCGGAAGGGCATAGATCAGCCAGAGACGCCGGCTGCCTTGAGCGCCTGCAGCACCCGCTCCGGCGTCAACGGCAACTCGCGGATCCGGACGCCGGTCGCGTTGGCCACGGCGTTGACGATGGCCGGGGCGACGGCGTCGACAGGGATCTCGGCCGCGGCCTTGGCACCGAAGGGGCCGCTGGGTTCCCAGGTCTCGACGGTGATCGGGCACAACTCGGGCATCTCGTGGGCCTGGAAGATGTGGTACGACCCAAAGCGCGGGTTGAGCAGCTGCCCCTGCTCGTCGTAGACCATCTCCTCGCAAACGGCATAGCCGAGGGCCTGGGTCACTCCGCCGTCGTTCTGCCCCTCTACCCCGCGCGGGTTGATCGGCATCCCGACATCAAGGGCCGAGACAATCTTCTCCACACGCACCTCGCCGGTCTCGATGTCCACCGTTACCTCGGCGAATTGGGCGCAGAAGGGCGGCGGGCAGGGCCTGGACATGTACGAGGCGTGCCCCATGATCTGGAACTGGTTTTCCCGGTGTAGCGTCTGGATCGCAATGTCTGCCAGGCTGACCGAGTCGCCATCGGGCGAGGCGACCCGTCGATCTGCCAGCGTCAGCTCGTGTTGATCGCATTCGAGCATCCGGCTGGCAACGGCCAGGACCTGCTCCCTCACCCGCTCCGCCGCGAGCTGCGCCGCGCGGCCTGACAGGAAGGTGGTCGAAGAGGCGTAGGCGCCTTTGTCGAACGGTGTGAAGTCGGTGTCGGAGGTGTAGACGATGATATCGTCCACCGGGCAGCCCAGCACCTCGGCCGCGATTTGGGCCAGAATCGTGTCGCCGCCGCCGCCGGTGTCTACCGCCCCGCTCAGCAGGTTGAAGGAGCCGTCGTCGTTGATCTTGATGATGACCGCGCCCATGTCGATGCCCGGCACGGCTGAGCCCTGCATGGCGCAGGCCCCGCCGATCCCGCGGCGCAGATGCGGCCGGCCCGGCACCGCATGCACCCCACGCCCTTCCCAACCGATCGCAGCCTGCCCACGCTCGACGCACTCGGGAAGCCCACAACTGCTGATCTCGTCGTGGAAGCCGGGCGCCGCGTCGTAGAGCTGGTCGCCGAGCGGATTCGTGTCGCCGATGCCGACCCAGTTTTTGCGGCGGAACGCCATCGGGTCCATCCCCAGCGCCTCGGCCACCTCGTCCATGTGAACCTCCAGCGGCAGGAAACCCTGCGGCGCGCCGTAGCCGCGGAAAGCGCCGGGCGGTGGGACGTTGGTATAATAGCAGTCGGCCGAAAAATAAAGGTTCGGCGACTTGTAGAGCCACAGCGCCTTCGAGCCGGTGTTGGCCTGCACCGTGAGGGTGTGCGTCGCGTATGCGCCGGCGGCGGCAGTCACCCACATGTCGATCGCCGTGATCGTCCCGTCCCGCGAGACCCCTGTGCGCAGCCGGATCGTCTGCGGGTGGCGCGAGCGCGAGGCGGTGAACTCCTCGTGGCGCGAGTACTCGAGGCGCACCGGCCGGCCGGTGGCCAGGGTCAGGTGGCCACACAGATCTTCGACCACCGCTTCCTGCTTCGAGCCGAATCCCCCCCCAAGGCGCGGCTTGATCACCCGCACACGCTTGACCGGGAGCCCGAGGACGTTGGCCACAATCCGGCGCGTGTGAAACGGCACCTGCGTCGAGGTGCGGACCACCAACCGGTCGTACTCGTCCAGGTAGGTGATGCAGGTGTGCGTCTCCAAGGGCGTCTGCTGGACCTGCGGCACCCGGTAGGTCCGGTCCAGGACGAGGGCGGCCGCCTCAAGGCCCCGCACGGTGTCGCCTTTCGTGGCCACGATGTGGGCGGCCAGGTTGCGCGAGGCATCGTAGATGCGCTCGGCATCCGGCTCGTCGTGGATGATCGGCGCGCCGGGCTGCATCGCCTTCTCCGGCGTGAGGCAGGCCGGCAGGACCTCGTACTCCACCTCGATCAGCCCGAGCGCGCGCTCGGCAATTTCGGGCGTCTCAGCAGCCACCACCGCCACGCGGTCGCCGACGAAGCGCACCTTGTTGTCGAGACTGACCATGTCGTAGGGTGAGAGCTCGGGATACGACTGGCCGGCGGTCGTGAAAGGCCGGCGCGGCGTGTTTTTGTAGGTCAGAACGGCGCGGACACCGGGCAGCGCCTCGGCCTTCGAGGTCTCGATGTCGCGGATGCGCGCATGGGCATGGGGGCTCAGCAGAATGCGCGCGTGGAGCATCCCGTCGATCTTGAAATCATCGGTGAAGACCGGGCGCCCGGTGAGCAGCGGGAGGGCATCCACCTTGCCCTCGCCGTGGCCGACGACCTTCAGCCCGGACTCTTCGGCCAGAGCGGCTGTGTCGTCCCGTTGACCCACGCTTTCGCCGCGCAATCGCGCTGCCGCTGCAAGGACAGCGCTCACCTGCGTGCGATAACCGGTGCAACGGCAGAGGTGGCCCGAGAGCACGTCGCGGACGTCGTCCTCGGTGGGTGCAGGGTTGTGGTCGAGGAGGTGCTTCGCGGCGAGCAGCACACCCGGTAAACAGAAACCGCACTGAACGGCACCCACCCCCTCATCCATGAAGGCCTGCTGCAGCGGGTGCAACTGGCCGTTCACGCGCAGCGACTCGACTGTCGTGACCTCGCGCCCCTCCGCCTGGGCGGCGAGGGTGATACAGGTGTTGGCCGGCGCACCGTTCAGCAGGACCATGCAGGCGCCACACTCGCCGGTGTCGCAGCCATGCTTGACGCTGAAGAAGCCGGCGCGGCGCAGAGCGACCAGCAGCGTCTCCCCCGGTTCAGCATTCAGGCCGCGGTTCTGCCCGTTGATAGTGCACGCTATGTCGGCCATCCTGTGCCTCCGGACCGTTCCCAGGCCGCGATCAATGCGCGCCGCGCCACCACCGGCGCGATGTCGCGCCGGTAGGCCGCACTGGCCCGTACATCCGAGATGGCGGGCGCGTCCTGAGCGGCGGCGTGCACCGACGCGACGATGGCGTCCGGGTTCCATTCGCTTGAAACAACGGGGATGAGGAAAGGGCGGTGAGTGAGGCCGCCCACCGCCAGACGGCCCCTCGCGCCCGCTGGACCCGAGCGAGAGACGCACGCCACGGCGATAAGGATCGCGAGATCGGCCGGCGTACGGGCCACACGCGCCAGGGCACAGCCACCTGACATCGAGACCGGCCAGCGGATTTCTACGATCAAGCATCCGGAGGAGAGAGAGGCTGCCCGCTCGGCCAGGAAATCGTCCAGCGCGATCCAGCTCCCGGCGTCGGTATGCAGCTTCACCTCGGCGCCAAGGGCCAGCAACGCAGCCACCAGTTCACCCTCGGCCACAGCAATGGTGCCGCCCAGGGTCGCCATGTCGCGCAGCGGTCGGGGCAGCGCCAGGCGCGCCGCTTCCCGGAGGACCTCGCCCGCGGAACCGTCCAGGCCCGGGAAGGTGGCGAGCGCCTGCACGCGGGCCATCGCGCCCGCAACGAGGAAGCCGCCTTCTCGCCGTAGAGCGTCCAATCCGAGCGCCGACAGATCGACGACCGCAGCCAGTTCAGCCGGCCGTTCGGGCAAGAGCACCGTGCCTCCGGCGAGCGGGGCCGACCCAGGCTCGCGGAGCAGCGTCAGGGCTTCAGTCAACGTGGACGGACGGTAGTATTTCATAATGATCAATCGATCATCAGGCGGGAGCGGGTTGAGCTTGAAGCTCGCGATAGTAGGCCAGGTACCGCTCGGCAAAGGCGTCTCGGCCAACCAGCAAGTCGGCGGCGACGACGGTCTCGCGCATCTTCATGGGATCGACGATCGGGGCGTTGACCCCGGCCGCGATGATCATGAAGAGAAAGCCGGTGTTGATCAGAGAACGCATGGGCATACCGAACGAAACGTTGCTCGCGCCGGAGGCGAGGTTCACTCCCAACTCCTCACGCACCAGGCGCATCGCCTTCATCGTGACTGCGGCGGCGGTCAACTCAGCGCCGATCGGGAGGGTGACACAGTCGATGATGATGTCTTCGGGGGGCAGGCCGTACTCCTCAGCGCGGCGCACGATCTTCGTAGCGATCTCGAGGCGCTTGTAGGGATCGGTCATGGGGATGCCGTCGTCGTCCGCGGTCAGGCCGATCAGGCAGGCGCCGTACTCGGCCGCCAGCGGCAGGACGCTGCGGAGCGACTCCTCCTCGCCCGTGACGGAGTTGATCAGCGGCCGGCCGGGACACACTTTGAGGGCCGCGGGCATCGCCGCACGGTCGTTGGTGTCGATGCTGATCGGCACATCTACCACCGAGGCAACGGCCTCGATGGCGGCGACCAGGGTTTCGGATTCCTGGCCCAGGATGTCGGCCGCCTGCACGTTAACGTCGATCACCCGCGCACCGGCCGCCACCTGGCGGATAGCCTCTGCCTTGACAAGCTCCATGTCCATCGCCGCCAGCGCAGCAGTCAACTTCTTCCGCCCACCGCCCGAGGGATTGATGCGCTCGCCGATCATGACCGTCGACCGGTCCGGCGCGATGATGACTTCTTTGCCGCTCGGACTTCGAAGAATCGTTTCCATGGCTTTGCAGTCTCCAGGCTGAAAGAGAAGGCGAATATCAGGCAGTCACAGCAGAGCGCTCACGGGTCGAGCGCCGCCGGGCGGCTTCGGCCAGGATCGGTTCGAGGTGCGGGAATGGGTCCGCGGCGTTCGGGAAGGCCAGAGCGTTCATGAAAATCTCCTGGAAATCGCCCTCGAGCGGCATGGTGATGTGCTCGACCCAGCGCGCGACCCTGGCGGCCTCGACGCGCCGGGCTTTGTTGAGCAACGCGATGCGCGCGCCGTCGCCCGCGGCGTTGCCCACGGCGTAGACCTGGCCCAGGTCACAGTCGGGGATGAGGCCGATCGTCATGGCGCGCTCGGGGTCGATGTAGCTGCCGAACGCGCCCGCGAGAATGATCCGGCCCACCGCCGCCACACCGCGATACCCCATCAAGATGCGCACTCCGGTGTACAGGGCCGCTTTCGCCAGTTGGATGGCCCGCACGTCGGCGATCGACACCAGGATGGCGTCGCCAAGCGCGGTCTGTCCGGGCCAGGCCAGGACGTAGGCCGGCAGGCCGTCGTGCTCGATCAGGCGCGGATGGACCAGCGAACTGGTCCACCGGCCGCTGTCATCGACGATGCCGGCTTTCCACAGTTCGGCAATCGCCTCGATGATGCCGGAGCCACAGATCCCCCGGGCGCCAAGCTGCTCGGGCGGCAACTCGTCGCTCCATCGATCCTCCCCGATGACTTTGAACCGCGCCTCCAGCGTGGCCGGATCGACCCGCACGCGCTCGATCGCCCCCGGCGCGGCTCGCATCCCGAACAGGATCTGCGCGCCCTCCAGCGCCGGCCCGGTGGGGCTGGAGGCACAGAGCAGCCGCTCGCGGTTGCCGAGCAAGATCTCGCCGTTCGTGCCGACGTCGATGATCAGGACGATCTCGTCCTGCTCGTGCGGCTCCTCGGCCAACACGACGCCCATGTTGTCCGCGCCCACGAAACCGGCCTCCAGCGGCAGCACGTGCACCCACGCGCCGGGGTTGAGGGCGTGCAGGCCGAGGTCCCGCGCGCGAAAGTCGACCGGCGAGAACACTGCCGGAACGAAGGGCGCGAGGCCGAGGTAGCGGGGATGGAAGCCCAGGAGAATGTGGTGCATCGTGCTATTCCCGACGAACACCGCATCGATGATCTCGCTCGCCTCGATCCCGGCTCGCGCGGCCGCCCTGGCCGCAAGGTCGTTCAAGCCGGCGATGATGACCGTGTGCAGTCGATCCAGCCCGCCGTCCTCCTCCATGGTGTAGGAGATGCGTGACATGATGTCATCGCCGTAGGACACCTGCGGGTTCATCATCGCTTCGGTCGCCAGCACCCGGCCGGTCCGCAAATCGCACAAGTAAGCGGCAACGGAGGTCGTGCCGATGTCCACCGCCAGGCCAACGGCTACCTCACGATAGCCGGGCTCGACGCGGACGATCTCGCGCTCGTTCCACACCGAGACGGTGATGCCCCAGTTCCCGGCACGCAGGGCGAACTGCAGGTCACGGAGGGCGGGGTAGTCAAACGTAAGGTCGTGGAGTTCGGGGAAGCGGGCCGCAAGCTCAGCCATCACGCTGTCCGCGTCGGCCGAAGACTGGCCCAGATGGGGCTCGGGAATCTCCACGTAGTACTTGCGGACGCCCGGGTTGATCTCGATGGCTCGCTCGGTTGCGCTCTTGCGGATGATCTGCTTGTGGGCCTGGCTTTCCTCGGGAACGGTGACCAAGACGTCGCCCAGCACGCAAGCATCACACGAATAGCGGATGCCCTCGGGCAGACCGCGCTTCTCGCGGTAGTACAACTCCCGCTCGCCGATCGGAGTCAGGTGCGCTTCGGTCGACTCGATCCCGTACCGGCCGAAGGAGCCAGCTTCAATTCGCACGTAGCACTTCGAGCAGGTCTGGCGACCGCCACAGATCGACTCGATGCCGACGCCCAGGCGGCGCGCAGCTTCCAATAGCGTGGCTCCCTCGGGAATCGTGCCACGCCGTCCGCTGGGCTGGAAGATCACAGTGTGCTCGCGCGCCGGATCAAACGCACCGTCGTGAACGTTGACCGGAGGGATCCGTGGGTGGCGGCGCGGCGCGCCTGGCCCGCTCGTTGATGAGGGATCTTCGGAGGAGACCATGTCAGCCAGGTTTTCTCACTAATTTGAACCCGATGACGTCGGTGTTGTAGTACTCGTCCGAGTAAAACACGGGGTCATTGTCGGCGTTGTAGCCGACCTCTTCGATATTGAGCACCGAGACACCGGCCTTGCAGCCTAAGTGCCGTGCCACCCCGTCAGTAGCGGACAGAGAGCGAACGTCGGCGATCTGATAGGCCACCGTCTGGCCGCAGCGCTCGGCGAGAAAGCGGTAGATCGGCTCCGTTTTGAGGGAGTCGCGGATGACAGAATCGCGGTGCTCGCGAGCAATCAACTGGAGCGGGAGCACGTTGACGGCGTAGATCACCGGCACGTCATCCGCCGAGAAGACTTTGTGCAGCGTCACGATTTCGTCGCCCTCCGCGAGGTTCAGCCGCTCGGCAATTGCGGCTTCGGGCCGACCAGTACTCACCTGCGTTCCCGTGACGGAGGGAGTGTGGCCTGAGGCACGGATGAGCTCACTAAACTCGATCGACTCATCCATGCGAGTCTGGATCTGGAGGACGTTGTGGTTGACGAAGGTGCCGAGGCCCTGTCTGCGGATGATCAGTCCCTTGTGCTCGAGCGCGGCCAGCGCCTCACGCACGGTCACGCGGCTGACCTTGTAGCGGTTGACAAGCTCGGCCTCGGAAGGAAACCGCTCGCCTGGCTGCCGCTCGCGAAGCTCATCCACCAGTTCCTGCTCGATTTGCTTGGAGAGGGATTCGGAGGCCATTGCGAAACCGGGAGTACTTGTTAGTCGTCTAACAACTCCCGCCATTATAACGGCTCTTTTCTCTGGCGTCAACGGGGCCGGCAATCTTGGGGCATCCTCTATTTTGAAGGAGACGAAGCCGGATGAGGCCAGGAGCGGCAAAAATGGAGTGAAAAGCCACTCATCTCTTCTGGTTATTGAGAGTGACATCAGAGAATCGAACTATGTTCGCGTGGCGGTGTGGCTCTCGATCGACACTCGATTGTTCCAGAGCCTGAGGCGGGGACACCCGCCGAACCGGCTGATACGTCGTGCGAGCCAGGGGGAGCGACGGAGGCAACGCTCGCTTACTCAAGGCAAGCTTTTTGCGTAACTCCTCAGCCGCTCGGTCTGGATGGTCCAATCCAGGCCAGGGCTCACCCGCTCGGCCTGGATCGCCAGATCCAGGCCAGGCCTCACCCGCTCGGCCTGGATCGCCAGATCCAGGCCAGGCCTCACCCGTTCGGCCTGGATCGCCAGATCCAGGCCAGGCCTCACCCGCTCGGCCTGGATGGTCCAATCCAGGCCAGGGCTCACCCGCTCGGCCTGGATCGCCAGATCCAGGCCAATGAGGGGCCACCTCACTCTGCAGGCGGATCGCCAGATCCGCCGGAAGCGGCGGAATAGGTACCTTTTTTCTTCGTATCTTGCGCGCCTTGTGCGCAGCGAGAACGGTTGACCGGTGCAGTTCGCTCTCACCCAGGGCAGCGGACGTGTCCAGGTACGCCGCCCCTGTCTCCCTCTGCAAGCCGCCGGCGGGGGTCGGCAGGCTTTCGATGCGACGCGCCTCGCCCCCGACCGTTGAGCCAGCCCTGACTTGCACCGGTTGCACCTTTCGCTCACCAGCAATGTTGAGTAGAATAAACGGTAGCGATCCATCAAGGTCGGTCATTTACCGATACCACAACAATCCAGCCAGCGTCGTAGAGTGGCAACGATCAGCGCGAGGCCCCGGCGCATCTGACCCCATTGCCTGCTTCGAGGTCAACACACCCTTGGCCGGAACGACCTGCCACGCTTTTCACTCGCGGGTTTTCGTCCATCACGCCGCTCGAACGCACATGGGGAAGCCCCCATATTGAACTGCCGGACGCCAGAAACCGCCCGGCGCCCGCAGTTGCGGGCGACGCGATACCCGCGAGCGGCCTCGTTGTTGAGTGTGTACCGCAACGATTCGACCTTGAGGCGGATCTGGGAAAGCCAGGCGACTCTGGATGGGAGGAGGTTTGTCATGAGTCCAGTTCAAGAGCCTTTTGACGCCCGCACGCCGCTCGAGACGTCCAGCGGGCCGGTTCAAATTTACCGATTAGAAGCATTGGAGCAGGCCGGCTTCGGCAAGATCTCGCGGCTGCCCTTCTCGATCAAGGTGCTCCTGGAGGCTGCTCTACGCAACGTCGACGGCTTCGCCATCACGGAGGAGCACGTGCAGACGCTGGCCGGTTGGCGGCCCGATGCGGTCAGCAACGCCGAGATTCCCTTCATGCCATCTCGCGTGATCTTGCAGGATTTTACCGGTGTTCCATCGATCGTCGACCTGGCGGCGCTCCGCTCGGCGATGGACCGGCTGGGCGGCGATCCCACGCGTATCAACCCCCAGGTGATGGCCGACCTGGTGATTGACCACTCGGTCCAGGTGGATGCATTCGGCTCACTGGCGGCGATCTTTATCAACGCCGAGCGCGAGTTCGAGCGCAACCGGGAACGCTATGAGTTCCTCCACTGGGGCCAGCGGGGCTTCAACAATTTCCGGGTCGTGCCCCCGGCGAGCGGAATCGTCCATCAGGTCAACCTGGAGTACCTGGGCAAGGTGGTCCAGCAACGTGAGGTCGGAGGGGCGCGCGTGGCCTTCCCTGATTCGCTGGTCGGCACCGACTCCCACACGACAATGATCAACGGCTTGGGCATCCTGGGCTGGGGCGTGGGCGGCATCGAGGCCGAAGCCGTTATGCTCGGCCAGCCCATGTATATGCTCATGCCTGCCGTCGTCGGCTTCAAGCTCACCGGCCAACTCCCGGAGGGCGCGACAGCGACTGACCTCGTACTACGCGTCACCGAGATGTTGCGAGAGCACGGCGTCGTCGGCAAGTTTGTTGAGTTCTACGGCGACGGTCTCAGCCACCTCGGCCTGGCCGACCGGGCGACGATCGCGAATATGTCGCCGGAGTATGGCGCGACGTGCGGCTTCTTCCCGGTTGACGACGAAACCCTCCGCTATCTGAAAGGCACGGGCCGCCCTGAAGACCTGGTTGATCTGGTCGAGCGCTACTGCAAGGCACAGGGCCTCTTCCGGACCAACGAAACACCGGCACCGGAGTTCTCCGAGACTCTGGAGTTCGACATAGGCACGGTGAAGCCGAGCCTGGCCGGGCCGAAACGCCCCCAAGACCGCGTGCCGCTGAGCCAGGCCAAACGCGCCTTCTGGCAGGTCCTCAGCACCACCTACCGCAAGAAAGTCGAGACCGATCCGTCGGAAGACACCGCCTACATTCGGTGGCTGGGTGAGGGCGGCCAACCGGCCAAGGAATGGCTAGAACCCCGGCCGCGGCGGCGTGACCTCTATCGCCGTCACCGGGTACCGGTTGAGGTCAACGGCGTCGAGACCTTCATCTCTCACGGCTCGGTTGTCATTGCCGCCATCACTTCCTGCACCAACACCTCTAACCCATCGGTGATGGTCGGCGCCGGCCTCTTGGCCAAGAAGGCTGTCGAACTCGGACTGGACGTCAAGCCTTGGGTCAAGACCAGCCTGGCCCCGGGCTCGCGCGTGGTCACGAACTATCTGGCGGCCGCCGGGCTGACGCCCTACCTCGAGGCGCTGCGTTTCCACACTGTCGGCTATGGCTGCACGACCTGCATCGGCAACAGCGGTCCACTCTCAGAGCCGATTACCAAGGCGATCCTGGGAAACGACCTGGTGGTCGCGTCGGTCCTCTCGGGCAACCGCAACTTCGAGGGGCGCATCAACCCACTGACCAAGGCCAACTACCTGGCCAGCCCCCCGCTGGTCGTCGCCTACGCCCTCGCCGGGACAATGGACATCGACCTGGCCAGCGAGCCTCTGGGCTACGACCCCACCGGCCGCCCAATCTACCTGAGCGACATCTGGCCGACTCAAGACGAGATCCGCCGGACGATCAACGCTTGCTTGCGACCGGAGATGTTCACCGCCGAGTATGCTCACATCTTTGAGGGCAACGAGATCTGGAACCAGATCGAGGCTCGCGGCGGCATTCTCTACAACTGGAACCCTCAGTCGACCTACATTCAGGAGCCACCCTTCTTCCGCGGCCTCACCCCCGATGTCCCGCCGATTCAGCCGATCCACGGAGCGGGCGTTCTGGCGCTCCTCGGCGACTCGATCACGACCGACCACATCTCGCCTGCCGGCTCGATCCCCCTCAAGTCGCCCGCCGGCGAGTACCTGATCTCGCACGGCGTCCAGCCGCGCGACTTCAACTCCTACGGCTCGCGCCGCGGCAACCACGAAGTGATGATGCGCGGTACCTTCGCCAACATCCGCCTGCGCAACCAGCTCGCCCCCGGCACCGAGGGCGGCTACACCACCTTCCTGCCCACCGGCGAGGTCACCACGATCTACGACGCGGCCATGCGCTACCAGGACGCGGGCACCCCGCTGCTGGTCCTGGCAGGCAAGGAGTACGGCACCGGCTCCAGCCGCGACTGGGCGGCCAAGGGGACCTACCTCCTGGGGGTCAAGGCCGTGATCGCCGAGAGCTTTGAGCGGATCCACCGCTCGAACCTGGTGGGGATGGGGGTGCTGCCGCTGCAGTTCCTCCGCGGCGAGGGTTGGCGCCAGCTTGGACTGACCGGCCACGAGCGCTATAACCTCGACCTGCCAGAGACCCTGCAACCCGGCCAGCGCCTCACCGTCAGCACCACCGCCTTGC
Organism: Ardenticatenaceae bacterium; assembly: GCA_027493995.1. Classification (GTDB taxonomy): domain Bacteria; phylum Chloroflexota; class Anaerolineae; order Ardenticatenales; family Ardenticatenaceae; genus DOUV01. The sequence continues at coordinate 457,454 of JAOSJS010000001.1, read as the reverse complement.
CAGAGGGGGGCGGGGAGGGGGTCACCCGCCAGTTTGAGGTCATCGCGCGGGTGGACAGCCCGGTCGAGGTGCGCTATTACCAGAACGGCGGCATCCTCCACACCGTTCTGCGCGATATGCTCACAGAGAGCCAGCCGGCCTAACCCACGCAAGCGCTCGTTTGGCACAGCACCAAGAGGGGCGCCCGGCCGGGCGCCCTTCCGTTTGGAGGACAGTGAGATGGCAGAGTGGGTTCGGATCGTTCCCCTCAGGGGTGCGACGACGGTGGACCGGCTGTGATTGCCCGGCGCCGCCAGGGCGTCACTGTGCGGGCTCAGCGACTGTCCAGAGGCTGCGGGCCGGGGTGTGTGCGAAGGCATACGCATCCAGGCTATGATCAGCGGGCTGCCGGAGTTCGAGCTTGATAGTGCGGGGCACGTCGGAGGCGCAGACAACGCAGTTCCGACCCTTGAGTTTGGCCTGGTAAACCGCCACGTCGGCCTCGTGGATCAGGCCGGTGGACTGGGTGCCATCGGAGGGGAAGCAGGCGATCCCAAGACTCATCGTGGCCTGGATGGGCGTGGGGCAGGTCGAGACCTGAAAGCGGGTCGCCTCGATCGCCTGGCGCAATCGCTCGGCGATCACGCAGGCTTCAGCCAGCTCGACCTCGGGCAGAACGATGGCAAACTCCTCGCCTCCAAGCCGCGCAGGAATGTCGTAGTCCCTGGTGGTCTGGCGGATAATCTGGCTGATGCCCGCGAGGACCGTGTCTCCGGCCAGGTGGCCGTAGGTGTTGTTGATGTTGCGGAGCAGGTCGAGGTCGGCGATGATGAGCGTCAGGGGTCGTTGAAAGCGCCTGGCCCGTTCGAGCTCGACCGTGAACAAGGAGGTAAAATGGCGCGCATTCCACAAACCGGTCTTGCCGTCGGTTTGGGCCTCGCGCTTCAAGCGAGGGACCGAGAGCGCCCGGTACATCAGCACCAAGGGCGCGAGGGCCGGCAGGACCAGCCAGGGCATCAGGGTCCAGTGCACCGCCACGACGAAGCCCAGGTACAACAGAACAAAATCGGTCAACAGGTTTTCGGTGCCCAGGACACCCGATTCGCGCCACGTCACGCCGCGCGCCAGAACGAGGTGCCGCCCGGCAAGGATGTGATTGACGATAACGTACGTCAGGGCGGCGGCGGTGATCGCTACCAGCGCCATCGGGGTGCGGAGCAACGCACGGCCGGGGACCAGCGCCGTGTAGACCCAATGGGCGGCTGATCCGGCGATGATGTGCATGGCGATATTGAAGGGCTGGACATACCAGGCGCGCAAGCGTGGGCTCCGCGTCAGCCGTTTCTTCGCCCATTCAACCAGGTGCGGGATGATGACCAGGAGCACGAAGAGAAACGGTGGCAGCAGGAGCAGGCCGGCGAGGAGGAAGACGAGCGTTGGATAGTACCACTGGAAGCCGGGGGCCTCAGCCTCGAAGAATTGGGCGATGGTGGCGAGCGCGGTCAAACCGGCCAAGGTCAGCCATTGGGACGCAGCCGGTGCCGGGTCCCGGAGGCTTAGTCCAACAAGCACCCCGGCGACCACGAGAACCGACCAGATATTGGCCCACGCTCGACGCGACATTCGTTCTTATCTCCACGCCTCAGAATGAGGGTGTGCACGGAAGGAGTGATTGGTTGGTTGATACCATCAATACCAGTTCGATCAGCATCCCTCTGCGACTGCCAGGCCGGGGTTGCCTGCATCGGGCTACACACCCAATTGTGAGACGGACCCGGGAACCACCAATAGATTCGAACTTGCACAGGACTCATCGGTCTGAAATTCGACCTTGCGCAGAAGTTCGGGAGAGGATTCGTGTTGAGCAGCAATGCACCTCAAAAAGGCGTCCACGATCGAGGCGTCCCACTGGCGACCACACTCCTTGCGGAGAATGGAGACCGCCTGGGCGCCGGACATTCCGCGGCGGTATGGCCGGTCGGAGGTCATCGCGTCGAAGCTGTCGGCGACGGCGATCACGCGGGCCCCAAAAGGGATCTCGAATTCCTTGAGCCCATCCGGGTACCCCTGCCCATCCCAGCGCTCGTGATGGTGGCGGACGATCCCGGCCCCGCGAGCGAAATCTCCGTAGCGCGCGAGCAATTCGGCCCCCCGCGCGGAGTGGGCACTCATGATCGCCCACTCTTCCGGCGTCAATTTGCCAGGCTTTCTCAGGATCTCGTCGGGAATACCAATCTTGCCGATGTCGTGGACCCGCGCCGCGGCGATGATCAGGTCGGCCTCATGACCGGAGATGCCTAACTCCCGAAGCATTCCCTGACAAAAAGCAGTGACTCGTCGCGAGTGACCTCCGGTATACGGATCGCGCAAATCCACCGTATCGGCCAGACTTTCCAGTAATTGTTGGGTACTGGCCTGCATCTCTTTGCTATTCTTGTAGGCCAGGTAGACAAATCCAATGGGGACCAGCAACAGTGCCACCGCCCAAATATTCTCGATAGCGACCAGCGCGCCGAGGATCCCTAGCAGATATTGGACGCCTTCGACCACGCCGGCTTCCCGCACGGTGGCGGCGATTACCTGCAAGGGAGGTTCGCCGCACATTGGCGCAATCTCGAGTGCACAGGTGATCATATCACCGATGAACATAGTGATTGCCGTTCCGAAGAGCACCAGCGCGTGGGCGGCGCCGGTGGCAAGCAGCACGTGAGCGCTCGCCGCGGCCATCAGGATCACAATGATCCAGCGGCCGACGGCCGTGGCAACATCGCTGGGAAGGTTGCGCGTTTTTGAGAGCCGCAGCAGCTCCATGGCGAGCACACTCAACCCGCCAACCAAGCCCGCCACGTGTGCCGGCAACAGGACTACCATTAAATAGAGCGGGACGGTCTGCATCGAGACCTTGGTGTGGTAGCGAACGTGGATGGGGAGTTCTCCTCCTGCAAGGAAGGCTCCCATCAGAAACAGCACGACGAGCCCCATCGTCCGACTGTCGATGGCTATCAAGCCGGGCATTGGTTTGAGCCAGGCAGCGACCAGCGCGAAAAGACCGAGAAGGCTAACCAGTGCGCCGATAAGTGGCTGCGGTGCGAGATGCGTCAGGTGCGCCTTCATTCCTCTTCCTCTTCCTCTTCATATGAATTGTCGCCCGGAACCGCAGAAAGAAACCTTGATTCCGCCGGATGCCGTCCTTAGCGAAAGGCGCGTACGAGCCTCACGCGCTATTGGTCGAGCCAGATCTCCACAGCCAAGGGCTGACCACTGAGTCCCGAGACTGATTGAATCAGACTCCGCATGGCCATCCTGGCGGCCACATCCACATTCTTCCCTTGAAGACGCACGAGCGTCTCGGTCGCGTAGTGGTATGGGGGTTGGTCGTCGTAAAAAGTGATAGCCTCTTTCGCGGCGAGAGCCCCCCCGGTGTAGACCACCCTCGTCACGCTGACCCCGGTGGGGACATGGATCGTGTACAAAATGGAGCGGACATCGGAGGCATCCGCGTCGATATTGGTGGTCATTCGGATCTGTTCGCCATTAGAAAGATAGACGATTGGGTCGGCCCGGCAGCCGATGACGACTGCCTGGGCTGTGCGCAGCAGGTAAGAACTCGGAGTAAGACCAAGCAACAGCAGGATCGCGACGACGAGGAAACGGTTGGAGAGAAGTGTGCGCACAAATCTCATACTTTGGAACTCCTTCATCAATAGCCTCCCGGGGGCTCTCGTCGAGAGAACGAGGACAGCGAGGGCCTCAAGTCTCTTGAGCATTGGTTTCTCCTTTCTCCCTTCGTTCGTCTGCACTTTCTCTAGGCCAGTGGCGTGGCGAGTGCCCGGCCAGGCCAAGGACTGGAACAGGAAAGTTGAAGAGTCGAGCGAGCGCGGTTCAAGCCATCGTGCCGAGAACCCAAAGCGTCTCGCCCGGCGAGCGTATGAGCTCTGGTTGCCTGCCCGCTCAAAGATCCCGGGCCGAATATGTCGGGCAGGGTCTCGCGCGGGCGGGGCCGAACCGCTCCTGTACGCAACTCAGTTGGACCCCCCTCAAAACAAAAACGCCGGGTAGCTGACTCACAGGTCACGGAGTCGGTAACCCGGCTATCCTCACTCGTGGAGCGGAGGACCCGTGGCTTTGCGTCCCCATCTCTCGATGGGTTTGCGGTTTCGCTCGTGCGCTCTTCTCTTGTATCGATAACTCTAGAGGATGGAGCGAGCAGCGCTGGGCTCCATCTCAGCAATCAAAAAGGCCAGGTTATTGGGTACCCTTGAAGAATGTGGGGAGAAATCTACCTGCGGTTGACACCCGGCCGCGACGACCCGCTCGGATACCCCTATCCTAGCCGAGTCTGGCGGATCAGCCTAGGGTCTTTGGGTATGAGACCTTGCAGTACTTTGGTACTCCGAGATTGAGACGGGGGGAAGAACCAACCCGCCAGAGCCACATTCTGGCTCTCATCGGGTCCTGACCTCAGACCGGTACCAACGCCGTGGAACGACGACCGCTGTCCGGGGCAGTCGTCTACCGCTCAACGAACCACAGCCAGGACAGGGCAACGGAACAACGCAGTTCGCCTCACGAGTGGGGCACTGAGGATTCTGCCCACTCCACCAACAGCGAGGGATACAGCTGTTCCGTCAAGAAACGGCGAAATACGGTCAGCCGGTCGGGACCCTCTAGCAAGGGTTGCATCAATCGTTTGCCGTAGAAGTAGCTGAAGACGTAGGACTGCATGAAGGGCACCTTCAAGAACTCCAGCCGCTTGCGGGCCCGCTCCTCGGGCTCCAGGGTGTACTTCATCAAATATCGCATCACCTCCTCGTCTGGACGCCCCTCGTCCAGCATGAATGCCGCATTCCCCGGAACACCCAACAGCAGATTGGCAGCCTCGCGCAACCTGGCATGATCTGCCTCGTCGCGCTCGATCCCCGCCGCCGAGTAAAGATACTCGGCCAGCCAGCGGTCTGCCTCATCCGATGTGAAGATCATCTCGAAAGCCAGCGTGGCGATGCCTTCCGCGATCACAAGCTGGGGGGTGGACGTCAGCAGCAGTGATTGCTCGACGTAGCCGCGCTCGTGGTAGAGCATCTGCTCCTTCATGACGGCCTCGGTGTGGTGGCCGGGGTAGCCCTCGTGGCACATCAGATCCAGCAGCCGGAACACGTTCGTGGGCAGGTCGGTGTTCAGCTCGAGGCGGGAGCGACCGTTGCGCAGGTACCAGTTGGCCGCGGTCCAGGGCTTAGCGCTCACGGTCGTCACTTGTATCTGTTCGTGGGAGGGCAACTCCACAAAGGCGCGGGTGCGGCGCCGGGCCTCAGCGAGGGCTTGCTCCATCATCTGCGCCAGCAGGCCGGCCTTTTCCGGCGGCAGTTCGTTCCGCTTGCGCCACGCGGCGTAGCGTTCCGGCAGCGGACCCTCACCCGGGAGCGCCTCGTCCGCCAGGGCCCGCGCTTACTCAAACTGAGCCTCGGGGGTCCACTCCGGTCGCAAGTCGAAGCAACGTTCGACCTCATCCGCCAGTGCAAACGTCTCCCCGTTCAGCGTCCGGCAGATGGTCTCCATCGCCCGGACCTGGCGCTCGAGGAAGGCGGCGCGTTGCAACTCGAAGCCCTGGACAGGCAGGGCGTCGGCCAGGGCCATCGCCGCACGGGCCAGGTCCGGCTCCGGCGTCTCAGGCTCGGCGTCCACCGTCGCCTTCCACTCCGGCGGACCGTAGTACGTATCAACGAACCAGCTATGCGCAAACTTGCGAAATAGTTTATCGATCCGGAGTGCCAGAAGCACATAGGCCTGGATCCACGATTCATTCATCGAGCAATCCTTCTTGCTTAGCTTCCCTTGAATTGGGGCTGGCGTTTCTCGAGAAAAGCGGTGAGGCCTTCTTGCGCATCTTCCGTCTGCCGCAACGGCTCGGCGAGGGCTTGCTCCAGCCGTAACCCATCGGCCAGCGGCAGGTCGAGCCCTTTCCACACAGCCAACTTGGCCGTCTGTATGGCGAGCGGCGCGTTCGTGCAGATCCGGCTCGCCATCTCCATGGCGGCATCCATCAGTTCCGCAAGCAGCACGACCTGGTTGACCAGCCCAATCCGGTAGGCCTCCGCGGCGTCGATCTTCTTCGCGGTGAGAATCATCTCCAGCGCGAGGCCGGCCGGCACCAGGCGCGGCAGTCGCTGCGTCCCGCCAGCCCCCGGGATGATACCCCAACTCGTCTCAGTCAGACCAAATTGGGCATTGTCTGAGGCGATGCGCAGGTCGCAGGCCAGGGCCAGTTCCAGCCCGCCGCCGAAGCAGTAGCCGTTGACCGCAGCGATAATCGGTTTCCAGACCTCGAGGTTCCGGGTCACGCCGCCCAGGCCGGGCTGGCTCTCGGCGCGCACCCGGCGCTGGACCGGAGTGAGCGAGCGATAGAACTCGGCAACGCTCTTCAGATCGGCACCGGTACTAAAGGCCTTCTCCCCAGCACCCGTGACGATCGCGACCCACAGCTCGGGATCGTCTCGATAGGTGATCCAGGCCTCGGCCATCTCGCGGCTGAGGTCCAGGTCAAGAGCGTTGAGGGCTTCGGGACGATCGATGGTGATCAGGGCGAGCCGTTCGCGACGCTCAAATCGAATCGGCATGAGTAACCTCCAACGGTTTGAAGTAAGCAATATCGAGGATGCTGCCGTTCCGTGTCTCCGCAAAGACGGCCGTCACGCGCCGACCGGCGAACAGGGTGGCAGGGTCGGCCTCCCCGATTCGGTGCACGAGCGCCGTGTCGGCGCCATCGAGCTGGATGAGGGCGAGGAGGGGCTGTGGCGCGAGCGGTTGAGTGGGCTGCGCGACTGCGAAAGCAATCAATCTCCCTGCCGGACCAACCTCGAGCCACTCGGCCGTCTCCCGGCCGCACCGTGGGCAGAACGACCGCGCCGGCACCATCACCCGCCGGCACCCTGGGCAGCGCGTCCCGTAGATCTTCCGCTCGTCGCGCAGCGCTATCAGGAACCGACTGGCCGCTGCTCCGGCCGAGTACCTGAACTGTAGCTTGACACCGGCGGCGATGGCGGTGTCTCCTGATTTGTGCATAGTTTCCCTCATGAAGGATCTCAGGCGTGATAGGTGATCCGTTCCCCCAGGCGTATCACGCATCACGCCTCACGTCCACAAAATGAACGATGTCGGCCAGGGTGCCCGTGCGTTCTTCTCGCCAGACCGCCCGCACGCGCATTCCCAGGTGAAGCCTGTCCGGATCGTTCTCGGCCAGGTAGTGATTGAGCGTTGTATCCGCACCGTCGAGTTGGATCAAGGCCATGCCATAGGGTGTGCGCCGCGGCACGCCGGTGGCCGGATCAACAATGGGGATATGAACGACGGTGAAAGCGCGCACCGTGCCTGTGTCTTGCACCGGCACCCAGTCGTGCATCTCGGCGTAACAGTTGCCGCAGACCGGGCGCGGCGGGAGGTAGACCCACCCGCAGACCGGGCAGCGCAGCCCGAGGATGCGCCTCTCGTCGCGCAGGGCACGCATGAACTCGGCAAAGTACCAGCTCGTGCCGTAGCGCCACGTGAGGGTCATGGTGTGGAGGATGTGGAGAAATTCGGCTGTCATTCCAAGAGATCCTTCACAAAGTCACGCCGGTTTGGTCTGTCGCCGGACAGGGTTATAATCGAAGGAGCCGACTCCACCTTTGAGGAGGTTGCCGTGAGTGCTGTGAATCTCGTGCCGTCCCACACCCGCCCGGAGATTGAGTACCCTGAATCGGATGGGCAGCCCATGGCCGAAACCGACATCCACCGTGATGAGATGATTGACGCCATCGTCACACTCAAGGAACACTACCGCGACGAGTCACAGGTGTATGTCGCCGGCAACCTGCTCATGTACTACGAGGAAGGAAACCCCAACAAGTCGGTCGCGCCGGACGTGTTCGTCGTCTTCGGTGCCCCCAAACACCAGCGCCGCACCTACAAAATCTGGGAAGAGGGCACAGGGCCCGACGTGGTCATCGAAGTAACCTCTACCAAGACGCGGCGCCAGGACCGGGAGGAGAAACGGCCGCTCTACGAGGCCCTCGCCGTGCCTGAGTTCTTTCTCTTCGACCCCCTGGGCGAGTACCTCAAACCGCCCCTGCAAGGGTTCCGACTGCTGGGCGACTCCTACGCGCCGCTGAAACCGGAGCCGTTCGATCGCGGCTGGCGCCTGCAGAGCGAGCGTCTGCACCTCGAGCTGCGCGCGGAAGACGGCCACCTGCGCTTCTTCGACCCTGAAGCAGGGCATTACCTGCTCTCGCCGAGCGAAGAAGCCGCAGCCCGCCGCAAAGCCGAGGCCCGCGCCGTCCAAGAAGCCGAAGCTCGCCGCCAGGCCGAGGCCGAAGTCGAGCGGCTGAGGGCCGAACTGCGGCGCTTGCGAGGGGAGCCGGACTGAGGCCATCCGGTTACGGCTCGGCACTTACAATGATCACGTCGCTCCAGGCGTAGACGCCGTAGCCGGTGGCGAGCGCGGTGCGCACGTTCGGGACCTGGTGCGCTCCGGCACGGCCCATGACTTGCATGGCCGCCTCGGCCACCCGAATCACACCAGATGCCCCGACCGGGTTGGTGGAGAGCACGCCACCCGAAGGGTTCACCGGCAATTCCCCGTCCATCTCCGTCACCCCCGCCTCAATCAGGCGCCCGGCCTCGCCCTCCCCGCAGAACCCCAAGGCCTCGTACCACGCCAACTCGGCGTAACTCACCGGTTCGTACACCTCGGCCACGTCGATGTCTCGCCGCGGCTCGCGGATGCCCGCCCGCGCGTAGGCCACGCGCGCGGCGTCGCGAAGCGTCCGCATCGTCACGAGGCGGCGGTCGAGGTCGCCGATGAAGGGCTGGTCGTGCCGTGTCACCGCCGCGCGCAGCCAGGCGGGGCGCGAGCAGAGCTGCTCGGCCCGGCCCGCTGCGGCGTAGACCAGAGCACAGGCGCCGTCTGACTGGGGGCACATGTCGAGGAGGTGCACCGGGTCGGCAAGCATGCGCGAGGCCAGCACCTGCTCGACGGTGAGATCCGGCATCCGCAGGTGCGCGTAAGGGTTTCTCGCCGCGTTCCGGCGCGCCTTCACCGCCACCCGCGCCGCCTGCTCGGGCGTCACACCGCGCTCTGCGACGTACTGCGAGATCGAGAGCGCGAAGTTTCCTACCGCCCCTGAGGCAACGTTGCGGTCCCAGAGCGGGTCGGTTAGCGCCATGCCGGTCTGCGTCGCACCCTCGGAATGCTTCTCCCACCCGACAACCAGCACGACGTCGAGCAGCCCCGAGGCTGCCTGGTGGTAGCCGGCAATGCAGGCCGAGGTCCCCGAAGTACCGCCGGTGGCAACTTTCATCACCGGTTTGAGATATCCTCCGGCTGCTTCCCCAACCCAAAGCTCAGGGAGCGCGCGACCCTCAAAGAGTTCCATGTTCGCCAACACGATGGCATCCACGCCGTCGAAAGCAATCCCGGCATCTGCGAGCGCGCGGGTCGCGGCCTCGCGCACCAGTTCGGCCTGATTGACATCGTCGCGGGCCCTGGCGTGCTTCGTCTGCCCCGTGCCAACGATCGCGACCGGCCTCCCACGAGTTCTCATCAGCTCCCCCTTCGGGGATCCTCGACCCTGGGTTCCCCCGAGTTCCATCAGTTCCTTCCGTGCCCACGCGCAGACCCCACGCCCACCGGTCCGGTCTGTGTATCAGCCCCGCCCCACAACCACCACCGCCTGCCCTTGCCCCGCCGGGGCCCAGCAGCCGTGGGCCAGCGCTTTTCCCGGCTGCTCGCGTAGGCGGAGGACGACTTCGATGAGTCGGTCGAGCCCCGCGACGAAGGGCGGCACACCACGGGCTAACCTGCCGGAAGGGTTGATCGTACCACGAGCGTCGAGGCCGAGGGCCGTGGCCCACAGGGTTCGTTGGTAGGGAAAGTGGTCCGAGAGCTCGACCACAGAGAGCTCTCGGCCGGGATTGCTCACCCCCGCGAGGGTGTAGGCGCGGCGGGCGGCTGCGCGCAAAGCCGGCGCGGCGGTCAAGTCCCGATCGCCGAGATAGTGTTCGTCGAGCGCCCAGCCCATCCCGCGGATCGTGATGGGGCCGGGGGCCGCGGCGAGGATGATGGCGGCTGCACCGTCGGCCGGCGGGCCGGGGAGGGGCGTGGGGGCACCCAGGGCCGCCGCTTGCAGGGCAGCCGCCGAGAGGTCGTCGAGGCCGAGGGGCTGCTGGTAGATCGGGTCAAAGGTCCAGTTGGTGATCGCGCGCGCGTCGCCCATCGAGGCTTTGCCGTGAGCGACGACGAGGACGACGTCGTAGGCGCCGGCGAGGATAGAGAGCGCCGCGTGGCACGCGGCCAGGAGGCCGTCGCCCGCCACGCGCGTCTCCGGTTGCATGACCGCGCCGACGACCTCGGTGATGGCAACGTTCGAGGCCGTCAGCCCGTCCCACAGATCCACCGAGGCCGTCACGCGCGCGTCTACATCACGCATCGTCAGCACGGCGTCGGCCAGCGCGGCCTGCACGGCGCGGTGGACCAGCTCCGGGATCGCCGTGCCCGGCTGTGGCGCGTACGCCGTTCGCCCGACCCCGAGAATGCCGACCGGCTGCATCTCAACTCCTTGCATGGCTCTTGACTTTAATGAATAAGACTCATATTATGAGTATAATTCATCATCTGATTCTTGGCAAGCCCTTGTCCCGAAACGGCCCGAAACTCAGTCCCCGCACCCCATCGGAGGCTCGCATGGATGCGACTATCCTATTCATTAAGGACGGCCCGGTTGCCCGAATCACCCTGAACCGGCCCGAAGTTCTGAACGCCATCAACGACCTGATGCTGCGCGAGATCATCGACGCCTGCCGCCAGATCGCGGAGGATCGCGAGGTTCGGGTCGCCGTGATCGACGCAGCCGGGGACCGGGCCTTCAGCGCCGGGATCGACGTCGGCTTCGCCAGGGACCTGCACCCCTGGTTCGGGCGCTGGATCCCGAAGTTGCTCCACGAATGTTTCGGCACCGTGCGCTTCACCGAGAAGCCCTTCATCGCCGCAGTGGACGGCCTCTGCCTGGGCGCCGGACTGGAATTGGCCATCTCCTGCGATCTGATCATCGCTACCGAGCGCTCGCGCTTCGGCCTGCCCAACGTCCACCGGGGCATCCCGGCCATCGTTGAGGCGGCCATCCTGCCGCACGCCATGAGCATCTTCCACGTCAAGGAAATGGCCCTCACCGGCGAGTTCTGGGACGCCCACAAGGCCGAGCGGCGCGGGCTGCTCAACGCCGTGGTGCCCGACGGCGACCTGCAGGCCGAGACCGCCCGCTGGGTGGAGAAGCTGGCCGGCAAGCCGCCTATTGCCCTCGCCACGCAAAAGGACATCATCAACAAGTGGATGCTGACCGACCTGGAAACCGCGATCGACTACTCCATCCAGACGGTGCTCCTGGCTTTCGGCACGCGGGACCAGAAGGAGGGCATGGCGGCCTTCCTGGAGAAGCGCGACGCCCGGTTTACGGGGGAATGAGATGGACCGGGTGATCGTCACCTGCGCCCTCACCGGCGCGCAACAGGGCAAAGAGGCCAACCCCAACCTGCCCACCCAGCCAGCGGAGATCGTGCAGCAAGCGGTGGACGCCTGGAACGCCGGGACGGCGATCATCCATATCCACGCCCGCGATCCGCACGACCGCGCCACCGGCGACGTGGGCATCTTCCGCCAGATCGTCGATGGCATCCGCGCCCGCGGCTGCGACGCGGTGCTGAACCTCTCGACCGGGGGGGCCATCGCCGGGCTTCCGCTGGAGGAGCGCATCGCCATGGTGCCGGCCCTCAGGCCGGAGATCGCCTCCTTCAGCATTGGTAGCAGCCTGGTAGGGCGCTGGAACGCGCAGTCGAGGCGCTGGGAGCGGCAGTTCAACCTCGTCCACTCTTACGATGACCTGGCCTTCATCGCCCGCACACTGCGTACCCACGGCACCCGGCCCGAGCTCGAGGTCTACGACCTGGGGATGCTGAACAACATCGAGATGCTGCTGGAGGCCGGGCTACTGGAGCGGCCACTGTGGATCAACCTGGTGACGGGCATCGCCGGCCAGAACCTACGGCCGACCGCGAAGAACTTGATCTTCCTGGTAGATCTGTTGCCGCCCGGCAGCGAGTGGCTGGTTTCGGCCATCGGCGGGCGGACCCACTGGCGCATGGCCGCGCTGGCCCTGTGCCTCGGCGGCCATGTGCGTACCGGGCTGGAAGACAACGTCTACCTTGAGAAGGGTACGCTGGCGCCGGACAACGCACGCCTGGTGGAGAAGATCGTGCGCCTGGCGCGAATCATCGGGCGGGAGCCCGCCACGCCGGCCGAGGCGCGCCAACGACTCCACCTGAGAAGTCGATGAGACGGTTGCGGATTGGGGGTCACGATGAGTTTGTTTCCACCTTTCACCACCGAGCACGAGCTCTTCCGCCAATCGGTGCGGACCTTCGCCGAGCGCGAGATCGGACCCTACGGCGAGCAGTGGGATGCGGACCGCTACTTTCCCGATGATCTCTTCCGCAAGGCGGGGCAGCAGGGCTACTTCGGCCTGCGCTTCGGCGAACAGTACGGCGGCCTCGGTCTGGATTACTGGTACGTCGGCATTATGATCGAGGAGCTGATACGCGGGCGCAACGTGGGCGCCGTCGTCGGGCTCCTGATCCAGTGCGAGATGGCCACCAGCGTAATCCACAAGTTTGGCAGCGAGGCTCTCAAGCGGGAGTTCCTGGTGCCGGCGATCCGCGGCGAGCGGATCGCCGCGCTGGGGATCAGCGAGCCCGGGGCCGGCTCCGACGCAGCCGCGATCCGCACCACGGCCCGCCGCGACGGCGACGACTATGTCATCAACGGCCAGAAGACCTTCATCACCAACGGCCGTCGCGCCGATTTCGTCACCCTGGCCGTGCGCACGGGCGGGCCAGGACCGGGAGGAATCAGCATCATCATGGTACCGGCCGACGCGCGCGGCTTCACCCGCGGTCGCGACCTGCGCCACACCATCGTCCCCTCGAGCGACATGGCCGAACTCTTCTTCGAGGAGTGCCGGGTGCCGGCCCGCAATCTGGTGGCCCGGGAGAACGAGGGCTTTGGCTACATCATGGATCTCTTCCAGGGAGAGCGGCTGGTGCTCGCCTACATCATCAACAGCCTGGCGTGGGAGATGATCCAGGACGCGCTGGGCCACATGCGCCAGCGCTCCGCCTTTGGCAAGAAGCTGGCCGAGATGCAGGTCTGGCGCCACCGCTTCGCCGACGTGCTCACCGACCTCGAGGCCTCGCGGTTGCTCACCTACCGGGCCACCGACCTGCTCAACCGCGCCGAGCCCGAAGCCGACGTGACGGTCTCCATGGCGCGCCTCTTCGCGGCGGAGTTCATCCGCCGGGCCGCGACCGAGTGTGCCCAGGTCTTCGGTGGCTACGGCCTCATGGATGAGTACTGGATCGCGCGGGCCGTGATCGGCGTGCACGGCTTCGGCGTCGGCGCCGGCACGCAGGAGATTCAGCGGGAGATTATTGCCAGGCGGCGGATTGGGTGACGTGTAAAAAAGGAAAAAGGGGACAAGGGAATAAGGAGCGGCGGTATTGGAACTCGGGGTCGAAGAGCCCCTGAGGGGGCTGCCTGAGCGTCCACCTTGACGCAACGGGAGCCCCTCAGGGCACCCCAACAGGGGGGGAACGCTGGGCAATTTGGTGGAACCGTGGGAACTTATGAAGCTGCCGGGGATTGGAAGAAATCCGTTAAATTTCCCAATTCGTTGTTGTGAAGGAAGCGAAGCGATGAAGGCGGCGCGGTTTTACGAGGCCGGAAGGCCGTTGCAGATCGAAGAGGTGGCAATGCCCGAGCCGGGGCCGGGCGAGGTGCTGGTCGCGGTCGAGGCGGCGGGGATCTGTGGCACCGACCTGCACATCGCCCTCGAGGGCACGATCCCGCCGGCCCGCACGCCCATCACGCTGGGCCATGAGGGGGGCGGGCGGATCGCGACCCTGGGCGCCGGGGTGGAGGGCTGGGACGTGGGTGACCGGGTTTGCTTCCTCCCCCACGCGCCCTGCGGGCAGTGCTGGTACTGCCTCAACGATCGCGAGACCCTCTGTCCCCGGACAGAGATCTTCGGCCTCCACCGGGACGGCACCTTCGCGGAGGCCGTCGTCGTGCCGGCCCGCTGCCTGGTGGCGCTCCCCACGGCCATCCCCTTCGAGCAGGGCGCCATCCTCAGCGACGCCGTCGCCACGGCCTACCACGCCGTAGCCGTGCGGGCGGCGGTGCGGCCGGGGAAGACGGTGGTCGTTGTTGGCTGCGGCGGCGTGGGCCACCACGCGATCTGGTTCGCGCGCCATCAAGGTGCCGGACGAGTTATCGCCGTGGACGTGGCCGCCGGGCCGCTGCGGCGGGCGCTCGAGGCCGGCGCTGACGCGACGATAGACGCTCGCGAGGAGGACGTCCCCCGGCGGGTCAAGACCCTCACCGGCGGGCTGGGCGCCGACCTGGCCGTGGAGTGCGTCGGCCGGGCGGAGACGGTGACGGCGGCGCTGAAATGCCTGCGGCGGGGCGGGCGGGCCGTGGTGGTCGGGGTGGGGCCCGAGCGGGTGACCTTGCCGCCGCTGCAGGCCTTCGTGGGGATGGACCTGGCCCTTCTAGGCTCGATGGGCTCCAACCGTACCGACCTGGAGGCCGTGATCGCGATGGTGGCGCGGGGCGACATGGACCTCGCCGGGTCGGTGAGCGCGACCGTGCTGCTGGCCGAGATCAACCAGGCCCTGCAGCGCCTGGCGGCGCAGCGCGGCGACGACGTGCGGGTCGTCGTAGCAGCGTGATGGGGCCAGGGAAGCAGGAGAGCACCCACAGGTGCGCCGCATGATGGTCGTCCGTTGCTCGATCCCCGAGAGCAAGAGTCGCCGCTTGACCCTCGCCCATGCGGTTGATCCGTCTGTAGAATTGTGTGGCTTTCATTCGGTTTTCTCCTCATTCATGCCACAAATCTCCGAGCGGATCGAAGCGGCGCAAGGCCTCACGTTCCGCCGTCATGGGCAGCGGCAGGACGGCAACTTCTTCGGCCAGGCGCAAATCCCAGCCACACGCCTCGCGTGCCGCATGGATTGCGGACTCGTCTCCGAACACGGCGGAAAGGCTAAGTTCATCGCCCACCTTCCGGTATACCCCCAACTGTGTGATGACGGTGGATACTCTCGCGCCCGGCGAGGTGATGTAATTCACGCGCTCCACAAAACGCGCCCGTGATTGTCGTGCGACGACGATGACCTCCGCCGCCGTCGAGGTCACATCGTTGGCGCCGCCGGAGCCCATGAGGAAACCGCCGTCGGGCAGGCGCGTGGTGTTGAGGTTAGCGTACCGGTCCACCTGCGCTGCGCCGAGCACACCCAGGCACCGCGCCCGCTCATCTCCCACCAGCATGCCCAGCACGGTCAGCGTGTCCGTCGTCATCGAGGCGCTGGGTACGTTGCGGAGGGCGAAGAGGAAGGGATCGCCCGGCAGCGGCTGAAAACCGACTGCACCCACCTCGGTCAGCAAGGTCACCGCGTTTCCCGTGGCCCTCAACTGCGCCTCGGCCAGCCACGCGGCCAGGTGCGCGGCCCCAATGCCGGCGAGGATGAAGCAATGATCGCGTTCGCGTGCGATGCGGGCGATCTCGCGCGCGGCGGCGATGATCATTCTCTCGCCATCGGTTATCTTCTCGGTCACAGGGGCGGAGGACAGGGAAGCAGAGGAGGGATGGGTGAGGGCGGTCAGCCGTTCCGGGCCGAGGCGGGCGAGGGAATCGGTGTGATCGCCGCAGTCGAGAACCCAATGGCGAATCCAGTCCGCCTGCGACGTTTCGGAACGTGCGGCGGCGCGGGCTTCGAGCATGAAAGCGCGGTCTTCCAGGTAGCCATCGCCATCCGGCAGGCCAAGGCCGAGAGAGCCGAGGGGGTGTGCGCCGAAGGGCGCTTCGCAGACCGCACGGACGGCGTGCGCCGGGATACGCGCCATGAACGAATGGGCGCGGATCACTTCTGGCGACACGACTTTCTCGACGGTGACGATTGCGCCTTCTTTCGCCGCCAGCGCACCGAAGGCGTTGGCCGCCAGCGGAACGGGCAAGAGCGTGTTGCCTTCGGAGTCGGCGGCCCAGCCGTGCGTGAGGGTCAGGTCCGGCTGAAGGGCAGGGATGAGGCCAACGGTGTCGGACATGCGCTTGAATTGATCACCGAGGTCGTCTTCGAGTGAACTGCCGAGGATGGAGCGGGTTGGGATGGACGGCAGGTTGAGCGCCCCGGCCAGCAATCGGAGCGCGAGCGTCAGCATCGTCCAGTTCTCGACGGTGACGCTGCCGCTGTTGATCGCGCGCTGGATGGCCGGGTTTGGGCCGGGAACGGGATAGCCATCGCCGAGGAACGCCGCGACGGCGTGGCGCGCCAGACCCGCCGCTAAGAACGGCCCGGCGGAGGCTGCACCACCGGTGGAGAGGATCAGCGTGAACCGCGGATCATGCCCCACGAACTGACGAATGATTTCAAACAGTGCCGCGTTGGGAAAGGCCCATGATCCGCCGAAATACAACTCCATGCCGGGACGGACGAACTGCCGCACCGCCTCGGCCAGCGGCATGACTTTAGACATCACTTGCCCTTGAACTGCAGCCGTCGCGGCCGGATTGCCTGTGGCTGCAAATCCGTTGCCGGCATGTCCGGGCATTTCCCGGAAACTGGCTCTTGACTCGCACAGTAATATGAATTACACTCATAATATGAATATAACTCATCATCGCATCCCACGCAAGTCCCAAATGGCATTCACACCCTGCCTCCTTCTTGAACGGATCCGCCCTATTGCCCGCTCCTTATCCAACCGGCGGCAGGCGCTGAACGCGATGAACGGGGCGAGGCCGGCCGAGAGCGGAGCCGAAGCCCTCGAATGCACGCTTGAGAGACAAGCCAGAACTGAGAACAACGCTGAAAGGAGCCTGTTATGGGGATCGGCCACCAGGGTAAGACCCTCAGCGAAATGCTGGCGGAAAAGGATCGCCTGTTTCGGGAGACCGGACATATTTACGGCCTGACCCGGTTGCCACTGCACGAGGAAGATCCGGTCCGGATAACACGTTTCAATGCCCGGTTGACGGATGTTTGCATCGTCGCCCGGAACAAGGCCAAGCTGGTTGCGGCCTCCCCGGTCCTCCGCACGTTCGGCGAATGCCTGTGGATGCTGCAGAGTCCGGAAGGCGACGTCGTGACCGCTTCGCACGGGCTGGCTGGCCACACGGGCACCTCCGCGGTCCAGATCAGAAAAATCATCGGGATCAACTTCGAAGAGAACCCCGGGATCAGACCCGGCGACATTATCAGCAACAACGACCCGGTGTATGGCGCGGCCCACGCGGCAGACAACCACACTTTCGTCCCTATCTTTTACCGCGGGGAGCTGATTGCCTGGGCCTGTGGCATGAACCACATCTCCGAGGTCGGCGGCGCGTTTTCCCCGGGCAGCATGCCGACCCTGGCTCCCACTTCCTTCACGGATGGTTGGGTCTACCCTCCGATGAAGATCGGCGAGAATGACCAGATTCACAAATGGAGTGATCTCCTGTGGGAGCGGCGCACACGGATGGGCGCTTTCAATATTATGGACGAGAGGGCACGCGCAGTGGGTGCCCTGATGGTCCGCGATCAGATTCTCGAGGTCGTGGAGGAGTACGGGATCGATTATTTCCGGCAGGCCTTGAGAGAGATACTCGAACGGGAACGGCGCCGGGTGGTCCGCTTCGTTCGAAATCGAATGGTGCCCGGGATGTACGAGCGAACGCTCTTTGGCTGGCACAAGCAAAGGGGGGTGATCGGACCGGTCATGCCGGAGGCCGACCGGGATTGGGTCGTCCATTTTCCCCTGCAGTTGGCGATAGAACCTGACGGCCGCTTCATCGTGGATGTCCACGGCACCACCAGCCAGGACTACTTCAACTGGAATGCCAATGAAGGGGCCCAACGACTGGCATTTTCCTGGTGGTGGCTGCCCCAGATCGTCTACACCATCTCCGTCAACACCGCCATGGACTACCAGATAGAGATGAAAGCGGCCGAAGGCTCCATCTTCAAGCCGACGAACCCCTACCTGGGCACGTCCATCGGCCTGGGCGCCGGGGGTCTGGGGCTGGTGGCCAGCCTGGTCAACGCCTGCAGCCAGTCCTTCTTCGCCCGTGGCATCGTGGAGGAGGTCTATACCCAGGTCATGGGCTACATCCTTGTGGGGCAGGGAGGTATCTTCGACAACAGCCTATCGTGGGCCTTCACCGATTTCGCCATGACCGGCGGCTATGCCACGGGCGCCAGGCCCTACAAGGATGGGGACTTCAACTGCGGCTGCATGGTGAACCCAGAGTCGGACATCGGCGAGATTGAGGAGTGGGAACACTATGAGGCGCCGCTGCTCACCCTCGGGAGAAAGATTGTGCCGAACATGTGCGGGCACGGGCGCTACCGGGGAGGGCCGGGCTTTGAGACCATCTGGCTCGCTCTGAAACCGGGCAAGCAGTGCGTGCTCAACAGCTCCCTGGGCCTGGGGGCCGCCGGGCACATCGGGGACGGGCTGAGCGGGGGCTATCCGGCCATCGGCCAGTGGTGCTTTGTCTGGCACGACACGAACATCAACGAGCTCATTCAAAACGGTGAAGGCTACCCCGGCTCTTCCCGCGAGATCTTTGAGTGGATCGAGGAAGGAAAGCTGAAAGTCGGGCAGACGGAGTATTACGCCTGGCAGTCGCCCAACCTCGAGATGAAAGATGGAGATATCTACGTTCACGGCAGCCACGGCAACCCTGGCTTCGGCGACTGCATTGAGAGGGACCTGGCCCTGGTGGAAAAGGACCTGAACGAAGGACTGATCACCTCCGATTGTGCCGAAAGCGTCTACGGCGCGATCGCGCAGTCGGTCGGCGGTCGCTGGCGAGTCGATGCTGAGGCCAGCGAGAGAGCACGGGCTCAGATCCGGGAGAAAAGGCGGCAAGCGGCACCCGCCCGCGACTGGTGGCTTCAACAGAGAGAGAAGATTCTGAACAAGGACTTCACCGCGAACTGGGATCTCCTGAACATGTGGCGGGACTCTCTGAGTAATGCGAAGTTCAAAGCACGCTTCTCCGGATTCTGGCAATTGCCGGAAGATTACGCGCTCTAAGAGGAGATGCCATGGCCGAGAAAGCCCTTTCCAATATAAGCAGCGAAGAGAACCTGCGGCTCCTGGTGGAAGGCAAGCTTCCTTACGAGGAGGTAAAAAAACTCATCCGGATGGATGTCAAAGATGAGGACCGGTTCTGGAAATACCTGAGAATTCTGCAGGCCAGGGTCCCCTGGGAGGAGAAGATCCTCCTACGCATCGGCGACCATCTCTACATCGTCCTGAAAGCCGGGAACCAAAGAGTGGTCAAGTGCGACTGTGGCCACGAGTTCGGAGATTATCGCCAGAATTGGAAGTTGAACGCCCTGCTCTCCGTTCGGAAGACACCCGAAGAATTCCTTGAAATTCGCCCCATCGGATTTGCTTCGCCCGACCATGACGTGGCCGAAGTGCGGGAATTCTACTGCCCGGGATGCGTGACCCAGCTGGCGGTGGAAGTTGTTCCCCACGGTTATCCCTTCCTCTTCGAGATGCTGCCTGACCTGGACACCTTTTACCGGGAGATCTTGGGGCAGCCGCTTCCGGAGGAGCCGACGGATAAGGAGCCGCTCTCCGATAAAAGCACTGAGCTGACAAAAGGTTGGGCGGCAGGCCAACAGGACAAACAAGGCGGCGAAAAATGACTGGTAATTCCAAACAATTTCTGGTAGCCATCGATGCGGGAGGAACGATGACCGACACGTTCCTCGTGGATGAGGCAGGCGTATTCAACCTGGGTAAGGCGCTGACGAACCCGGCGGATGAATCGAAGAGCTACCTGGCCTCGGTCGGGGATGCCGCCGCTGAAAGGGGGATGGCCGCGCGTGACATTCACGCGCGGTGCAGCGCCAGCATCTACACCGGGACCACTATGCTCAACCTGCTTATGACGCAGAGCGGGTCCAAGATCGGGCTGTTGACCACCAAGGGACAGGGAGACCAGGCGCGCCAGGAGAGGAATTTCACCTGGTTAGGCCTGTCTTACGAAGACACGATGCATCAAGTGCTGCACGAGCACGCCCCGGCCCTGGTTGAAACGCGCAACGTCAAAGAGGTGGCCGAACGGATTGAAGGGCCTACCTATTTCGTGTTTTGCTACTTGCCACCGGAGACGGCCGTGGTCCCTCTGCGGGAAGCCGACGTCCGAGAAGGCGTCGCGGCCCTGCTCGACAACGGCGTCGACGCCATTGCCATCCTGTTCCTGCATTCCTACTGCAATCCGGCCCACGAGATGCGGGCCGCCGAGATCGCCAGAGACATGGTACAGGCGCGGGGCGTCGACGTGCCGGTCGTCACCTCGTATGACATCTCTCCGACCAGCATGGAGAGCCAGAGGCTCAAGACACTCTTGATTCACTGCTATAGCGCCCTGCCGGCGGCAAAGCAACTCCAGAAGATTGAGGCTGCAGCGAGGAGCGAGGGGTATGACCGCCACCTGCTGACATTCCTCTCTTATGGGGCGACCGTCGACGTCCGCTATCCCAGGATCGTCGAGGGGATTATCTCGGGTCCCTGCGGGGGGTTGCTGGGCAGCAAGTTCCTCCTGGGAGAGACCAAGGGCCTGGAGAACATTCTGTGCATGGACCTCGGGGGCACGACATTCGATGTGGGTATCATTGCCCGCGGCTATCTCCCCATCAACTCCGAACCAACCTTCGCCGGCCACAAGCTGAATCTGCCCATGGTAGACATCGATTCGATCGGGGCAGGCACAGGCACCGTCATCCACGTCGACGGCTATCTGAGGCGGATCACGCTTGGCCCCGAGAGCATGGGGAGCCGTGTCGGCACCTGCTACGGCGCACCGGAGATCACCATCGGAGACATTGATCTCATTCTCGGATACCTGAATCCCGACAATTTCCTGGGAGGCACGGTAAAGCTTGACACGGAGGCAGCCTTACGAGCGTTAGAGGCGAGGCTTGCCAGACCCCTGGGGAAGGATGTCTACGATATCAGCTCGGATGTGTTGGACATGCTGCACGATGAGCTGCGGACACACGTGAATGCCATGATGACTACCAAGGGCTATGCCTCCACCGATTTCACCTTGTTGTGCTATGGGGGCAGTGGCCCCCTGCACATGTGGGGCGTGGCCGACCACCTGGACGTCGCGGGGATTTGCACGGTGCCCTGGGCGGCGGCTTTTTCAGCATTTGGCGTCGCCGCGTCCGACTACTTCCACCGCTATCAGAAGAGCATCCTGTGCGTGCTCAGCCCACAGCTGCCCGCTGACTATCAGGTGCTGCAAGCCCAGGCTTTGAATCACGCCTGGCGGGAGCTCGAGCAGAAGGCCCTGGCGGAGCTCGGACAGGAAGGTTTTTCGAAGGACGAGGTCAGGTTTGAGTATGGTATTTACGCGCGCTACCTGGGGCAGATGGTCAGCTGGGAGGCCCCCGTCCCGATCTCGAAGGTCGTCACACCGGAAGACCTGAATAAGGTGATCCAGAGCTTTGAGACGGCATACTCCACGATCTACCCTGCTGCCGCCCGCTTTCCTCAGGCAGGCTACGCCATTACCGAGGCGGTGCTGAAAGCTGTGGCAGAGAAGGTCAAGCCCACGATCCCGACGTATGAGCTGAAGAAGAGTGAACCATCCGGGAACGCCTACAAGGGCCATCGAGAGGTCTATCACAAAAGGAAATGGACCCGATTTGACATTTGGGAGATGGATTTGCTGGAGGCCGGCAATAGGATTGACGGGCCCGCCATCGTTGAGCACTCCATGACGACCCTGGTAGTGGCGCCCGACCATTGCATAGATCTGGATGAGCACAAAGTGATATGGTACCGCAGGAAGGACCGTTGACGGTTCCTGGGGCTCAAACGACAAACGCCGGCAATACCAACCCCGTAGCCGCGAACTGAAGCCCGCGAGGGTTGGTCGTCATTGAAGCCTCGTGGGTCTTCAGTTGCGGGCCAGGCTCCTCAGCCGTCCAGGAGATCGGGTTGCCTTCAGAGGCCGTCTCGCGATTCTTCTGCTGAACACCGCCGGTTCCGGCCAGGCGGATCGCCAGGTAGCTCGCGACTACGGGGGGGTGAGCGGTAACTCCCAAGTGCCGTCACAACTCAACTGCCGGGCCATCTGAACGAGGGCCGGCGCCCGCGCACTGCGCCCTCTTCCGGGGCTTTCGATCCCTGGTGGATGGGGGCAGGCCGGAGCGAATCGACCGGCGGATGCGGCTCGTCCACCCAGACAGGCCACGGCTTGCGTGACGGCCAGACGCGTTCTCTTTCCCTGAGAGAAGGGGTGTCATCATGGCTACAGCAGACTGGTATGAAAAGACGAACAAGCATTTTGGAGACATACTGGACGAGAGCGCCTCGAGGTACCCCCACAAGGAATTCATCGTCTTCAAGGATCAGCGCATTACCTATGCCCAGTTTCAGCATTCGGTCAACCAGTTTGCGAGGGGCCTTCTGAAGCTCGGCGTCAAGAAGGACGAGAACGTCGCGCTCTGGATGAGCAACTGCGCAGAATGGCCGGTGGCCCAGTTTGCGGTCTACAAAATAGGCGCAGCCCTCTTACCGCTGAACACTCGTTTTGTGAAGCGGGAAGTGGAATACTGCCTCTCGCAATCGGACGCCTCCACGTTGATCCTTAGGGACAGGTTCCTGGGCGAGAAAATCGACGCCTATGGCATGCTTCTGGACTTAATTCCCGAACTACCTCAATCCGAGGCCGGACACCTGAAGAGCGAGAAGTTTCCCAAGCTCAAGCGGGTCATTTTGCTCGGTGAGGACAGGCGGGACGGGACCTTTGACTTTCATGAAGTCCTCGAAAGCGGGCAAGCGCACACCCAGGACGACGTGTTGCAGAGAGCCCAGGCCTCCGTCTCCCCTTTCGATGTGATGAATGTGGTCTACACGTCGGGCACGACCGGTTTCCCGAAGGGCGGGCTTTCTCCCCATCGCACCAATTGCAGTGCACTCTACCAGTACGTCAGACGCATCGGCATCACCGAACAGGACAGGACTCTTCTTACGGTACCGTTCTTCACCAACTTCGGCGTCACCTACGTGTCCGCACTGTCCATCCTGGTGGGCATGTCCATCATCGTTCACGAGAGTTTCAGCCCTGAGGCTGCCATGCAGGCGATCGAGAAGGAAAGGATCACGTTTCTCGAAGGAGCACCGGCCCACTACGTGATGATCTTGAACGACCCCCACCTCGGAAAATACGACCTGAGTTCCCTGAGGATAGGTGTCGTCGGAGGGGCGCCGGCTGCCCCGGAAACGATACGGACCGCCATCCAGAAACTTGGCTTCAAACAGATGTTCAATGCCTACGGGTTAAGTGAGTGTGGCGGACTCTCAACGACCACCCTGCCCGATGACCCTGTAGAAGTCGTCGCCTCCACGGTTGGAGTCGCCTTCCCAAGCTGCAGGGTCAAAATCGTCGATCCGCACACATTCGTCGACCTGCCACCCAATACGCCGGGCGAAATATGGCTGCACGATGTCTACCCCGGTTCGGCTGTGGGCAAAGGCTATTACAACATGCCCGAGAAAACCGGAGAAACGATCACCGAAGACGGATGGTTTCGCACCGGTGACCTGGGAATCCTGGATGACAAGGGGTATCTGAAGATCACTGGAAGGGCCAAAGACATGCTCCTGGTGGGCGGATACAACGTCTATGCCGCGGAAATCGAGGATGTCCTCTTCACCCATCCCAAAGTCAAGATGGCCGCGGTATTCGGTGTACCGGATGAAAGACTGGGAGAGGTAGCAATGGCCTATGTCGAGCTCAAGCCGGGTGAGGACAGCACCGAGCCAGAGATCATCGAGTTTTGCAGACAGCAGATGGCCAACTACAAAGTGCCCCGCTATATCGGGCTCATCTCGGGTTCGGAATTTCCCATGACCGGTTCGGCCAAGGTTCAGAAATTCAAGCTCAGGGATCGAGCCATCCGGGAATTGGGACTGAAGGCGTAACTGCCGATTTCAGCTCCTGGCCCCAGGGCGAACGGCGCGCGTATGAGGTGAATGGAATGGATCTCGCATTGAGTGAGGAGCAGGTATTTTTCCAGAAGGCAATGAAGGAATTCGCCGAAAAAGAGATTGCTCCTCTGGTGGAAGAAGCAGAAGCGAAAGAGCAGTTTCCGGTAGAACTGTTTCCAAAACTGGGGGCGCTCGGGTATCTGGGCATACGGTACCCGGCCCAATACGGCGGTGCGGGGGCCGACAAGGTCACAGAGTGTATCTATGTCGAGGAGCTCCATCGGGTCTGCTCGGGAATTGCCGCCGGTCTGATGGTCGGCGCCCTGGCCGCCGATCCGATCTTCCATTTTGGAACCGAAGAGCAGAAACAACAGTACTTAACAGCCACCATCAAGGGGGAAAAGATCGCGGCCTTTGCCCTCACGGAGCCCGACGCTGGCTCGGATGTGGCGTCTATCCGGACGACGGCCACCCGCGACCAGGACGACTATATCCTGAACGGGACCAAGATGTTCATCACCAACGGCCCCATTTGTGACTATTGCGTCGTTGCCGCCTACACCGACCACGCCAGGAGACGAGAGGGGATTACCCTGTTCATCGTCGACCGCGATGCGCCTGGTTTTTCGGTGTCCAGGAAACTAGGCAAGGTGGGAAACCGATCGGCCGAAACTGCAGAACTGGTCTTCGAGAATTGCCGCATCCCGGTGGAGAACAGGATCGGCACGAAGGAGGGCGAAGGGTTTGCTCAACTGTCAAAGTCGCTGGCCTCGGGCCGGATCTCCTTCGGGGCACGGTGCGTCGGGGTCGCCCAAGCCGCCTATGAGATGAGCTTGAAGTATGCCCAGACGAGGGTGCAATTTGGCCGGCCCATTAGCGAGTTCCAGGTCAACAAGTTCAAGCTGGCCGAAATGGCCATGTACATCGACATCATGCGAACAATCACATATCGGGCTGCCTGCCTCCTGGATCAAGGTGTGAATTGCTCGAAAGAAGCCTCCATGGTCAAGCTCTTCTGCACCGAGACGCTCCAGAAAATCACAGCGGATGCCATGCAGATTCATGGTGGGTATGGCTACATGATGGAGTTCCCCATCCAGAGACTGTGGCGGGATGCGCGGCTGTATACGATCACTGAAGGAACGTCAGAGATCCAGCACCTGATTATTGCCAGGGAGTTGGGGGTCTGAGGTGGATCAGGGCTCTGCGAAGACTGACCGCCTGGCATTGGGAGTGCAGCCGGGCCGAACGGCACACGGCGCAGCGGAGAGTGTAGATGAAGGCCATTGATGTTCATTGCCATATCCCCACGCGGACCGGCCTCAAGCCCTTCGATCCCTATTTCAAGGCAATGGGCGATTACTACAAGTACGACTACAGGAGTATGGTCCACACCGAAGAGGAATTTGCGGAGGTGGTCAAGGCTTCGAACGTGAAGGCCATCATCCTGGGTTTCGATGCCGAGACGGCCACAGGGCTGGAGAGGATCCCCAATGACTACGTGGTCGACCTGGTGAAGAGATTTCCCGAGAGCTTTGTCGGGGGCTTTGCCAGCGTGGATCCCTGGAAAGGCAGGGCCGCGCTTCAGGAAATCGAAAGAGCAATGAAGGAATTGGGCATGCTGGGGGTTAAGTTTCATCCGCCCGTGCAGCAGTTCTTCGCCAACGACAGGCGGTTCTATCCGGTCTACGACCTCTGCAGCGAGCTTGGGGTCCCGGTCCAGTTCCATACCGGGACAACCGGGGTCGGCATCAACATGAAAGAAAGCCGGATCCATTTGAAATACGGCCAACCCCTGCACCTGGACGATGTCGCGGCCGATTTTCCGAATCTGACGATTATCGCCTCCCATCCTTCCTGGCCCTGGCAGGACGAGATGCTGATGATCTTGCTGCACAAGGAGAACGTCTTTAACGAGCTCTCCGGTTGGAACCCAAAGTATTTCACCCCGGCCCTGAAAAAGGAGATCAATGGCCGGCTGCAGGACAAGTTCATGTTCGGTTCCGATTACCCGGCCCTCCAGTTCAACCAGCTTTTCGAAGCGTGGGAAACTGAGCAGTACAAGCCGGAGGTGCTGGAAAAGGTGTTCTTGAAGAACGCCCAGCGCATTCTTCATCTCTGATGCGGGGCGCTGGGCAACGGCCGCACCAGGAGAGGCAGCCAGGGGAACGAAGCATCGACCACGAAATGAAAGGGCAGTTTGTCGAGGCCCGAGAGGCCATGCGGGCCATCAAATCTGGGGATCGCATCTTCATTGCCATGGGGGGAGACCCGCTCTCTCTTATTGACGCTCTGCTGGAGGAGAAAAATCGCCTCCGGGACGTGCAGATCATCAGCGGCCTCTCGCAGGGAGGCTACAAGTTCCTGGGCGAGGAGTATCTGGACACTTTTCATTATAGTACCTGGCAGATCTCACTCCGGACGGCGTCGGCCATCAATGCGGGAAAGGCACAGTTCCTGCCCATCAGCTTCTTCCAGATTCCTTCCCTTCTCTCTCCACAGGGCCCCCTTCCCATCGATGTGGGCCTGATCTCCGTCAGCCCGCCCGACGAGGCGGGCTACCTCAGCCTTGGCGTCTCCGTGGGGCACACCATGGCCGTGGTGAAAAATGCGAACGTGGTGATTGCAGAAGTCAATAAACAGATGCCCAGGACTCTGGGGAACAGCCTCGTCCACATCTCTGAGATCGATTATCTGACGGAAGCGGACCATCCATTGATCGAAGCGCCTCTTCATCAACCTTCCGAACGGGATCGGCGCATCGGCGAGTTGGTGGCCGGCCTGATTCCCGATGGAGCCACGTTGGAGATCGGCTTTGGGGCCATCCCGAACGCTGTCTATGGCGCGTTGAAGGAGAAGCGGGATCTGGGAATTCATTCCGGAATGATTTCCGATGGCCTCATCGACCTGGTTGAGGCAGGCGTTGTGACCAACTCCAGGAAGACCCTCAATTCGGGGAAGACGGTCACCGGGGAGGTGCTCGGGACCAGGGCTATTTTCGACTACGTCGCGGGCAATCCAGCCATAGAAATGCACACGGTCGAATACACCCACAGCCCGCACGTCTTAATCCAGTTGGACGGCTTTTGCGCGATCAATTCCGCCGTCGAGATAGACCTGTCGGGCCAGGTCAATGCCGAGTTCATCGGAGAGCTTGAGATCGGACCCGGTGGACAGTTTGATTTCACGCTTGGGGCGGCCCTCGCCCAGGGAGGCAAGTCGATTGTGGCCTTGCCTTCCACGGCTATGCAGGGGACAGCCTCGAGAATTGTGCACCGTCTCAAGCCGGGGGTCCCTGTCACGCTGCCCCGCTACCTGGCACACTATGTGGTGACGGAATATGGAGCAGTGGACCTTCGATATCGAAACCTGAACGAGAGGGCTGCAGCCCTTATCTCTATCGCCCACCCCGACTTCAGGCATGAGCTTCAATGGCGTTTCTCAAACAACGTGAATGATTGAAGGGTTGACGGCCCAGATGTGACAGCGCCCAAAACGATGGTTGGCATGGGAATCAGTAGCAAGGTCGCGGTCATCACCGGGGCGGGGCAGGGGATTGGCCGGGCCGTCGCTCTGGCCTTTGCCCGAGAAGGGGCGAAGGTCGTCATTGGTGAGCTGGATCGAGCAACTGGCCAGGCGGTTGCGAGTGAAATCTGTTCATCCGGTGGCACGGCCCTGGCCGTCGAGACGGATGTCACAGAGCGCCGCCAGATCGAGAACCTGCTCGAGAGGAGCATCGAGCGCTTTGACCAGGTCGATATTTGGGTGAACAATGCCGGCCTGATCCGACCGGCGATGCTCCACAAGATGACGCAAGAGGACTTCGACCAGGTCATCGACGTTCACCTGAAAGGCACCTTCATGTGCGTCCAAATTGCCGGAGGGCACATGCGAGAGCGAATGACCGGCCGGATCATCAACGTGACCTCATCGGCCGGCATCCTGGGAACTATTGGCCAGATCAATTACAGTGCAGCCAAGGGCGGGATCATCTCCATCACAAAGTCCGCTGCCCGTGAGCTGGCCCGCTACAACATCACCGTCAACTGTGTCGCCCCCGCGGCAGTGACGCAGATGACCGAGAAGATACTGGCTGACCAGAAGCTAAAGGAGCTCTACCTGGCGCGCATCCCACTGGGGAGGCTGGCGGAGCCCGAGGAGATCGCGCCGGCCTTTGTCTTTTTGGCTTCAGCCTCCGCCAGCTATATCACGGGCCAGGTCCTGTGCGTGGATGGCGGTATGGTCATGTGAGGCACGCCCATGCGCGAAACGCGAGAGTTGATGTATGACGACTTGGTGGCCGGCCATGAGTTTCCTTCCGTACAGTATGAGATCACAGAGGATCAGGTGGCGAAGTATGTCGAGGCCGTCGAGGATCGTCATCCTCTGTATGTGGACGAGGACTATGCCCGGCGATCCAAATACGGTCAACCCATTGCGCCGCCCACGATTGCGGCCCTGGTCACCACCCTGAGGGTCGTCCTGGGAGAAGTCAGCATACCGCCCGGCACAATCCATGCCCGGCAATACTTTAGGTTCATCCGTCCGATAAAGGCGGGGGACAAGCTCAAGATCACGATCAAGCTGGCGGACAAGTATATCCAACGAGGCAAGAAGCTTATGGTGTTCGAGAGCCTGGTCAGAAACGAGAGGGATGAGGAGGTGGTCCTGGCCAGGATAACGGGCAGCTGGCCCAGGTAGGGAGAGGCCGCTTGGACGAGGATCTGTTTGACAAGATTGAGGTTGGCGATGAGCTGGAGCCGGTTGTCAGGGAGATCGACCAGGATAGGATCAATCGGTACTCGGAAGCATCGGGGGACTACAATCCGATCCACGTTGATCCCGAGTTCGCTCAGAAGACGAGGTTTGGAGGAACCATAGCTCACGGGATGCTTGGCTTAGCTTTCATCTCCCAGATGATGACCAATCAGTTTGAATATGCCTGGATCGACGGTGGGGAGATGGAAGTCGAATTCCTGGCACCGGTTCGGCCGGGCGATTCGATTACGACGAGGGGCAAAGTCATCGAAAAAAGTGAAGCCGACCGGTCGATTACGTGTGAAGTCTACTGCGAGAATCAGGCGGCCAAGAAGGTCATCGCCGGGCAGGCACGGATAAGCTTTCTTCCAGGCGTGGCCGGATCTTGTGCGGAGCACCTCGGTGCGTGAGGGACAAGCAATGGGCATCAAGGATATCGTAATCGCTGGTGCCGTCCGGCTTCCCATCGGACGTTTTGGGGGATCCTTGAAGGATTGCCCGGTCTACGAACTCGGCGCGAGCGCGATCCGGGGACTCATCGAAAGGACGGGTATCGATCCGAAAGCGATCGGTGAAGTGATTCTGGCCTGTAATCGCCTGGACGGGGTGGGGCTGAATCCGGCTCGAACCGCGGCCCATTTTGCCGGCGTTCCCGAGAGCGTTCCAGCGCACACCGTGGTCATGGTGTGCCCGGCGGGCCTCAAGGCACTTGCCCTCGCGACTCAGGCGATCCGGTTGGGAGAGGCCGAGGTGATCGTAGCCGGCGGCATGGAGAGCATGAGCAACATGCCGCATATCTTAAAGGGCGCGCGCTTTGATGGATTTCGCCGAGGCGATATCGTTCTTCAGGACTCTTTCGCCTCCCTCGTCGATCCAACTTGTGGCTTGCACGTGGGACAAATCGCCGAGCTCACCGCAGAACGCTGGGGGATATCCAGGGAGGAGCAAGATCAGTACGCCTGCTCGAGCCACCGGAAGGCAAGCCAGGGCTGGGCCGAGGGAGTGTTCGCAAACGAGGTGCTGCCGGTCATGCTGCCCGGGAAGGACGGTTCCGACCGGAGGTTTTCCGAGGATGAAAGCTACCGTCCCGATGTCTCCCTGGAGAAACTGGCCAGACTGCCGCCGGCGTTTGAGAACGGAAAGACGGTGACGGCCGGCAATGCCTCCGGAACCACGGATGGGGCGGCAGCCGTGCTCATCACCTCCAGGACGAGGGCTGCTGCTCTCGGACTCAAGCCCATGGCTTCCTTCGTCGGGCATCTCTTCATGGGAGTCAAACCGGAGAATTTCACCGATGGCCCGGCAATTGTGATTCCCCGATTGTTGGAGAAGATTGGGTTGGCGCTCGAAGATGTCGACCTGTTAGAGGTGAATGAAGCCTTTGCGGCTCAGATTCTCGCCAATGAAAAGGTCCTGCAGTGGAATCGCTCAAAGCTCAATGTCCATGGAGGCGCGATCGCTCTGGGACATCCCACGGCCTTCAGCGGGGCGCGGATGATTGTCCACCTGGCGCACATTTTAAAGTCCGGGCAACTGGGATTGGCTTCCTTGTGTGGAGGGCAGGGGATTGCAGGGGCGATGATCATCCGAGGGGAGTGACCGATTCTTGAGAAGGTCAAAAGGATAGGATCATTATGACCTGTTTGATCTGCACGCGGGCGAGATTCTGGTCATCATCGGGCCTAATAGCGCCGGCAAGATCAACATGCGCAACTGCATCAACGGCTTCTGCCGCCCGGATCGGGGCCGGATCATCTTCGAGGCCACGGCATAGGATCGCAAAGCTCGGTCTGGCGCGCATCGTCCGGAAGATCGCTCTGTGCTAGGACCTGGCGACCCAGAGAAGTTGATGGAGGCGCGCCGCAGGCAGCGAAATGGGGCGCGCGTGCACCTGCTCTGGCGCGAGACGCACCGAAGGCTGGCTGCCGCATGGCCCGGGGCGGCGAGGTGAGGTGAGGTGAGGTGAGGTGAGGTGAGGTGAGGTGAGGTGAGGTGAGGTGAGGTGAGGTGAGGTGAGAGAATGAGCGGAGAGAGAGTGTTAGCAATCGACGCCTGGGCTTCGTGCATCACGCCCGAGGCGGCGAAGCACTGGCCGGACGAGTTTCGCCACGTCTTTCGCCGCTACGGCTCCATCGAGAAGTTGGTGGAGGGGATGCGGATCGAGACGATGCTGGCCGAGATGGACGAGTCCGGCGTGGACATCGCCGTGCTCTCGGCATTCGTCTACAAAGCAGTCCAGGTCACGAACGATATGGTGGCGGCTTGGGTGCGGCAATATCCTAAGCGTTTTGTGGGCTGCGGCACGGTAGATCCTCGGGACAAACCGATGCGCGTCCTGGGCGAGATCAAGCGGATGGTGCATGAACTTGGCCTGGCTGCGCTGCGGCTCGAGCCGTACGCCTACGGGGACGGCGTGCGCGGCTTGCCGCCAAACGACCGCGCCTACTGGCCGATCTACGCCGCCTGCTGCGAGTTGAACATCCCGGTGGCGCTCCAGGTGGGTCACAGCGGGCCGCTGCTGCCCTCCGAGTGCGGCCACCCGATCTACCTCGACGAGGTAGCCCTGGCGTTCCCCGAGCTCAAACTCATCGGCGCGCACATCGGCCAGCCGTGGCACGAGGAGATGATGATCCTGGCCTGGAAACACCCCAACGTCTACATCGACACATCGGCCCGCCCGGCCAGGCGCTGGCCGGAGTCGTTCGTGGAGTTCGTGCGCGGCTGGGGGCAGAACAAAGTCCTGTGGGCCACCGATTATCCGCTCCTCTCGTTCAAGCGCTGCCTGGACGATGTAGAGGCGCTAGGGCTGGAGATCGAGGTGAAGCGCAAGTTGCTACGGGAGAACGCGCAGCGGGTCTTTGGGATTGCGTAGGAAGTGAGCTGATTGTTTTGAAAGAAGGTCAGACGGCCACAGCGCAGGAACCCATCGACTTCTGCGCCGCGAGACTGGCAGGCTTTAAAAAGCCCAAATCAGTCGAGTTTCGAGCTGATCTGCCCCGCAACGCAATGGGCAAAATCCTCAAACGTGTCCTGCGCGAGCCCTACTGGGAGCCGCACGAACGACGGGTCCACGAACAAGCCAGCAGACCAGTTACGGGGAGGATATCAGGATGCAAACTAACATCGGCCTCTTCCTGGCCAAACGGGCGCGCCTTGAGCCGAACAAGATCGGGCTGGTCTTCGAGGGGCGCGAGATCACCTATCGCGACTGGGACGAACGCGCCAGCCGGGCCGCGCACGGGTTCGCCGCCCTTGGCGTGCAGCCCGGCGACCGCGTCGGCCTGCTGATGATGAACTCGCCCGAGTTCCTCGAATGTTTCTTCGGCCTCGCGAAGACCGGGGCGATCGTCGTGCCGCTCAACTGGCGCCTCGCGCCACCCGAGCTCGCCTTCATCGCCCAGGACGCCGGCCTCACGGCGCTCGTCTACGGGCCCGAACAGACGCCCGCCGTGACCGCGATTCGAGGCGACCTCCCAGCCACGATCTTCGTAGCCACCGGGAGCGAGGCGCCGGCCGGTGATCACAGCTATGAGGCGCTCCTGGCCGGGAGGGCGACAAGCGAGCCTGAGCCCCAAGGGGACGGGGACGATCCGCTCGTCATCATGTTCACCGCGGGAACCACCGGGCGGCCGAAGGGCGCCGTGCTCACCCACAACAATCTGTTCTATGACTCTTGCACCGTGTCGTTCAGCCTCGACTGGCGGAGCGGTGACCGCGTGCTGGTGGCCCTCCCACTCTTCCACATCGGCGCCCTGATCTACGCCGTGATTGACATCCACGTTGGAGCGACAACGGTGTTGATGAAAGCCTTCGATCCGGCTGGCTTCCTAAAGACCGTGCAGGACCAGAAGGTCAACTCATTCCTCGCCGTGCCGGCGATGCTTAACTTCATGCTGCAGATGCCGGCGTTCAAGGAGGCTGACTTGACGTCGGTGCGCTGGGCGCTGTGCGGGACGGCGCCCGTGCCCGTCCCGCTGATCCAGGCGTGGGCACGGCGCGGCATCGACATCCAGCAGGTCTACGGCCTCACCGAGTGCACCGGCGGCGCAGCCGTGCTCGGCCCAGAGCGGGCACTGGAGAAGGCTGGCTCCACCGGCCTGCCGATGTTCCACACCGACATCCGCGTCGTGGACGACGAGGGACGCGCCACCCGGCCGGACGAGGTGGGCGAGATCATCATTCGCGGCCCGCACGTGATGCGCGAGTACTGGAACAATCCGCTCGCGACGGCCGCGACGGTCAAGGAGGGCTGGCTCCACACCGGCGACCTGGGCAAGCTGGACGAGGAAGGCTACCTCTCGATCGTCGAGCGCAAGAAGGACATGATCATCTCGGGCGGCGAGAACATTTATCCGGCTGAGGTGGAGAACGTCCTGGCCGCCATGCCACAGATCGCCGAGGCCGCCGTGATCGGCGTGCCCGATCCGGACTGGGGCGAGGCCGTCTGCGTCGTCGCACGCCTGAAAGAAAGCCAGTCGCTCAGGCTCGACGAGATAGTGGCGCACTGCACCGGCAAGCTTGGCCGGTTCAAGCTGCCGAAGAAACTGATCATCATCGACCAGCCACTGCCGCGCACTCCGGCGGGGAAAGTGCTCAAGCGGGTCTTGCGGGAACACGCGACAGGGTAAGGGATCGCGGATTGCTGATTGAACAACCGCAATCCGCAATCGGCCGAGAGCACGGTGCGAACAGAACAATCCGCAACTCGCAATCGAAAGGTCGAGCATGGACTTCAACACGCTACGACTCGACATAGACGGGCCACTGGCCCGGTTGACCCTCAACCGGCCCGAGCGCGCCAACGCGATGACGATGGAGATGGGGCGTGAGCTCGCCTCGGCCGTGGGGACAATCCGCGCCAACCCGGGGGCGCGCGTGGTCGTCGTGACCGGTACGGGCCGGCACTTTTGCGCGGGTGCCGACATGACCGAGTTCGAGCGCTTGCAGTCATTGCCGCCCGCCGAGGTCGAAGCCGCCGTGCGGGTGTTCCTCGAAGCCATCGGCAACCTGCATCGCCTGCCGGTCCCGGTAATCGCCCGGATCAACGGCGACGCCTTCGGCGGCGGCGTGGGACTGGCGCTGGCGTGCGACCTGCGAGTCATGGCGGCCGGCGCGCGGATGGGGTTTGCCTTCGCGCGCGTCGGCCTCACCGGCGCCGACGCAGGGGTGACCTACTTTCTGCCTCGGGTCGTTGGCCCGAGTCGGGCGATAGAGATTCTGCTGCGGGGGATGATCTTCGACGGTGAGGCGGCGGCGCGAGCGGGGCTCGTCCATCAGGCTGTGGCACCTGAGGAACTGGACCTGGTGACCGATGTACTGGCCGCGCAATTGGCCGACGGGCCCCCCATCGCCCTCCGCTTCACCAAGGAGGGTGTTATCGAGAGCCTCGCGCGGTCGCTGGTCGAGGAGTTCGACTTCGAGGGGCGCGCGCAAACGGCCTGTTTGATGAGTGCCGACCACCGGGAGGGGGTACGGGCATTTCGGGAAAAACGCGCACCTGTATTCACCGGCCAGTAGCATGTGACGGATACCGCGCGGTTTGCGGCCGGTCCGGCACTCGGCGCACCATCCGAAGTGCGGGGGACGAGATGGACCAATTCGATCTGGAGCAGCTCAATCGCAGAAGCTCGTGCGACATCGTACGGAGCGACACGTGATGAACTTCGCGCTGACTGAAGAACAAGAAGCGCTGCGGCGTACCGCGCGCACCTTCGCAGAAAAAGAAATCGCACCGCTCGCCGCTGAGTGCGATGAGACTAACGAGTACCCGGTTGGTCTGCTCAAACGGATGGCGCGCCTGGGGTATTTTGGGCTCAAGTTTCCGGCAGCATACGACGGCGGCGCCGGGGGCAACCTCGACGCCGCCATTGTCTTCGAGGAACTGGCGGCCGTCTCGGCCGGCATCACCCTCGGCGTCTACTGCCACGTCATCCTGGCCCTCACGGCGATCGCTCGGATCGGCAGCGAGGCGCAGAAGCAGCGCTACCTGATACCGGGGATTCAGGGGGAGAAGATTGGCGCCTTCGGGAGCACGGAAGCCGGCGCGGGCTCGGACATCACTGCGATTGCGACGCGCGCCGTGCGTGACGGCGACAGCTACGTGCTGAATGGGGCGAAGCTCTTCTGCACCAACAGCCCCATCGCCGATTTCATCGTGCTCTCTGCAGTGACGGCCCCTGAAACGGGCGGCCTCAGCCTGTTCGCGGTGGATCGAGGCACTCCTGGACTGAACGTCGGCCGGCGGATGAAGACGTTGGGGATGCATCCAGCGCAGACGGCAGAGGTGGTGCTGGACAACGTACGCGTTCCCGAAGAGAATCGGTTGGGCGCGGAGCACCGGGGCGTACCCAACATGTTGATGGCTCTTACCGAGGGGCGCATCATTGCGGCCGCCTTCACGGTCGGGATCGCGCGGGCAGCGTTCGAGGCTGCCCGCCGGTACGCCCTCGAACGGGTCCAGTTTGGCCAGCCCATCGCCCGGCACCAGGTCATCGCCCACCGGCTGGCGGATATGGACACCGAGATCCAGGCCGCGCGCCTGCTCACCCACCACGCGGCCTGGCTGGCAGACACCGGCCGCTCGTTCGTCAAAGAGGCCTCGCAGGCCAAGGTCTTCGCCAGCGAGGCAGCGTCCCGCATCACGGCACAGGCCCTGCACTTGCAAGGCGCGTATGGGTACATGCTAGAATCATCGGCGCAGCGCTACTACCGCGATACGCCGGTGCTTGCCCTCGGTGAGGGCACGTCGGAAATTTTGCGCAACGTGATTGCCAAACAGTTGGGGTTGTAATGCCGAATCGAACAGAAGTAACAGAGAAACAAGAGCAAGCCGGCGACCAGCACGAGACCACCACATCCAAAGCCCGGCCGACGGCCAGGCGCCGTGAACGCGAGCGGGAAGCCCGGCGCCTGTTGATCCTCGCCAGGGCCAAGAATGTCTTCGCCGAGCGCGGCTTCCTCAACGCAACGGTGGAGGAGATTGCCGAGCGGTCGGAACTGGCGGTCGGCACCCTGTATCGCTATTTTCAAAGCAAAGAGGAAATCTACGTCTCACTGCTGTTCGAGGCGATGGAACTATTCCGGCAGCATATCGAGGCGGTGCGCGGTGGCGGCGCACCGGCGGATGAACAGTTGCAGGCCGTGTGGCGCTTCTTCTACGACTTCTACCGCGAACAGCCGGAGTACTACCGGGCCTTCATGTTCCTACATAACGCCGGATTGCGCGATGCGGTCTCACCGGATGTGCTCATCGAGATCAACCGCCGGGCCGGGATGAACTTCCAGTTGGTTGGCGAAATCGTCCAGGCTGGGGTGGATGCAGGTATTTACCGGTCCGGGCTCGATACCCGGAGCGTGGTGGATGTGCTCTGGTCACTCCTGATGGGGTTGGTGCAACTCATCGAAACCCGCCGCAACCTCGACGTCCCGGGCGAGATGCTGGAAACGCTCCATCGCGAAGGGTTCGAGTGGATCGAGCGTGGCCTCAGACGCCAGGCGTAGGATTCCCCTTACCCCTCCTCTTTCCGAAACGTTCCAAATTTGGCACAATTCAACTGAGTCTGGCGATGCGGCCTTACCGGGCCTGCATCAGGAGCGCGATGGCTGTATAACAGGCAGGAGGATCTCATGAGCCGAATTATCATAACTGGTGGCACCGGGCTGATCGGCCAGGAGCTATCCACCGATTTGGCGAAGGATCGACACGAGGTAATCGTTCTCAGCCGCAGCCCGAACCGGGAACACGGCCTCCCCCAGGGCGTCCAGGCCGTCGGCTGGGATGCCCGCACCGCCGACGGGTGGGGTCACCTGGCCGACGGCGCGACGGCGATCATCAACCTGGCCGGTGAGAGCCTCGCCGCAGGGCGCTGGACGGTCGAGCGCAAGCGGCGAATCCTGGAAAGTCGCGTGAACGTCGGCCACGCCGTGGTCGAGGCGGCACGGGCCGCGACGCAGAAGCCGGGCGTGGTGATCCAGGCGTCGGGCGTGGACTACTACGGCCAGCGCGACGACGAGATTATCACCGAGGAGACACCGCGGGGGGACACCTTTTTGGCGGATGTGTGTAAACAGTGGGAGGCAGCGTCGGCGGAGGTCGAGACGATGGGCGTACGGCGCGTCATCACCCGCTCGAGCCTCGTGCTCAGCACCGAGGGCGGCTCACTGCCTCGCCTGTCGCTGCCCTTCCGCCTCTTCGTCGGCGGTCCGCTCGGAAGTGGCCAACAGTGGTGGTCCTGGATCCACATGGCCGACGAGGTTGCGGCGATCCGCTTCTTGATGGAGAACGAGGCGGCCCGCGGCCCCTTCAACCTGACCTCCCCGAACCCGCTGACCAATGCCCAGTTCAGCCGAATCCTGGGCAAGGTGTTGGGCCGTCCCGCCGCGATGCCGGTTCCTGCCTTCGCCCTGAGACTCCTCCTCGGTGAGATGGCGGAGGTGGTTCTGGGCGGGCAGCGTGCCGTGCCGAAGCGGCTGCAGGAGATGGGCTACCAGTTCCTTTTCCCGGACCTGGAGCAGGCGCTGCGCGAACTGCTCGGTTAACAGTCCGTCAAGGAGTGCCCCATATGAAGATCAAGTTTTACGCCCATGCCAGCTTTCGCCTCGAGGGTGACAGGCTCACGGTTATTACCGACCCGTACACGCCGGGCCCGCGTAGTGCCGGCTTCGACCCGATTCACGAGACGGCCGACATCGTCATCATGAGCTCGGCGACTGACAGATTCCACAGCGATCCCAGCCACATTTTGGGAAATCCGACCGTCGTCAACGCGTTGGAGATCCCGCCGAAGGGTGTGACCGTCAAAGGCCTTACGATCCGCGGTCTCCCATCAATGGAGAGCCTCACGCACGATTTCGGTCGCGACCCACGCGATAACGCGATGTACACATTCACGCTGGAGGCTATCCGCGTCCTGCATCTCGGTGACATCGGGAATCCGATCCCGGTGCAGCAGCTGGAAGCCTTGAACGAGAGATTGAACACGGCCAGCCACGAAGGCAACGTCTCCGGCGAGCCGCACTCCTACTGGCAGGAGTACGGCTACAATAACAAGGAGGTCCGCGGCAAGCGGGTCAGCTTCTTCATCACCGAGATGGACAGAGGCCGGCACACCTTTCCCTACTTCGCGCGCGCCACGCACGCCGGCGAGTTCGTCGCCATGCCGGCCGAGGTCTACGCAATGTACGACCTGACCGTCTGGGGCCGCTCTGCGAGCAGCGTGTTTACAGTTGCCAGGTGATACAGGGTGACCAAGTTCTGGGTCTACGAGCAGGCCGGCGTGCCCGAGTATTGGATCGTGGGCCCACGCGCCCGGCTGGTCGAAGTGTATACGCTCCAGGATAGCCGCTACAGCCTTCACGCTCAATACCTCGCCGGCGACGAAGTCGCCTCCCCCATCTTCGCTGACCTGGCGCTGCTCGTGGCCGACCTCTTCCCGGCTCAACGCTGACCCATCCCTCTGCTATCTGCTCCTTTTGCCGCCTGCTGCCCGTCCAGATTCAGCCTCCACCTCGAAGATTTCCCAGGCGCAGTGCGCGGGGAGCAATGACCAGAGATCGGCCGCGGGGTGGCTCTGGTCGCGGATCTTGAGGAGGGCGATGGGGAGCTTGTGGGTGAAGACCGCGACGGTGCCCTGGGGGTGGCGCACGACGATCTCGTCGACGGCCTCGAAGAGGCGCGTCTGCACATCTTCGAGGCACTCCCCGCCCGGTGGGGGATACCGCCACGGATCGCGCTCCCAACCCTGGATCTCCTGGGGCCAGCGAGCGCGAATCTCGTCGATGAGCACACCCTGCCACTCGCCCTGGTGGATCTCCCGCAACCGCGAGTCAAGCTGAACCGGGAGGCCGGTCAGCTCGGCCAGGGCCTCGGCCGTCTGGCGAGCACGCGCCAGGTCGCTACTGTAGATTGCGTCGAAGCCGACAGGGGCGAGGCGCTCCGCCGCAGCGCGCGCCTGCTGGCGACCGCACGTGGTCAAAGGCGGGTTCAACTGTCCCTGGTAGCGCCCCTCAAGGTTCCAAGGCGTCTCGCCGTGCCGAATCAGGTAGAGGGTCGTCACGCCAGCGCGCCTCCTTGCAGCGCTTCCTCGTCTTCCTTCCAGTAGGTGATCCCGTGACGGGCCCGGTACTCGGGGAGTGTGATGATCGGTGGCCGCCGACGATCGGAGATGGCGTGCTCCTCCAGGCTGAAACGACCCGGCTCATAACGGATGATCTTCATCGTCCGGTTGATCTCGTTCAGCAGCTCGACCCGCTTGCGACCCTCGAGGTGATCGATGAAGACCTGGATGATGGCAAATGCCATCCGGCTCAAGGCCCCCAATGGCTGGTTGTGGTGAACTCGGGTGCGGAGATCCACTTGGGCGATCCCACTGATCCCATAACGCTCGACCAGCGCGAGCAAGAGACCAATCTCCACACCGTAGCCAGTGTAGAACGGCAGCCGCTCCAAAGCCGTGCGACGGCCAGCGTACTCGCCGGCCAGGGGCTGCACCAGCCCCGACAGTTCGGGGTAGAAGAGGTTGATCAACGGTCGCGCCACCAGTTCCGTCACCCGGCCGCCCCCGCCGGCCTGCAACGTCTCGCCGACCTGGAGTGGGCGCCGATAGAAGCCCTTCACATATTGAATCGTGTCGTGCCGGAGCAGGGGCCCCAGGATGCCGTAGACGAAGCGAGGGTGAATGTTGACGATGTCGGTATCGATCCAGGCGATCAAATCACCCCCGAGGACGTACAGACTCTTCCAGAGCGCCTCTCCCTTGCCGCGGAACGAGCCATACTGCGGAAGGATCTCACTGTGCTGGTACACCGCGACCCCCAATTCCTGCGCAATCTCCACGGTGTAGTCGGTTGAACCCGAATCAACCAAGACAATCTCGTCGAGCAGTGGGAAATCGTCCATAAGAACTTGCCGCACTGCCCGAATGACTGTGCCGACAGTTGTCTCTTCGTTCAACGCGGGCAATCCCAAGCTGATCGTGACGCCTTGTTCCCGCTTGAGCGCCACCAGCCGCTCGATGTCTTCGAACTCCACACTGTGGAAGGTGTTCTCGGCAAACCACTTGTCCACCACGACCGACGTGGGCGTGGGTGGAAGCGGCTCGGTGTCGCGCCAGCGGCTCAGGCGACCCAGCGGCAAGGGGCGGTGGGTTTTCACAATGACGAGTGGTGCGACGTGCTCGTGGCGGAGGCGGCGGGCCGTCGGCCCAATCGCCCGGAGGTCACTGCCGCTCGCCGCTTCCGCCGCCCCCATCACAATCAGATCAGGCTTGTCGACCTGCTCCAGAACCGCTGAAACGACGTCGCGATCAACCTGCAGTTCGCGCTCGATCCGGCGGTTGCCCTGACTCATCCGTGCCAGTTCCTCATACACCAGGCGGCTTTGGGGGTCACGATCATCACGGCGGGCGTAGAGCATCGTGATACGCGCATCAGTGGCCTCGGCCAGCGAGAGCGCCACCTCCAGCATCAGGGGCGCCTCGGCACTCCCTCGAATCGGCATCAGGATCCGGTGCAGATGGACGGACACCGAGCCGCTCAGGACGACGACATGGCAGTCGAGATGGTTGAGGAGTTTGTCTAATCCCATGGCAAAGAAGGGTCTCGCCCCTTCCTGATTCCAGCGGACAATCGCCAGATCGGCGCGCTCCTTCGCCACGACCCTGGTCAGTACGCGCCAGGGTTGATAATCGACCCGGATCCGGAGCTTGATCAGCAGCGGCTCATCGGGAAACTGTGCCCGCACATGCTCCAGGGTTGCCCGACGGGTCTGCGCCTCAACCGCCCCGGTACTCAGGGATTGGCCTTCTGGCACTCTCACGATCCCGACCAGCACCACGCGCCCCTGGTGGGGCCGGGCCAGCGCCAGGGCCACCTGTACGATCCATTCGGCCTGTTCGTCATCAAAGATGGGAACGACCACCGTGTAGGTATGATCGTTCCGCCCCTCGTTCAGAGTTGTTCGGAGCGCGCCGGAGTCCAGTTGTCGTCCCATGTCCTCTCCTTTCATCGGTGAACAGCTTGCCGGCGGCTAGTGCTGTCAGGCAGGCTGGCAATACCACCTTTCGTCGTTGGTGGGGCCTGGTGGGCTGCCCGTTGCAGGCTTCTTCAGTGAC
Organism: Ardenticatenaceae bacterium; assembly: GCA_027493995.1. Taxonomy (GTDB): domain Bacteria; phylum Chloroflexota; class Anaerolineae; order Ardenticatenales; family Ardenticatenaceae; genus DOUV01. Next base: position 416,528 of record JAOSJS010000001.1, on the reverse strand, counting down.
GACGCGGCGCAGGCGGGCGGAAGCGGGCCTTACCGTGCAGCTGCATGAGCGATGAACAGCGGTACCACCTGAGTCTCCACCAGGCGCCCCCAGGTGAAGCGGGTCAGCACCCGGCGGCGCAATTGAAACGCCCGGTCTGCCAGAAGGGTTGTAACGATGGTATGTGCGACCTCGGCCGGGGGGGTATCGCGAGGAAAGAGCACTGCGCCCGCGGCTGCACTCTCGCGGAAGGGCGGCAGATTCGTGGCGAAGATCGGGAGGCGGGCCAGGGCAGCTTCGAGGATTGGGATACCGAAGCCCTCCTGGCGACTGGAAAACAATAAGGCATCGGCAATCTGGTAGAGCGACGCGACCTCCTCGTCCGCCAACAAGAGAGGGACACCGGTCCGCTCGTGGGCCTCGTAGACGAAGTGGACCACATTGCTCAACCGGAGATCGTCGCGGAGTGCCAACAGGTGCTCCAAATAGGCGAGGTTGGTTGGGTTGTGCGGCCCAGGCGGTCCGGTGACGAGCAGGTGCGCGTCCCAACCCGACTGCGCACGGACGGCCGCCAACCAGCGCAGCGCCAGCTCGACGTTCTTGCGACGGGTGATTCGGGCCGGCAGGAGGAAGAGGCAGTCGGCCTCGAGCAAGCCCCAATTACGCACCAGGCGCGCGACCGTATCGCTCAGCCGGTAGAAGTCGGCCGGCTCGACACCCGGCGGGATGACTGCGATCGCCTCTGGAACGATCTCGTACAGACGCGCCAGGTCGGCGCGCTGCGCCTCCGAAACCGTGACGTGGCCGACTCCTGGCCAGGGGCGCCGCAGCAACTCCCAGGGCTCGCCGGCGTGAAGTTCCGGCTGGTACTGCGGGCGCAGCCAGGCAAAATCGTGGTGCCAGGCCACCCAGGGCGGCCCGACCTTTGCGAGCACCAATCGGTGGACCGCCGCCGTCAGGGCGAGATTCTTGTGGAGGGTAAAGAGGTTGTGCCCGATGGCGACATCGCACTCCTCTAGATAGGCCAACAGAGCATCGCCGATCTGCAGCACCAGGTCGCCAAAACCCGCCGGCACCTGTCCGGCGGCCAGCGCCTGGTTGGCCTCCGCAATCGGCTCGCTGCGGGAACCCACCAGCGGCTCGTCCCGGTAGGCGACCCCCGGCAAAAAGGGTCCACCGCGCCCGGCCACCACCGTCACGCGGTGCCCCAGGGCCGTGAGGACACGCGCGTGGTGGAAGATCGTCAGCTCGACGCCCCCCACGACCGGGGGAGCCGCATAGTGGACAATTCCTACATGCACCGTTCCGCCTCAGCAAGCCGCCAGAAGCTCGCGCAGCTTCGCTTCGAGCACCTCGAGCGAGAAGTGCTCTTGGGCAATTGCGTAGTTCTTCTCGGCCATCGCTCGGACGCGCTCCGGAGCGTTCAGCAGCTCACGCGTCTTCTGGACTGCTCCTTCATCGACGAACCCATCTAACTCGATGACCTCAAAACCCAACGGCCGGATATCCGCGTTGTAGACGGGGTAGCGGTTGACGACGATCAGACGTCGGAAGTAGATCGCCTCCAGCAGGGCATTGCCGAAGCCCTCGTAGGTACTGGGGTAGGTCACCAGATCGGCATGCGGGTAGACATCCCACAGCGAGTAAATTTTGTGGCCGTTCATCCTGGCTCGCTCCGGACCGATCAGGTGATCGATCAGCCGTAGATCGACGCGCATCATCCCCGCCTCGCGTTTGAGCCAGTGCCAGTAACTGAGGCCCTCGTCGCCGGCCCGGTGGGTGATGAAGAGGTGTGCATCCGGAAGCTCCAGAAGACGTACCAACTCAATCGCCATCTCGATTCCCTTGCGCTGGATCACCCGCGTTGGTTGGAGGACGAAGAGATCGTCCCCAGTCAACCCCAGCATTTCGCGGAGATCGCGGTTGTAGGCCTCGATGCCCGGCGGTGGTGCCGCAAAGTCATGGACATTGGGAATCACGACAGAGTCGATGCCGCGCCGCTCTCTGAGCCGGCGCTGGGCGATCGAGTTGATTGCAACGTGCTGGATGGTGGGAAGCTTGGCGGGGAAGGCAGTGTCAAGCAGGTTGATGACGCTGCTCACCTGGTACCGTTGGCGCTCCCAGTGAAAGTCATGATGGTGTGCGATGGTGTTGATGCCCAACTCGGCAATCAGACCGGTGAGCGCCACACCCAAGGGCAGGTTCATCGGGGTCGTCAGCGCATTCTGCACGATGATCAGATCGAGCCGGTTCTCGCGGATGAATTCCCGCAGGGGGGCTCGAATCTCATCCGCCCGTTCGTAGATTTCGTCGGCCAGTTTCTCGCCGTCTCGCTCGGCGCCGTCCCCAAAGGCACGCTGGCTCAGCACGATGATGGATTGATGATGGAAGTGAAGCTGAGGAATCAGGGTGCCGCTCGCGGCGTGGCCTCCCAGCTCTCCTGCACAGTAGAAAAGCTCGTGGCCCATCCGACGAAGCACCATCGCCCACTTCTCCACCTCGAGTGAGACCCCATCGGTACCGTTGAGCCGGGTCGAGATGAAGCCGATCCGCATTCGTTTCCCTCCTCTGAAACAGCCGCTCACAGCGAACGCAGGCCTGGGGGGCCCGGCATCGCGACCGAGGGCCTGAGAGAACATCTTCCGCTCCTTACCGGGATAGCATCGACCGGGTGGGTGAGGGCAGTGCCCTCACCCACCCGGTCCAGCATATTCCAACTTGAGCAAATCTCTCACCGTGCCGCTCTCTGGCCAGGTAGTCAACCATAGAGCAAGATCACCACCTCGCCGCGCCGGACCAGGCTTTGCTGGCCCATACGCATTGTAGCACATGAGCACACCATTCCAACTGCGCCGCCCACTTGCCTGCGATCCGGGTAGTGCCCTCCGAGGCGTGAATACGGCCTGGTACCGTCTTCCGTTCTTCGCCTCCGATGGATTTCTCTATGATCTCGCCAGTCCTACAGTGGATGGATTGGGGCCGGCGGACCGTCACCCAGGGATGTCCATTCGAGGGGAGAGCAGATCAAAAGTCGGGCGTACGCGGTACGCCATCGGGAGCACGTACGCCGGGCTGTCAAGCAGCCAGCCTACCGCATCCCCTGCGACCACGACGAAGGTGCATCGCACATTGACAACTGAGCCGCGCCCTTGGGGGTGCGCCGCCAGACGACTGACTGCGGCACTCCTGCCGGATGGTTGCGGGGCTATCTTGGAGATGAAAGGGGCACGAGGACCGCGGCAGCGTGATGACGCCGAGGTTGAATGCAGGGGGCCCCAAGACGCGCACACGTCTTGGGGCCCCCCTCGACAGTCGTTGTCGCTTCGTTATAAAAAGATTGTTTCGAGATCGTTGAGCAGGTGGAGCACCTGCTCCCACGTGAACGTCATCGGGAGGACTTCACGCCCCGACTGATGGCGTTGCGTTCGGTAGCGGCGCAGATCCACAGCAGTGCTTTCGCCCGCGGCGCGGAGCCAGAGTTCATAGTATTCAGCCGAACGGTCGCGGGTCCTCGGGGGCCGGCTGCGCAAGAGCACACGATCGGTGCCGATTTCGAGCACGGCCAGCGGCTCAAGGAGGTAGGTCACAGAGCTGGCGAGCGTGCGCCCGGCCTCGTCGAGTGCGGGAGGAACCCCCGGCAGCACCACGGTCAACGAGTCCAGGGCGCCGGCCAGGGAGTCGGCCTGGCGCACCTCCGCGGTGAGGGCTGCGCCGCCGGCTGCGACATTTACGGTACGCCTACCCCCACCTACCTGTCGTTGGATCTCACGGATGATATTCTCAACCCACATTGTACCTCTCCTCCTGCGGCCATTGGCCAAACAACAACTAGATAAGTGCCCCCGTTCAACGCAACTTGCGGAACGAATGCTCCTGACCATCGAAGCTTAAGAGCCTCGGGGTTCCCTCAACCACCGTCTCGACATGGACTGGCCGTCGCCAGATTCGGTGGAGATTGGTTAGCGTATCACGCGCTTCATCGAGCTTCAAGTCCACGCCCTCGTGTTGATGCTTGAGGTAGAGCTCGCCGCGATTGCTATAGTTCGCATCCTGCACCACGATCACCGGTTGCCCAAAATTCGTCAGCGAGAAAAGCAATTTCTGCTTGATCATCTGGAAATCGCGCGAGTCGATCTCGTAATAGCCGGTTCGTTCGTTATACTTATAGGTAAAGAGTTGGTGGCGATTACAAAAGTCCTCGGTGAAGAAGGTGTCAATGAAACCAATATCGTTATAAACTGAACGGACCTCGAAGATTTTCTGGCGCCCCAAGTCGAGTTGCAAGTCCCATTCGCGCCGCGCGCGGAGGTCATCGCACTCCTCCCACGCCTTTCCGAATTGCCCCTTGTTCCAACGCTCCTCGATATCGCGGAACAGTTCCAGCCCAATCTTGTAAGGATTGATGCGGTGAGGACTCATCGCAACTGTACCCGAGTGATGGTCGGCGTAGTCCACCACCTCAGCATCGGTCATGACACCGCTTTGCGTCATGATCGTCGAGTGCCAGAAACTATTGTGGTTGATAAATCCTTGGGCCGCATATCGATGCGTGTCTTCCACGGAGATATCGTACACGTCCGCACGGCGATGTTCGATGGCAACGATGGTATCGTGCCACTCCTCGGATTTAAAACAGTGGTGGTTTTCTACGTAGCTTCGCAAGGCCCGCTGCTTGTGATCCAAACCAAAGCCAACTGCCGCGAGGAAGGTTGCGGCGGACGTGCCCGTGACATGGAGATGCCAGGAACCATCTTTCAACAGCCGGCGGGAAAGAATCCCAAAGTTGAGCAAGAGCAACTGGACGACCTGACCCAGGGAATCGCTAGAGTTTGACAGGAGGACACCTTGCCGGCCAGCATACCCATTACAGTCAAAGTAGGCCCGTAAGAATGCAGCCACGACTTCTTTGGGCGAACGCAAAATGACCTCAGGAACCTCCTTGACCCAACCAGCGCGCTCCGTCTCGAGTCCCAGATATTTCAGAAAATCTTCTACATCGTTGGACTGGAAGAGAACCTCATAACACCCCTGATCCCACTTTTTGTGCGGTGTGATACCGAAAAGTTCTTCCACCAATCCCGCAAACCGATCAGCCTGTCCTTCGTTGCCGGTTGTCAGCCCAATTGCGCGCTTCACCTCGTTGATGTGGCCATCACCGACAAGGTAGCCGAGAAATGCACCCACCTTTTCATCGATCGCAGTAGGCACGCGAATGGCGCGGCGCTTGTTCTGCGTCGGTGTCTTAACCGCCAATTCCGCATCGTACTCGGCTACGGACGGGGCTAACTGCTCGCTGTTCCGTCCATGGACGCCGCGCGGGGAGCGGATGACAGTTTCGATGTCAACACCCACTTCGGTGGCCACATCGCTTAACGTGATACGCCGTTGAGGCTGCCAGTCAACGGGAACACATTCCTGTGCCCATTGATTGGCGCCCGCAGTCAGCAAGAGCTGGTCACCGATTTGAACTTCGTCGAGCCGGCGCCAACTCCCATCAGCCATCATCACCCGATGCGTGAGTGAGCCTTCCACTTCTAGCCCGCGCTGAGTGCGAATCCAGACGGTCTCACGGTCATCGAACGTAGCCCAATCGTAGACATAACGGAAGGTTTGGCCATCGCTCACCCGCCCCGCAAATTTCTGCCGGACCAGGTCTTCTAAACGTAGCACCCCTTGGGCGGTGAAAATCAGCGAGCCGGCAGCCAGGCAGGCCCAGCCTTCATTCATGACCTTGGTCATCCCTTGCGGGACAAAGTAGTAGGCCTCCTCGCGAATGATACTGAGAAGGTCTTGCTGCCAGGTGTCGAGTGGGGCGTGCTCTAAGAGGAAGAGCAATACGTCGCGCTCTGCCTCCGCCGGAAAGCGGTGCTTCTGGCTCTCGGCGGCCTCCCGGCGCCGCGCCGCCTCAGATTTGAGGTAATCGGGCGGGTTGATGAAGCGGTCCATATACTCCCGGGTGATCGGCAGTCTCGGAACCTCTGGGCGCCGCCGTTCGATCTCAGGATCGATTCCCGACTGGTCTTCAACAGGGGACCGGCGTCGAATGTAGGGAGCGTGACGATCAATCAGGTTATCGAGCGAGAGGCAGACATCAACGAAATCCTCAACTTCCTCCAGACCAATCCGCTCGACATGACGCTGGACGCGAGTGGCATGGTTGGCCATCTCGTCCATCATCTTTCGGTTCGTGTGGGCGAACCAGAGGTTGGTCTTAAAGAAGTCTGAGTGCCCGTAGACATGGGCCATCACGATCTTCTGATCGATCAGCTCGTTGCTGTCGAGCAGATAGGCGTACGACGGGTCATTGTTGATGACCATCTCGTAGATGCGGTGGAGGCCGTAGGAGTAGCTCTTCTTGAGCCGCTCGTACTCCATCCCCCAGCGCCAGTGGGGGTAGCGGGTCGGGAACCCCATATAGGCGGCAACTTCATTCATCTGCTGGAAATCAACCACCTCGAAAATGACTTCGAAGAAGTCCAACCCGTAGTCGAGCGCGTGGTGCCGAATAGTCTCACGCTCCCGCTCCAATTCGGGGCTGAGACCAGTTCGTAGTTCGTACATAGCACTCATCGATTCTCATCCATTCGCGGCCAGACGTTGCGCCGTCCCCTCCGGGGGAATCCCTTCCCGGGCGCTCTGACCTGGGGGGACCCGCGGAGTCGGGCGTCTCCACCAACCTTCGGTTACCGGCCCTTCCCCAGGAATTGTTTGATGGAATCGTAGATTCCATCGCGACCATCGATCTCGCTCAAGACAACCTGCTCGTGGTCGCTCCTGAAATGCTCTTGCAGATCGCGGATAAATTCGCCTGAGCCGTAGTAGCTTTCAACCTGCCCGTAGCAGAACAGGTTGCTCTTGGGAAGCAACTGCTCTTCGAGCAGGCGGACACACTTCTCAGTATCCCCACCACCCCAGTTGTCGCCGTCCGAGAAGTGAAACAGATAAATGTTCCACTCATCGGGCGGAAACTGAGCATCAACCAGCCGGTTGCACAGCTCGTAGGCTGAGCTGATCATGGTGCCACCGCTCTCACGAGTGTGGAAGAAGATATGCCGGTCGACCTCGCGAGCAGCAGCATCGTGGATGATGTAGCGCGTCTCGAGGTTCTTGTACTGCGATCGGAGCCAGGTATCGATCCAGAAGGCCTCGATGCGAACGATCTCCTTCTGTTCGTCGCCCATGGAGCCCGAGACATCCATCATGTAGACGATGACGGCGTTGCTTTCCGGGCGGCGGACCTCTTTCCAACTGCGGTAACGCTTGTCGTCCCGGATTGGGACGACGAGCGGTTCGTGGGGATCGTAAGAACCGCTCGTGATCTGGCGCTTCAGTGCCTCCCGGTAGGTCCGTTTGAAGTGGCGCAAGCTCTCCGGACCGACGCGCCGAATCCCCGTGTAGCGATCCTTCTCACTGACAATATTCTGCTTCCCCTTGGGTTCGATGTTGGGCAGCTCGAGCTCCTCGGCCATGATTTGGGCCAGTTCCTCGAAGGTCAGCTCGACCTCCAGCATGTGCTGACCAGGGCTGTCTCCAGCCTGGCCCGAGCCATTCTGGGGATCTCCCTGGCCGATTGGTGTACCCGGCTCACCCTCACCCTGGCCGACCCCGCCCTGCTGCTTGGAGCCAAAGCGAAACTGCGGAATCTCGACCTGGGGAATCGGGATGCTGACCAGATTCTTGCCTTGACGACCAATGAGCTCGCCGCGTGAAATGTAGTGGCGCAGATGCTTTTTGATCTGGCCGCGTGCGACTCTTCGGAAACGCGCATGATCGCTATCGATTCGACTTGCCATGGGCTTATCCAATGTGCCCGGCCCGGGAGGCCCGCGGCCGCGAGCCGGGCACGATTCTCCTAATTCCGCCTCGTATCCCCGCGAGCAAAGATGCTGGCCACATAGTTGAGGACGTCCGTCGCACAGACCTCGCAGTAGCCGTAGTCGCGGATCAGGCGACCTTTGACGACGTCGATCTTCTCCTGCGTCTCGCGGTCAACCACACTGGATACCAGGCTGGTCAACTTGATCGAGTCCTTTTGGTCCTCGAAGAGCTTGAGTTCCAGGGCCTTCTGCAAGCGCGGGTTCGAGGTATAATCGAACCGCTTGCCGTCCAAGGCCATCGCCGCGATGTAGTTCATAATCTCGCGGCGAAAATCGTCCTTGCGGCTGTCGGGAATATCGATCTTCTCTTCGATCGAGCGCATCAGCCGCTCGTCCGGCTCTTCGTCCTGGCCCGTAAAGCGATTGCGCACGCGCTCGCGCTGGGTGTAGGCCTTGACATTATCAATGTAGTTGGCGCAGAGCCGCTGGATCGCCGCTTCGTCCGCTGTGATTGCCCGCTGGACCTCGTTCTTGACGATGTCGTCGTACTCCTGCTTGACGAGGGTCAGCAGCTCGCGGTAGCGAGTCCGCTGCTCCTCGCTGGTGATCAGCGCATGGTGGCGGAGCCCCACGTCGAGCTCGGTCATCACCATGAAGGGGTTGACACAGCCGTCGGGATAGCGTGGGTCTACCTCGTCGGGAGCACGCATCCCGTTGGAGTTGACCAGGGCGTTAGAAATCTTGTCCTGGATGTACCGGGGCGAAATCCCCTCCATGCCCTCGCGGCTGGCCGACTCGCGCAGTTCACGAATGGTGTCCTCTGTAAACCCACGCATGGTCTTGCCATCGTAGAGCTTTAGCTTCTGCATGAGCGTCAGTCCGGCATGCTTGGGTTCCTCCAACCGCGTCAAGAGCGCCCACATGGCCGCCACCTCGATCACATGAGGAGCAATGTGCTTGCCGCGGATGCGCTCCTGGGAGAAATCCTTTTGATAAATCTTGATCTCATCGCTGAGGCGCGTGATGTAAGGGATGTCAATCTTGACCGTCCGGTCACGCAGCGCCTCCATGTACTCGTTCGACTGGAGCTTGCGGTACTCGGGCTCGTTGGTGTGCCCGAGGATGACCTCGTCGATATCCGTTTGGGCAAACTTCTTAGGCTTGATCTTGTGTTCCTGGCTGGCGCCAAGCAGGTCATAGAGAAACGCGACGTCGAGCTTCAGCACCTCAATGAACTCGACCAGACCGCGGTTCGCAATGTTGAACTCGCCATCGAAGTTGAATGCTCGCGGGTCACTGTCAGAACCGTACTCGGCAATCTTGCGGTAGTTGATGTCGCCGGTCAGCTCGGTTGAGTCCTGGTTCTTCTCGTCCTTGGGTTGGAAGGTTCCGATTCCAATACGATCTTTCTCAGAGAGAATGATGCGCCTGACGCGCACATGCTCCATGACCTTCGTCCAGTCCCCCTCATACCGCTCCATCATCTCTCGGAAGATGAAGCGACACGCGGGGCACGGCTCGCCCTCGATGCGAATTTGCTCGTCCGAGTGGTGATCGGCGTTCAGCTGCTGCAGAAACTGCTCACGCCATTCGAGCGGGATCAGGTGCAACGGCTCTTCGTGCATCGGGCAGTCGAAACGCCCCTCATCCACGAGCCACGCGAAGCTGTAGAGCGTACCCTCTTCCCTGCGCGAGTAGTGCTCGAGCCCCTTCTTCAGCAACCGCGCGATGGTACTCTTGGACGATCCCACCGGGCCGTGCAGGAGGAGAACGCGGCGCTCCGTGCCGTAGCGTCGGGCCGCCGAGTGAAAAAAGTCCACCAGATCCATCAGGTATTTATCGAGCCCGTAGATCGCGTCACGCCCATTGTCGATTGGATCATCGAAGAAATGGTAGTGGACTAGTGTCTCACGATTCGACTCGTACTCAGTCTTCCCATGAGACAGGACCATATCGTACACGCGTTCGAACGCAGTACGCGTCACCCGTGGATTGTTGACTACAACATCCAGGTACTCGCCAAACGAGCCCTCCCAGTGTTGGTCTCGGAACTTGTCCTGGTCTTGCCACCGTCGCACCAGTTCCAACAAATTCCGGCCCGTGACCGCACCATTGGCGGTGGCTTCCCTCGCGGCCGCCTCCATGAGCACTTCCTCCCTCTTTGTTCTTTCAAATCCGGCTTCTCCCGCCAGAGACGACAAACCCCCTGCCTATCCACGCATGGGGGTTCCGGGGCGGGCTACTCCTTCGCCCACAGCCGCGCCGACAGTCGGCCGGGCGATAAGGAAACAAAAACCGACCCGGGGCTGTCCCCTGTGGTCGGTCCAGTTTGTTAAGGTGTTTGGTTGAGCCGCGTTTCGATGCTAGAAGGTATTGGTCTCCAGCGACGCTGCAGAGCCCCTCCTTCTCTATTAAATCTACCCGCCTCGTTGTGGTAGTGTCGCTTGGGTCAACGAACTCTGTTGACCACCGGGCGAATCCTTAAAAGTTGAGGTTACGATTCTAGCATAGCGCCGAAGCCAGTGTCAAGACGTGGGACTCTTTATTCGGCTTCGCGCTCGCAACGGGGTAACCACCCGAGATAATAAAAGTATAGTAAGGACCTGCGACAAATACAAGTCAAGCTTTCTTCCTACGCAGGCTCCCAGCACTCAACGAGTAGACCCCAGGTCGGTGAACAGATCAACGAGACCAACCTGGGAAAGTGCCACACGCGTTCTCCGTGGCGCCATCTGAACGCGGATCTCCTCCTTGTGTTCTTGCCAGAAGAAAGCAAAAAATAATGCCACGCCCGGTGAGTGACCGGGGGCTTGACAACCTGGCTTAGGATTTCGTAAGATTGACCATTCCCATGCCCCTGGAATACCCTGTTTGAGAGCGAGATTCGCAGTTGATCGACGCCGGCGGGTACCGTGGAGCCCGCTGAGCCGTCTGCGAGAGTGTCTGGGAGGGAAATTACTCCCTTCCCTCACGCGCCATCAACGATCCTCACTCGGTCGCGCCCGCGGCCTCGCGGAAAGGAGGGTACACTCGCCAATCGCACGGCTGCATGGCTTGAGCAGTCCACATCTACCTTCATGAGGAGGAGAAATGAAGCGCAAAATCATTATCATGATCACCATCCTGGATATCATCGCCATCGTGCTCGCCGCTTGTGGCGGAGCCACGGCAACCCCAACCCCCGTGACCGCCCAACCCACCGAAGTCCCAGCAACGGCGCCAGCGGCAGCCGCGGTAACAGAAGCTCCCACGACAGCTGCCACCCCACAGAATGTCCCAGCCGCGACCAGTGCCCCCAGCGGTGGGGCCGCCCAGCCGCAAGGCGGGCGGCTGGCCCTGGTCAAAGATCGAGGAAAACTGATCTGCGGCGTCAATGGTGGCCTTCCAGGCTTTAGCTACCTTGACCAGTCCACGAACACCTACAGCGGCTTCGACGCCGACTTCTGCCGGGCCGTCGCCACCGCCGTTTTCGGCGATCCAAAGGCTGTCGAGTTTCGCCCGTTGACGGCCCAGGAGCGATTCACCGCCCTCCAGACTGGTGAGGTGGATGTGCTCTTCCGAAACACGACCTGGACGATCAGCCGTGACACCTCCGTAGGGATGGACTTTGGTCCCACCACGTTCTACGACGGCCAGGGCATCATGGTTCGCAAGGAGCTTGGTGCGACGAGCATCGAGGACCTGGACGGCGCGACCGTCTGCGTTCAGTCCGGGACGACGACAGAACTGAACCTGACGGATGCCTTCCGGGCCCGCAATCTCGATTTCACGTCGGTCGTGTTTGAGGAGATTGACCCAACCTACGCTGCCTACGACGAGGGTCGCTGCGACGCGGTCACCAGTGACCGCTCCCAGCTCATCTCGCGTCGAACCACGCTCAAGAACCCCGAAGATCACGTTCTGCTCCCCGATGTCCTCTCCAAGGAGCCCCTTGGCCCGGTCGTGGCGCAAGGTGATAGCCCCTGGCTCGATGTGGTGAGCTGGACCGTCTTCGCAACCATTCAGGCTGAAGAGTTCGGCCTGACATCGCAGAACGCCGATGAGTTCATCGGCACGGACAACCCCAATTATCGTCGCTTCGTCGGCGACGAGGGCGATTTGGGGAGCGGTCTCGGTCTGAGCAATGACTTTGCCGTCAAGGTCGTGAAGGCCGTTGGCAACTATGGTGAGATTTTTGAGCGCAATCTCGGGCAGGGAACGCCGTTCAATCTGGAGCGCGGTCAGAACGCGCTTTGGACCGAGGGTGGCCTGATGTACTCGCCACCATTCCGTTAAGCAGATGTACATGTGGGGTCGCTCGCTGGAGGACAAGCGGCCCCACTTTTCAAAAGAAAGGTCATGACCACCATACCTTCGGCAGAGGCGATTCCATTTTGGCGCGATGTGCGCATTTTACGCATCATCGCCCAAGTGATCTTTGTGATCGTCGTGCTCGTCATCGCGTGGCTGTTGGTCACCAACATGCTCGCCGGGCTGAAGCGGCAAAATCTGGGCCTGGGCTTTTCGTTTCTCTCCCAAACCGCCGGCTTCGGGATCGGTGAGTCGGCCATCCCGTATCAGCCGACCGATACCTATTGGCAAGCTTTTCTGGTTGGAATTGCTAATACGTTGCGCGCCAGTTTGATCGGTATCGTTCTCGCCACGATTCTGGGCATTCTGGCCGGTGTCGCGCGGCTCTCCTCGAACTGGCTCGTGAGCCGGATCGCCAGTACCTACATCGAAATCATTCGCAACACGCCGCTCCTGGTTCAGCTCGTCTTCTGGTACACCGCCTTCTTTCTCAAGCTCCCCACCAATCGAAACGCCGTTTCTCTTCCCGGTTCGATCTACCTGAGCAACCGGGGCGTCTTTCTCCCCTGGCCGGTTGGCACGGAGAGCTTTGGCAACTGGTGGCCGACCGTGGGGGTGGGGCTGATCCTGGCGGTGCTCGCCTGGGTCGCGTTGACCCGGCACCAACTTCGCACCGGGCACAGCTTCCCCCGCGAGATCATCGCGCTCGTGTTGCTCGTCGCGCCGCCTGCTCTGGCCTGGCTGCTCCTGACGCGGCCGCCCGTGCTCCTCGAGCTTCCAGTTCAACGCGGGTTGAACTTTCGGGGCGGCGTCTCACTGACCCCCGAGTTTACAGCCTTGCTTCTGGGACTGACTGTTTACACGGGCGCATTTATTGCCGAGATTGTCCGCGCCGGAATTCTCGCCGTGCCACGGGGCCAGACGGAAGCGGCGCGGGCTCTTGGTCTCAGCCACCTTCAGGTGCTGAGACTGGTCATCTTCCCCCAGGCCCTTCGCGTCATCATCCCACCACTCACCAGCCAGTACCTCAATCTGACCAAGAACTCTAGCCTGGCGGTCGCGATTGGCTACCCGGATCTCTTCGGCGTTGCAGGCACAATCTTCAATCAGACCGGCCAGGCCGTCCCGGTGATCACCCTGATGATGGGAACCTACCTGAGCCTGAGTCTGATCACTTCCCTGTTGATGAACATCTACAACGCCAGGGTGCGTTTGGTGGAGCGGTAGCCTATGGCCACTATCAGTCGACCAGCCGAGCGGCCACGAGCAGCACTCGATCCGATCAAGTGGCTTCGAGAAAACCTCTTCAGTTCGTGGATCAACACGCTCCTCACGTTCGTCTCGCTCGCTATTCTTTGGCTCGTCGCGAGCAACCTGCTGGACTGGATTTTCACCCAGGCGAAGTGGGCGGTCGTCACCCAAAATCTCCGCCTTTTCATGGTCGGCCGGTATCCACAAGCAGAACTGTGGCGAGTGTGGATCTGTCTCCTGGCTGTCGTATTTCTCTTCGGGACGAGTTGGGGAACCTGGGGCGGCATCTTCCGCAGCATCTCGGCACTGCTCGCGAGCGGTCTGCTCATCCTCGCGCTCCTGCCGTTCAGCCTTCAAACCCGTGCCTGGCTCGTCGGCGCGGTGTTCGTCCTCGCCGGCGGCTTCGTGCTCTCCACGCGGGTCGTGCGCCTGCGTGGCGGAACTGTGGTGCTGGCCTGGCTTCTTTCCTTCCCCGCGGTCATCGTGCTGCTCCGCGGGCTCGCCCCCACCGCCCCGCTCCTCCCAGCCATCAGCACGAGTCTTTGGGGTGGCTTGCTCTTGACGCTCCTGCTTGCCGTCGTCGGAATCGTCGCCGCATTCCCGATCGGTATCTTATTGGCAATCGGACGACGCAGTAAACTGCCGGTGGTCAAGATGTTCTCGATCGTATACATCGAGATGATTCGAGGGGTCCCGCTGATCACGATTCTTTTCATGAGCTCGATCATGGTCCCGCTCTTCCTCCCAGAGAATATCAGAGTCGATCGAGTGATCAGGGCCATGGTCGGGCTGGTGATATTCAGCGCCGCCTATCTTGCCGAGAACGTTCGTGGTGGTTTGCAGGCAGTGCCCCGGGGTCAAGAAGAGGCGGCTGTCGCCTTGGGCCTCAGCCCAACATTAACGATGGGGCTCATCATTCTCCCTCAAGCGCTGCGGGCCGTGATTCCAGCCATCGTCGGTCAATTCATCAGTCTCTTCAAAGACACCTCACTAGTCGCAATTGTCGGGCTTCTCGAACTCCTCGGTATCGCTCGCGCCGTCGTAGCACAGCCCGAGTTTCTCGGGCTTCAACGTGAGGTTTTTCTCTTTATTGCTGCTGTCTACTGGATTTTCAGCTATACTATGTCGTATGCAAGCCGCCGGTTGGAGGTAGCACTTGGAGTCGGCCAACGCTAGAACGCAGGGAAGGGTCATGACACAGAACGATCGGAACTCAGACGAGATCATTATCTGCCGCGACGTGCACAAGTGGTTCGGTGATTTTCACGTTCTCAAAGGGATCAGCCTCACTGTTCGGCGCGGTGAAGTCGTCGTTATCTTCGGGCCCTCCGGTTCAGGGAAATCGACCTTCATTCGCACCATCAATCGCCTGGAGGAGCACCAAAAGGGAGAGATCATCGTCGATGGCATCCGGCTCTCCAACGACATCCGAAACATCGAAGCGATCCGAAGTGAAGTTGGAATGGTGTTCCAACAATTCAACCTTTTTCCGCACCTCACGGCCCTCCAGAATATTACCCTCGCGCCGATCTGGGTTCGCAAGTGGCCCAAAGCCAAAGCGGAAGAGGTCGCCGTGGAGCTGTTGGAGCGCGTCGGCATCCCTGAGCAGGCCGACAAGTACCCCGGTCAGCTCTCTGGTGGCCAACAGCAACGCGTCGCCATCGCTCGCGCTCTCGCCATGCAGCCCAGGATCATGCTCTTCGACGAGCCGACGTCAGCCCTCGATCCAGAGATGATCAAAGAGGTGCTCGATGTCATGAAGGAGCTGGCTCACGAAGGAATGACCATGCTCGTCGTCACGCACGAGATGGGGTTCGCACGCGAGGTTGCACACCGCATGGTTTTCTTCGATCGTGGTGAGATTGTCGAGATCGGCACCCCGCGCCAAATCTTCGAGCATCCACAGCATGATCGAACCAGGCTCTTCCTCTCGCAGATCCTCTGAGCAAACGTCCTATCCCAGTTCCGCAACCCGCGTCCGAAGGGACGGAATCGCTTGGCCGGATTAAATAAAAAGAGAGGTGCTGTTCACACCCCTCTTGCAGTCATGGTTACTGCGATTCAAGTTAGGATCTATCGTTAGCAAGCAACAAAAAGAGGTTGGTTGGCAACGACCTACGTTCCCACCGCCCTGCGGCGGCAGTATCATCGGCGCGGGCGGGCTTAACTGCCGGGTTCGGGATGGAACCGGGTGGACCCCCGCCGCGAGAGTCACCAACCAACCTCGTCGGACACGAAGTTGCTGTCCCGTGGGACTGAAGATCGATGCGAGCGAGAATCGCCGTGCGAAAGCGAGTTGAAAGCGCACTCGGGCGTTAGGACCGCTCGGCTGAAGGCATTACTGCCCATACACCTGCGGCCTATCGACCAGCTGCTCTGGCTGGGCCCTGATGGGGGGGACTCATCTGGAGGAGGGTTTCCCACTTAGATGCTTTCAGCGGTTCTCCCGGCCCGACGTAGCTACCCAGCGATGCCCCTGGCGGGACAACTGGTGCACCAGCGGTCAGTCCAACCCGGTCCTCTCGTACTAGGGTCAGCGCCTCGCAATCCCCAACGCTCACAGCGGATAGAGACCGAACTGTCTCACGACGTTCTGAACCCAGCTCGCGTACCACTTTAATCGGCGAACAGCCGAACCCTTGGGACCGGCTCCAGCCCCAGGATGTGACGAGCCGACATCGAGGTGCCGAGCCTTCCCGTCGATGTGAACTCTTGGGGAAGACTAGCCTGTTATCCCCGGGGTAGCTTTTATCCGGTAAGCCACGGCCCTTCCACCCGGAACCGTGGGATCACTTTGCCCGACTTTCGTCCCTGCTCGACGGGTCAGTCTCGCAGTCAAGCGCCCTTGTGCCAATACACGCGCCGGCGGGTTTCCATTCCGCCTGAGGGCACCCTTGGGCGCCTCCGTTACCCTTTCGGAGGCGACCGCCCCAGTCAAACTGCCCACCTGCCACGGTCCCCCCCCCGGTTCACGGGCGGGGGTGAGCGCCTCAGCATGCGCAGGGTGGTATTTCAAGTGGGCCTCCACCGAGCCCGCAAGCCCAGCTTCTCCGGCTCCCACCTATCCTACGCAGCCCATGCCCAGTCGCAATGGCAAGCTGCAGTCAAGCTCCACGGGGTCTTTTTGTCCTGCTGTGAGTAGGCCGCATCTTCACGGCCACTGCAATTTCGCCGAGTCCTCTGTTGAGACAGCGCCCCACTCGTGACGCCTTTCGTGCGGGTCGGAACTTACCCGACAAGGAATTTCGCTACCTTAGTACAGCATTTCGCTAGTCCGTAGCGAATTTCTCATCGAATTTGGCCACCGTGTATGACCAATTGATAGGCTTAGCAGAGCGATCGTAGTGTGCAATGAAGTCCAATATCCGCTGCGACAAGCGGCCCACATCCTGAAAATGATTCGGCGTCAGTACCTTGCGCTGCAGAATGCTAAACCAGATTTCGATCTGGTCCAGCCAGGAGGCATACTTGGGCAACCACACCACCTTCACGGTGAAGGGCCAGTCATGCTCACATTGCTGCTGCGCCAGCCAGGCTTCCAGTTGCTTGGGCGCATGGGTCGGACCATTGTCCAAGATCAACCGAATCTCGTGCACCCCCCGCCGCAGCGCTTCGGGCACCACGACCGCCAGGAAGAACGCTTGAAAATCGACAAAGCAGCGCCGGGCGCGACAACACCCATACACCAATCCATCGGCGACGCTCAGCCCGGCAAACAACTGAAGGGCCCCGCGGCGGTTGTAGCGCGCAGCCACATGCACCGGGTGCTCAGGCACCGCTGGATCCGGCGGGTGAATGCCTTCTCGGGCCTGGATGGAGGTTTTCTCGTCCACACAGATGACCCAGATGCCGCCTTTGAGCAAGTCGACGGCTTGTTCATAGAGTTCCAGGAGCACGCGCGCGCGGTCGACAAACAGCGGATCGATGACGTGCTGCCAGTGATGATAGCGCCACGGCTTGATCCGCTCGGCGCGGAGCCACCGCCAGATCGTGCTGACAGCAATGGAGGCCACCAGCCCCAGGCTGACCAGGGCCGCTGCCAGCTCAGCGCAACTCCACCGCGCCACCGGTACGCCGGCTTCATCGGGCGGCGAGCAGGCCAGCGCCGTCACCTGCGCCCGCACCGGAGGGGGAAAAAGCCCGGGGCCGACCGGTCCGCGGGGCATCTTTCAACGTGTGGGCTTCGACCCAGCGCTTCCGCCATTTGCGGACCATCCCGGGCGAACACCCGACGGCATCAGCCACCCGCTCGTCGCTCCACTCCGGCTGTTCGTGGCACGTGAGGAGCACCCTGGCGCGCAGCACCTCGTCCTGGGGGCTCTTGTGAGCAGCGATCAGGCGGCGAAATGCTTCGGTTTCTTTCGGTTCAAGTTGGACAACATACGTCTTCTTGCGACCACGCATGGCGCATCTCCCGTTCAGTTCGATGATTGCGGAAGTATACGCCATTTCTGTCGGCGGTCAATATCGTTATGGATTTCCGCAAAGCTGTACTTAGGACCGTTATAGTTACGGCCGCCGTTCACCGGGGCTTCGGTTCGGTGCTTCGCTGGCGCTGACACGTCCCCTTAACCTTCCGGCACTGGGCAGGCGTCAGCCCGTATACGTCCGCTTGCGCGTTCGCACAGACCTGTGTTTTTGGTAAACAGTCGGTAGGGCCTGGTCACTGCGACCCCGGCCGGCTCCCCCCGCCGGGGGGTTCACCGGCCCGGGCGGCGCTTCTCCCGAAGTTACGCGCCGATTTTGCCGAGTTCCTTAACAGAGGTTCCCTCGCTCACCTGCGCATGCTCTGCGTGTCTACCAGTGTCGGTTTGCGGTACGGGCAGGCATGATTCCACGTTTAGCGGCTTTTCTCGGCGGCTGGGACTCAACGACTTCTGGCCCGCAGGCCCGCCATCACGCCTCGGTCTCAGGGAGGGGATTTGCCACCCCCCGTCGCCGACCTACACGCTTGGCACCGGGACAACCACCGCCCGGCTCGTCTATCCGGCCGCGTCCCCGCTTCACTCCTCATCCCTGGTACAGGACTATTGACCTGTTGTCCATCGCCTACGGCTGGCGCCCTCGGCTAAGGCCCGACTAACCCGACGGGGACGACCCTTCCGTCGGAACCCTGAGACATTCGGTGAGTGTGATTCGCACACACTTGACGCTACTCATCCCAGCATTCTCACTTCCGGACGCTCCACCCGGGCTCCCGCTCGGGCTTCTCGGCCCCCGGAACGCTCCCCTACCATCACACTCGCGTGTGATCCGCCGCCTCGGTGCTCCGCTTAGCCCCGTGACATTGTCGGCGCAGGACGACTCGACCAGTGAGCTATTACGCACTCTTTCAAGGATGGCTGCTTCTAAGCCAACCTCCTGGCTGTCGGGGTCATCCCACTGCCTTTCCCACTGAGCGGAGACTTGGGGACCTTAGCGGGCGGTCTGGGCTGTTTCCCTTTCGCGTCTGAAGCTCATCCCCCAGACGCCAACTCCCGAGCGCGGCTGCCGGCATTCGGAGTTTGGCTCGGCTTGGTACCCGCACTGGGCCCGCACCGACTCAGTGCTCTACCTCCGGCAGCCTCTGACTCGAGGCTCGCCCGCAAGCGATTTCGGGGAGAACCAGCTATCGCCGAGTTCGTTTGGCATTTCACCGCTTCCCACAGCTCATCCGAGCCCTTTGCAACGGACACCGGTGCGGGCCTCCACGCGCGCTTAAACGCGCTTCACCCTGGCCATGGGCAGCTCACTCGGTTTCGGGTCTCCTCCACGTGACTCGCGCGCCCTCTTCAGACTCGCTTTCGCTGCGGCTTGGGGTGCTGACTCCCTTGGCCTGGCCACGTAGACGGAACTCGCTGGGTCATTCTCCAAAAGGCACGCCATGGACCCGCCTCCGAGGAGGCCTGGGTCGCTGACGGGTTGTCGACACAAGGGTTCAGGACCTGTTTCACTCCCCTCACCGGGGTGCTTTTCACCTTTCCCTCACGGTACTGCTCCACTATCGGTCGACAGTGATATTTAGCCTTGGGACGTGGGCGTCCCTGCTTCCCACGGGATTAGCGTGCCCCGTGGTACTCGAGCACTGACCCGACAGACGGCCCGGGTGTCGCCGAGGGGACTCTCACCCGCTCTGGTTGGACCTTCCAGTCCATTCGGCTACCCGCCCGCTTGGTAACTGCCGCCCGCGACCACCGTCGCCGGATGGTCAGCCTCGCAACCCCGCGTGCGCAACGCCGGTGGGCTTGGCACGCACGCGGTTTAGGCTCCTCCCAGTTCGCTCGCCACTACTATGGGAATGGTCTCTGTTCCTCCGGGTACTGAGATGTTTCAATTCCCCGGGTGCCCTCGCCCCGGCCTATGGATTCAGCCGGGCGTGACGGGGGTTGACCCCGCCGGGTTGCCCCATTCGGAGATCCAGGAGTCTCACGGGTGCTGGCCCCTCCTCCTGGCTTTTCGCAGCCTACCGCGTCCTTCGTCGGTCACTGTCGCCTAGGCATCCACCTTGTGCCTGTTGTAGCTTTCGTGTGCTTTCGCACGGCGATTCTACCTCGCATCGTCTTCAATTGGGAAGGTTCAGGGCGGCTGCCCCCAGGCCTGGCGGCGGCCCGCCGCCCCCAGGCCTGGACTCACCAACCCCCAGACACACAACGACCCGGCCTCCGCCGGGCCGCAGGCCCCGCAGGCCGGCGCTGCGCTCACGTTCGTCGCGTCTGGATGTGCGTCCGCAATATGTCCGCGGGCTCCTAAGTGCTTCGGTCAGGACTATCTAGTATACGCGCGGTGCCGCGCCTGTCAAATGGGCCGTCCTGGACTCGAACCAGGGACCTCTCCCTTATCAGAGGAGTGCTCTGACCCACTGAGCTAACGGCCCCCACCCGGCCGGCTGATGTGTGCATCGCGCTGTCCACGTGGCGCGTACGCCCCACGTGGACAGCAAGTGCGTTGCGCCATCCCCTGACGGCTGAAGAGTGAGAAGAAGCAGCCAGGCGCCCCGCTCGAGTCGAGCGGGCTCGACCGGCGAGTCGGCCTCCGTCGAGGCCCAACTCCCTAGAAAGGAGGTGATCCAGCCGCACCTTCCGGTACAGCTACCTTGTTACGACTTCGTCCCAGTCGCGGGTCCCACCCTCGGCGGGGGGCTCCTCGCGGTTGCCCGACCGACTTCAGGTGTTACCCACTCCCATGACGTGACGGGCGGTGTGTACAAGGCCCGGGAACGCATTCACCGCACTATGGCTGACGCGCGGTTACTAGCAACTCCGCCTTCATGGGGTCGAGTTGCAGACCCCAATCCGAACTGAGACCGGCTTTGGCGATTCGCGCCCGCTTGCGCGGTGGCGACGCATTGTACCGGCCATTGTAGCGTGTGTGTCGCCCCGGACATCAAGGCCATGCTGATTTGACGTCATCCCCACCTTCCTCCCAGTTGCGCCGGGCAGTCGGGCCTGGTACGTGCAACAGACCCCAGGGGTTGCGCTCGTTGCGGGACTTAACCCAACATCTCACGACACGAGCTGACGACAACCATGCAGCACCTGTGCCGGCTCCCGAAGGTCACGCCTGTTTCCAGCCGCTACCACCGGCCTGTCAAGCCCGGGTAAGGTTCTGCGCGTAGCATCGAATTAAACCACACGCTCCGCTGCTTGTGCGGGCCCCCGTCAATTCCTTTGAGTTTTAGCCTTGCGGCCGTAGTCCCCAGGCGGTGTGCTTAACGCGTTAACTTAGGCTCCCAGGGGGTCGATACCCCAGAAACCGAGCACACAACGTTTACAGCGTGGACTACCAGGGTATCTAATCCTGTTCGCTGCCCACGCTTTCGTCCCTCAGTGTCAGTCGGCGCCCAGGCACCCGCTTGCGCCTCTGGTGTTCCTCCCGATCTCTACGCATTCCACCACTACACCGGGAATTCCAGTGCCCTCTGCGCGACTCTAGCCTGGCGGTTTCCAGTGGCGCCTCTCAGTTAAGCCGAGAGATTTCACACCAGACCGGCCAGCCCACCTACGGACCCTTTACGCCCAGTCAATCCGGATAACGCTCGCCACCTACGTGTTACCGCGGCTGCTGGCACGTAGTTAGCCGTGACTGATTCCAGGGGTACGCTCCGCTCTGCTCCCCCTGAAAAGGAGTTTACATCCCGAAAGACGTCGTCCTCCACGCGGCGTTGCTGCCTCAAGCTTGCGCTCATTGGGCAAGATTCCTCACTGCTGCCTCCCGTAGGAGTTGGGGCCGTGTCTCAGTCCCCATGTGGCTGACCACCCTCTCAGGCCAGCTACCCGTCATCGCCTTGGTGAGCCGTGACCCCACCAACCAGCTGATAGGCCGCAGAGCCCTCCGGGAGCGCATCCGCTTTCCTCTCGCGAGGCTATAGGGTATTAGCGGTCGTTTCCAACCGTTATCCCCCGCTCCCGGGCAGGTCTCTACGTGTTACGCACCCGTGCGCCACTGTGCCCGTAGGCACCGTTCGACTTGCATGTGTTAGGCACGCCGCCAGCGTTCATCCTGAGCCAGGATCAAACTCTCCGTAAAGCGTTCGTCCTCCGCGCCTCCAGGCGCGGTTCGTTTACTCAAAAAACCCGCTTGCTTCTTCTCACTCTTCAACTGTCAAGGTGCTTCGCCGTTACGGGCTGGCCCGCGCGGCGGGGGCAGTATACAAATTTTCTGTCCCCTGGGAAATTGCCCGCTGCTGCTTGAGAGTTGGGGCGAGGCGCTCGATGCGCCGATAAAAATGCCGGTCGCAGTTGCAGGCCGGCGGCAAGTGGCAGTTCCCCTTAGAGTCTTCGATGAGGAATACGATCTCTGCCCGTCTTGCCTCCTGAAGCGCGATAGATTCAACGTTGTGACTCCGCGTGCCATCCGTATGGTCGGCCTGCCGAACCCTGCCGATGTGTCGCGGAGTCTCGCCCACAAAAAAACCAGACCGTCCAACGAACCAGTCCGGTCCGGCCGTGAAGCGTTCAACGTGTAGGTATTATATTCATGATCGCTGGCTTGTCAAGCGGCAGGTTGATCCCGTTGGCGAATTGGCCGCCCGCCGGATGTTAGACTGCACGCTCGGCGACCGCGTGTCGTTACCCTGCGGTCACCTGAAGCCCACCCTTCGCAGGAGCGCAGGCTCCGTGGCATTCGCCATCACCCTCAGCACCGCCCAAGTCGAAGAGAGGTTTGGCGGCGCTCGGGCTCGCTGCTATAATCTGCTCCGATTTGATGAAGGAGGCACGCTGACTGTGATTTTTGAACGTGTAAAGGGTATTCGCGAAAGTTTGACGAAGACCCGGGAGTCGGTATTCGGGCAGATCACCGGCTTATTCGGTCCAACCGAGATCAATGACGATTTTTGGGAAGAGCTTGAGATGCTGCTCATCAAGGCTGATGTGGGAGTAAAAACCACCATCGAGCTGGTTGAGTGGCTCCAGACCGAGGTCGATCGCCGGGGACTGCGCCGGGCCGAGCAAGTCGAGGGCCTTCTGAAGCAGCGCATGATCGAGATGTTGGAGGCGGCTGAGACGCCTTACCTTCCGGGCACGCGGCTTCTGAACGTGGTGCTGGTCGTCGGTGTGAACGGTTCTGGGAAGACGACGAGCATCGGCAAGCTGGCGTACTATCACAAGAAGCGTGGCGACCGTGTGGTGCTGGCTGCTGCAGATACGTTCCGAGCGGCAGCGATCGACCAATTGAAGATTTGGGGCGAGCGTGCCGAGGTGGCTGTGCTCGACCAGGGCCCTGGCAGTGACCCCGGCGCGGTCGTTTTCGATGCCATTCAGACCGCGTTTGGCCGGCGCGAAGCGAGCGTTGTGATCGTTGATACGGCCGGCCGCTTGCAGACTCAGTATAACTTGATGCAGGAGTTGGCGAAGATTAGCGGGGTGGCGCAGAAGCATGTCCACAAGGCACCGCACGAGACGCTCCTCGTGCTCGATGCGACCAACGGTCACAACGCCCTCTCGCAGGCCAGGCACTTCAAGGAGACGGTGGACGTCTCCGGTGTCATCTTGACCAAGCTGGACGGTACTGCCAGGGGCGGCATGGCGCTTGCGATCGCTAACGAGTACAAGCTCCCGATCAAGTTCGTTGGGACCGGCGAGAAAATTCAAGACTTGGCCGAGTTTAATGCCAGAGACTACGTCGAGGGGCTTTTCGCAAGCAACGGCCGCGAAGACTGAACGTTTGCCGGTTGGAGGTTGAAGGCTGGGTTTCACTGCTCAACCTTCAACCTCCAACTCTTAACTCGTGGTAGAATGAAGGCAGAAGGAGATTCAAATTCAAGATGGGCGAACTCAAACAACGAATTGATCAGGTGATTGCTCGCATCCAGGGCATCCTGGAGCGCCTTTGACATCACAAACAAAGAGCAACAACTTGCCGAACTGGAGCAGCATAGTCTCCAACCCGGCTTCTGGGACGATTCTCAGACGGCGCAGAACGTGATGCGCCGGCTCGCAAGGCTGCGGCATGAGGTCGAGGGGTGGCAGGCTCTGGAACGTCGGGCCCGAGAAGTCCGCGAGCTGATTGAGTTGGCCGAACTGGAGGAGGACGTCGGTCTCGAGGCCGAATTGACTGTAGAGGTTGCAGCGCTCGAACAGGATCTGGGCGCCCGCGAGTTCCAACTGGCGTTCAGCAGCGAGCATGACCGCGGCGACGCGCTGCTCTCGGTCCACGCTGGCGCCGGCGGCACTGAGTCCCAAGATTGGGCTGATATGCTGCTGCGAATGTACCTGCGCTGGGCCGAGCAGCACGGTTACCAGACCGAGATTCTCGATTTGACCGAAGGTGAGGAGGCCGGCATCAAGTCTGTCACTGTTCAGATCTCGGGCGAGTATGCCTATGGCTATCTCCGCGCCGAGAAGGGCGTCCACCGGTTGGTGCGGATCTCTCCCTTCGACGCGCAGAGCCGCCGCCACACCAGCTTTGCATTGGTCGAAGTGATGCCGGTGATTGAGGACGACGTCGAGATCCACATCGATCCCGAGGACATCAAGATGGACGTCTTCCGGGCCGGCGGTCACGGTGGTCAACACATGCAGAAGAACTCGACCGCCGTTCGCCTGACGCACATTCCCACTGGGATCATCGTCACGTGCCAGAACGAGCGCTCGCAGGTGCAGAACCGCGAGACGGCCCTGAAGGTGCTGCGCGGTCGGCTCTACGAACTGGAGCAGGAACGGCTTGAGGAGGAGCAAGCTCGTATCAAGGGCGCTCACACCAGTGCAGAGTGGGGCAATCAGATCCGCTCCTACGTTCTCCACCCCTACCAGATGGTCAAGGACCACCGTACCGATGTGGAGACTGGCAACACTGCTGCCGTTCTCGACGGCGACCTCGACGACTTCATCCAGGCCTGGTTGAAGAGCCAGGTGGGCGAGTAGCACCGGTTAATGGTTGGAAGGTTGAAGGTTACAGGTTTAGCGTGGCTGCTCCTTTCCAATCTCTTAGCCTTCAACCTTCAACCTGCAACTTTCAACCTATATGCTTCGCTTTGAGATTTTCACCCTCTTCCCGGGGATGTTTGTCGGCCCGTTTGAGGAGAGCATCATCAAGCGTGCTCGCGAGGCCGGGCTGGTCGAGATTGCACTCCACAACATCCGCGACTATGCTGCCGACAAACATCAGGTCATCGACGACACTCCGTACGGAGGCGGCGGTGGCATGGTCATGAAGCCAGAACCGATCTTCAACGCCGTCGAGAGTGTGTTGAATTTGCCACCCCGCTCCGCAGGCTCCCCTGCCCCACCCGCACCAGTACCGATCATCCTGCTGACACCCCAGGGCCGCCGCTTCACTCAGGCTGTCGCCGCCGCGCTCGCTCAGCAGGAGCGCCTGGCCCTGATCTGTGGGCGTTACGAAGGGGTTGATGAGCGCGTGCGCGCCCACCTCGCGATTGACGAGATCAGCATCGGCGATTTTGTCCTCTCTGGCGGCGAGCTGGCTGCGATGATCATCGTGGACACGGTCACCCGGCTGCTCCCTGGAGCCTTGGGCCACCCCACCGGGGCTATTGAGGATTCCTACGCTACCGGCCTCCTTGAGTACCCCCACTATACCCGTCCGGCAGATTTCCGTGGCTGGACCGTTCCCGAGATTCTCCTGAGCGGCCATCACGCCAGGATCGAGGCCTGGAGGCGCCAGCAAGCCCTGGCGCGTACCCTCGCCCGTCGCCCCGACCTCCTCGAGCACGCACCCCTCAGCGAACAGGACCGCCACTTCCTGGAGTGTCTGCAAGCAGATCAGGAGTCCTGATCGTGCCACTGGCCGCTGAGCAGAGGTGGCACAGCGGGCAACGGCAAGGAGCGGGCATTGCCAAAGCATGGCAAGAGCCTTTTTGCTCCCTATGGTACGCTCTGGTCTCTGTGTTCCCCTTGCTCCTTCAACGGGCAACCTGATCCCAGGCGGAAGAAGTCCTGCTAACGGCCAAATCCAGCGTTTGCTCTCCCCGCACGGCTATGCTATACTCCATCGGCAGATTTGGCACTGATCGAGCGCCCCCATCGGGCGCTTTCCTTTGTATTTTGGTTGAAGGAGACTTCTTATGGCGAACCTGGTTCAGGCCCTGGAAGCCGAACAGATGGAACGACTGGGCAAGGACCTGCCCGAGATTCGCCCTGGTGACACGGTCCGCGTCCACCTGCTCATTGTCGAGGGGAGTCGTGAACGCGTGCAGGTGTTCGAGGGGGTCGTGCTGGCAATAAAAGGCGCTGGCCTGAACCGCAGCATCACGGTGCGCCGTATCGGCGCGCACGGTGTTGGTGTGGAGCGCGTCTTCCCGATCTACTCGCCTCGTCTGGAGAAGATCGAGGTTGTCCGCCACGGTCGGGTCCGTCGCGCGAAGCTGTACTATCTCCGTAAGCTGTCGGGCAAGAAGGCCCGCCTGCGCGAGCGCCGCTAATCACCGGGCGAACTGATCTGTTCTCGAAACGGGGCTTGACCGATCAAGTCCCGTTTTTGTTCTTGAACGGAGCTTGCCCTGCCGGGCAAGAAGAGGGAAAGCAGACAAGGGAAGGGGGAGAAATTACACCCTGCTCCGTGTCCCCTTGTAGAGGAAGGGGGTAGACCGCGAATTGTTGAGCGTGTAAGATAGAAGCAAGCACGAGCCCGGAAAGTCCGAACCGATGATAATCCCAACCCTCCAGTTTGAGACAGAACTTCGGCGCGCTGGTCATCGCCATATCGTTGGCCTCGACGAGGTCGGCCGGGGATGTTGGGCCGGGCCGGTCGTGGCGGGGGCCGTGATTCTGCCCGTGGATGACCGCGCCGCCTGCCTCGTGCTGCGAGCCGCCGGGGCTCGTGATAGCAAATTGCTCAGCCCGGCCCAGCGCGAGACACTGGTACCCCTGATCAAGGAGGTCGCCCTGGCGGTGGCCGTAGGTGAGGCATCGGCCGCCGAGATTGATGAGCTGGGCATCGCACCGGCCAGCCGTCTGGCGATGCGCCGGGCCCTGGCCGGCCTCGATCTGAAGGGGGATGCTCTCCTCCTCGACGCGTTCCCGCTCAGGGAGATCTCTCTCCCCCAGCGCGCTATCGTCCGTGGCGACCAGCACTCGCTCTCCATCGCGGCGGCCAGTATCATCGCCAAGGTCTATCGCGACCGGCTCATGTGTGCCTACGAATCCGATTTCCCGGGATACGATTTTGCCCGTAATAAGGGCTATGGAACACCGGCCCACCGGGCAGCCCTGGCCGCATTCGGGCCAACGCGATTGCACCGTCTAACCTGGGCGCCACTCCTGGCCCGCCAACTGGCGCTCGACCTGCGCGAGGCGACCGATGAGGGCAAGGCTTGACCCGGCTCCTCTTGTTGGAGGGACCATCTATGGCTCGTTCTGGTGCCCGCAAGCGCCTGGGCGATCTCGGAGAACGCCTGGCGGCTGAGTACCTGGAGGCACACGGCTACCGCGTTTTGGCGCGGAACTGGCGTTGCGTCGGCGGTGAGGTAGATATCGTCGCCGAGGATGCCAGTGGCCTGGCCTTTGTCGAGGTGAAGACCCGTCGGGGCCGAACCTACGGCACGCCGGAAGAGGCCCTGGTCCCAACCAAGATTCGACGGCTGGAGACAGCCGCTCAGGCCTGGCTTGCGGCTCACGTGGGTGACCAGCCGGTGGATTGGCGCATCGACGTCGTCGCGGTCGAGTTCTCCCCGGCCGGGACGCTGCTGCGGCTCGAGCTCCACCGCTACGCACTGGTCTAGCTGGCCAGCGTCACTCGCTCCTCGCGGTTGGTGCGCTCGTCCCAGTACTCAGCCTCGTGCGGCACGACTTTTACCAACGCGAGGTTGGGGGTGTCGGGACCCTGTCGGAACCACCGTTGTAGCTGCTCGGTCCAGCGCGTCCTTATCAGTTCGCGGTCGCGGATGATCTCGGCCCGGCCCCTGAGCGAGACGTAGCGCTGGTCGCCGTCGGTGGCGAAGTAGATCCCGACGTTGGGGTTGCTCTGAATATTCCGGCCTTTTTCAGTATCGAGGCGCGTCATGAACCAGATCTCACGCGTGCTCACATCGCCCAGCGTCAGCATCGGGCGGGCACTGGGCGCGCCGTCGGCCGAGACCGTGATCAGTGCGGCGACTCGAAAGGTCTTCAACAAACGCTCCAAATAGTCGCGCTGCTCGTCCATGGAATATCTCCTTTCAAAAACAACGGTGGTCGTGAGAAGACAATCAGCAACTGGCGTACCAGCCGTTCGTCCCGGCGCTGGCCTGGCCGGGCTGATGCCGACCGCCGGGAGGTGACCCAGTGAGTGATGGGCCGGCTCATTCTCGCCCAGAGGCCTCACTCGTCGTCGAGTCGCGCGACGAGTGGGCGCTTGCCGCAGTTGCAGGGTTAGACAGCGTTGCGGCGCGGCTCGTCACGTTAGTCGTCGTCCTCAACGGCCTGATTTTCGCCGGTTTGACCCTGGTCACCCCGATGGCGCCCCTCCGAACCTCGCTGTTTGTCCGCTGGCTGGTGGGGGTGACCGTCGTCATCTCCCTGGCGGCTCTCCTGGTGGCACTGGATGCGTTGGCCCCGCTCCGATTCGAACTGATCTTCCAGAGCCAGCAATCCGAGGATTGGTCGGTCAGTCCCGCCGCGCCGGCGGCCCGCGCCCGCCTGATCCGCTACAAAGCAGTGCGCGTCCGGCTTGCCGTTGTGTTCTTCATGGTAGCCGCGTTCACGTTTGCGCTGGTGCTGCTCTTCTCCCTTCTCTGGTTCCCGCGCTAGTCTCTCAACCTGGCCGCCTTGTGCTACAATATGCCGTAGGATTTCAACTCACTGCGGCTGACCAGAGACGAGGTGGCGATGAGCGGTTGCCGCTAAAGGACGAGAAAGAGGCTCCCGCCTTCCCTTTCGGGGCTCTTCGTCACGCTCCCTTCTCTGGTACCGGGGGATGGTTGCCAGGAACGAGGATCTGTGAGTGTGTCGACTCGTGATGTCTACCTGACCGATCTCACATTGGACGAGGCCCGGCCGGCGCTCGAGGCCGTCGCCGCACGCCACGGATTGCATCTCGACTTCCTGATGCGGCGCTGGAACGGCCGCTTCGCCACCTTCAATCTCGGTCGCCCCACAGATAAGACCGTAGACGTCCGCGCCGGTGGGCGCACCTACCGCCTTGTCGGCCGCCTCAAAGCCAACACCCAGCCGACCGGCCGTGTTGCCTGGGTTCTCTCATCGCCAACCTCCTGCGACCCCAACGCCACTGCCGAAGACGAGGCCCTCTTTGCTGCCTTCCGCACTGAACTGACAGAAGCGCTGGGGTTGGAAAGGCCGAATACTGAATGATGCAAGCTGTCTTCTCCGTCGCTCCCGACTTCACGTTCCGACTCTCGCCCGTGGACTCTGACGGGTCGATCCCTCCATCGATTGCGCCCACGGTTCATGCATTGCGGAATCCGATTCGCGCTGGGCCAGGCCCGTCTGGTAACGTCTTTATCCGTCTATCCATTGTGCCCGCAGGGCCTCCGTTGATCGCATCCGTGTATCCGTTGTGCGCGGAGCCCATCCATTGACACCGCCCTTCCTTGTCATCGTCGGCCCCACCGCGGTCGGCAAGACCGCAATCTCTTTGCATCTGGCGAGGGATTTCAACGGGGAGATTATCTCAGCCGACTCGCGCCAGTTCTACCGCGGCCTCGACATCGGGACGGCCAAGGCCACACCCGCCGAGCGGGCCGCCGTTCCCCACCATCTGCTCGACATTTGCGAGCCCGACGAGACCCTGACGCTGGCTGAGTTTCAGAGCCTGGCTTACGCCGCGGCGGCCGAGATCACCGCGCGCCGCCACCTGCCGATCATGGTCGGCGGCACCGGGCTCTACGTCCGTGCCGTCGTCGAGGGCTACGGCATCCCACGTGTACCGCCCGATGCGGCGTTGCGGGAGCGTCTCTGGGTCGAGGCCGAGACCCAGGGCGCCGAGGCGCTGCACACCCGGCTGGCGGCGGTGGACCCCGAAGCGGCGGCCAGTATCGACCCCAGAAATGTGCGCCGGGTGGTTCGGGCGTTGGAAGTCTACCAGCGGAGTGGAGTTCCGATCTCGGTGCTCCAGCGGAAGCGCCCGCCGCCCTACCGCTTCCTCCAGGTTGGCCTCACTCGCGACCGCGCGAACCTCTACGCTCGCATCGACGCTCGTATTCGAGCCATGCTCGCAGCTGGGCTGGTCGAGGAGGTCCGTGGGCTCTTGGAGGCCAACGTGGACCCCGAGAGTGAGGCGATGTCCGGCCTGGGCTACCGCGAGACGGTCGCCTCCCTCAACGGCGAGATCCCGAGCCGCGAGGAGCTGGCACGTGAGATCGGCCGGAACACGCGCTCCTTCGTCCGCCGCCAGTACAACTGGTTCCGCCTGACCGACCCCTCCATCCACTGGTTCAACCTCGATGAGGTGGGCTATGACCAGGTCCGCGCGGCGGTCGCAGCCTGGCTTCGCCTAGAGGGCGCCGAAGGAGCACGGGGAAGCTCAGGAGCTGACGGATGAGCCCTCTGGAGTTCTCGCGCGTTTTGCTGGATTTCCGACTGGATGATACGGTCACTTTCGCTTAACCACCGCTGGCTGCCGGTGTTGCTCGGTCTGCTTGTGCTGCTCCAGTTTCTGGTTCCCTCCGCCGCCTGGCTCGTGCCCCTCATTGCGCTAGGCGGGATGTTCGGGCTTGGCTGGTGGTGGGCTCGCGCGCTGCGCGACGGCCTGCTCTGCCGGCGCGCCATTTACGCGCCGTGGGTCCAGGTCGGCGATCAGCTCGACCAGCACTTCGAGTTGATCAACAATTCGTCGGTCCCGGCACTCTGGGTCGAGATCGAGGAAGGCTCACTCGACGCCCCGCCGCTCCGGCGCATTGCGGCCGCCGGTGGTGGCGAGCAGGTGCGTTGGCGCCAGGAGATGGTTTTCTGGCGGCGCGGCCACTATCGCTTCGGCCCACTCGAGCTATGCACCGGCGATCCGTTTGGGCTCTTCACCGTGCGTCTGACAATTCCCGACTCCCACGAACTGATCGTGCACCCGCCGGTGTTGGACGTCCGTCTGCCGCCCCGCAGCATTCCGCAGGGCACTGCCGCTGGACAGACCCACGGCGCGATCCCCAGCCAGCAGCGGGCCATCAGCACTGCCACTGTTCGGGCCTGGCAGCCCGGCGATCCGCTCAGCCACATCCACTGGCGGACCACAGCCCGCCTCGAAGCGCCCTACGTCAAATCGTTCGAGCGCGAGCCCAGCGGGGATGTCTGGCTGCTGGTAGACCTCGATGTGAGTGCCCACGCCGGCGAGCCGCCGGAGAGCACGCTCGAGTACGCCGTCACCCTGGCCGCCTCGTTGGCGGCGGGTGCGCTGGCGGAAGGGCGGGCCGTCGGGTTGGCGGCCTGGGGCATGACCCCCTGGCGGGTCGCGCCAGCACGCGGTAGGGGCCACCTGGCGGCGCTCCTCCAGGTGCTGGCCGAGCTTCAACCCGCCGAGGGGCGCCCTTGGGGAATGGCGCTCGAGCAACTGGCTCCGACGCTGGGCCAGGTTGTGGGGTTGTTGCTGCTCACCCCCACCGTCAGCCTCGATTGGTTGCCGGCCGTGCTGCGGCTCCGGCAACGCGGCCTGAGCCCAACAGCGCTGCTGCTTGATGCCCGTACCTTCGGTGCCAGCGAGGCCGCCGATCCCCAGATCATGCGCCAGGCCCTGCTCGGAGTGGGCGTTTCAGCCGAAGTGATCGTCCGTGGCGCGCTCCCGCCGATCACGCGCCGCGAGCGCTACGATTTCTTCGTCACCGCCCACGGCCGCACGATTCGCCGCCGGCGCGACGATCGGCAGGAAGCGCAGCGTGTCGTCGTCACGCTCTGAGCTCGCTCCGTCGCTGCTAGAGCCGGCGCTGGCGTTGGCCATGTTGGCGCCGCTGGTGCCACTCGCCAACCGTTGGAGCCTGAATGGGCCACAGGACGGGATGCCGGTAGCGGTGCTGGGCAGTCTGATCGGATTGCTGCTCGCGCGCCGTGGTCCCGGGGCGCTGGCCGCTGCACTTGTCGTCGCTCTGGCGCTGACCTGGGCCGAATTGGGGCACCTGTGGCCGCCCCTGTCCTTGCTCCGCGCCGACCTCGTCACGCTCCTGGCGGGCGAGTGGCCCGCTGGCGCGACGTGGCACTGGCTGACGCCGGCCGTGGTCCGCTGGTTGGCGATACTCGAGAGCGACCGGGGTGTCCTGGCAGCGTTTGGCTGGCATTGTTTGCTGGTATCGATCACCGCCGTCACGCTCTGGCGACTCAGGCACACCCCGGATGTCTCCGCCTGGCCGCTCCTCGTCGTGCCGCTCATCTGGCTCAGCGCCGATACCTACCTGACTGACGAGCGGGTCGTGGGGTTGCTGGGGACGCTGGCCGCCGGCGTCAGCCTCGCGGTCGCCCGCCACGTGCTGGCCCGTGAGAGGCGCTGGGAGCAGGCTGGCTTTGCCTACAGCGACGAAATCAGCCGCGAGGTCCTCGCCGTCGGAGTCATCACGGTTGTGGCGGTGATAACGCTGGCCTGGCTCTCACCCGGCCTGATGGATCTCGAGCTGGCTCGGCCGCTCTATACAGTGCTCAACCTTCCATGGCGGGTCGCCAACGAGTTGAGTGGCGGGCGGCTGCAAGAGCTCTCGCGCCGCCCGGGACCCGCCGATATCGGCGTGGCGGCGACGGTGCCGGCCCACCGGCTGAGCGGTCCGCGCGTCGTCAGCGATGAATTGCTCTTCCAGGTAACCCTCCCGGACGAGCCGCCGGCACTGCCGCTCCGCTGGCGGACGTGGACGCTGGACCACTACGATGGTCATCGCTGGAGTGCCGCGCCGCCACGGGTGGAGCGCAGTACGGCAACGTGGAGCGTGCAGCCCCCGCCGCCCGCCGCCCGCCCCCGGCCTTCGGCA
This sequence comes from Ardenticatenaceae bacterium, assembly GCA_027493995.1. Classification (GTDB taxonomy): domain Bacteria; phylum Chloroflexota; class Anaerolineae; order Ardenticatenales; family Ardenticatenaceae; genus DOUV01. Next base: position 383,882 of record JAOSJS010000001.1, on the reverse strand, counting down.
GTTCGTCCAGGCCGCGCCTGGTCACTCGCTGGCCGGGGGTGGCCTGCCTGCGGCCGCCGGGCTGATCTGGACCGACGGTGCGGCGGCTGCCTACCTCGACGAAGATGGCGCTCTCGTCGGGCTGCGCGCCGGGCGCAACCGCTTCACGGCGGTCTCGGTTCTGACACCACGCGGGACGTCGCAGTCGGGCGTCTCTCCGGAAGACACGGCTCTTCCTCCGGAGACACCACTGCGCGTGCGACTGCTCGCGCGCCTGTTGGCTGGCTCAGACCCGCGCCCCGAGGCAATGGCGGCCTCGCTCGAGCGAGCGCTGCGCCAGCTCCCCTACGAGACCAACATCCCCGCCCCGCCCCCGATCGTGATGCGGTGGACTGGTTCCTCTTCGAGGAGGGCCGCGGTTACTGCGACTATTTCGCGTCGGCTTTCGTGGTCTTGGGGCGTGCTGTGGGCCTGCCCGCGCGAATCGTGATCGGTTTCGCGCCCGGCACGTTCGACCCCACCACGCGTACCTACTTTGTCACCGGTGAGGTGGCCCATACCTGGGCTGAGGTCTGGTTCGATGGCCGCGGTTGGGTCGAGTTCGACCCAACCCCCGCCGCCTACACCCGGTTGCGGGTGCGCACTGGGCCGGTCCCTGCCGCTCGCCTTCAGCCGGTCCGCCTGCTTCCACTCGTAGGGCTGTTCGTGATTGCGCTCGCCGCCGCGGCCGTCGTGCTGCTGTGGCGCGCCGGCTTGCGGTGGGGCCGCCCGACCCCAACTGATGCCCTCGGCGCGTGGGCCGCGCTCCAAGAGCGCGTGACCCGTCTGGGTGTGCCCCCGTCGCCCACAGCCACCCCCACCGAGCAGGCGGCGGCGCTGGCTGCAGCGCTGCAGGCCTGTGTCGTCACCCTCCGTCTCGGGCAGCGCTGCCTCGTCGTGCGCCCGCCGGATATCAGCGCCCCCCTCACCGCCGCGGCCGCGGCATACGCCCGCGCGCGCTACGGCCCGCTCGCCCCCGCGCCGGCCCTGCCCGGCTGGCACCGGCTCCTGCGCCCGCTCTGGTGGCTGCTGCTGCACCGCTCGACTCGAGCCGACCGGCCTCGCGATGCCGATTCCGGCCCGAACCGATGAAGCCAGTAACGACGTCTGACCCGCGCAAGGGCAGGTTTCAACTTGCCGTTTTGACACCAATGGCCGTCCCAGTCGGCTCGTTCGGCGCGATGACTTGACACTCCCACGGTTAGAAAGACACTGTTGGCGAAATCGCTTCCAGGGCGGACGAAGGGCTCGTCGTGCGCGCTTTAGCGCGCTGAAGCGCGCACTACAAACGGGCACCCGCGACTTGTACCAATTCGCCAACAGGATCTTAGAAACCGTGGGATTCTCGCTTCACCCCGGACTGCCCGCCGTAGCGGGTCTTACATCCAGTCTGCGAGCGTGTACGCCCGGCTGTCCGACGGGCGATAGTTCTACCAAACCGCGATGCTTGATGTTCAGAGCGGCGTTCAAATCTCGATCCAGGAGCGCGCGGCACCCCTGGCACTCAAACATCCGATCAGAAAGCGACAAATCGTTGAGCGTTCCACACGCCATGTGCAGCTTGCTCGACGGGAAGAACCGATCAATCCGATGAAACATCTTGCCAGTCCATTCCGCTTTATACGCCAGTTGGCGCAAGAACTCGCCCCATCCAGCGTCGTGTACGCTCTTGGCGAGTCGCGTCCGCGCCAGTCCCTTCACGCTCAAATCCTCGGCAATCACGGCTTGGTTCTCACTCGTGAGCCGATGACTGAGCTTGTGGAGGAAGTCGGCGCGGGCGTTCGCAACCTGCTCGTGAAGGCGCGCCACCTTGTGGGCTTGCTTGCGGGAGCGACACGACCCTTTGCGCTTGCGGCTCTTTGCCCGTTGCGCGTGGGCGAGTTTCCGTTCCAGCTTCCGCAGGTGGCGCGGGTTGGGGATACGCTCGCCAGTCGAGAGGACCGCAAAGTCGTTCAGGCCAAGATCAACGCCAACGGTCGTCTGGTCAGTTGGCAGGACCGGCTCAGGGGGAGGGGTCTCAATCTCACACAAAATCGAGACGTACCACCCGCTCGCCTGATGGCTGATGGTGGCCCGCTTGATCGTGCCCGCGACCTCTCGACTCTTGCGGAAGCGCACCCAGCCGATCTTGGGGAGCCAGACGCGGTTACCCTCGACCTTGATGTTCTGCGGGAAGCTGAACGAGCCAAGCCCGCGCCGCTTGGATTTGAATTTGGGGTACCTGGCTCGCTTCTCGAAGAAGTTGACGAAGGCGCGTTGCAAATTCTTGATCGGCTCTTGGAGCACTTGCGAATGCACATCGTTCAACCAGCTCGTCTCTGGTCGCTGCTTCAATTCCGTGAGCCGCCGCATCTGCGCATACATCGAAGGGCTTTTGCCGGTCGCTTTGTAAGTCTCTTTTCGCTCGCGCAGCATCTCATTCCAAACCCACCGGCACGCACCAGCGTACTGCCGGAATGTCTGCTCCTGGGCAGAGGTCGGAACGAGCCTGAAGCGAAACGCTTTCTGAATGAGCATCAGGAAAACAAAAGCCCCCTGCTGGTGCACCCGGCATTGGTGTTCAGGCAATACCGTGCCAACAGAGGGCAGCAAAACTATAGCTGGTTTCATGCCGGTTGCCAAACGGGATTGCCTGAACGATTTAATCGTAGCACAAGTGTGCGACAGAAGCAAGGGTTTCGACGTTGCTTTTCACGCTGCGCTCGATTCTGCCCTGCGGGGCTCCCCCACCGGGGTGCCCTGAGGGGCATCCCGTAGGGTCACCGTGACGCTTGGGCAGCCCCCTCAGGGGCTCCCCCTACCGGGCGTTCTCGCTTGGGGTGCCCTGAGGGGCATCCCGTAGGGTCACCGGGGACGCGTGGGCAGCCCCCTCAGGGGCTCCCCCGCGGGGGGCTCCCGTCGCGTCGAGGTGGACGCTCGGGCAGCCCCCTCACCCCCTGGGGGGGGAGCCCAAGCAGGATCAGTTCGCCTGGGGGTACCCCTCAGGGCAGGGGCTCCCAGGGCTGGAAGCCCTGGGCTTTCTCTCGCGAGGTTCTGTAATATCCCGAAACCTGCCCGTACGATCTGGTTGCCCCGTGGCCCATCGATTGGTGCAACCGAAGCGCTCTGAGACCGTCCTGGATCATGGCCCACCGCCTCCAGTCGCTCCTCATCCGTTATCCGTTTGCCCATTGTGGCCGAAGGCCATCCGTGGACCGCTACTACCCATCTGTGTGAATTTTCCCGCGACCAAATTTTGCCCCATTGACAACGGCTGTTCTCTTTGGTAGGATGCTCTCCAATAACGAGGACAGTTTTGCGATGAGACCGAACGCGAACCACATGAGCGCTTTGCCACAGACCCAGAACCTGGGTCTGGCTGTGGTTCCGTTTTATTTTGGCGCGTTCTATTTTAGCTTGGCCGATTCGGCCGGGCTGAAACGCGCTAGACGGTGATCGCAACCGTCCCCTGAGACCTCAGGACCTCAAAAGAGCGTGGAGCAGCCCGGCTCCACGCTCTTCTTTTTGTCCCATTCACGTCGAGGGTCGCCCAATGTCCACCATCGTCTGCCGAGGTCTGCGCGGCGCCACGACCGTCGCAGCCAACGAGCGAGAGCTCATCCTCGAGGCGACACGCGAGTTGCTCGAGCGTCTCGTCGAGGCCAATCACATAGAGGTTGAAGATGTGGCCAGTGTCATCTTTAGCGCTACCTCCGATCTCAACGCCGAGTTCCCAGCAGTCGCCGCGCGCCAGCTCGGCTGGCACGATGTGGCACTTTTCGACTGCTGCGAGATCGATGTTCCCGGTGCGCTTCCCAAATGCATCCGCGTGCTGATCCATTGGAATACGGCCCGGCGCCCCGGCGAACTGCAGCACATCTACCTGCGGGGTGCTGCCAGCCTCCGGCCCGATCGTGTCTTGAGAGTGACAAGTTGAAGCTTGAAGGTTCGTGATGATGAAAACCTAGAAGTTTCAACCTTCCAACCTTTAGGAGGAGTACAGCCATGATCATTGTTATGCGACCCGGCGCTACCGCTCAACAGATCGGTGAGGTCTTGAAGCACATCGAGCACGAGGGACTCCGTGCTCACCTCTCCCGAGGGCAGGAGCGCACCATCATCGGCGTCATCGGCACCGACCGCCGCCTCGACCCGACGCAGTGGACTGTGTTGGAGGGTGTTGAGGAGGCTGTGCGGATCACCAAACCCTACAAGCTCGCCAGCCGTGAGATGCACCCGGACAACACGATCATCGAGATCGGGGATGTTCGGATCGGCGGCGACGAAGTCGTGGTCATGGCCGGCCCCTGTTCGGTCGAAAGCCGCGAGCAGATTCTGGAGACGGCGCGGGCGGTCAAAGCGGCCGGTGCCAGGATTCTGCGCGGCGGCGCCTTCAAGCCGCGGACATCGCCCTACAGCTTCCAGGGCCTGGGGGAGGAGGGGCTCCAGCTCCTGGCCGAAGCGCGTGAGGCGACAGGGCTGCTCATCGTGACCGAGGTGATGGCCCCGGACCAGGTCGATCTGGTGTCGCGCTATGCCGACATTCTGCAGATCGGCGCTCGCAATACCCAGAACTATGCCCTGCTCAACGCCGTCGGGCAGACCAACAAGCCAGTCCTGCTCAAGCGCGGACTCAGCGGCACCATCGTGGAGCTGCTGATGTCGGCCGAGTACATCATGAGTAATGGCAACCTGCAGGTCATTCTCTGCGAGCGCGGGATCCGGACCTACGAGACCGAGACCCGCAATACCTTCGATCTGAACGCCATTCCGGCGCTCCACCGGCTCAGCCACCTGCCGGTCATTGCCGATCCCAGCCACGGTGTCGGCAAGTGGGAGTATGTTGGCGATGTGACGAAGGGCGCTCTGGCCGCCGGGAGCGACGGGCTTATTCTCGAGGTGCATCCCAGCCCGGCCACAGCGCTGTCCGACGGCGGGCAATCGCTGACGCCCAAGAACTTCGCCCGGCTCATGGATGATTTGCGGCTGATCGCCCGCGCCGTCGGCCGCCGCATCGCCGACGCCGAGGTAGGCGCCGAGCGCATCCGCCGCGCTGCCTAGGGATGAAGCCAGTGTTCAATCGACATGGGGGCGGCGGGCCAAACCTTGTGTTTGTCCGAAACTGCGGTATCCTCAGGCCGTAGTCGCGACTCAGCTGCAAGGGCGTAATGGATCATGCCCCTTCTATCGATCACGCGGGCGTGATGGACCGCGCCCAGGTCACTGACTATGGATACCGAGCCTGCCTTTCAACGGATTGCACTGCTTGGGCTGGGATTGATGGGCGGGAGTTTCGCCCTCGCCGCCCGGCGCGCCGGCCTCGCCGTTGAGTTGGTCGGCTACGATGCCGACAAGGAGACCCTGGCCGAAGCGGTCGTCACCGGCATCATCGAGCAAGGAGCCAGCGACGCCTGCGACGCCGCCGATGGCGTTGACCTCGTCGTGCTGGCGGCGCCCGTTCGCGCCATCCTCACCCTGCTCGACGAGGTGGCGCCGGTGCTCAGGCCCGGGACGCTCGTCCTCGACTTGGGCAGTACCAAACAGGCAATCGTCGCAGCGATGGACCGTCTGCCGGTGGCCGTGCGGGCCGTTGGCGGCCACCCGATGGCGGGGAAGGAGGTTGCAGGGCTCAAGAACGCCGAGGCCGAGCTCTTCATCGATGCCACCTTCGCGTTCTGTGCCACCGCGCGCACCGACCAGATGGCGCGTACCCAGGTTGAGCAGTTGGCCGTGGCGCTTGGTGCCAGGCCGCTCTGGCTGGACCCGGTCGAGCACGATGCGTTGGTGGCGACGGTCAGCCACCTGCCCTACCTGTTGAGCGTTGCGCTGGTGCGCGCCGCCCTCGCTGCGGACAATCCCCACGCCTGGACCCTGGCCGCCAGTGGCTTCCGCGATACCAGCCGGCTGGCTGCCAGTGACGAGCGGATGATTCTCGACATCTTGCGGACCAACGTGACGGCCCTCCGCCGCGCTCTGGCCTCAGCTCGAGAGGAACTGGATGCGCTTGATGCCGCCCTGGCTGCCGATGACGAGAGTTTGTTGCGGTCGCTCCTCAGGCCCGCCGCCGAGCAACGGCGCCGGCTCTTCCCGCGACCAACCCCTAACGGTACAGGGCGGTGAAAGAGCAGCGTTGTAGCCAACCGAACGGCGATGTACAACGTGGTTGGTGTACACAAGTTGCCGGGCAGTCCAAAGGCGGAAGGAGAAATGACCACAAACTCGAAGACTGGCCTTGATGTACCTCGCCTCACCATTCTGCATCCGCCGTTCAACGTGATACCCAGGGTTTGACTATGTCGATGCTCAAAGTCTATCCCGCCGCCGGACCGCTCCGGGGCTGCGCCCGTGTGCCGGGCGATAAGTCGATCTCCCATCGCACGCTGCTGCTCGGCGCGCTTGCCGAAGGCGAGACCCACGCCGAGGGTTGGTTGCCGGCTGAAGACTGCCTGGCTACCATACGCGTGTTGTGGGCGCTCGGAGTTGAGGTCACCCAACAGAGCCCGACCAGCGTCCGCGTCCAGGGGGTCGGCCTGCACGGCCTGCGCGAGCCGGCCGACGTGCTTGACTGCGGCGGCAGCGGCACGACGATGCGCCTGCTGGCGGGGATCCTGGCCGGCCAGCCTTTCACCAGTGTTCTCACCGGCAACCCGGCACTGCGCCGACGGCCGATGGGGCGCATCGGGACGCCACTGCGTGCGATGGGCGCGACGATCCTCAGCCGCGAGATGGATGGCCGTGAGAAGGCCCCGCTCACCATTCGCGGCGGCCAGCTCCGGGCGATCGACTACGAGCTGCCGGTTGCCAGTGCCCAGGTCAAGAGCGCGACACTTCTGGCGGGCCTCTACGCTGTCGGGGAGACAGGCGTGCACGAGCCAGGTCCAGCTCGCGACCACACCGAGCGGCTCCTCACGGCGATGGGAGCCACTCTACAGCGCGAGGGCCGGCGGATCACCGTCCAGCCTCCGCAGGCGCCCTTGCGGCCGCTGCACAGCCCAGCCGGAGGCCCCTACCAGATCCCGGCCGACATTTCTTCAGCCGCGTTCTTGCTGGTCGCCGCGAGCCTGGTGCACGGGAGTGCCGTTACCCTGCCAGCCACGGGAGTCAACGAGACCCGCACCGGCCTCCTGGACATCCTCAAGGCCATGGGGGCCGACATCACCATTGCCAACCTCCGGGGGGAGGAGATTGAGCCAGTCGCCGACCTGACGGTGCACGGGACCGAGTTGGAGGCGGCCGAGATTGGTGGCGAGGTCGTCGTGCGGGCGATCGATGAGTTCCCAATCCTGGCGGTGGCCGCCACGCAAGCCGCCGGCCGGACAATCGTCCGTGACGCGGGCGAGTTGCGGGTCAAGGAGAGTGATCGCATCGCCGCCGTCGCCGCCGAGCTGCGCAAGATGGGGGTGGCGATCGACGAGGCCCCCGATGGCTTCAGCGTGGCCGGACCGGCGCGCCTCAGGGGCGCCGAGGTGGACAGCCACATGGATCATCGCCTGGCCATGGCCTTGGCGGTCGCCGGGCTGGTGGCCGACGGACCCACAACGATCCACAACGCTGAGGTCATCGACGACAGCTTCCCCGGATTTGGACAGTTGATGAGGGCGTTGGGTGCTGAGATAGCTTGGACTGGAGAGTAGCGATTGGAGATTGACGAGCCTGGATGTCGCGCTCGGTCTGAGCACTGGTGCTGAATCTCTACTCTCCAACCCCCTCTCTTTTTCGTGGGTAAAACGATGAGCGAAGCGATCCCAACTCGCGTTGGCCTCCTCGGCTGGCCGGTCGGCCACAGCCGTTCACCCGCGATGCACAACGCCGCGTTTCAGGCCCTTGGGCTCAGTTGGGAGTATCTCCTGTTGCCCGTGGCTCCCGAGTACCTCGCAGACGCAGTGCGCGGGCTGCGGGCGTTTGGCTTTGCCGGCGCCAACGTTACCGTGCCGCACAAGCAGGCCGTCATGGCGGCCATTGACGAAGTCACGGTCGAGGCCCGCGCAATTGGTGCCGTCAACACCGTCGTCAACCGCGCGGGCTGTCTCATCGGCTACAACACCGACGCGCTCGGCTTCCTCCGCGCCTTGCGCGAGGCCGGCGTCGAGCCGCGTAGCTCCCGAGCGGTGGTGCTCGGCGCCGGCGGCGCGGCTCGGGCCGTGGTCTACGCTTTGCTGGCAGCGCATGCCCAGGTGATCATCGCCAATCGGACTGTGGCCCACGCACGTCGACTTGGCGATCAACTCGGTGCGCTCTTTGGTGCTCGCGTGTTTGTGCTGCCACTCACGACAGATCTGGCGCCACTGTTGGCCTCGGCCGACCTGCTCGTGAACACAACGAGCGTCGGCATGGCGCGCCCTGGTGATCCCCGGCCAGTTGCCGACCCGCTCCCATTCGGGCTGGCGCTGCGGCGCGGCATAACCGTCAACGACCTGGTCTACGCCCCGCGCGAGACCGCTCTCCTCTGCCGGGCTCGGGCGGCCGGCGCCCGCACGGTGGATGGCCTCGGCATGCTCGTGCACCAGGGCGCAGCCGCTTTTGAGCTGTGGACCGGGCAGAAAGCGCCCGTCGAGATCATGCGTGTGGCGGCTGCGTCTGGCGACTGCCCCTGAGGGCAAGTTAGTTTCTCTCTGCGTTGAGAAAGGCGCTCGATGAGCGAAGCGGAAGCGGTCGCACGGGCCGCGTCACCTCGCACTCGGGAGAGTCTGGCGGCCGACCTGCATCGACTTGGTTTGAATGAGGGGATGACAGTGATCGTCCACTCCTCGCTCAGCTCGTTGGGCTGGGTGTGCGGCGGGCCCGTTGCGGTGGTTCAGGCCTTGCTAGACGTCGTCACCGCGGTGGGGACCCTCGTGATGCCGACCCATTCCGGCGATTACTCCGACCCGGCCCGCTGGCAAGCCCCGCCCGTACCGGCCGACTGGTGGCCGGTTATCCGCGAGACCATGCCCGCCTTCGATCCTCGGGTGACGCCGACTCGCCGGATGGGACAGATCGTTGAGGTGTTCCGCACCTGGCCAGGGGTGATTCGAAGTGAGCACCCGGCGCTCTCGTTTGCCGCCTGGGGCCGGTGCGCCGCACAGATCGTTGCCGATCACTCGCTCGACGATGCGCTCGGGGAGCGCTCGCCCCTCGCACGTATCTACGACCTCGACGGCTGGGTCCTCCTGCTAGGTGTTGGGTATGACCGGAACACCTCCTTCCATCTGGCGGAATACCGTGCGCCTGGAGCGAGACGGATCGAGCCAGGAGCGCCTGTGGTGGAGGCGGGACGGCGAGTCTGGAAGACCTATCGAGACATCGACGTCGATACAGGGCCTTTTGTCGAGGTCGGCACGGCGTTTGAACGGGCCGGCCACGTTAGTACGGCGCGGGTGGGGTCGGCGGAGGCCAGGTTCTTCCCGCAGCGCGTCGCGGTCGACGTCGCGACGCGCTGGCTGACCATGCGGCGCGATGAGTCCAGCGACGAACCGGTGGTTGACGCGCTCGCCGGCACATAAATGCGCCCCGCGCCGGGGCGGCGCGCGTTCTGTTGTCGGTCCCGGCAGTCTAATCCTCCAATGAGCTTTCGGTCGGCCAGACGCCTGAAGTCTACCGCAGCAGGGTTGATTGGCACGCGACGGCGCTTCTCAGAGGCCGGGGAGGCCCACAGAACGCCGTCCGAAGAGTTCGGACGCCTGGTCGGCTTCACAGTCTCGTTGGAGTACTAACATCGTTGCACAATCATGGCGTTCTGGCGCCGATCAGGAGGAGTGGAAAGATGTTGCGTTTTCTCACCGCTGGCGAGAGTCACGGCCCCGCCCTGACTGCTATTCTCGAGGGAATGCCCGGCGGTGTGCCCATCGCACCCAGCCAGATTAACCGTGACCTGGCCCGCCGGCAGACCGGTTTCGGGAGTGGTGGGCGAATGAAGATCGAGACCGATGTCGTCACGATCACCAGTGGAGTTGTCAACGGTTATACCATCGGGGCTCCCATCGCGCTTCACGTCCAGAACGACGATTGGCCGAACTGGAACGGCCGCACGATCAAGCCGATCACCCGCCCGCGTCCCGGCCACGCCGACCTCACCGGCGGCCAGAAGTATGCCCACGACGACCTGCGCCTGGCACTCGAGCGCGCCTCCGCCCGGGAGACGACCATGCGCGTGGCGGTGGGCGCGCTCTGCAAGGCGCTCCTGGCTGCGGTGGGCATTACCGTCGGGAGCTACGTCGCCGAGTTGGGCTCGATCGCAGCGGACCTGGGTGAGCCCAATTTCCCGGCGCGCTTCGCCCGCTCTGAGACTAACGACCTGCGTTGCCCTGACGAAGGGTCGCTCGAGGCGATGCGAGCCCTGGTGCTGGAAACTAAGAAGAACAAGGATACCCTGGGTGGCGTCTTCGAGGTGGTGGCGCTGGGCGTCCCAGCCGGGCTGGGGAGCCATGTCCACTGGGACCGCAAGCTCGAGGCGAAACTGGCGCAGGCCGTGATGAGCATCCAGGCGATCAAGGGGGTCGAGATCGGCCCGGCGTTTGAGAACGCGCGCCTTCCCGGGAGCCAGGTACACGACGAGATGGAGTGGCGCGACGGGCAAGTCGTGCGCCGCTCCAACCGCGCGGGCGGCACCGAGGGCGGCATCACCACCGGCGCGCCGGTGGTTGTGCGCGCCGCGATGAAGCCGATTTCGACCCTGCTGATGGGCCGCGATTCGGTCAACCTGGCCACCGGCGAGAACGAGCGGACCGTCTACGAGCGCAGCGACTTCACCGCCGTCCCGCGGGCCTGCGTCGTTGGCGAGGCGATGGTCGCTTTCGTTCTGGCCGATGCGCTTCTCGAGAAGCTCGGTGGCGACAACCTGCCCGAGATCCAGGCGCGCCTGGCCCTCTTGAGAGAGCAGGAGGCCGAGTGGCGGCGCTCCGGTGTGCGCAGCGACCCCTATGAGTGGCACGTTCCATGATGCGCAACGTGAAAGTGAGGTTACGCATCCCGCACGACGCGTCACGGAGCGCGGGCACGCCTCCTCGAACTGTTACCTCCGCCGGCAATAGGACTTCTCACGGATGAACAGCAACCCCAACATCGTGATCACCGGTTTCATGGGGACCGGGAAGAGTACGGTCGGGCCGCGGGTGGCGGCGGCTCTGGGGCGGCAGTTCGTGGACCTTGATGCGCTTATCGTGGCGCGCGCTGGCCGCGAGATCGCTCAAATTTTCGCCGATGATGGCGTAGTGGCGTTTCGCCAACTGGAGGCAGCGGCGGTCGATGAGGTCGCGGCTCAACGGGGGCTCGTCGTGGCCACCGGCGGAGGTTCCCTCGTCTCGGCCCGCAACCGGCGGGCACTGGCGTCCTCGGGCATCCTGGTCTGCCTGCGGGCGACGCCTGAGGTGCTCGAGGCGCGGCTGTCTGGGGCGAGCGATCGTCCGCTCTTGCACGCTGAGGACCGGCGAGCGCGGCTGCGCGAACTGTTGGCCGGTCGCGCGCATGCCTACGATCTGATCCCGCACCAGGTTGACACGACCAGCCGCAGCGTGGACGAGGTCGTCGCGGCCATCGTTGGGCTGGCCGAGAGCGCGCTCCCCGAGCCGACCGCGGAGGACGAACCGGTCCGGCTGACCGTCCGGGTGGCGGGGGCTGAGTACCCTATCGTCTTTGACCATGCCGATCAGTTGGGCGCGCTGTTGCGCGACCGGCGGCTCACCGGCCGACTGGCCATCATCACCAACGCGTCGGTCGGGCCGTTGCACGCCCTGCCGCTCCAGGCCGACCTGGCGGTGGCCGGTCTGGAGGCGGAGGTGCTGACGGTGCCGGACGGCGAGCAATATAAGACCCTGGCGACCGCCGAGGGCCTTTACACTCAATTGCTGGAGCGCGGCTTCGACCGCAGCAGTGCCGTAGTCGCCCTGGGTGGTGGCGTCATCGGCGACCTGTCCGGGTTTGTAGCGGCGACCTATATGCGCGGGCTGCCGTTCGTGCAGGTGCCCACCTCACTGCTTGCGATGGCGGATGCCAGCGTCGGCGGCAAGGTGGCGGTGGACCACCCGCGCGCGAAGAATCTCATCGGCGCCTTCAAGCAGCCGGCTGCCGTGCTGATCGACACTCACTTTCTGACGACACTCCCGCGGCGAGAGTGGCGCAACGGGCTGGCCGAGGTGGTCAAGCACGGCCTCATCGGGGCCCCGGCGCTCTTCGAACGGTTGGAAACAGCGGCGACCGATGCCCTGGCTGCTGACGGCGAGTTCGTACGTGAGGCAGTGCAGGTCAAGATCGCCGTCGTGGAAGAGGACCCGTTCGAGCACGGTCGCCGGACGACGTTAAACCTCGGCCACACTTTCGCCCATGCCTTCGAGGTGCTGAGTGACTTCAAGATCGCCCACGGCGAGGCCGTGGCGATTGGGCTGGTGGCAGCGGCACGGCTCTCGGCGGAGTTGGGCCACGCGGCGCCGGCGCTGCCTGATCGCGTGGAGGCGCTGTTGCGGCGTCTTGGATTGCCCACCGCCTTCGACCACGCCGCGCCTGAAGCGGTCTGGCAGGTGATGCAGGGCGACAAAAAGAAGGTTGGCCGGCGGCTGCGCTTCGTGCTCGTGCGGGAGGTCGGCGAGGTCTTTGTCACCGATCAGGTTCCGGAGGCCGGGGTATATTCTGTACTGGTTGGATTGAAAAGGAGGTAGAGGATGGCAGACCTGGAATTCTTAGTCCTGCACGGTCCGAACCTGAATCTGCTCGGCGTGCGCGAACCGGAGGTCTACGGGCTGTTAACGCTCTCTGAGATGAACCAGCGCCTGACCGCCCGCGCCGGCGAGTTGGATGTAGCCGTACGGATACTTCAATCGAACCACGAGGGGGAACTGATTGATGCAATCCATGATGCCCGCGTGTGGGCGGCCGGGATCGTGATCAACCCTGGTGCACTCACCCACACGTCGGTCGCCCTGCGCGACGCGATTGTCGGCGTGGGCCTGCCGACCGTGGAGGTGCATCTGAGCAACATCTTCGCCCGCGAGCCGTTCCGCCACCACTCCTACCTCTCCCCGGTCTGTGTCGGGGTCATCAGTGGTTTTGGCTGGCGCAGCTACGTTTTGGGGCTCGAGGCCCTGGTTGGGCAAGTGCAGGCCACAAAACGTGATACGTGACGGAATCGGTCACGTACCACGCATCACGTCTACCGATCCCAGCTAAAACGCCGAACGAACGGCGGCATCTTCGCAACGGCGGCGATGGTCGCCTGGCGGTTCCCGGCGAAGCTGTCCCACCAGGCGTTGTCGTCGCCTTTGTCGGCGATCAGCCAAACGCAGTAGGCAAAGAAGTAGTCCGGAAGTGGCTGGTCGTTGCTCAAGGTGCCGGTGCGGAACCAGTTGAACATCTCGACGTGGAAGTCCCGGTGGCGCGTCTCGTCGATTGGCGGGAAGCGTCCGTCGTTGGCGGCGTTAATCTTCCAGCCACCCTCACCGGCGACCATCGGCGGGACCCGGCCGATCCGGCGTTGGAAGATATCGGCGAAGTACAGGAAGCCAAGGGCGCCGTTGAGATCCTCGGTGTAGTTCGGCGGGTGGTTCATCCCGTAGGGGTGGGGTATAAAGAAGAAGCGGTCGAGGACGGCCTCGCCCTGCTGGACCTGGAGGCGCGTGATCGCGTTCTCCAACCACTCCGGGTTGATAAACTGCCAGCCGACATAGCCGCCCGCGTTATAGACATCGCGGGTCGCCTGCATCAAACGTTTGAGAAATTTCCCCTCGTTAATCTGATCGGGATCCTCGTCCCATTCCGCCGGGAGGCTAGGCTCGTTATAGAGTTGCATGTACGGCGGCAGCCCCGCCGCCTCGATGATACGAATGTCGCGCTCCCACCCGTAGTAGCTTTCCGATGGCCGCAGCATCTTCCGCCAGACCGGGGTGATCCCGGCCTGAGCAAACGCTGGGGCGGCCATTTTGAGTTGGTTCTCGTCAGCGTAGACCACCAGGGTCCATTTGGCGCCGAGCTGCTGCAAGCGGGCGATGTTGGCGCGTAGCGCCTCCTCACCGAAGTACTGGTCGCGCACGAAGTGCATGCAGCGCCCGTTATCTTCGGCCGGGCGCGGCCAGTCTTGCAGTGCCATCGCCGGCAGATCGGTGCGTAGGCTGAGCGGTTCCGGCTTCGATGGTTCTTCTGCCTCCTTGGTTGGTTCGGGGGTCTCCGTTGGAGTCGCTGTGGCTGTTGCGCTCGGAGTTGGCTGGGAGACGGCGAGTGGGGGGGCGGCCGGCGGTTCTGCCTTGCTCACCAACGGCAGGTAGAACGTGAAGCCTCGACTGGGGAGGCTCGGCACCACGGCGGCCGGGGTCGTCACGGACTCGGCTGGCGCCGGCGGGCGAACGGCTCGTGTGGACAAGGCCGTCGGGCGCGGGGGCTCTGGGGGAATTTGGTACGCCCGCGCCAGGGAGCAGCCCAGGCTCAGAACGAGCACCAGCAGCAGCCCCCATGGGCTAAATTTCAAGATGTTCATAGCAGCAGTATGCTGGGGGCGGTACGTCCCGTCAAACCTGACGAAGGAGCGGACGGCGGCCTTGGAGGTTGGGCGATGACCAGCGGATTGGGTCGTGGTACGAGTCGGAGACATTGGAGTTCCGACTCTGCTTGATGAAAAATTGATTGACACCCCTATAGGCGCATGCTACAATAGCCCGACTGTTGAAATTGGAAGTGCGGGCCATTAGATTTCAGGTCAGGCCGCGCAAACTGCTCTGGTTTTCCCCGGCACAATCCCCTTGCTATCTAACCTCGCACTTATCTAGCTAGACTTCTGTTTTGAGGAGGACGTTGGCATGAAGAGTTATCAGCCGGCCGACTTGCGCAATGTGGCGCTGGTATCCCATGGTGGGGCCGGTAAGACGACGCTAGCGGAAGCGATGCTCTACAAATCGGGCGCGACCACTCGACAGGGGAATGTCGAAGAGGGCAACACGGTTTCGGATTTTGATCCTGAGGAACAACGCCGCCAAGTCTCGATCAACACCAGCGTCATTCCGGTCGAGTGGCGTGACTGCAAGATCAACCTGATTGACACGCCCGGCTATGCTGATTTCGCCGGGGATGCGAAGAGCGGTCTGCGGGTGGCGGATTCGGCGGTGATCGTGGTGGACGCCGTCGCCGGTCCGGAGGTCGGAACGGAACTGATGTGGCAGTACGCGTCTGAGCGCGAGCTACCCCGGATGGTCTTCGTCAACAAGATGGATCGAGACAATGCCCGCTTCGACCGCGCCCTCGAGCGCTTGCGCGAGGTCTTTGACAACGTCAAATTTGTCGCGTTGCAGATTCCGATGGGTCAGGGTGGTGACTTCAGGGGTGTCATTGATGTCATCGAGCGAAAGGCCTACACGGGTGCCGGGAAGCCAGGGGAAATTCCGGGGGAATACACCGACCAGGTGGATGTCGCCAATGTTGAGCTGATGGAGGCGGCTGCCGAGGCCGATGACGAGCTTCTCCTGAAATATCTTGATGGCGAGGAGCTCACCCCCGAGGAGGTCTGGCACGGGCTCAAAGCGGGCGTGCTTCAGGGCTCGATTGTCCCGGTGCTGGCGGGGTCGAGCAAGCAGAACATCGGCATCAGTGCGCTGGCAAGCGCCATCTGCGATCTGCTGCCCAGCCCGCTGCAAGCGTTGCCCGAGGTGGCCGAGCTGAACGGGGCGGAGGTTGAGCTGAAACGCGATCCCAACAGCCCGCTGGCGGTCCTGGTCTTCAAGACCATCGCCGATCCTTTCGGCAAGGTTTCGTACCTTCGCGTCTTCTCAGGCACGCTCCATGCCGACAGCCGGGTCCTGAACCCTCGCACCGGTGAGGAGGAGCGGATCGCCCAACTCTACAACATGCGTGGCAAGGAGCAGCTTCCCACGAAGGCGCTCGTTGCGGGCGACATCGGCGGGGTCGTCAAGCTGAGTGAGACGGCGACGGGCGACACCCTGGCTGACCGGGCGAATCCTTACGTTTTGAAGCCGATCAAGTTCCCCGACCCGGTCTTTGTTGTCGCGATCTTCCCGAAGAGCCAATCCGATGTGGACAAGCTCATGCCGGCCCTGCAGCGGCTTGTCGAGGAGGATCCCACCCTCCGGGCGGAGCGCCAGCTGGAGACCAGGCAGACGCTGCTTCAGGGGCTCGGTGACCAGCACATTGATGTGGCGCGCAACCGGTTGGAGTCCAAGTACGGCGTTCACATCAACATTGAGCAGCCGCGGGTTCCCTATCGTGAGACTGTCGCCCGGACAGCCGCGGCGCAGTATCGTCACAAGAAGCAGACCGGTGGCGCCGGGCAGTTTGCCGAGGTTCACATGCGGGTTGAGCCGCTCCCACGAAGCGAAGGGTTTGAGTTCGCCAACGCGGTGTTCGGTGGGGCGATCTCAAACAACTTCATGCCCTCGATAGAGAAGGGGGTCAAGTCGGTGCTGGAGCAAGGGGTCATCGCGGGCTATCCGGTGGTGGATGTGAAAGCCGTCGTCTACGACGGCAAGGAGCACCCGGTCGACTCCAAGGATATCGCCTTCCAGGTCGCGGGCCGCGAAGCCTTCAAATCCGCTTTCCGCGAGGCCAGCCCGATCCTTCTGGAGCCGATCTACACGGCACGAGTCACGGTTCCGGAGCAGTTCATGGGCGATATCATGGGCGACTTCAATACCCGCCGCGGCCGTATCCTGAATATGGAACAGGAGCGCGGCAAAGCCACGATCACGGCGCTGGTGCCCCTGGCTGAAATGCTCCGTTACGCCACCGACCTGCGCTCGATGACCCAGGGTCGCGGGCTGTACACGGTCGAGTTGAGCCACTATGATCCTGTGCCCGCCCACCTCGCCCAGAACATTGTTGCTCAGGCGAAGAAGGAACGCGAGGAAGAGTAGAGATGCCCCCGCCGAGGTATCTCTACTCATGGTCCCTGGGAATACCGGGGGCGCCGCTTGTTGTCAGGTGGCGCCTCCGGTGTATCGTCTGCCCGCACCTTGGAGACCGCCGAGCGCAGCGTACTCCGAGTCGGAGGAATAGCGCGGTGCACCCGAAACGCGATCCAACGACCCCGGAATCCTGTTTCTCCTGGCGGCAGATATGGCCGTTAGGACTGGATGCCGACCAGTTTGAAGAAGATCTTGGTGAGAAAGCGCAACAATTGCTGGGACCCGGAGAGATGCGGCAGGCGGCTGAGGGCGCGATCGTAGGAGAGGAGTGCTTCGAGGAAGGCACGGCGCTGGAGTTGCAGGCGCGCCAGGTAGCGGAGGGTATCAGCCTCGAGCTCAAGCTGCCCGGCCTGCATGAACAGGTCTGCGGCCTGGGTGAGATAGCCTTCCGCGTGCATGGACTGCCCACGGTGCACGAGGAGAGTCGCCAGGTTACCCATCACTTTGGCCTGGCCATCAATCGCCCCGGCTTTGGCAAAGAGCGCCATCGCCTCCTGGTAGGCCATCTCGGCGTCATAGAGATTCCCCATGCGTTGGTGGGCGACTCCCAGGTTTGTGAGGGCCTCGGCTTCAGCGTAGGTATCGCCGATGCTCGCCCAGGCGGCACGGGCCTCAGTGAAGGCAGCGATAGCGGTGGCGTAATCACCGTGCTGGTAGGCGTCGAGGCCGGCGCCCTGCTCTCTCACACGCTCCATGGGTTTCTTCCCTCGCACTCCGATCACGGGCACACTGGAGTATGCCATATCGAGACGGCGATCTGCCATAGGCCAATGGCTCTAATGCTCGTCAGGGGCGGAACGGCAGGGTGGCACGGGCATCCCGGTGCGGCAGGGCCAGCGTCAATGGGTCCTGACCCTCTGAGAAGCACCAGTAGTGAAGGGCAGCAACCACAGGCCTTCTCTAGAGACAATCTCTGCCATAACGCCGGGCCGCCAGACGTGAGGTGGCCTGGGGCCAACCGTAAATGTGCCAGGAACGCAAAGGTCGAAGGAGGTCCTCTTCGCGTCACCACAGGTTCGTAGTACGCTTCAGCGCGCCCCTCCAAAGCAGCTTCCCAACCGCAGGGCTGATGGGCACAATGCGGCTCTTTTGAGGGCGGGGCGGCTCGCAGAAAGCCCTCAAAGATTTCGGGCGTCTGGCCCGCTTCAAGGTCTCGCCAGAGTCCTAGAGGGCCTCGGTTGGGGGTACTGTCTTGAGGGCGAGACGGACGACGACGCGGGTGCCGTGGTCGGCCTGGCTCTCGATGCGAAGATCAGCCTGGATCAACTCGGCCCGCTCGCGCATGTTGACGAGACCGAGGCTGCCGGATCGATCGTATGTTGCCTGGGTACGTTGCAGATCGAAGCCGTACCCATCGTCCTGGACGAGTACCTCGAGAACGTCGGCGCTGAGTTCGACGCTGACCTGGATCGTGGTGGCCTTCGCGTGCTTGAGGGCGTTGGTGACGGCCTCCTGGATGATGGCGAAGAGGGTCCGCTCGATCTTGGGCGGCAGGCGCGGCAGATCGCACGGGATTGCCAACACGACTCGAGTGCCCGTACTTCCGCGCTCGTTTAGACGAGTAACGTACGACTCCAGCGCTGCAGCCAGCCCCTGCGTCTCAAGCACGATCGGGCGAAGTTCGAAGAGCAGGGTGCGGGTCTCCTGGATGGCCCGGTTGGCGATCTCGTAAATGGTCTCAAGTTCGGCATCAACCCGCTCGGGAGCGTGCTGCCAGAGCCGGCGTGCATGCTCGACGTTCATCGCCAGCGCCGAGAGAAGCTGAACGGTGCCATCGTGAAGGTTGCGGGCCAGTTCTCGGCGGACCTCTTCCTGCGCTTCGATGATCCGGTCGTGTTCCTCCTGTAGATTGCGATAGAGCCGCGCGTTTTCGACGGCAATCGCCGCCTGGCTCGCCAGAGCGCGGAGAAGTTCCAGATCCTCTTCGTCAAAACCGCTGTCACTCGGCTTGTTGAGAACCTGCAGCACGCCGATGGTGCGGCCCTTCATCTGCAGTGGAACACAGAGGATGCTCCGGGTCACGAAGCCGGTGGTCCGATCCACATTTCGATTGAACCGCGGGTCGGCGCCCGGATCGTTGACGATAAGAGGTTGGCCGGTCCTGGCCACCCAGCCTGCGATGCCCTGTGTGATCGGCATGCGGAACTGGCGGAGTTGGTCGCGTTTGGCGCCGTGGACGATCTCGTAGACCAACTCGTTGGTCTCGTTGTCTAGCAGCATCAGGGAACTGGCTTGCGCCTGCATGATCGCCATCGCCTGTCGCATCGTCTCCTGCAGGAGTTGGGGGAGGTCGAGTGTGGACGCGAGGGCCTGCCCGATCTCGGACAGGAGGGCGGCGCGTTCGAGACGACTCTGGGTGAGGGCGAGTTCCTGGAGCAAACCGCCGATCGCACCGAGAATCGCGGCGAGAGCCCGAAGGTGGGTCTGACGAGTCTGGTCCAGGTGTTGGTGTGGTGGGAATACCAGGAGGCAGGAACCCACCACGGTTGCCAGGCCACTGAGTGGGAGTTCCACAATCGGGCGACCATCTTGCAAGATGGCGGGCTTCGTGGCTCTGGTCAACGCCGATCCGGGGTCGCCCGGCGACGGCCGGGTCCGCTCCCACTGTTCCACCACCGCCCATGTTGAGTCCGGCAGATGCCCTGCTCGTAGCAGGACCGTCTGGCGGCCACAGGCGAAGTAAAGGGCTCCGCCGTCGGCCCCTGCCGCCTCGAGAAGTCGCTCCAGGCCCTCTCGAAGGGCAGTGTTCGGCTCGCGCTGCCGAAGGATCAGGAGGAGACTGGCGAGCGAGCGGTCAAGCGCTGGAAACGGACCAGGTGTCATTCAGGCCTTTCCTGACGAGCCATGTCTCCGAGTAGCTGGCTGAGGGTGAGCAGGTCGTCAGGTGGTAGAGAGGCAAGCTGGCGAGCCGCGGCCAGTGCGGCCGCGTTCGCCGGGTCGGCAACCCAGTCTGCCAGTTCGGGAGAGAGGTGCGCAAGGGGAGCACTGGATGCTCTCCCGTGATCCAGGGCAAAGAAGTCGCCCAGCGGTCGCCCCAGCCGCCGGGCAACCGTAGCCAGCGCCGCGATCCCGATCGGCTGTATCCCTGCTTCCACGGCTTCCCATTCTTGGGGTGACAGCCCGGCGGCAACTGCCACCTCGTCTACCGTGATGGCGGCGGCGGTTCGGGCAGCCCGCAGGTTCTGGGCAACGTGCTCGGCCGGCCCAATGTCTCGCGGCGCGGTCGGCTCATCGGCAAACTGGTCGATCGTGACGGCCAGTCGCTGGGCAAGAGCATGGAAGTAGGAGGCGGGAATATCCTGTTCTCCGGCCTCCCAGGTAGCGAAGTCGGCAACATCCACTCCCAGCCAGGCCGCACACTGCTCCTGGGTCAGCTGGGAAGATCCGCGAGCCATCTGCAGGATCAGACCGTTCATGATCCGTCGGAGACGCAGTTCGCCACCTGCTGAAACGTCTTTCATGCCGCTGTCCTGCCCTGGAGAGGGTTACCGATCGTCGCATCGACGCATAGAGTGACAACCCTCGAAATGGTATGATGCATACAGCACGCCTGGTGCTGGATTCTACCAAAGACGGTAGACACGCGCAATAGGAGGCACCGCCTAGAGCGCTGGTCAAGGAGTCGTTGCGCGGGTGAGAACGTGGTTCGTAGTAGGGGCGCACGGCCGTGCGCCCCTCCTGTAGCGGCCTTGGGCGCGCTGAAGCGCGCACTACGAACCTGAAAGCACCTTCACAAGGTGCTTTGCAATCGTCTCGGTGACTCCTTGACCGGCGCTCTAGCGCGGGCTGCTGAAAAGTGGGGTGTGCAAGCTGCGATGCCACTCTGTTCGCGGGAGCAGGCGAGACGAGACTGTGGCGGTTGTTTTAATGTCGCGTGGCCGGCCGTGGGGCTATCGAAAGCAGGCTGGCAGACGGGTTGCAAGCCTCCTGATGCAAGGTTGGCAGAGGAGTACCTATCTTAGAGTCACATTGGCGGGGCCTCTGAGACGTGGTATACTCTGTCCCATCTCCAACTGGCCTCTCGGCGCGGTACCCTATCCCGCACACGCGTTCGTGCCAACTGTTGTGTAAGGAGAACTTCTACTCCCATGATTGATGCTCAGCGCTTTCCTGGACGCGGGCAGGTGGCGATCCTGCGCACCGCTCCCGCGACAGTTTTGGACGATTATCATCGCCTCATGAATTTGGCCGGGTATCAACAGAATCTGCCCAAGGATCATGAGACGATTCTGAAGATCAATATCTCCTGGCAACTCTGGTATCCTGGCTGTTCCACACCGCCCTGGCAGCTCGAGGGAGTGACCAAGACCCTACTTCGAGACGGATACGGTAAAGAGTCACTGATTGCAGCCCACAACCGCACGGTCGTCGTCAGTGCGAAGGAAGGTGAGGTCAATAATCGGCACAAGGCTGTGGTGGACAAGTACGCGCTGCGCAACGTCCATATCTATGAGCCTGAGATCGAGTGGGTACGTTACGAGCCGAAGCGTAAATTTCTGGTGCTCGATGCGATCTACCCCGAGGGAGTCCACATCCCGCGGTTTTTCTACAATCGCAATATCATCCACCTGCCGCAGACCAAGACCCACGTCTTCACGACGATGACGGGGGCGATGAAGAATGCCTTCGGCGGCCTGCTGAACGAGAGGCGCCACTGGACCCACGCAGTGATCCACGAGACCCTGGTGGATCTCCTCCAGATTCAGCAAGATATCCACAGTGGCCTCTTCGCTGTCATGGATGGGACGCTGGCCGGCGATGGCCCGGGCCCGCGCGCGATGCGCCCCCACGTCAAGAACGTGATCCTCGCTTCGGCCGATCAGGTGGCGCTCGATGCCACCGCCGCACGGATCATGGGATTCGATCCCATGAGTATCAAGTTCCTCCGGTTGGCGCATGAGCGTGGTCTCGGCGTGGCCGACCCGCGCGCGATCAAGATTGTGGGGGACGAGGCCACTGCGCGCGAGAATTGGCACTTCCGCGGCAATGAGAACACCTTCGCCAGTCGCGGTCAGAAGTTCATCTACCACGGTCCGCTGAAGCCGCTCGAGCCGATGCTGCTGCGCTCGCCGCTCACGCCGTGGAGCTACATCGCCTCGAATCTGTACCACAACACGTTCTGGTATCCCTTCGTGGGCTACCCGCGCGTGCAGCATATCCTGAATAACACCGACTGGGGCGCCCTGCTGCGCACGTACGGCGACGCGCCGATCAATTCCGGCTACTCATCGAAGCTTCCCTTTGCTGGACTCATGGTGACCGGCGCCATGATGCTGGCCGGAACGCTTTGGGCACTCAATCTCCCGCGCCGTCTCTAGTCTACGCTCCCACGCGGGTGCCCAGACCAGTCACGTCACCCGCTGGTCCAGGCACCCGCTCTTGAGACTTTTATGCAAGAGCGGCAGCCTCGCGCGCAAGATCAAACAGCCGTGATCGGTGAGCTCATCTTGATCGCTGACGACGAGCCGGATGTGCTCGAGGTGTCCCGCTACACACTCCAACTCGAAGGCTACCGTGTCCACGTCGCTCGTGACGGGCTGGAGGCGGTCGAGCGGGCGCGTCACACTCCGTTTGACCTCTTCCTCACTGACCTCAAGATGCCACGCCTCGGGGGGTTAGATGCCTTTCGGCGGATCCGGGAGTTCGAGCCGGCGATTGTGGGCGTGGCGATGACCGGTTACGGTACCATGACGACCGCCATCGAGGCCCTCAAGCTGGGCTTCAGTGAATTTGTCATCAAGCCCTTCACTCCCAAGGAGTTGTCGGCGGCAGTCTCTCGGGCGCTCGAGAAGGAGCGGCTTCGGCGCGAGAACGTGCGCCTTAAAGCCCTGATTCCGCTCTTCGAGTTGAGCCGCGCCTTCATGTCCACCACCGACGTCCAGCGCCTGCTTGATAAAGTGGCGCAGACCGGTCTGCGTGAGACCCACGCTGATCGGGCCGCTTGTCTACTCATCGAGCCCGGGACGGACCGCTTCCGCCTGGCCGCGCGGGCCGGCAAGTCGCTCGATCCGTCGCTCTCTCCGGTGTGGGATCGGCTCGGCCGGCAGGTGGCGCGCACTCGCCAGCCTCTGGTGGTTGATCCCAATCGCAGTCCGGCATCCTTTCTCTTAGCGGGCGAGGCTCTTGAGACTGGGGTGATCATCGCCCTGCCCCTGATCGTGCAAGATCGCATGATAGGTGTTCTCCTCCTGGGAAAGCCGTCAGGGGCCCCCCCGTTCAGCCAG
Source organism: Ardenticatenaceae bacterium (assembly GCA_027493995.1). Classification (GTDB taxonomy): domain Bacteria; phylum Chloroflexota; class Anaerolineae; order Ardenticatenales; family Ardenticatenaceae; genus DOUV01. Next base: position 360,790 of record JAOSJS010000001.1, on the reverse strand, counting down.
AGCGACACCGACTTGCTGAGTGTCCTTGCGGGACAGGCTGCGGTCGCGATCGAGAATGCCACCCTCTTTCGCAAGATTCAGGATGCCTACCGCGAACTCGAAAAAACCGACCACCTCAAGAGCGAGTTTATCAACGTCGCGGCGCACGAGTTGCGCACCCCGCTCGCGTTGATTCTAGGCTACGCCGGGCTGCTGGAGGAGAGCGTTGAGGGTGAAGCCCGCGAATACCTGCAGGCTATTCTGCAGAGCGGCACGCGCCTGCGCACGATTGTGGATGACATGGTGAACCTTCGCTCCCTCGAGCTGAAGCAGGTTCGGTTGACCCGGCAGCCGATCTCACTCGAGGAAGTCATCGCAGCAGCCGTCGACGCGTTTCAGCCCCTGGCCGCCAGCAAGCGCATCCGCCTGTACTGCGACGTTCCGGCTGAGTTGGCCCAAATCGAGGCCGACCCTCAAAAGTTGGAGTTGATCCTGGGGAATCTGCTCTCGAATGCGATTAAGTTCACGCCGCCGGGCGGCGAAGTCGCGGTCATCGTGCGCTCAAGCGCAGAGCGTGAGTGTGATGACGTGGTCGTCCGAGTCCGCGATACTGGCCCGGGCATTCCCCTCCCGGCACGCGAGCAGATTTTCGCGCGTTTCTACCAGGTTGAAGAGTCGCTCACGCGCGCGCACAATGGAATCGGCCTCGGCCTGGCCATCGTCCGTGGCATGGTGGAGTTGCACGGTGGGCGCGTTTGGGTGGAAAGCGAGGTGGAGCAGGGAAGTACCTTTGCGTTCACGATTCCGCGGTCGCCAGCCGGAGGCTAACCGCGGTCCAGCCGTGGGTTCCGCTTAATCTCCGACTGATCCTTGCACAAGTTGCTGAAGAAGCGGCGTGGCCCGTGACTGCGATTCCGTCAAAGATCATGCATCACACATTGCGACACCCCGGATCGAAAGCCACGCATAGATCAGTCGCGTCCAGCGGTCAAACAGTTTGGAATGCGACGTCTCTGGCGCAGATCCATGACTGGGAACGAGAATAGTATCTGAACTGTTGTGCCATAGGAGCAGTGATGACCACCATCGCCCCCCTCATCGAAGATCTGCTCGAGCCCCGGACCGTAGAGGAGAGCGGTCTCAGCGTTGGCTTTCTGTCTGACTTAGTGTTAAAAACCATCTACTCCACTGGGGAGCTCAGCGCGCAACAGATTGCCGAACAGACCAGGCTCTCCTTTATCGGCGTCCTCGAACCGGTTTTGGAGTTCCTCAAACGCGAGGAACTCGTGAGCATCACGGGAAGCATCGGCTTTGGCGAGCGAGGCTACCGGTACAGCATCTCACAAAAGGGGATCGTGCGCGTGCGCGAGGCATTGGAGCGCAGCCAGTACATCGGCCCGGCCCCCGTCACACTAGAGGCCTACCGGCGCGTGGTTCTCTCCCACTCACTGCAAAATGTGCGTGTGGGGCCAGAAGATGTGCGCCGCGCCCTGTCTCATCTCGTCCTGAGCCAGGAAATGCTCGACCGGATTGGCCCGGCGGTGAATTCGGCCCGCTCGCTCTTCCTCTACGGTTCACCTGGGAACGGCAAGACGACCATCGCCAGCGCGATCACGTCCATGCTCAAGGGAGATATCTCCGTACCCTACGCTGTGGCCATCGGCACCAACGTCATCCGAGTCTTCGATGCCCTGAACCATCACCCCATCGAGGAGAGCGAGAAGGCGACCGATACAGGCGGTCTGCGCGACCGGCGGCGGGACCAGCGCTGGGTCAAGATCAGGCGTCCCATGATCATGGTCGGCGGCGAGTTGACCCTGGAGACTCTGGACCTGATCTTCGATCCGACCTCCAAAACGTACGAAGCGCCGTTTCAGATGAAGGCCAACGGTGGGCTCTTCTTGATCGATGACTTCGGGCGCCAGCAAGTCCGGCCTCGGGATCTGCTCAACCGTTGGATTGTGCCGCTAGAGACCCGGGTTGATTTCTTGACACTTCAGACGGGCATGAAGATCGAGATTCCCTTCCAGGTCTTGATCGTCTTCAGTACCAACCTTGATCCGAAGGAATTGGTGGACGAGGCTTTCCTGCGCCGGATCCGGCACAAGCTCGAAGTTGGCAATCCGACTGATCGTGAGTACCATGAAATCTTCCAGCGAATGTGCAAGCTACGCAAGATCGAGTACGATCAACCGGCCTTTATCTACCTCCTCAAGGAGCACTACATCAAACCCCGGCGTGAGCTGAAAGCCGTGCACCCGCGCGATATCCTGGATCAGATTATTGACATCGCCAACTATCGGGGCATCCGGCCGACGTTGAGTAAAGAGCTGATTGACCAGGCTTGCACCGCGTATTTCGTCGATTTGTAGCGGTAGAGTCCAAAGTCGTTGAAAGGTTGTTCATGCAGCGCATCCCCTGGCGTGATGTCCGTGTGCCAGCCTTCGATCGCCGCAACTGGTTGCTTGCGACGGTGTTGGTCGGTGTCGTCACCTTGCTGCTCTTCACCGTCTTTGCGATTGATTTCAACCACCAACGTGCTCAGCAGCGGCGGCTTGAGGCTGAGTTGGAACGCAACGCCCTCTTCGTGGCGACCGCCCAGCCCGCGGCTACGGCAGTCGCCCAGCTCGAGATCCAGCTTGAGAATGCGCAGCGACGCCTGGCTCAGGCCGAGGCCGCGTTGCCCGGGCCGGACCAACAGGTGGGCGTTGTCCAGCGGATTCTGGCTGCCGCCGACGTCAGTGGTGTGACCGTCAGCCAACTCCAGGCGGCGGGCGAAGAGACCACTGGCGTCGTAACCACGCTACGCTATGAGTTTGCGGCCGAGGGCCCCATCCAGGCCTTGGGCGACTTTGCCGCGCGCCTCGAGCGCGAGGCCTTCCCGGCCGCCCGCCTGACCGCAGTGCGGATCAGCCAGCAGGACGATCATAACGTGCTATCGGGCACCCTTGTCATCTACGGCTCCAGCCTGACCGGTGGCATCCTGACGCTTCCAACTCAGGGTCCCGAAGAACGCGCGGCCGAACTGCGCGCCCAGCTCCAGGGCGCGCTCGATGATCAGGATTATGAGACGGCGCTGAGCCTTCTCACGCGCCTGCGGGCGCTTGAGCCCAACGCCCCCGATCTCGACGACCTGTTCTATACCACGTATGTGGCCTACGGCGAGTATCTCCTCGCCCTCAACCGCCCCGACCTGGCCGAAGAGCAGTTCACCGCAGCGCTCGAGATTCGCAGCGACGGCGAGGAGGCAGTGTTAGGGCTGCTCAAGGTGGCCGCCGCACGCACGCCAACCCCGCCGGTTGGGGGGACGGGGGTTGCACAGGTCGTGCCAACCGCGACACCGATTCCGGTCGCTACTGCGACACCCCCCAGTGCCGTCGCCAGCGCAACGACGTTCCCGCCGACCGTCGTGCCGCCGCCGACCAACACGCGCCCACCGGCCCGGCCGACCCAGGCCGTGCCACCGACCCAGGTCGTCCCGACGGCTACGTTCCCGCCGAGTCCAACGTTGTCGCCGACCAGCACACCGAACCCGTACCAATTTACAGCCAGCTACCCATTCTTCCGGCCCAACTGTGCCCTGACCCAGGTTTTTGGAACGGTTCAGACTGAGAGCGGGACGCCGCTCAACGGCATTCGCGTTCGCGTCTGGTGGGATGGCGCTCGCGACGATCAGTTTTACTCGCTCCCTTCAGGTGAGGACCCAACCAAGCCGGCTGGGTATTGGGACGTCGTCCTCGACAACAAGCCGAAAGCTGGGCACTGGTATGCCCAGATTATTGAGCGCGATACTGGCAAGGAACTTTCCCCGAAGCTTACCTTTGACACAGACACCACGGACTGCGGTATTGGTGGGAAAGGCCATCAAGTTGTCGAGATCAACTTCACGCGGGTAGGCACTGCACCAGTCGGGACGCCAGGCGCAACCAGCACGGCGACCCGGATTCCGTCCTCGACGCCAATCCCATCGCTCACGCCGACGATCACGTCCACGCCGACCAGCTCGCCGACAGCGACGCCGACGCCGATCGTGGCCGCTAAGAACGAAAACCCCGACCTGCCGATTCCGGACGATCCGGAACAGAAGGCGGTCAGTACGGTCGAAATCACCCAGGATGTTCCGGTACGCTACGTTGAGGTCTTTATCAACATTCTCCACCCGAACGCGGGCGACCTCGAGGTCGCCCTGGTCTCGCCACGCGGGACGCGCGTTACGCTCCACGAGCGTGGCCAGGATGCCGGGGCGAAGAATCTCCAACGCGAGTTCAAACCCACCACGGTGCCCCAATTGGGGACCGCGTTTAGTAAAGAGAGCGCCCAGGGACTGTGGGCGCTCGAGGTGATCGACAAGATCGAGTCCAACGAAGGCCAACTGGCGCAGTGGGAGTTGAAGGTTTTCCCGTGATGTCGCGCCTCAGTGATCTTCTCAAGCCAGAGCGGGTGACGCTCCTGCTCGAGGAGGAGACGGCCCGCCTGCTCGCGGTGCGTGAGGAGCACGTGGTGCGGTGGGGCAGTGCCCCGATCCCGCGGGGCGCAATTGCCGATGGCCGGGTGCGGGACATTGAGGCGGTGGCGGGAGCGGTGCAGCGGCTGTGGGACGTTCACCAGCCGCCGCGCGAGGGCGTGATCGTGGGCGTGCCCGGCGTGGCGGTGACGACCCGGGTGCTCTCGGTGGCGGGCGCCGGCGTACCGGGTGATGAGGAGGTACGGGCAGCGGCGGCGCAAAACCTGGATCTCGACGAGGTCTACCTTGCCTGGCAACTGGTCGGCCCGCCCTCGCAGCGCGTCGTCTACGTCCTGGCCATGCCGCGCTCGGTGCTCGACGCCTATCTGGCCGTGCTCGATCTGGCCGCCGTCGCGCCCGCCGCGATCGATCTCAAGCAACTTGCCCTGATTCGTGCGGTGGGTCACCGCCACACCATCGTCGTCGATCTCGAGCGGGCCGTGCTGAGTGTGGTGGTCGTGGACGAGGCCCTCCCCCGGCTGGTGCGGGTCTGGCCGCTGCACGCGCCCTTGCTTGCGCGGCCCGACGACAAGGTGACCCGCGCGGCCGAGGCGCTGGGATTGGCCATCGCCGATTACAATCGCGAGCCGAGTGGTAGCTATCTTCACCCGGCGGTGCCGATTCATCTGACCGGTGCTCTCTCAGACCAGGTGCTGTTGCGGGAGGTTGTTCAGGTGGCACTCGGGCATCCGGCCGTCCTGGCCCCGGCGCCGTTCGAGACGCCGCCCGATCTTCCTGTGACCCACTATCTGGCAAACATGGGGTTGGCGTTGAAGCAACTCTGAAGTGATACGCCTGGAATTGTTGCTCTCGTTGACAGCAAGCCGCTGATCCGTAATACTAGAACCGGTACCTTCTGTTTGGAACGGCGGGCATTTGAGCCTGGAGCACGGCGGCACTGAAGAGCCGGGGGGAAGGCTGGAGCAGAGCGGCGGCCGGAATGGCCAGTGGTCCGCCGACCAAGTCTCAACGGACCATGGATAGTACCAGAGCCCGAGCCTTCCTGGTGTCCTTCCCATCTCCCATTTTCGTTGGTGCGCCAACCCGTTCATCAATAACGTTGCCGGGTATCCTCTATCGATTGCGGTGCTTGATGCAAGCCGACTTTCTCGATATCAACCTTCTGCCTCGTGACCGGCGGCGCGTCTCAATCGCACCTCCCCTCGGGCGTAGATTTCCAGAACTTCTTGGCCTGGCGATGCTGCTCTTCGCCTTGTTGACGCTTGTGCCGCTGGGGGTGATCAAGATTCGGAATGATCGGCAGTTGGCGCGCACCCAGGCCGCCGTGATGCTCTCGCGGGAGCAGGTGCGCGCGACTGACCAGGCGCTGGTGCGGGAATCCCAACTGCGCCAGCAAATCCAGACGATGCTCATCCAGGCGGATACACTCGAGCAGCAGGTGCGCCAACTGGAGGAGCAAGGCGGGCCGATTTCATTACTGCTTCAGCCGATGACGGAAGCCCTGCCACCACGCGTGATCATCACGAGTGTCATCCCCGGCGCGGGCTCGACCGTCCGCGTGGTGGGAACGGGTGGGAGCACGCCCCTGGTTTTGGAGTTCGCTCAAGCCCTCGAACGCGTGCCCGATGTCAGAAAGGTCACGATCGTGAGCATCGACCGTCGCAGCGATGCGTCCGCGGCCCCGACCGCTGTCGTCTACACCCTTGAGGTGGAGCGGTAACGCATGGGTGATTGGATTTATCTGCTCGAACCGAATGCTGACGTGTGCGCCCTCTGTTCTGAGGCGCTGAGCGGTCTTGATCTGGCAGCACAAGAGGTCTCTTCGGTCAAGGAGCTTCTGGAACTCCTGGTGGAAGGCCCGAGCGCCCTCGCGATCCTCGATCTGGGTGCGGTTGGGTTGACGGGGGTGGCTGAGGTTCGCAGCCGTTTCCCCGACACCGATATCATCGTGCTGGCCGAGAACGGGACCATCGCTCAGGCAACGGAGGTGATGCGCTACGGCGCGTTCGACTATCTTCCCAAGCCGTTGGTCGAGGAAGAGATCGTTCTCGCGGTGCGCCGGTGGCTCCAGCGGCGCGATCTCGTGGCCGAGAAGGAGCGACTCTCCGAGATTATCTACCTTCTCGAGCTCGGTCGAACGCTCACGAGTACCCTCGAGCTGGAGGAACTCCACGATCAAATTATCCTCCAGGTTGCGCGAGCGTTTCTCCCCGACACCGTTTCCTTGATGCTTCTAGACGAGAAGCGGGAACGCCTCGTCATGGTCGCCCAGCGCGGTCTCCCCCCCCGTGCCGTGCTGGATACCGAGGTCGCGCTCGAAAACAGTATCGGTGGGCAGGTGGTGCGTGAGGAACGTCCTCTGCTCTTGCTGGGAGGGTTGGAGGGTACGCCCTACGAGCTGCTGGCGCGCGGTGGCGCCATCGGCAGCGCGATGAGCATCCCGCTGACCGTCCAGCGGCGTACAATCGGCGTGCTCAACGTGACGCGCCGCCGCGGCCGCGCGAACTACACGGAGCGGGACGCTCAATTGCTCCACATCTTCGCCTCGCAGATCGCCATCGCGCTCCAAAACGCGCAACTGTATGAGAGTCTCCGCCAGGAGCGCGACCGTATCATCAAAGCTCAGGAGGATGTTCGCCGCGAGTTGGCCCGCGATCTCCACGATGGCCTGATCCAGGTTCTGGCGGCCAGTGTCGTCATCGTCGATCACACGCGCTCCCTCCTGGATCAGGGGCGGCTCGACAACGACGCGCTCATCGAGCAACTCGACTACCTCCGCCAGACGGCCCGCCAGGCGGTTCGTGATGCTCGGGCGCTCAGCTTTGGGCTGCGGCCGCTGGTGTTGGAGACTAAGGGGCTGCTGGCGGCACTTGAGCAGTACCTCGAGCAAATCCGCGAGAGCGATCCCAAGACGCACTATCATTTGATGGCGGAGACGCTTGATCGGCATCTGGAACTCCAACCCCAGGTTGCACGTGTCATCTTCGCAATCTTCCAGGAGGCGATCAACAACGCCCGCAAACACGCGCGGGCCCAGAACGTATGGGTGTCGCTCCGCTGTGACCTCGAGGCAGGACTGCTGCACTCGACGGTGGAGGACGACGGCGCTGGTTTCGATCTGCCCCGGGTCGAGGAGACGTATGATCAGCGCTACAGTTTTGGTCTGCTGAATATGCGGGAGCGGGCGGAGTTGATTGGTGGTTCGCTCCGGATCGAAAGTGCGTTGACCCAGGGGACTCGCATCGAGTTAGTGGTTCCCTGGTACGAGGCCCAAGCATGACTGCGCCGATCGGTGTCCTTCTGCTCGACTCGCTGCCTGAGTCCCGCCAACTCACCGCCACGATGCTCAGCTTCGACCCTGATATTGCGGTCATCGGCCAGGCCACCCAGAGCGCCGACCTGTTTCCACTGCTGGAAGCCGAGCAGGCGGATATCGTCGTGATCTCGGACACGATGCAGGGGGAGGAGATCCCGAAGGCGGTGTGGCAAATCACCCGGCGAGCGCGTCACGTCGGGGTGATCGTCATCAGTGCGCACGCAGAGCCCGAAGTGATGCGTCGAGCGATGCTGGCCGGGGCACGAGGCTTCGTGGCGCGCCCCCTCGATAGCCGCCAGTTGCGGACCACCATCCGCGATGTCTACGCTCGTATCATCGAGGAGCGCGTTGAGCGCTCGCGCCAGATGACCGTGCCGACCGGGCCTTTGGTCTGGCGGCGGAGCGGCTCGCTCGGCCATATCGTCGCGGTCTTCGGCGCCAAGGGGGGGATCGGGAAGACGACGATCGCCGTCAATCTGGCGGTGTCGCTTCGCCAGGAGACGGGGCGCGACGTCGCTCTGGTGGACGCCGATTTGAGTCTCGGCGATGTCGGTTTGTTCCTTGATCTGACGCCCATCCACACCATCCTCGATATTGTCGAGGTTCTGGAGCGCGAGCCCGACGCTGAGTTGGATGGCGAATTCGTCAAGGGAATCATGGAGCGCTATGACCCCTTGGGCCTGCGCGTGTTGCTCGGCCCGGTGCGCCCCGAGCACGCCGAACTGGTGACGAGCGAACACTTCGGACGTATCCTCGAGGTGCTCCCTCGTCTGTTTGACTATATTGTCGTTGACTGCCCGGCCGTCTATGACGAGCGGGTGCTCTCGATCCTCGACCGGACCGATCAAATCCTCTTGATTGTGGCCCCTGAAGTTGGCCCGCTCAAGAATGCCCGTCATTTCCTGGACCTCAGCGAGACACTCGGCTATCCGCGCGAGTGCATCCAGATCGTGCTCAACCGCGCGGATAGCCAGGTCAGCATTACGGCCGACGATGTGCAGCGCTGGCTGGCCTACCCGGTGAGTCATCGGATCGTGAGCGGGGGCCCGGCCGTGGCCGAGGCTGCCAATCGCGGCCGGCCGCTGGCGCTGCAGAACCCGCAGCACCCCGTCAGCCAGGGAATCCTGGCGCTGGTCGAGGCGGTCCGCCGGGCCGCCACGGCGACACGCCAGCAGAAATCGACTGATCAGCTCCGGCCGCTCAAGTAAGCGACGCCCATCATCGCCAACAATCAATGCGGCCCCGGGACCATATCCCGGGGCCGCGTCGCGTTGCACTCCACGACAAGTGGGGTCTTGCATCGACCGGCATCCCCGCTCGTGGCCATCCGCTGGGGCATCAGCGCGGTCTGCGCGGGAGACGGTACGCGATGATGCCGCGCACCAGCCGGGAGCGGAGCGCGCGCCAGGTAGTCCGTGCCTCTGCTTCCTCATCCGGGTTGAGCGGGTGCGGGCTGAAGCGGATGCGGCTAAACATCAGAGCCAGCCGGGAGAGCTCTTCTTTGGCCGGAGGAACACGCTCGCTGATCTCGTCGGCGTACTCCTGAGGAGTCTGCACCGGGCGATACCGCACGCCGACAGCGCGCGCGACCAGGGCGACCTGATCGAAGAGGCGCTCGACCAGCGAGAGGCCGCGCCACCGCTGCTGCAGGACGAGGGTCACTACGCCACCGGCCAGGCCGAGCATAACCAGGGCGCCGACCGGGAGGGCGACGTCGCGCGTCTGGAGCCGGCCATTGAAGGGCAACCAACTGGCCGGGCCGCCCTGCTCGTTCGCCAGTTGCTCGTCAAGCTGGCGGAGTCTCTCCAGGCTGTCGAGGTTCTGGTCTGAGGAACTGTCGGAGGACGGATCGTTGGAGGATGGATCCTCGCTGTCAAGTGGCGTCTTCGGGCGCTCGAGCACTGGTTCTGCGGCCGTTGGCTCAAATTCGATCCAGCCGTAGCCAGGGAAGTACGCCTCTACCCAGGTGTGCGCATCCCGCTGGCGGACTTCATAGACGCCGCGTTTGTCATTGAACTCGCCCTGGCTGTAGCCCTGGGCCAGGCGGGCGGGGATGCCGAGGGAGCGGAGCATCACCGCCATGCTCGAGGCGTAGTAATCGCAGTAGCCCGCCCGCTGGCGAAACAGGAAATAGTCAACGCCATCCTCACCTGGCCGCGGGCCTGGAATGTTCTCATCGTAGCGAATGCTGCGCAAGTAACTCTCGATGGCTTTGGCCTTATCATAAGGCGTCTTCAGACCGTCCGTGAGCTGTGCCGCCAGGGCAGGCACCCGCTCTGGCACAGTCGCGGGGAGCGCCGTGTAGGACTCGCGGATGTAGTCGGGGTAGTCAGTACCGGTGGCCCGCAGGCTCTGCTCATCCGCGCGGTTGATGGCACTGGTGACGCTGTAGCGCTGGCCGCTGTAGAGCGGGGTCTTGGCGTAGAGTTGCGCCATGGCAGTCTCAGTCCCATCTGGCTGGCCCTTCGCCGGTCCGGCCATAAGCATGCGCGCCGGCAGCGACACCTGGAGTGGCTGGGCGGCCGCGAAGAGGATGTTGCCTCCAGGCACGATAATTGTGAAGTTCTGCGTGACCTGCGCGCGGAGATTATCGGAGGTTTGAGTGAAGCCGGGGATCGTTGGATTGCGTCCCTCCAGATCAACGGTCGAGCTGTTGCTGGCAGTCCACCCGGCACTGCTATATTTGTCGAAAACCACCGCGCGCCAGTAGCGCCCGCGCGGGGCTTCAACCTCCATGACCAATTCGTCGGAGAGGCGCAACGGACCCTGGAAGATCATGCTCTTGCCGAACCAGGAACTGGCTATGGCGGGCCGATAGTTCAACGACGCAAAAAGCCGGCTCCACGTCTGCTGGACCTCCCCGAGCGGCGCGCCGAACCGGGCCAGTACCGGGTTGAACGTTCGCTTTTCGATCGCCGCCGGCAGTAGCCAGGCCAATAAAATCATGCCGACGGCGAAGAGCGCGCCGTCACGCAGAAAGGCGATGCCGAGATCTGGGTTGTAGGTGACCCCGTGGCTACGCCACTCTTCTTCCTGATCATAGATGTAGCTCCGGACGATCAGCAAGAAGACGCAGACCAGGTAGACGAGCAAAAAGAAGGTGAGACCTTGTTGAGCGTAGTAAGTATTAACCAGGATGGTGGCGCCTGCCGGCACCACGGCGCCCCAGATGTTGTGGCTGCGAAACAAGTACCAGGCCGCGCTGTAGCTGATCAGCCACATCAGCAGGGCCATAGACAGGACGAAGATGATGGCGTCAGCGCTCACGCCGCCCGAGAGAGCGGCTCGTGCCCAGAGCGTCACTCGATCGGTAAGTTCGGCGAGTCTTTCCTGCCAGGTGTCGAGTTCCGGGAAGAACCTGAGCGCCAGCCAGGTGATCCACGCGGCCCCAATCACCCAGGCGAGAAAATGCGCCAGGGGTCCGGGTAAACGGCTCTTGGCGAGCACCAGCCCCGCTACTACGCCAGCAAGCACGATCCAGTTGAGCACATCCAGGTCTGGGGCCCAATTGGCACCTTGAACTCCCCAGGTGGCGCTGAGGAGCAAGAGGGCCAGTAGCCCAAACGTCAGCCAGCCTTCCCGTAGACGCAAGTGTTCGCTCACAAGTTCCTCCACCCTATTGGCTCTTGTTGAGAGATTGTAGGAACCCTACAAGGCGGTGTCAAAACCTGCTGGTCCCGGACGTCATGATGGTGACGTGCCGGGTTCGGGGGCGGCGGGCCTTCCGATCGGCACTGTGATTGCAGTCGCCAACCCGATCGTTGGAGACCAGGTCCGCCGGTAGTCCCGTGGGCGAACTGTTGTGAGCGCCCTTCATCCAGACGACCCGGTCAGCCGCGTCATGGTCCCACTGCGTCGCGAAGCTACAGACGGTGTTCACCGACTTGATCGTCTCAGTGATGTGCCCGCGCTCGTCGTACGTTCAGGTGGTCGAGCCAGACGGGTCACTCATGGATCGGGCCGTCGTAGCTGTTGAAGCGTCTGTCGACGGCTACATCCTGGGCGCCACCGTCGAGGACCACCCCAGCCGTCTGGACCTGGATCTGTCGTCATTCTTGCTTCGGAGGAGGCGTCGGGAACCGGTAGGGTGGAGGGCAAAATACCAGTTTGCCCTCCGCTCAACGCTTTGACAGCGCTGGGGGCGGATGCTAAGATACTACGGCCAAATCGAAGGAGGAACCGTCGAATGGCACAAGCCTGGCCGCTTTCGGGATTGCCGCTCTATCTTCGCTCCAGTCTCTACGATGTCGATGTCGAAGCGTTGCGCGGACCGCATCTGCGTCCCTACCTGGAGCACCGGCTTCGCCAGGTTGATACCTGGCTCGGATATCTCGCTCGCTTCGATGAGTCGCAGCCGCAGTCCGGCGTGGACAGTGCGGTTTGGGATTATGAGAACGTCGCGATTGAACGTGCCTCTGCCGTGCTCGATATTGCCTATCTGCAAGCGGTACGGCGAGCGATTGCTGAGGCCCTCGAGACACTCTAGGCTCAGGAGCGGAGCCGCTCCTGACTCGATGCAAAAGCGACGAATTGCATGGCATCATCTCGGCCCCCATCTGGCACGCCGCCAGCTTCGCATCGTTCCGCCCGTGCTCTCTTTCTTGCGATCATTGCTCTGACCATCCCGTGCTACTGCATCGGACTCGCGGCGTTGCAGTTGGTCCCCGCTCGTCCGGCAGTCCCGGCTCGCCGGGCGACCGCGACCTTCCAGCCGCCGGTGTTGGCGAGTAGTCCGACTCCTCTGCCGATGGCAACCCTCCCGGCGTCGCCCACGCCGCCCGCGCCGACGAACACAGCCTCACCGGTGCCGACCGTGACCTCGCGGCCCTCCCTCACGCCGCCGCCCCCGCCGAGCCCAACGCGCTCGCTTCCGACAGCCACCCGGCGGCCGGTTGTTACCCCCAGCTTCACGCCGATCCCAAGTGCGACGCCTACCCTGCCGCCGCCGCCCCCGCCGACGGCGACTCCACCGCCGACGCCGGTCCCGTTGCCAACCGTGACACCCCTGCTGCCCACTGCGACGGTCCCCCCACCGACGAACACGCCCGTACCGGTACCGCCGACGGGCACGTCTGTGCCTGCAACGCCGACCAACACAGCTGTCCCGGTGCCGCCAACCGAGACAACGGTTTCGGTACCGCCCACCGATACGCCGACCCCGCTGCTGCCGCCTCCGACCGACACGCCGCTTCCCGCGCCGACCACGATCGCTGTGCCACCCACCGATACGCCGACGTCGCTGCTGGCACCATCCACTGCGATACCGACGCCGATGCCGCCCACGGCCACGACGCCAGCGCGTCCGACGTCCGAACCGACGACGGTTGCCGTGACCCCTTCGAGCACCGCAGTTCCCTACTAGATTCATCCACGGCTTGCTCACCACGAGTTGTCATGTGTGAGCGTGAGGACTCGTATGCGCATCATGGATCACGGATCACAAGGGCAGGGACACGCCATCTTCTGCCACCTCTCCGCCCTTGCGTCATTCAGGCGTGAGGCGGCCCGCCGCAGAAATGGGGCATTCGGGTGTGGGAGCGGCGACCGACGGGCCGGGCAACCCGACGAGTCACTCCTGGAAATCACAGGGAGCAGCTTACCGCCGGGTCTCGAGTTCGCGCACGAAAACCAGGACTCCCGTCAGCAGGAGCAGCGTGCCCATCGCCAACCAGAGCACGATCACCCAAAGGGGGCCACGGTCGGCTGACCGCGCTGCCGCCGGCGCTGAGAGTGTAACTCCAGACGGGCTCGGCGCAGCAGCGGGAGACCCTGGCGTGGCTTGAGGATTCGGTGTGGCCTGCGACTCCGGGGTCTGCTGGGCGGGAGCCAGTGCGCCAGACGTGGGTGAGGGGGAGGGCAATTCTGCTTCTTGGTCTGGAGTGGGCAGCGACTGGACGGCTGTCGGGGAGCCGAACGCCTGCGACGGGTAGGCCGGTTCAGCGCGGGGAGTTGCGGTGAGCGATGGTGCCGGCGTTTGCTGACGAGGCACTTGAGGGCGGATAGTGGGGGAGGGAGATGCCGTCGCGGCCCGGAAACGTGGCGTAGGCGATGGGCCCGCCGTCTGCCGGACGCCTGGCGATGGGCGCGGCGTGGGGGAGGGCGTGCGGGTGGGCACCGTTTGTCCCAGCGCCGCCGGCGCCGGCAGTATCAGAGCCGCCTGGAGCGCCCAAGCCACGGCGACGGCGACGAGCAGCCCCAGGGGTCGACGGCGCACAGCGCTCATGATACCGCGTTGGACCGCGACGAGTTGCACGCCGTGATGGGTCGTTGGCAACAGGTGTTCAGCAACGAAGAATACAAGGTGCCGTGCTCCCCGCTTCCGTGCTACTTGTCAGCCATACCATACCACAACCGTCGGCCGTAGCGGCCGATCAGGCGGACAGGGTGTAACAGGCGTTGCCAAACCGGCGCCCGCTCCCACCCACTCGGGTAGAGCAGGCTCCGCACGGCGCGGTCGCTCACCACCCGTCCCTCACCCAGGATGAGGCTGGCCAGATAGTAGCGGCTATAGTCGAAGAGCGGGTGGGCGACCAAGGCTGGCGGCGAAAGCACTCGGGAGGCCAGCCGGATTCGCCTGTCAGCCCAGCGCTCAAACAGTGCCGGAAGTGGCCTCGCGAGCGCCTCGGTCGCCACCAGGACCGCGAGGGTGATCAGTCGGCGTCGCGTGCGGTTGGTGCAGAGTGTCTCGAGCCGGGCGTCATCGAGGTGGGCGGCGGTGATTCGGACGAAGTTGGCAAGATCGATGACGCGGCAGAGCGGTGCAAAGTTATGCTGGAAGAGATGAAGCGCCAACCCGACAAGTTCAAGCTCGGGGGCCAGGCGCCACTCGCCGCCGGGCGCCTCGCGGATGTGGCTCCAGATGTCAGCCGGCGCGAGCTGGAAGCGGCTCGGTGGGCTCAGGTTCCAGTGTAGTTCGAGCACAACCGGCAGCGCCCGACCCTCGTGGCGGAACATCCAATGGTGATGGCGGCGCCGGGCCTCCCTGGCACTCCGCGCGCGCTCGTCTCGCTCCCAGCCGGCCGCCACAAGCCACCTCTCGGCGCCCGGCAAATCAGCCTCTGCCACGAGGAGATCCACATCAGCGACCTCGCGGGCTGCGGGGGAACCGTAGAGCCGGCGCGCCAGGCCCGTGCCCTTGAGCTCGACAACCGGGATTCCCTGGTGGGCCAGGCCGGTCAACACTGTCTGCGTTTCGAACTCGAGCAGGACGTTGTTCGAGGCCAGCCGGTGCATCTGCGGGCGCCAGGCCGCAGCCAGGCCCGGCGGGAGAACTGATTCGTACTGGGTCCAGAGCAGGGGAACCAGTGCATGTGCCTCGGCTTGTGCTTTGATGGTCTGCCAGTCAGACGGCGCCATCGTCGCACCTGCCCGGCCCTGGAGCAGCGCCAGGAGCGGCGGTGTGGTGGTTGCGCGGCTCACCGGCCCTCCAGGCGAAGCACCGCGCGGACGGTTCGGATCAGGACGAGCAGGTCCAGGTAGGGTCCCTCATGCTTGATGTAGTAGAGATCGTACTCGAGCTTGATGCGGGCATCGTCCACACTCTGACCATACTGGTATTGGACCTGGGCCCACCCTGTCAACCCCGGCCGCACGAGGTGCCGCGCCTGGTAGCAGGGGATCTCGGCGTTGAGCTGCTCGACGAAGGCCGGCCGCTCAGGCCGCGGGCCAATCAGCGCCATCGTACCATCGAGCAGGTTGAGGAATTGCGGCCACTCGTCCAACCGGGCGCGTCGTAGCCAGCGGCCTACCCGCGTGATGCGCTCGTCGCCGGCCTGCGCCCAGCGCGGGCGACCATCGGCCTCCGCGCTGGCGATCATCGTGCGGAATTTTGTGACTGTGATTGGCCGGCCGCCTCGCCCGATCCGGGTCTGACGGTAGAAGATGGGGCCTGGACTATCGAGGCGGATCGCCAGGGCGATCAGGAGGCCGGGGAGCGCGATGAGGCCCAGCGCCAGGAGCGCCACCACGAGATCAACGAGCCGCTTGACGCTGCGATAGAGTCGCCGGAGGGGCGACGGTGGATTTTGCCAGATAGTCCACCAGTCCCGATCGAGGTGCGCGACGGGCATGCGCCCACTCAATTCCTCGTAGAGGATCGGTAGGGGGGCCACGATGTAGCCCTGCTCCTGGCACCGGAGCAGAGTCGCAAAGAGCTGCGGGCGAATCGTGTGGCTGATTGCCAGAACGATGTCGGTCGCGCCGGTCCGGGCGGCCAGGTCGAGCAGATCATCGCTCGGTCCCAGCACGCCGATTCCCTCAATAACGGTGTCTTGTTTGCCGGGGTCGTCATCGATGAAGCCGACGATGTGATGGTTCGCGGTGGCATGGTGGCGTAGTAGACCGACGGCAATTCGCCCGGCACTGCCGGCGCCGATGATCATCACGCGGCGGCGAAAGATCGGCTGGATGATCAGGTGTGCGTAGATCAGCCGCCAGACGGCCAACGCCAGCAGGCTTCCCCCCACCTGGCCGAACCAGACCAACTGGCGGTCGAAGGGGGGGGCCGCGATGGGAATCAGCAGGTAGATGCCCGTGGTCACCAGGTAGGCCTGTACTGTATGGAAGATGCTCTCAAACGGAACTGCCGCGACGGTCAACTCGTAGGCTTCGAGCGCCGACGCGATGGTAGACCAGAGCAGGTTGAAGACGAGAAACCACACCATATTCTGTCCCAGACTGCTCCAGACCAACTCGATCCGACCGGTGATGAGAAGGCGACCAGCGAGAATCGCGTTCAGCACCAGCAGGTCAACCGTGACCAACAGGATGCGTCGCTCGGAGAGGTGCGGCGTGAAGCGTGACCACGGCCAACGAATCTCGTGGCTCTCGATACTCCCGGTGCACTCAGGCTGCGCGCTCATCTCACGCCTTGTTGAAAGGGCGTTCCGGGAGCGGATGGCGGGCCGGCATGGGCCTCGAGATCCACCGTAGACTGGCGAGGCGCGCAACAACACCGCTGCCCCAAGCGAGGTGGAGGATCAGGAAAACCGGTGGGAGCGCCAGGGCCTCAAACGAGCGGTGCCGTACCACCTGACGCAGACTCTCGCCGATCGCCAGCGCTGCGTAGAGGCTCAGCTCGAGGGCGAGCAACCGGCCACCCCCAGACAAGAGGCCCACCAGGAGTGAGAGGACGAAGAGTGGTGCGACCAGATGGCGCCAACGGATCGAGGCCGGCTCGCGTGCGACCAGGGTGGCCTTCCACCAGCCATAGGTGAAGTACTGGTGAACGAACGACAAGAGCGACTCGCGGGGAAAATACCACGACCTGATCGTCGGGGTGAACCAGATATGGCCACCATGGCGCCGCGTGCGGTAGTTGAACTCGTAATCCTGGTGCCGGTGCATCGTCTCATCGAACCCGCCAATCTGGTCGAAAAGGTCGCGCCGCCAGGCCCCCAGGTAGACGGTATCCACCCATTGAGGGGTAGTGGCAAAGTGAAACTTGGAGTCACCGATGCCGAAGGGCGAAGAGGTGGCGAGGCCAATGAGCCGGCCGATGCGGGTGCGGCCGAGGGGTTGCATCCGCCCGCCGACATTGGCGGCGCTACTCGTCTCGAGAGCTGCCACGCAGGCGGAGAGATAGTTCGGTGCCACAATCGTGTGGCCATCGACGCGCGCGATGATCTCACCACGCGCGACGGCCAGGCAGCGGTTCAGCCCGGTCGAAGTGAGTCTTTCCGGGTTGTCGAGCACGCGGACCGCTCCGCAGGCAGCGTATTCGGCCAGCACGGCGATGGTCCCGTCGTCGGACCGGCCGTCTGCGACGAGAATCTCGAAGTGGTCGGAGCCGTAGTCTTGACCCAGGATGGCCTCAAGACAGGCCCGAATGGTGGTGACCTCATTTCGGAGAGGTATGATGACACTGACAAAGGGTCGCGTGCTCATGAGTCCGTCCTGCTCGCCAGACGCTCGTAGTGGTTGATGAGGGTTGCAAGCGTCCGTTCGAGGTCGGCGCGGGCCTCAATGACGGCGCGGTTACGAGCCGCGGCCCGGGTGATGAGCTCTTCACCGCCCTCAAGGGCGCGGATGACGCTCAGCGACAGGGCTGGCGCACTTATCTCAGGAATCAAGATACCACCGACTCCAGCTTCGATCCACCCCCTATTCGGCTCATTGTCAGGCACAACAGGCAGCACACCGGCAGCCATCGCCTCGAGCAGAGAGGAGGAGACACCGTCTGTCGGGGACATCGAGACAAAGAGATCGCTCGCCGCCAGGACGGCCGGAATCGTCGTGCGCGGTTGCCTGCCCGTGAAGCGGACAATGTCCGTCAGGGCCAGCCGGTGGGCCTGCGCCTCGAGCGCGGGACGGGCCGGACCGCTTCCGAGGAGGGTCCAGGTCAGGGCGTGCCCAGCCGCGCGCAGCTGGTGAGCCGCGTGCAGGATAAGATCGTGACGGTAGCGAGCCAGCATCCCACGCGTGCAGATCACTCGCACCGGGCTCTGGGGTGGCCGCGGGAGGCGCGACGGGTAGTCGGCGAGGGAGATTCCGTTCAGAAGGAGGGTCAGCAGTTTGGCCGGCTCGCAGCCCACCTCGCCGACGGCGTGCTCCATGTGCGGTGCGAGGACTGTCACCAGATCGGCTCGCTGGAACACCCAGCGGAGCAGCCGGCGCATCAGCCGCGAGCGCTTGGGGGAAACGAGGACGTCGCTCCCCGCAGTCGAGACGACCAGTGGATGAACGCCTGCCAGCGTGGCTAGCAGGCCGTTGCCCGTGGCGAAGTACGCGTGGACAATCTGCGGCCGCAGGGCGCGGAGGTAGTGACGCAGGCGCGGCGCGGCAACAACGTAGGACACTCGCAGGGAGCCGCTGGGTTGGAGATGGTGAACGGTGACGCCCGGGATTGGGTCCGCGGGTGAGAGAAACGAGAAGAGGTGGAGCTCGTGGCCCGCAAGCGCCAGGGCGCTCGTGATTTTCTGGACATCGGCGTGGTTGGCATCTGCGACGAAGGCGATCCGCATGAGAACTCGTGAGCGATTCGGGGTCAGCTGGAAACGTGGCCAGGCTGACGAGAGCGACCGCCTGGCAGGCACCGCCAGCGCCACCGGATCGACTTAGAGCGATGCGCTCAGGGCAGGGGAAGCTGCCGGTAGCAGTTGGCAGACGCTGGGGATTCAAGACGATCAGATCACCGCCTGTAACGGCAATCATGGGGCTGTACCGATGACGATAGCACGCCCCGTGCTGCGCGTCAATCGGAGGCCCCGTGCTCACGGGAGACGTCTACCTGCCGGGAACCTTCCCGTCGAGGCCCGGACGGCAAATCGCAGCCGGGTGGGCGACGCCGAACGTGAGTGCAGTGGGCTAGCTGATCAGGTCGAGCTGGAGAGCTCGGCGCACCGCTTCGGTGCGGTTGCTCACCTGGAGCTTCCGGTAGAGGAGACTGAGTTTGTTCTTGATCGTTTGTGGCCTCAGCCCGAGGTCACGAGCAATCTCGTAGTTCGTCATTCCGATAGCGACGGCCTTCAACATGCGCCGTTCGATGGGGCTGATTCGGAGCGTTCGCTGGGTGTAGACATAGAGGGGAATATCATCGTCAATCCACGTCTCGCCGCGTGCCAGCGCTCGGATTGCCTGGGCGACGGTCGTGGGAGGTGATGTACGGAGACAGGCGCCATGGGCGCCCGCCAGAATCGCCGAGGCACAATCGGCACCCGCGCCCGGGTCGGCGAGGACGAGGATATGCGTTTGAGGGGCGATCGCGGTGATACGGCTCGTCAGGGAGATGCGCCCGGTGCGTTCCAACCAGGTTGTCAAGAGAACGACATCCGGTTGGAGTTGCGCGACGAGGAACACCGCGCGCTCATCGCTCTCGCTTTCACCAATCACATGGATGTCGGGGCACTGGTTGAGGCCGCGTCGTAGATTCGTGCGGGTCGCCGGGTCGGGATCCGCCAGAAGAACTCGCCGAGCAGGGTCGATCATAGGATGCCTCCAAACGTGGGAGTGAGGGTGTTGCCAGGTGCAGAGCCCAGCGCTCTCAGGCTAACGACGCCGATGGGAGAGTGGTAGGGGCCAGACGGCGGAGACGTTTCAGTCAAGCGGTTGTGGGATGGTCTCGGCAACACCTCGCGAGGTCTATAAAGCTCAGGTGCATTGGATGGTGATGGAAGCGGCACGCGCGTCAGGGCACGCTCGATACACTCCTTCTTTCTATATATGATGCTGTTGCGAGCGAAAATCTTTCACCCAATTTTGGAGCCCGCCTCACGAGTTGCGTGCCGCCTCGAGAAACAAACAGTTGTCGCCCATTCCACCTGCAAGGCCGGGTTGGTACAAGGAGCGGCCGGTAGCGCCGTCGCCAGCCAGCCGGGGACGCGATGCCCGCGACTCCCGGGCCAGCGCCAGGAGCGCGCCGGAATGACCGACCCGCGCGGCAGGACGGTCCGGCCGGCGGCCCCCGCCTCACGCGCCAGCCCAGGCTGGCGCGCCACGATTTGATCAGGCGGGTGGGTTGCGTCCCGGTCACGAGGTGGGAGGACTCCTGTCCGAATTGACACAGCCCTACTGACAAGAGGGGCGATTGACACCGGGTAGGGCGTTCGATATACTGGTGCGGACCTCTAACCTCGCTGCCAGCTCTGCACCTGCAGATGTTCCCGCGGGTTTACCAGAACCCACCATGCCGCGCCGAAGCAGGCTGCATCTAGAGCCCAAAGGAGGTGAAGCTAACTCACCGATTCGTCTTCAAATCGCCTGTCAGCATCATGTCCCTGACTTTCTACATGGAGGAGAAGAGCTATGCGTCGGTACGCGTTGCCAGTACTTTTGCTGCTTGCCTTGCTCGTGGCAGGGTGCGGTGGTGGCCCTCCGGCCTCAGCGCCGACATCGGCCCCGCCCGCCGCAGCCCCGACCCAGGTACCAGCGCCGACGACGGCACCAGAACCCACCGCCGCGCCGACCGAGGCGCCAGCGGCAACGACCGCTCCCACCGAGGCTGCCGCCGGCGAGCTGATGGTCGTGAGCGCCCCCAACTGTGACTACGGCGGTCTGCTCAAGGAAATCGCCGCCGTTGACCCCCTGACCGTCCGGTTCACAATGTGCCAGCCGGACCCGGCCTTCCGCTCCAAGGCAGCCTTCTCGGCCTTCGCGATTCAGCCTAGCGAGTATCTTGAGGAGACCGGCGGCGCGCCGCTGGATAAGCCCATCGGCACCGGTCCCTATATGTTGGAGCGCTGGGACCGCGGGGACAGCATCACCTACAAGCGCTTCGATGACTACTGGGGCGACAAAGCCAAGACCGAAACCCTCGTCTTTCGCTGGAGTGCCGAGGCCGCCCAGCGCCTGCTCGAGCTGCAGTCCGGCACCGTGGACGGGATCGATAACCCGGCCCCGGATGACTTCGAGACCATCCAGAACGATTCCAACCTTCAACTGAAGCAGCGGCCGGCGCTGAACATCTTCTACCTGGGGATGAACAATACGTCCAAGCCGTTCGACGACGAGAAGGTTCGCCAGGCGATTGCCATGGGCATCGATCGCGAGCGCATCGTCAAGAACTTTTACCCGGCCGGCTCAGAGGTCGCGACGCACTTTACCCCATGCTCGATCCCGAATGCCTGCGTCGGCGAGTCGTGGTACGAGTTTAATCCGGAGAAGGCGAAGCAGTTGCTCGCCGATGCCGGCTATCCGGATGGCTTTGCGACCGAGATCGCCTACCGCGACGTGGTGCGTTCGTACCTGCCGGAGCCTGGACTGGTGGCGCAGGATATTCAGGCCCAGCTGAAAGAGAACCTCAACATCGACGCCAAGATCAATATGATGGAGTCGGGCGCCTTTATCGCGGCGGCTGATGCCGGCGAGCTGAAGGGGCTCCACATGCTCGGGTGGGGCGCCGACTATCCCGACATGACGAACTTCCTCGACTTCCACTTTGGCGCGGGCGCCTCGAAGCAGTTTGGCGATAAGTTCCCCGACATCGTCGAGGCGCTGAAGAAGGGAGCCGCGCTGGCCGACGATGAGGCTCGCAAGCCCTTCTACGAGCACGCGAACACCCTCATCAAGCAACATGTCACGATGGTGCCCATCGCACACGGCGGTTCCGCCGTGGCCTACAAGGCTGATGTGAAGGGTACCCACGCCAGCCCGCTCGGCAACGAGAACTTCTCCGTCATGGAGCCAGGCGATCGCGACACCTTCGTTTGGATGCAGAACGCCGAGCCGATCAGCCTCTTCTGTGCCGACGAGACCGACGGCGAGTCGCTCCGCGCCTGCGAGCAGGTGACCGAGTCGCTGCTCGCCTACGAGATTGGCGGGACCGCCGTGATCCCGTCGCTGGCGACCTCCTGTGATCCCAACGACGATCTCACGGTCTGGACTTGCCATCTGCGCGAGGGTGTCAAGTTCCACGACGGGTCGGATCTGGACGCGAACGACATCGTGACCTCCTGGGCGCTCCAGTGGGACGCGAAAAACCCGCTGCACAAGGGCAACACGGGAGCCTTCACGTACTTCTCGGCTTTGTGGGGCGGTTTGCTCAACGCCGAGCAGTAGTCCTTCTCGCTTTGCCTGACTGCGAGCGTGGGTAGAATAACACGGGGTGGCCGACGGTCCCACCAGGTGGTCCGCCACCCCGTGTTGTCTCTGACAAATGGCAGGGAATGACGAGGAGGGCAGGGGAGAGGCTGTTCCCCCGCTTCTTTCTCTTTCCCGCGTAACGCCTCAGCCGCTCGGCCTGGATGGCCACATCCAGGCCAATGAGGGGCCACCTCAGCCGACGGATCGCCAGATCCGCCGGGAGTGGCGGAAGAGGGTACTTTCCCGCGTGGTATTCTTTCCAGCTGTTGGCGAACAGGTGTGTTATGGTTAAATATGCGCTTCGGCGCGTTCTCGCCTCTATCCCCGTTTTGTTTGGTGTTCTCGCCGTCACCTTCATTCTCGCCAGGCTAGTCCCTGGCGACCCCTGCACAGCCATGCTGGGCGAGAAAGCGACGCCAGCAGTTTGTGAGCGTTTCAATCGCGAGAAGGGGTTGGACCGGCCACTTCCGGTTCAGTTTGGGATCTTTGTGGGTGATACCCTCCGAGGCGATCTTGGGACGTCAATCCGCTTCAAGCGGCCCATCACCCAGATTATCGTCGAGCGTCTGCCGGTCACGATTGAACTCGGTCTCCTGGCGCTGATTATTGCCGTCGTGGTCGGCGTCCCCGCCGGCATTCTTTCGGCCATTCGGCGCAATTCGTTGACCGATGTGGGCACGATGGTCGGAGCCAATATCGGGGTCTCCATGCCCGTTTTCTGGTTGGGCCTCATGCTGGCCTACATTTTCGCCTTGTTGCTGAAAGATACGCCGTTCTGGTTGCCTCCTTCCGGGCGGTTGTCTGCCGGCGTGACAGCCGTTCCGTTCTATGCGGTGTACGGTTGGAATGTCACCAAGGGCACAACCCTGTATCGCATCCTTGAGTTTTTTAGCAACCTGTATATTTTCAACTCGATCGTTACGTTCGATTGGAAAGTCTTGAGTGATGCGATCAAGCATCTGATCCTGCCATCCGTGGCGCTGGCGACAATTCCGATGGCAATCATCGCGCGGATGACCCGGTCGAGCATGTTGGAAGTCCTCGGTCGAGACTATGTGCGAACGGCCCGGGCGAAGGGTCTGTCTGAGCAGCGTGTCATCCTCGGGCATGCCTTCCGCAACGCGCTCTTGCCAGTTGTGACAATCGTCGGACTCCAGTTGGGGACCGTGTTCGGCGGTGCCATCCTGACCGAAACGATCTTTAATCTGGCAGGTGTGGGCCGGATTTTGTTCGAGGCGATCACGGCGCGCGATTATCCTATCATCCAGGGCTTCACATTGGTGGTCGCGGTCGGGTACGTCGTTGTGAATCTCGTGGTCGATTTGTCGTACGCGTTCCTCGACCCCCGCATCCGACTGAGCTGAAGGCGGATTGTATGGCGACGAGTGCAGAAGTTATTTCCTTTCCCGCTGATATTCCGTTACGGGGGGCTGAGAGTCCGTTACGACAGACCTTGCGCCAATTCTTTCGACAACGTGCGGCTATTGCCGGCCTCTCTATAATTGGAGCGTTGGTGTTGATTGCCATCTTCGCGCCGCTGATTGCGCCGTATGATCCTGAACAGGTCCTGATTGGCGTGGAGGATGTTCAAAAACGGGAGGCGCCCTGCGTTCATCAACTGGGCTGCCCGGCGGACAGAGCCCAGCACATCATGGGGGTTGATGGCAATTTCCGCGATGAGTTCAGCCGGATCCTCTTCGGCGCCCGCGTTTCGCTCTACGTCGGGTTCGTCACGGTAGGCTTTGCTATTCTGGTTGGAGTCTTCCTGGGCGCGATCGCCGGCTACGCAGGCGGTTGGATCGAAGATATCATCATGCGCATCCTGGATGTGCAACTGGCCTTTCCATTCTTATTGTTGGCTATCGCCATTGTGAGCGTCCTCGGCCCCGGTTTGGTCAATGCGATGTTGGGGATTGCCATCGTGACGATTCCGGCCTATGCCCGTGTGATGCGGGCCAGTGTGCTCGCGGCGAAGGAGGAAGAGTACGTCGCAGCGGCGCGGTCGATTGGCGCGAACCATGGCCGGATTCTGTTCAGGCATATTCTGCCCAATTCGATTTCTCCGTTGATCGTGCAGGGGACCCTGGGCATCGGCACGGCGATTCTGGACGTCGCCGCGCTCTCGTTCCTGGGGTTGGGGGCGCAGCCCCGACGCCAGAATGGGGGTCAATGTTGAGTGCCGAGCGCAATCAGGTGTTCAGCGCGCCCCACCTGGTCTTCTTCCCCGGCCTGGCGATCATGGTCGCGGTGCTGGGGTTCAACTTACTGGGCGATGGCCTGCGCGATGCGCTGGATCCGCGCCTGCGACAGTAATCTCCTGCTGTAAGAGGGCACCCTTCGCCGGACCCGGCGGAGGGTGTTTTGTTCACACTCGTACTCGGGTAAAATGCCATTTTGCCCAACAACCCTGTCAGTAGAGACGCCCCGGTGGGCCGTCTCCCGCGTAAGAAGAGACACCCGACGCCGTCTCGGCCCCGCCTGACCAGTGGCGGTCGACTGAGACGCCCCACCGGGGCGTCTCTACAGGTGCACATGGGAGAGTGAGGGGGTTGCCAATGACCGAAACGACGATAGGAAACACCAGGCTACGGCTGGTGCAGGGCGACATCACTGAACAAGCCGTGGACGCGATTGTCAATGCCGCCAACTCGAGTCTGATGGGAGGCGGCGGTGTGGACGGGGCGATCCAGCGCGCGGGTGGCCCGGCGATTCTCGCCGCGTGCCGCGAGATTCGCCGTACGCGCTACCCCGAGGGCCTACCGACCGGCCAGGCCGTCATCACGACAGGTGGCAAGCTCCCGGCCGGCTGTGTGATCCACACGGTCGGCCCGGTCTGGCGTGGTGGGAGGCAGGGGGAGACCGCGCTACTGGCTGACGCCTACCGCAACAGCCTGCAACTCGCGGTGGAGCAGGGCCTGCACTCAGTCTCGTTTCCCTCTATCAGTAGCGGCGCCTATGGCTACCCGGTTGACCGGGCGGCGCGCGTGGCCCTCACCACGATCGCCGACTTCCTCCGCGCCCACCCGAGTGCGCTGGACGAGGTCCGGGTCGTACTCTTCAGCCCGGCAGATCTGGCGGTCTACGAGACGGCGCTGGGGGAGGTCGTTGGGTAGTAAGGAGACGGCGCGCCATGTCCCTCCCTGTCAGGGCGTCAGTCGATGCAGGTCGCGCGGGAACAGCGTGACGAGCCGGATGTTGGGCGCGCCGGTCAACTGCATCAACAAGCGCTCGAGCCCGATGGCGAACCCACCGTGGGGTGGCATGCCATAGCGAAAGGCTTCCAGGTAGTACTCAAACGGCTCAATCGGGAGATGCGCCGCCGCCAGAGCGGCCAGGTAGTCGCTGTACCGGTGTAGCCGCTGGCCGCCGGTGACCAGCTCGGTGCCCCGGAAAAGCAGGTCGAAGGAGTTGGAGAATTCGGGCCGGTCGGGGTCCGGGTGGGTGTAGAATGGGCGCTTGACCATCGGGTAGCCGGTCACGAAGAGGAAGTCGCTGCCGAATTCCTGCTGCGCCCACTCGCCCAACCAGCGCTCGTCCTGCGGCGAAAGGTCGGGCTCGCCTCGGACATCGACTCCGTGGCGTTGGCGGATGAGTTCCTGCGCATCGGCAAAGTGGATGTGGGGGATCTCGTCCGGGACGGTCGGCAGACGGACGTCGAGAAGCGCCAGTTCGCCCGCGTGCCGGTCGTGTAGAGTGGCGAGGATGCCGGCGATGACATCGCGCAAGAGGGCCATCACGGTGAAGTGGTTCTCGATGAAGCCGAACTCCACGTCCAGGCTGACGTACTCGTTGATGTGGCGCGTGGTGTCGTGGGGCTCGGCACGGAAGACCGGGGCGACCTCGAAGACGCGCTCGAACACGCCAACCATAATCTGCTTGTAAAATTGCGGGCTTTGCGCCAGGAATGCCGGCTGCCCGAAGTAGTTGAGCTGGAAGACGTTGGCGCCGCTCTCCGTGGCCGAGGCCACCATCTTCGGGGTCTGGATCTCGGTGAAGCCGAACGCCGTCAGGGTCACGTGAAAGCCGGTCATGATCCCGGCGCCCAGCCGAAAGATGGCCCGCCGCGCCGGGTGCCGGTTCACCACCACGGCGTGGTCAAGCAGTGTGGCGAGACTCGCCTTAATCTGGCGCTTGTTGAGCGGGATTGGTGGCGGCTCAGTCACCGGCGTAATGATCTCGAGGCGCGGGTGGTGCAACTCGAGGCCACCCGGCGCCTGGGCCTCGCGAACCACCAGGCCATCGACAGCCACAACCGTCTCGATGCTCAGCCCCGCCACCAGCAGCGGCGCCAGGTCGGCCTCGTCCCCGGTCACGACCTGCACCATCCCCCACCCGTCACGCACGACGATGAAATTCACGCCGCCGAGGCGGCGCAGCGCGTGCAACCAGCCGGCCACGCGCACGCGCTCGCCCACGTGCTGACCAATCTCGGTTGATCGAATTCGATCCATGCGACTCTCCCCGCTTCGTCTGTGAAGGCGCACTCCCATGCGGGGCAGCCGGCCTGCGCCTCTCCAGGCGTTCCCGGTCCGTGATTCAACGGATGCTTGTCTGCCGACCCCGGCCGCCGTTCCCCGGTATCACCAGGCATAAAAAAGACCCCCATCCATCTGGAGGACGAGGGCCTGTGCGTTGGCCGCATCGTGGTGCCACCACCATTCACCCCGTGAGGGGCCTCAGCCGGTTCGGCTCACGTGTCTGGGTGAGCGGAAAACCGCCGCGCTGAAACGGGCGCGTCCCGGAGCCAGCTACTGAGGCAAAGCCGGTTCGCTGGTCGGCTCGGGGGTGTCGTTGGAGAGGACCGGCGGCGGCGCTCTCAGCGTACGCGCCGCTCTCTGAACACGGGCGTGGCTCCCAACATGTCCCCGTCAAGGCCTTTTTGATCTCAAGTTGGGCTCGACTCTATCACAGCGGTTGCCAAAAGTCAACCGCCCAACAATTGTCACTCGACTTTTCTCAGCAGTATCTTCTCTCGTTGAGTTACTGATCTTTGTATCAGTTGCTCAAGAAGCAGGGTGATTCAGGATGCATGTGGATCCCATGACAGATCACGCATTATTACTCGTGGCGTAGTTGTTACCCTCCCACTGCGGTCGTCGTGTTGCGACTCCTGTTCAGCCAACCGCGCATGGATCAGGAGGTCTCGCATTTCCTGCCGGCTCCTTGCCTAGGGCAAGAGCACGACGTCACCCTCCTCGAGCCCTGCGAGAATGACGACCCGTGTTCCGTCATCGGGACCGGGCGTGACGCTTACCTCTTCTTGCTGGCCCGCCTGCAGGCGAACCACGTAGGTGTCGCGGCCGGCGCGGCGGATGGCCGTCAGTGGTAGGAGGAGCGCATCGTGCGCAGCCGCCGTCTGGATGGTCACCGTCCCTACCATGCCGAGCCGGACGGTCGGAGGAGGCTCGTCCAGGCGAATGATCGCCTCGTAGATGGTGGTACTTCGTTGCGGTAGCGCCGCTGGGGCGATGTGCGCGACCGTGCCGCTGATCGGCACGGTGGGCAGCGCATCCAGTCGAACCGTTGCCGGCTGGCCCACCGCGGTATGGGCTACGTCCACCTCGTCCACCTCTGCCACCGTTCGGAGCGTCGCGGGGTCGGCCAGGGTCAGGACCGGTTGGTTTGGCCCTAGACGCTCACCGGGCTCGATGTCGCGGTGCGTGATAAGTCCGGCGAAGGGAGCGGTGAGGGTTGTGGCCGCCAGTGTCTGCTCTGCCGTCTGGAGCCGCACCCTTGCCAGCTCAACCTGACGCTGCAAGAGTTCGCGCTCTTCCGGCGTTGCTCCCTCGACCGCCCGGCGCAGACCGGCCTCGGCGTTCTGGAGGTCGGCGCGCGCCGCCTCGAGCCGCACGGCCTCATCGCTCGTCGCCGCGTCGGGCTGACCGGCGATCTGGTCGTAGGCAGCCTGCGCGGCGGCCAGCGCGACGTGGGACCGCCTGACTTGGGCCTGGGCGGCCTCGACCTCGGCAGCGGTCGCACCGGCCTCAGCTTTGGCGAGCTGCCCCTGAGCAACCTGCAGGTTGAGTTGAGCCTCTTCGAGCCGGGCCTGTGCCTCAGTCGGGTCGAGGCGCAGCAGTGGTTGGCCGGCCGCGATCTGGTCGCCCTCATTCACCGACACCTCAACGACCTGCCCACCGATCGGCAGGCTCAGCCGTGCCTCGTGAAGCGCCCGCACACGGCCGATGCTCTGGACGGTGGCCTCGAGGTCGCCGCGGGTGACGACAACCCGCCGCGGTGGCGCCAGCCGGCTGGCTGCGGGTCGTCGCAAGAGCCAAAAGCCGGTCGCTGTCAGAAGAGCGAGCACGAGGGTGAGCAGGAGGAGGAGCAGGCGTCTCACGGATGATTCTCCGCATCGCGACCGGGCACCAGCGGGCCGTTGGCGTTGAGGGCGGTCACGCGCGCCACGATGCGCGCTGTCCCGGTGGGGAGGTCGTCCGGCCCGAGTTGCCAGACGACCCGCGCCGGGCTCCCGGGCACGACGAACTGCGGCGGGCTGAGCCGGCGCACGCTGGGGGACGGTGCGGGTGACGGAACGTTGGCCCGGCTCGCCCACACCTCGAGGCCGAGAGCATAGCGGCCAGGAATGGGACTCTCCACGACGGCGGTGATCGTCGCGCCGCCATCCGCCTGCGGCCGGACAGCGACCTCTGGAATGGCGGTGTCATCCGGCCGGGTCAGGATCGTCCAACGGGTTTGCCCGGCGCCACTGACTTCGACAGGGTAGTATCCGGGCGGCGCCGGCAGTGACAGCGTCGCCTGCGCTCGCCTCGCGCCTGCTGGCTGGAGGGGTGTCGCGGTCCCGGCCAGGCGTGCGACGAGGGCATGGATCTCTCCCTCGCCCCGCCCAGGTGTCTCTACAACGGTGAGTTGCGCCGCGCGCTCACCCATCGCCGGCCGCGCCAGGCTCAGGGTGAGTTCTGGCCGGCCCGGGCGGACCGTGTCGAGCCACATCTCGGCAGGGACTGTGCCGATGTTCGTGATGACGGCTTGCCAGCGCCCGGCGGCTGGGGCCTGTACGCTCCACAGGCTGAGCGGGCGCAACTCGCCTTCGGTGAGTTCCAGGTGCTTCGCATCGTCGCTCGGTGCTGGGCGGTCGTGCTCGTAGCGGGCGCCATCGGGCCCGAGCAGGTCGAAGGCCAGCAGCCCGCGATCCCAGGTGAGGAAGAGGTGGACCGTCTCATCCGCGTCGGCCGTGAATGGTACCGTGATCGCCTCGTGGGGATCAACGCTGCGCCGGGCGAGCGGCTCGCGCGTCTGCCCCGGGGGCGGGAGTGCTGAGGCGCGGAGGAGCGGCGGGGCAGAGGGACGCACTCGGCCGCTCCCCGGTTCTCCGGCTTCTCGGCTCGCCTGCTGTACCAGCCATGGCCGGATCGTCTGTTCGTAGAGCCGCTCGGGAAACAGGTAGCTTTCAACCTGGAGAGCGAGAAGTGTCGGGCTCCAGCCATGGGCCAGCGGTTGGATCGTCGTCGTCGCATCGGGCACCGCCACGGCACTCGCTGCCGTGATCAACCCATCACTGGGGGGGAGACCGGCCAGCAGCACGCCGTCGGGCAGCCGGTCGCCGCCGATCGCCAGGATCGGAACTTCGCGCTCGGCCAGGAACCGCTCGAGCAGGGCCATGTGCTCCGGCAGCAACTCGGCGGTCGCCGGGCGGCCATCGCCGTTGGCCAGATCGCGGGCCAGGAAGTCGTACACCAGGCGGACACCGGCGTGGGGCGTGCCCAGGGTCACCAGCCCGGCAACATCGTTGTGGTAGAGATCGGAGCCGAGATACACTCGGGCGGTGAGACCCCCGAGACTGTGCGCGATGAGCAAGACTCGGTCGGCGCCGGTGTCTGCCCGGGCCTGAGCGATGGTCCGGGCCAGGCGCGCGGCGTTGTCGAGCAGGGGGGCGTCGGGGGTGAGATCCGCGGCGTAGAAGACGGGCCAGCCATCCTGGCGGAGCCAGCGGGCCAGGAAATGGAACTGGCTGCGGTAGACGTCGGGCGCATCGGTGTAGCCGTGCACCAGGATCACGGGAAGGCGCGGGGCCTGCACCTCAACCGGGACGCCCACCCGTTCGAGCCCGCCGCCAAGCAGGCCGATCCAGCGCCCACCGCTATCAGCGAGCATCGC
The DNA here is from genome assembly GCA_027493995.1 of Ardenticatenaceae bacterium. Lineage (GTDB taxonomy): Bacteria > Chloroflexota > Anaerolineae > Ardenticatenales > Ardenticatenaceae > DOUV01. Next base: position 330,398 of record JAOSJS010000001.1, on the reverse strand, counting down.
GGTGATGACACCCGGGAGGTCCGTCACCAGCACCGTCCAATTCCTGCCATCGTCGCTGTGGTAGAGCGTGCGGCCACTCGCCACCAGCCGGCTACTCGCGTCGCGTCCCAGAGCTGTGACCGGCGTCGTGATGCCGGTCGGACTCCAGCCGCGTCCGGGCTCGAAGCGCCAGAGTCCGCTGCGCGTGCCGACCCAAACGATGGATGAGTCTTGAGTTTTGCGTTTGGAGTTTCGAACGCCGGCGAGTCTCTCCGTCTCGACGAGGAGGGCGGTTACTCTTGCGGCGCCCTCGCCCGGCGGGCTGAGGTGCACCCAGCGCGTGCCATCCCAATGCCAGAGTCCCTCACTGGCACTCCCGGCCCAGGCGTCCGTCTCGTCCCCGGCCAGCGCCGTCACCCAGACCGGGCCCTCCGTGCCGAGCATCACAAAGTGGGCCTGCGCCCTATCACCGGCCTCGCGCTGCCAGCGGAGCACGCCCCCGCCGTACGTCCCAACGAGGCCGCCCGGCGCCAGGCCGGTGACGTCGGCACTCGCGAGCCCAGCCTCACCGCGGCTCCAGGCATGCCAGTTGCCGTCCCGATCGCGGCGGGCCAGTCCCTTCGTGGTGCCGACCCACAGGGTACCACCGTCAACCAGGAGGGCGGTCACAGCGGCTTCCGGCAGGGGTACCTGGACAGGTGAGATACGAGCATCCTCCAGGCGGTCCAGTCCGGCGAGCGAGCCGATCAGGAGTCCTTCATCCTCGACGGCCAGCGCCGTTACCCCGTTGCTGCGCAATCCCTCCGCCCGCGCGAGATGTTGGATATCGAGTCCGCCCGGGTCCGCCATTCCCACTCGCTGGCTGGCACTCGCTATCACCAGCACCAGGAGGATGACCTCAAAAAGTCTCAAACTCGACAGTCTCATCGGTGCCTGGCCATTTCTCGATAGACGGCTGGAGATTGAAAGGTGTGGCGCTCGCTTCCAACCGAACCCCATGCCCAACGCCTCACCCTCTCATCTCCAATCTCTAACCTCTCATTCGTACCGCAGCGCCTCAGCGGCCGGAACGCTCGCTGCCGCGAAGGCGGGTCCGATACTCGCGATCAGGCTGAGAACCAGCGCGAATGCCAGACTGCCGGGCAGGAAGATCGCGGGGAAAACGTAGGGCAGGCCGAAGAGGACCGTGCTCATCGCGGCGATGAAGAGGCGCCCCAGCAACCAGCCAAGGATGACGCCCAGCAGCCACCCGAGAAACCCGACGGTGAGCCCCTCGGCGAGAAAGGTTTCGATGATTTGGAGGCTATCGCTGCCCAGGGCCCGCAGCACACCAATCTCGCGGCGCCGTTCGAGGACGTTGAGCGCCAGCGTATTGAGCAGACCGATGGCGCCGATCAGACCGACGAGGAGAACCATGCCGCGCAGCGCCGCAGTCAAGATGCGCGTTTGGGCCTGGGCGGCCTCGAACTCGGCCAGGGCAGGCTCACTGTTGGGCTTGAGGGGGGCAAAGCGGCGCTCGAGCGTGCCCAACACCTGCTTCATGCCCGCCAGGTCGCGCGGCGCCAGGCTGAGGGCGTAGAGGTCGGCGCGCCGGCGGTCGTTGACCAACGGAGCCATCGTCGGCAGCGGCACGAAGACCTTGGCTGTCACGGTGCTGCCGAGGAAGATCGAGTTGTCGTGGACTACCCCGCGCACACGGACCAGGCGCTGCTCGCGGCCGACCTGCAGCAGCACGTCATCGCCGGGGCGTAGATGGCGGGCGTGAGCGAGGTCCTCACTGATGACGACCTCGTTCGGCACGCGGGAATCGAGCCAGCGACCGGCGCGGAGAACGGGGTGATAGAGGCGTGTATCGGCCGGAAGTCCCCAGCACCGGGCGCGATCGCGGCCGGCCCAGCAGTCGCGCAGGAGCCAGCCCTCGGCAGCCGTGACACCCGGGACCGCTCGCAGGCTCTCGGCCAGCCCCTGGTCGCTCCCCCGGCTGAAGATCGCCCAGGCATCCGCGGTATAGATCTCGAAGACATCGTCGATGGTGCGGGCGACGCTGGCATCGGTGGCGCTCGCGGCCAGAAGCGCGGCCACCGCCAGGGCGACGACCGCGATGGTGACGCCCGCTCGCGCCTTGCGACGCGCCAGGTTGCGGATGGCCATCGCGGCCAACGGCACATTGCGTAGGATCGCGGTCAGACCGCGAGCCAGGCGGTCGATCGCCTGGAGGCCGTAACTCTGGCTGATGCCGTAAGTCGTCAACGTGCGCTGGACCGCGATGCCGGCGGCCTGCCAGGCCGGGATGAGGCCACCCAGGAGGCTCAGGCCGAGGCCAACGACGGTACCCAATGCCAGCGCGGCCGGCTCGATCATCAGCCCCGGCTCCAGGTTGGCCACCCCACCGAGCACGCGCAGCAGCACGAAGCCAAGGGCCGTGCCGGCAACGAGGCCGACCGCCGTGCCGGCCCCACCGTAAAGCAGGGCCGCCACCAGATAGGTGAAGAGGATCTGCCAACTGGTGGCGCCCACGGCTTTCATGATCCCGATCTCGCGGGTGCTCTCGGCCACCAGCGCGCTGAGCGTGTTGGCGACCAGGAAGCCACTCAAGAGCAGCCCGAGTGCGGCGAAGAGATAGAGCAGCGCGAAGAGGGCGTCCAACTCGCGCTTGCCGGGATAGGTGTCGGGGGGCGCGCAGGCGGGGGCCGCGTGCTGGATTCCGCGGCGGTCGAGCAGCATCGTCACCTCGCGTGCGACAGTCTGGGGATCGGCGTTGGGCGCAGTACGGATGTTGAGTTGGTTGCTACCCGAGATATTGAGGATCGCACGGATGAGGGAGGCGTGAACGTAGAGCGTGGGGAGTCCGGTGATCTGGGCCGAGAGCGTGGTGGGTGCCCGGGCCAGCCCACTGATGGTCAGCGGACGCTCACGTCCATTCTGATCCCGGTAGCTGACTGTGTCGCCGATGCGCATGCCCGCTTGGGCAGCACCGTCTGGCTCAATGAGCGCCTCATCACTCCTCGGCCACTGCCCCGCGACCAGAACGATGCGATTGACCGGCTGGGTCTTGAAATTATCGAGCCCGACGAGGTGGAAGTTGGTCGGTCGCCCGCCCAACCGGCCGGTGAGATAATGATCCATTCGCAGATCGGTGGTCGAGATATCGGGCCGGCCGGCCAGCATCCGGGCGAGTCCAGCCGGCGCGTCCCAGACCCACATCGTGATGTCCGCCTGGCTGCTCTGATCAAAGGCGACGGCCTGAGCACGGACGAACCCACGTGCGGTACTCACGATGGCGACCAGCCCGGCGACGCCGGCCATCACCCCAAGCACGGTCAACGTGGAGCGCACCCGGCGACCGACGAGGTCGCGCCAGGCTTTGCGGAGGAGCCCCAACACGGTAGCGCCGGGTTTTCTAGGCCGGGGGTGGCGGTGAGCTCTGGCGCAGGGCCGCCACCAGTTCCTCGGGGCTGAGCTGATCTGCGCGGAATTCGTGCAGGATAATTGGAAGCAGGTCGCGCAGCAAGGCGGTGCGCTGCTCGTCGTTGAGGCTCGTGAGCATCCTGCCAACGGCGTTGCCCACAATCTCTCGCGAGAATGCCATGCGCTCCTCGGGGGTCATGTGGGAGAGCACGGTGTCAACGGTGTCGTCCATGATCTCTTTGAGGTCTTCGACCGTTAACGTTTTGATGAGCTCGTTGGCAACGTTCTTGAACAGGCTTCGCATTGCGCTCTCCGTCGGGTGTACTGATCGGGGCGTTGGATTGTAGCATACAACCGGCGCGAGGCGAAGATGAAGCCGGCGGTCCACGGTGGCTCAAAAGTCGAGCGGTAGAAGTGCGACGGATCGCGACAGTTGCCCAACCCGGCACTCCCCGGCCGGACGTTGCGAGCTGATACGTTCTGCGTTATAATCCCGCGTCTTGTGTTAATAGATACAAATGGAGCCATGGCGTGCGAGCGCTGATTACAGGTATTGGTGGATTTGCCGGAAGCTATCTTGCTGAGCACCTGCTCGCCGCTGGTTGCGATGAGATCTGGGGTGTTATTCTAACCGGACCCGGACAGGCCGCCCATCTACAGGACCAGGTCCGCCTCGTCGAAGCCGATCTCACTGATCCCGAACGCGTTCGTGATCTCCTCGCCGCTGTTCAGCCCGACCGGATTTATCACCTGGCCGGCCAGAGTTTCGTGGCCATCTCGTGGCGCGATCCCTGGCCGACCCTTGAGACCAACATTCGCGCGCAACTCAACCTGCTGGAGGCGATGGTTCGTTTGCGGCTGAATGCGCGCATCCTGGTTGTGGGCTCGCAGGATGAGTACGGCAAAGTCGAGGCCGACGAGCTCCCGATTCAGGAAACGACCCCCTTGCGACCCGACAGCCCGTACGGTGTGAGCAAGGTCACACAGGACCTCTTGGGCTTGCAGTACTTCTACAGCTACGGGGTGCATGCCGTGCGAGTCCGGCCCTTCAATCATATCGGCCCGCGCCAGAACGACCGCTTTGTGGTGCCGGCGTTCAGTCACCAGATCGCGGAGGCCGAGGTTGGGCTGCGGCCGGCCGTGATTCACGTCGGGAACCTTGAGACCGCCCGCGATTTCAGTGATGTCCGGGATATCGTCCGCGCCTACCACCTGCTGCTCGAGCGGGGAACCGCGGGCGAGGTGTACAATATTGGACGTGGGCGTCCCTACCCCATCCGCACCCTGCTGGCGCTCCTGCTCGACATGAGTACGATCGAGATCACGATCGTACAAGATCCCAAGCGGCTGCGGCCGTCCGACGTTCCCGTTTCCTACGCGGACATCTCCAAAATCCGGGCGGCGGTCGGTTGGGAGCCACGCATCTCCTTCGAAACCAGCGTGCGGGACGTGCTTGAGTATTGGCGTGCCCAGGTCGCAGAGGTGGTACGAAACAGGTAGCGGGATACAAGGTTGCAGGGGAAAGGTGCTGTGCCGGCGAAGCAATCTTCAACTTTTAACTTTCCAACCTGTGACGTGAGCGGAGACAACGATGACCAGACAGAAAACGGCCTTGATCACCGGGGTGACCGGTCAGGACGGCTCCTACCTGGCCGAATTCTTGCTTGAATGTGGCTACCGCGTGATCGGAATGGTGCGACGCACCAGTACGATTAATTTCGACCGGATCAAGTCGTTCCAGGACCGCATCGAACTGGCGCAGGGGGACCTTCTGGATATCACCTCGCTGATCGATATCGTGCGCGAATTTCGCCCGGATGAGATCTACAACCTCGCGGCCCAGAGCTTCGTGCCAACGTCCTGGCGCCAACCGGTACTGACAGGCGAGTTCACGGCCCTTGGCGTGACGCGCTTGCTGGATGCGATTCGCATGGTGAGCCCCGAGACCCGCTTCTACCAGGCCAGCTCCTCGGAGATGTTTGGCAAGGTCCAGGAAGTTCCCCAGCGTGAGACCACGCCGTTCTATCCGCGCTCGCCCTACGGCGTGGCCAAGGTGTACGGCCACTGGATCACGGTCAATTATCGCGAGAGCTATGATTTGTTTGCGTGCTCAGGAATCCTATTCAATCACGAATCGCCCCGCCGTGGCCTGGAGTTTGTCACTCACAAGATCACGCATGGGGTGGCGGCGATCAAACTCGGCCTGGCCAATGAACTGCGTCTTGGCAACCTGGAGGCCCGCCGCGACTGGGGGTACGCTGGCGACTACGTGCGGGCGATGTGGTTGATGCTCCAGCAGGCCCACCCCGATGACTACGTGATCGCGACCGGCGAGACCCACAGCGTGCGCGAGTTCTGCGAGATCGCCTTCGACTACGTCGGTCTCAACTACCAAGACTGTGTGGTCGTTGACGAGGCTTTCTTCCGCCCGGCGGAGGTTGACCTGCTCGTCGGCGATGCTGGCAAGGCCGGCCGCGTGCTCGGCTGGGAGCCGACGGTCAGCTTCGTCGAACTGGTTCAAATGATGGTGGATGCCGACCTCCAAGCGCTGCAACGAGGCGTTCGCTACCCGGATCTGCGGGAGGCGACCGTAGTGATCACCCCCCGCGGATGAGTTGGGGGTGGGCTGGTAGCCGTGGCCAGATTCCTGCTGATCCTACGAGAGGAGGTGTCTATAGTGGATGAGGTAATCAAGTTCGGGACAGACGGGTGGCGCGGCGTAATCGCCGAAGATTATACCTTTGACAACGTCCGCCGTGTCGCGCAAGCCTATGCTGCCTATCTCAAAGAGATCGGCGATGCCGGCAAGGGCATTGTCATTGGCTACGATTACCGTTTCGCCAGTGAATACTTCGCCGCCACCACGGCCGAGGTCATGGCCGGCAACGGCATCCATGTCTACCTCACGGCGGGCCCGATGCCCACGCCGGTGATCTCGTTTGCAACTCTCTGGATGCAGGCCGGGGGTGCGGTCAACATCACCGCCAGCCACAATCCTCCTACCGACAACGGGTTCAAGATTCGGGCCAGCTATGGCGGGGCAGTCGCCAGCGAGAAGTTGAAGGACGTGGAAAAGCATCTCCCCCAGGACCAGAGTGGGGTGCGGCGGCTTCCACACGAGCAGGCCGAAGCCCAAGGACTGCTCGAGTATATCGATCCGACCGAGGCCTACGTCGAGCAGCTCAAGCGGCTGGTCAATATCGAGCGGATTCGAGGGGCAGGGCTCAAGGTGGTCCACGACGCGATGTGGGGTGTTGGTGCCGGCTGGTTTCCCAGGATTCTGGGTCCCGACAGCCGAACGATCATCCACGAGATCCACAATGTGCGCAACCCGATCTTCCCGGAGATGGAGCGGCCCGAGCCGATCCCACCCAACACGGCCGTGTGCCAGGCCACCGTGCCGGAGGTTGGTGCCGCTGTTGGGATCCTCACGGACGGCGACGCCGATCGCATTGGCATCGTCGCCGACAATGGCGATTTTGTGAACCAGCTCCAGGTCTACGCCTTGCTCGCCTACTATCTGCTCGAGGTCCAGGGCGAGCGCGGCGCGATTGTCAAGACACTCAGCACGACCTCGATGCTCGAGAAACTCGGCCAACTCTACGGTGTCCCGGTCTACGAGACGGGCGTCGGCTTCAAGTACGTCGCGCCGAAGATGATCGAGACCGAGGCCATGATCGGCGGCGAGGAGAGCGGCGGCTACGCCTTCCGGGGCCATGTCCCCGAACGTGATGGCCTGCTGGCCGGATTGATGTTCCTCGACTTGATGGTTCAGACTGGGAGGACGCCTACTCAACTCATCGAAGATCTCTACGCCAGGGTCGGCCGCCACTACTACGACCGGGTGGATGTTCCCTATCCTCCGGAGCAGCGTGACGAGATCCTCGAGCGGGTGCGAGCCGCCCGGCCGAAGACGCTGGCCGGCTTCCCAGTCGAGCGAATCGATACGACCGACGGCTGGAAATACTACCTTGGCAACGACGGGGGCTGGCTGTTGATCCGCTTCAGCGGCACCGAGCCGGTCATGCGGGTCTACACCGAGACCCTCGACCCCGGCAATGTCGAGAAGATTCTACAGGCCGGACTCAAGTTGGCCGGCGTCGAATGATGAATGATCAGCCGCGGCGGTCCGTCATCTGTTGACCTGGAGACCGCTGCCAATGACCACGGACAGCAGCCGCGACTCTGGAACCATAAACTTCTAAAATTGATCATTCCGCGTTCCACGTTATGCTTATAGATACTCACGTTCACCTTGACTTCCACCAGTTCGACCGCGACCGCGACGCTGTGATCGGTCGGGCGGCGGAGGCCGCGGTGATGCAGATGATAACCATCGGAACGGACCTGGCCACCAGCCGCGCCGCCATTGGGCTGGCCGAGCGCTACGCGGGAGTCTTTGCGGCCGTCGGGGTCCATCCCAACGATTCAGCCGCTTGGGACCCAATCGAAACGCCGGCAGAACTGCGCGCGCTGGCGGCCCATCCCAAAGTGGTGGCAATCGGTGAAATCGGCCTGGATTACTACTGGGAGCGCGTGCCCCATGACCACCAGGCGCGGGTCTTTCAGCAGCAGCTCGAACTGGCGGCCGAGCGAGACCTCCCGGTGGTCATTCACGACCGCGAGGCGCATGCCGACCTGATGACGATTCTGAGGCAGTGGGTGAGTGATGTCACCCCACGGCGGCGGCGTGGGGTGCTCCATTTTTATAGCGGCGATCGGGCGATGGCCGATGAGACCCTGGCCTTGGGCTTCTGTCTCGGTGTTGATGGCCCCATCACCTACAAGAACGCGACCGAGTTGCAGGCACTGGTGGCTGGCCTGCCGCTCGACCGCCTCTTGCTCGAGACCGACGCTCCCTTTCTGGCGCCGCAGCCGTACCGTGGGAAACGTAACGAGCCCGCATACGTCGTGGAGGTTGCCCGAAAGGTGGCTGAACTCCAGGGTTGTTCATTTGGCACGGTGGCGACGCAGACAACGCGCAATGCTCGCGCGCTGTTTGGATTGGAAGAAGCATTTGGCTGAGGACAGGTGACGGAAGACGCTTCGACAACAGAGCGATTAGTCTTCCTTGACCATCCCGCACCTTTCGTCTTGGAGGCGGAATCTGGCTCCAATCGTGACACTTCAAACGCTCCCACTCTTCGCGCCGATCGCGGCGGATCTGCAGACGGTCGTGGACAAGTTGCGGTCTGCGGCCGATATCGAGGATCAACTCCTCGATGAGGCCCTGGCAATGGTTGTGGCGGCCGGTGGCAAGCTTATCCGGCCCGCTCTCGCTATTACCGCCACGAACATCTACGGCGCAGATCATGCCAAGACCATCTCGCTCGCCGCGTCGGTGGAGATGCTGCATACCGCGACGTTGGTCCACGACGATATGATTGACGACGCCGCCCGGCGGCGGGGGATGCCAACGCTACATACGCTGCTCAACCCGGCGTCGGCCGTGCTGCTGGGCGACTATCTCTTCGCGCAAGCGGCCGCCTGGGCGGCTGAGACCGACAATGTGCGTGTGGTCAATATCTTTGCTGCCACCTTGATGACGATCGTCGAGGGTGAGTTACGCCAGATGTGGGCCAAGCGCAACCTCCAGCGCTCGGAGGAAAACTATTACGAGCGCATCCACGGAAAAACGGCTGCGCTCTTCGCGGCCGCATGCGAGGCTGGCGGGGTGCTTGGCGGGGCGCCGGAAGTGGAGGTTCAGGCTCTCCGCGAGTACGGTCGCCTGCTTGGACTCGCCTTCCAGATCGTCGATGACGTGTTGGACTTCGTTGGTGACGAGCAGAAGTTGGGCAAGCCGGTCGGTGGCGACCTGCGCAGCGGCAACATCACCTTGCCGCTCATCTTTTATCTGCACGACGATCACCATACCTGGGACGATCTGGCACAAGATCTCTTCGAGGGCCGGCGGCTTTCCGACGAGCAGGTACGTACCCTGGTCGAGCGCGTGGTCGGGTCACCTGCCATCGAGCGAAGCCTCCGTGAGGCCCGGCACCTGGCCTCGGCGGCCAGGCGGGCCCTCACGCCGATTCCGGCCAGCCCCCACTGTTCGACGTTGGTAGAGTTGACCGATTACGTCGTTCGCCGCCGACACTAACAGCGATTGTTCTTGCGCAGGGCGTCGGAGTTCATGCGGCGGGACGAGAACAAGGGCGGCGCCTCAACTCGAACGATTGCACGGTCTGGTCCTCGATGTGAGTTTGGTCGATGAATTCCGCGACCAGCTTCAAGAGGTAAGCCCCATCGGGAAAGAGGCAGCGTGGCGAGTGCCTTGGATCTGAGCGTTATTATCGTCTCCTGGAACGTTCGCGACCTGCTCGTCCGTTGCCTCGAATCGGTGCGAGCCGGCTTCGCCCAGGCTGGGTTGACCGGCGAGATCATCGTCGTCGACAACGCTTCCGCCGATGGCTCCGCCGACGTCGTGCGCACGCGCTTCCCGGACGTAATATTGATCGAGCCGGGGGCCAACCTGGGCTACACCGGCGGGAACAACCTCGGTCTCCGTCACGCCCAGGGGCGCTATATCCTGATCCTCAATCCCGACACTGAGGTCGCGCCCGATGCGCCTGGCCGTCTGGTTGGGGTCTTGGGCATCCACCCCAGCATCGGCGTGGTGGGTCCCGCGCTCCTCTTGCCCGACGGCCGGCGCCAATCCTCGCGCAGACGCTTCCCCAGCCTGTTCGTCGGCATGGTCGAGAGTACGCCGCTGGAACCATGGGTCGCCCGCTCACCGCTGCTGCGCGGTTTCCGCCTCCTCGACCACCCCGACGACGAGCCCCAACCGGTGGATTGGTTGGTCGGCGCCGCTCTAATGATCCGGCGCGAGATCATCGAGCAGGTGGGAACGCTCGACGAAGCCTTCTTCATGTACTTCGAGGAACTGGACTGGCAGCGCCGCATCAAGGCTGCCGGATGGAGTATCTGGTACTGGCCCGAGGCCCGCGTCGTGCATTACGAGGGGGCCAGCAGTGGCCAGGTCGTGGCGCGCCGCCAGATCCTGTTTGCCACCAGTAAGATTGAGTACTATCGCAAGTGGTACGGCGCCCGCACGGCTGCGCTGTTGCGGGGCTGGCTTTGGTTGCTCTTCGCGGGGGAGATGCTGGTGGAGAGCCTCAAGCTTCTCCTCCGCCACAAGACTGATCTGCGCCGCGAGCGCATCCAGCACTACCGGCAGGTGTTGGCTTCGGGCCTGCGGCGCGGGCCGTAACGTTGCAGTCATAGGCGTAGGCTTGACGAGATGGCCAGGCCCGCGATCCGCGCATCCAGCGAAGTTTTATTCTCGGTTCTGGTGTTGGCGGCGCCGAAGCCTGACGGTGCTACCCTGTTGGGAATCTTGCTCTATAACAGGTTCCTCGCGCTTACTCTTCTGGGGCTGGAATGCGTCTTCTGTTTGTGACAGGCGAGTATCCCCCGCTTGCCGGCGGGATCGCCGATTACACCTACCACCTGGCCCATGCGCTCGCCGCCTCGGGTGTTGAGGTTGACGTACTGACATCGCGCAATGTTGGTCCGCAGCCCGGCGGACGGGTTCGCGTGTTCGCGACGATCCGAGATTGGGGCCTGGGCATCTTGCCAACAATTCGTCGTCTGGCGCGAGGCTACGATCTGGTTCACATCCAGTACCAGGCAGCGAACTTTCAGCTTAAAGGGGCGATTTCCCTGGTCCCCGACCTGCTGCGGCTGATCGGGGGCCCGCCAACCGTGACCACGTTCCACGATCTGCGGGTTCCCTACCTCTTCCCGAAGGCCGCTCGGCTCCGCTTGCTCGCCGTACGCCGCTTAGCACGCGCCTCCGCCGGCGTTATCACGACCAATGAGGAGGACGAAGCGACACTGCGTGAATGGAGGGTGGCGCCGCTGGCCCGCATCCCGCTCGGTACCAACATCCCGCCGGTGCTGCCGCCGCACTTCGACCGCGATGCCTGGCGCGCGCGCTGGGGTGTGACGCCGGAGCAGTTTCTGGTCGCGCACTTCGGCTTCGTCAACACATCCAAAGGAATTCCCGACCTGTTGCGGGCGCAGGATCGTCTGCTGCGTACCGGTCAACCGGTCAAGGTCATCTTTCTCGGCGAGAAGCTTGGGGCCAGTGACCTGACCAACGCCACGCACCTGGCCGAGATCGAGGCGTTGATCGAGGAGTTGCATCTCGACGCGGGTTGGACCATCTGGACCGGACCTCTTCCTTCGGAGGAGATCGCGGCCGGTTTGCACGCCAGCGACGTGGTTTGCCTCCCCTACCGCGATGGTGCCTCCTTGCGGCGCACGACGCTCATCACAGCGCTGGCGCACGGCCGCCCGGTCGTCTCGACCCAACCGACAACTCCCGGGAGGAGTCAAGCCGACCGGCAGCCCCTGCTCGACGACAATCGCACACTTGCGCTCGCGCGTCGTGCGGACCCCGGCGACCTGGCGCGGCGGTTGGCGTTGCTGCTGCGGTATGAGCCTTCCCGAGAGCGGCTCGCGCTTGGCGCGGCCGCGCTGGCTTCCCATTTCTCCTGGGAGCGTATCAGCGCCGAGCATCTGACGTTGTATGCCGGCCTTCTTCCGGTGTGATCGCCACCCGGGGGCTGCACCGTTGCGCAGACGTCGAGCGGAAGAGGTGCGGCGCACCTGCCGGTGCACGCCCCTGGTCGGAGTGAGCTTCCTGGCCCCCAATCGGGTGCGTCTGAAAGAGCCGGGCGTGTCGCACCTGATCACTTGAGCTGCCCCACCGTTTATCTGCCCGCCATTTGCTCCGCTGGCAGCGTATGCTATCATTGGCCCCTTGGGTGAGGACCTCTTCGCGCCGCTGAGGGTTGGAGCGGCGCGTCATTTTGGGAGGCAACTGCATGTCTGCAGACGTCTTGGTGACGGGGGGCGCCGGCTTCGTCGGGTCCCACCTCGTTGATGCGCTGATCGCGCGCGGTCACAAGGTTCGTGTCTTCGACAATCTGACCCCGCAGGTCCACGCAAAGCCGCCGGAGTACCTCAATCCGAATGCTGAGCTCGTCGTTGCTGACGTTCGCGATCGCGCAGCGCTGGCCAAGGCGCTGGCAGGGGTCGAGGTGGTGTTCCACCAGGCGGCGGCCGTGGGCGTTGGCCAGAGCATGTATGAAATCGAGCACTACGTTGCCGCGAACACTCTGGGCGGCGCGATCCTGCTCGATCTGCTCGTGAACGAACCCCACGCAGTGTGCCGGTTGGTCGTAGCCAGCTCGATGAGCATCTACGGCGAGGGGGCCTACGACTGTCCCGAGCACGGTGTGGTTTTTCCCAAACTCCGGTTGGAGCGCCAAATGGCCGACCACGATTGGGAGCCCCATTGCCTCTACTGTCGCAGGGTGCTCGAGCCGCTGGCGACCGACGAGCAGAAGCCCCTCTTTCCAACATCGATCTACGCCATCACCAAGCGTGACCACGAAGAAATGTTCCTGACCGTGGGTCAGGCCTACAATATCCCTACCGTGGCGCTGCGCTACTTCAACATCTACGGTCCTCGCCAGGCCCTCTCGAACCCTTACACGGGCGTCGCCGCCATTTTCAGCAGCCGGTTGCTCAACGACAACCCGCCGGTGATTTACGAGGATGGTGGTCAGCGGCGCGACTTCGTCCATGTCTCCGACATCGTCCGGGCGAACCTGTTGGCGATGACCGCGCCTGACGACGCTCTCTATACCGCCTACAACGTCGGGACCGGCCGCTACCAGACCGTCAAGGGGGTCGCCGCGTTGCTGTCCGGCGCGTTGGGCAAGGAGATTGAGGCGATAATTACGGGTCGCTACCGGCGGGGTGATATTCGCCACTGTTACGCCGACATCCGCAAGGCTCGCGAGCGGCTCGGGTATGAGCCGGCGGTGTGCTTCGAACAAGGAGTGGCCGACCTGGTTCGTTGGGTCGCCCAGCAACAGGGCCTGGCTGTTGACCGTTTCGACCAGGTCGAGCGCGAGCTCGCCGCCAGGTCACTGGTCGTCTAGAGAATAATGGCCCTCCTGTGCGTCTGCTGATCGTCACGGTCGATGCCCTCTGCCCGGAGGCGCCCCTCACGGCGGTGGCTCGGGCCCTCCGTGGTGCCGGCCATACGGTCTTCGTGGCGGCACCGCTCGGCGATATGGCGGCTGAGGCTGCGTTGGCGCAGTTCTCTGTAGCCGGTTGGCTGCCATTGCGGCAGGCGCGGGGCCTGTTGGCATTGAGCGTCAACGTGTGGGCCGTGAGCCGTTGGGCACGGGTGCTGCGGCCCGACATCCTGCTGGCGGATGGCCCGGCTGGCGGAGTGATCGCCAACATGGCGCGTGGCGCGGGCGGGGGCAGCGCCGTCTCGCTGCTGATGCTCGACCGCCTTCCGGCGACAACTCGGCTCCTGGATCGAAAGCTAGCGGCCAAGGCGATTCAGGAGTCCGATCGTCTACTTGTTCCCGAGGCCGGTCTTCGGGAGGCGTTCGTCATGCGCGGCGCCCGCCGGGCCGATACGCTCGTTGTGGTTGAGATCGCCGAGGTTGCGATGCTCTGTGAGAGTCTGGAGCACGAGAACGCTCGCGGACGCCCTCGCCTGGTGGCGCCAGGGCCGTGAGCGCGCCAGACTCGTTCTTATCGTCCTCGTTCGACGCAAGGAAGTGTAAGTGATGTACGCTGTTTCGTTGCTGCGATTGCTGCCAAGTGTATGGGTTCGAGCGCTTGTGTCGAGCGCTCGGCTCTTCGATCTGCGGCGCGCGGTCCAGCTCGCGCATGTCGAGGCTGGGCTTCCCCAGCCGCTGGTCGGCCAGCGGGTCCTTGAGGCCGGCAGTGACGCCGGGCTTTCTCTCTTTCCGCTGGCGCTCCGCGGTGCTGTTGTCACCGGGGTGGACAGGGACCCCGGCGATATCGCTGTGGCCCGCCACCTGGCGCGGGCGCTCCGAGTGCTCGACGCCCAGTTTCAGGTCGCCACACTCAACTCACTCCCTTTCCGCGGTCGGTCCTTCGACATCGTGATCGCGGCCGAGGCGCTGGACCGGGCCGACGATGATGTGGGCGCGCTCAAGGAACTCGCCCGGGTGTTGCGCGTGGGCGGCCTCCTGGCGCTGACCGTGGACGCGGCCGACCGCGGGCAGACGCTGGTGAACCTGCTCCCGCACCGCTGGCTCCGGCCGGTACGGCCCTGCCGGCGGTTCAGCGCGACCGACCTCCGGCAAAAATTGGAGCTCCTCGGCTTCGAGGTCGTTGACACCGCTCCCTGCCTGACCGGAGTAGGCGCCATTGCCCTCGACGCCTTCGCGCGGGTGCGCGCCCTGGATCCAGCCACGCCTCGCGGTCGCGTGCTGTACAGCCTGCTCTCGCCGCTGCTCTACATGCCGGCGGTGCTCTCGGACGCACTCGGACAAGGCCGTCGCGGGTATGGGTTGCGCGTCTTTGCAGTCCGTCGCTCCGACACCGGCGCGCCGCCGCACGCGAACGGCAATGGCCACGGGCTCTCCTTGAAGTACACGACAGCGCTGGAACAACCGACGCAGGCGATTGCCGGGCGGGCGCTGGCGCGGTGAGAGATGGGAACTGCGAGAAGAACAGCCCATAGGAGCTCATAACCCTCCGAGTTCCCGTGAGTGCCCGGTATGACAGCGTTTGGTCTTTGACGGGCGAGTGAGAACACTGAGTGGCCTGTGTGGAAGACGATGATGAGGATTGCCTTTGAGGTGTAGAGATGGCCTGCGGGCTGATGTGAGGGCGCTGGTCGGCTATGTCGCCCTCACGTTGATCTTCTATGCCCCTCTTCTCCTCGGGGTGCGATCCTTTCCCGCTGGCGATTTTACAGATCATTTTTTGCCCTTCAGCCTCTTCCAACGCAGCGAACTGCTCGCGGGACGTCTCCCGGTCTGGAACCCCTACACGTTTGCCGGCCACCCGTTTCTGGCCGATGTGCAGGCCGCCGTCTTCTACCCGCTGAGCAATGTGCTCTTGTTACTCACGCTCCCGTGGGCTGCGCCCGAGGCCCGGCTCTACTGGCTCCAGGCCGAGGCCGCGCTGCACGTGGCGCTGGCCGGTTTCTTCACCTATCTGCTGGTCCGCGAGCTTACCGACCACCCCTGGGCCGCTTTTGTGGCGGGCGCCGCCTTCGCGTTCTCCGGGTACCTGACCGGCTACCCACCACTCCAGCTGGCCGTGTTGCGAACTGCGATCTGGTTGCCGCTCTTGCTGTGGCTCTTGTGGCGCGCTTTCGTCCCACCGGCCAGATGGCGCTGGTGGGTGGTAGCGGCGCTGGTGTACGTTGTCGCGTTCCTCGCCGGCCACCCGCAAACGTTCTTCTTTTTAAGCAACGTCGTTGCGGCCTGGATTGTGCTCCTGTTCGTCAGCGCCTGGTGCCGCCCGGCAGCGAAGCGACTCACACCGGCCCGGTCTCTGCCGCGCATCGCGGCGTTCTTCCTGCTCTCTCTGGCGTTGAGTGCGGCGCAACTCTGGCCCAGCCTGGAATTTACCCGTCTGAGTGTGCGCGCCAATGTGGATTATGCCTTTCTCAGCGGGGGCTTCCCCGTTCAGGACAGCTGGCAGATGCTGCTGCCGGGTGTATTGACCGTCTACTCGCCTCTTTACGTGAGTGTTGCGGGGCTGGGACTGGCCGTCCTCGCCCTGTGGCGGCTCGCGACTGCGGGCGGGCAGTTGGTGCTGCCGGCCCGCTCGCCGGGCCCGGCGAACGTCACGGTGATGGCCTTCTTTGCCGGGGTCACGTTGTTCTTCCTGTTGGTCTCTTACGGGGGTAACGGCTTTTTGTATGCGCTTCTGTACCGCTGGAGTGCGCCCGGTTGGAAGCTCTTCCGGGGACAGGAGCGCGCCGCCTACATTGTCGCCTTCGGACTGAGTGTGCTGGCCGGCTACGGCGCGGTGCTGCTCGGGACGCTCCCCATTCGCCTCCGGCGGCTGGGCGTGAGCGGCTTTGCCGGCCTGGTGATCGCTGGCACGATTCTCTTTAGTCTCGTCTGGCAGGGGGCCAATCATACCGCCGTGAGCGATGAGACGTTTCTGGCAATCGCGGGCGTCACGCTCCTGTGGTCCGTGCTGTTCGTGGCGCTGTTGTGGCGCGGCCGGCTCGACAGCCCGCAGATGCTCCTGCTGGTGACGCTGGTCGTGGCCGATCTCTTCCGGGCCAATCTCACTATCGATCTCGCTGAGGGTGGTCCGGCGAGCCGGGTCGCGGTGCCGCCGGAGCTCCTCGCGCTCGAATCGGCGATGCGAGATGACGGCGGCATCGAGGGGGTGCGAGGTCGCGTCTACAATGAATACCGGGTATACGACGATTATGGGATGCAGGCGCGGGTGGAGGATGTCTGGGGCAGCAGCCCACTGCATCTGGCACGTTACGCCGCGCTCTTTGAGGAGTTTCCCCTGGACCGGATGTGGCGGCTGACCGGCGTCGAGCACGTTCTCACCTGGCGCCGTGAGTTGTTTGAGCCGAGCGTGCTGTTGGCCGAGTTTCCCCAAGCGAAGGATACGACCTACCTCCATCACCTGGCCGAGCCAAATCCACGGGCCTGGGTCGTCAACACGGTGCGGCTGGCGGAGGACGCCGCGGCCGTGGGGTTGCTGGCCGATCACTCTTTCGATCTCGAGACGACCGCGTTGCTGGCCCCGGGTGAGGGCGCCGGGGTGCCGGGCGGTGAACCGCCCGCCAGTGTGCTCGCGCCCGTCGGCCAGAATCACCTGGAGATGCGGCGGAGCGCGCCGAATCGCCTGCTTATCGACGTGCAGAGCGAACACGGCGGTTTGCTGGTCGTCAGCGAAAACTGGATGCCGGGCTGGCAGGCATTCGAGCGGGGCCCGGCCGGCGGGCGCCGGGCCGTGCCGGTGCTGCGCGCTGATCTCAGCTTTCTCGGCCTTCCGGTTCCGGCCGGGACCACGACCGTCGAACTGGTTTACTGGCCGGCGAGTGTCCGCGACGGGCTCTTCATCAGCGTGGCGACCCTCCTGTTCCTGTTGGTCCTTGGCCTCTGGCAGTGGCGGCGGCACACAAGGGTGGCACGGCCATGACCGGGCGACAGCCTCTCAGCCTGCGTCTCACTCTGCTGCTGGTGATTGCCCTCGCGTTCGGCCTCCGTCTCTTTCGGCTGGACTATCAAGAACTCCGCGGCGACGAGGCTTTTGGCTACTTCTTCAGCCTGCGCCCCTTTGGTGAGATCGTCCGCGCGACGCTCGAGCTGAAGGAGCCTCATCCGGTCGGAAGTTACTTCGCCGAGAAGGTCTGGCTGGGCCTGGCCGGCCACAGCGAGTTCGGCCTGCGCTTCCTTAGCGTCTGGTTCGGTGTGTTGGCGGTCGCTCTGCTCTACCGGCTGGCGCGACGGTTGGGCCTCGGCGTCGCGCCGGCCAGGCTTGGGATGCTGCTGCTCGCCGTGAGCCCCTACGCGGTCTGGCACAGCCAGGATGCCAGGATGTACACTCTCAGCCTGGCCATGACCGTTGCCAGCACGTTATTGGCTCTGGAAGTGTTGCATCGGCAGCGCTGGCCCGCCTGGCTGGCCTACATCGTGGTGAGCTTGCTGGCCTTGCACACTCACTACTACGCCGCGTTCATCCTGCTGGCGCAGAACGTCTTTGTGCTCAGTACCGCCGTGTTGGCCCGCCGGGGTGCGGTGGCGCTCCGGTGGAGCGTGGCGCAGGGTCTGCTGGCCGTGGGCTATGCCCCGTGGCTGTGGCGGGCACGCTCGATTCTCGTGGACTACGGCGGCAATGGGGACTCGCCGGGCCTGGGAGCGATGATCCGGCGCTCGCTCGGCGCGTTTGCCGTCGGCCAGAGTATGCCGCGCGACCAGCAGGCGTGGTTTGCTCTCCTCGCCGGGCTTTTAATCTTGCTCGGTGCGGCGCGGCTCGTTCTGGGCACATCCCAGGAGCGCCGGGCGGCCTGGCTGCTCCTACTCTATCTCGGCCTCCCGCTCGGCGCCACCTGGGCCAGCGCGCTCAACCGTCCGATCTTCAACGAGCGCTACCTGGTCGCCGCGTCGCCGGCGTTCTACTTGCTGCTCGCAATGGGGCTCGTCTCGGGCGCCCCCGCAGTCCTTCCCTCGCTTCCCGGGAGCGTTGGGGTGACACCCGCCCTCGCCTGGCGGGCGCGGCATTTTGCGAACGGCGCGCTCCTGGTGGCGGTCGTGGCAGGGATGGGAGTTTCCCTCACCCGCGCCTACACCGATCCGGCCTACAGTAAGACGCGGGGCTGGCGACTCCTCGTGTCGGCCCTGGACCGGTTCGCGGCCGGGATACCCGTAGAGCAGGTACGTCTGGCTCAGAACTACCCCGACCCTACGCTGTGGTACTACTACACCGGCCCGGTTGCGCACCTCGTGTTGCCGCCTGGGGCGCACGATGTGGCCGGTGCTGATCGCGAGGTCGGAGCGCTGGTGGCGGCAAGGGTGCATCGGGTGATCTTGCCGCTGCAGCCGGCGGAGTCCTGGGACGATCGTGGCCTGGCGCAGGCTGCATTGGTCAACGCGTTTGCACTGGTCGGAGAGACGCGTGTGGGGCGCTGGCCGCTTCAGGTCTACGCCCGAATCGATCCCGCCGAGATGGTGCCGGTTCGCGCGACCTTTCAGAATGGACTGACGTTGGCGGCAGCGGCGATCCGGCCCTCGGCGGGACACGGTGCTGCGGTGCCCGGCGGGGTCGTGATCGTGCACCTGCGTTGGGATGGACGTCCCGAGGCACTGGCGGGGAGCGAGAAGCTCTTCCTGCACCTGTTGGATGCCACCGGGACGTTGGTGGCCCAAGCCGACCCGTTCCTCAGCCCGGCGGATATCACTTCCCCCGTTACCAGCTACGGGATCTTTTTGCCCGATACCCTGGCGCCAGGCACCTACCACCTCGTCGCCGGTCTCTACGATCCGGCCCAGCCCGGTTCGCCGCGCCTATTGACTGCTGCAGGGGCCGATGCGATCGAGATGGGGGTGGTGCGGGTCACGGGAGCGCCACTTCCTCCAGAGGGATTGCGCTCTCCGGCAGCGGGCCGTGGGCTTGGTCCCGCGCCGGCAGGCGCTGCCCACTGATCGGGTCGTACATGCCGACCAGCAGCCGGTAGTGGCCGCTTCCGGGCGCCCGAAGCGTGTGTCGGTCCACTACGACCTCGTTCGGCAACCAACTTTCAGTGGGTGCCTCACCCTTGTCTGGAAAAGCATCCGACTGAGCCGCGATCTGGCCCGCATCGTCCACGAGATGCACGAAGACCTTGTACCCGGTCGGTGCATGCTGCTGTGCCTGCCAGTAGAGGGTGAGCACCAGATCATCGCCCGATTCTTGGGGGAGGCGTAGATTATAGCCGCGCAGCGCGATAGCTTCTCCCAGGTGGGCGTCGAGCGGCCGGCTGCCGCGCGGCAGCCGGTAGCTCCGGGCACGGGCCTGCACGGGAACGTTGCCGAGGGTGAGGGGGGTACCAACTGGCTGCCCCGCCAGGTCGGCGAGCGTCAGGCTGAGGGCATAGGCTCCGCTGGTCGCCGCGGGGTCGAGCACCAGCGGGTAGCGCTCGCGTACGATCTGCCCCGGTTGCCAGGCATCAGTGGGGGCCAGGCTGAGTGGCACCACCTGTTTGGCGATGGCTTCCTCCTGACGCTTCAGCAGTTCTATACGGAGCCGGTAGGGCTGGGCAGGCTGGCGGTCGGCCCGCCACCAGAGCGTCAGGCTCCCCTCGTGGCCCGGTCGCAGCCGCCTGGGCGTCACCTCGAAGCCCAGTAATGTCAGGTCGTCGCTGAGCGCCCGGTTCAAGCGTGTGGCGATCAGCAGGGTGGCCGGGTCCGGGGACCCAACCGCGGGCAGCAGATCGACCGGCATCAACGGTACGTCCTGGCCTGCCACCGTCTCAACGGCGGTGCCGGTCGCCGGGTCGTAGAGGCGCAGAGTCACAAGATAGCGGCCGGATGGCAGATCGGGTGGGAGCAACAGCCCGCGCTGATCCAACGCGGGCTCACCCGGCGGCCAGTACTCCGTCGGCGCAAAGCCGTCCTGCGGGATGTAGTCCTCGGCCAACCAGACCCGGCCGGCAGCATCCTGCAGGCGCAGGCTGAACTTGCGTCCGGGCAGGGGGCCGGTCACGTCCCAACGACTTGTCACGCGTAGCAAATCCCCGGCGTGGAGAGCAATGGCATCCCCGTCACTCCCACTGCCACCCACCTCTGTCTTGGTGAGCGTCACCCCCGGTCCGAAGGCTATTCCCACCGGCCGCTCGATCACGTGGTCGCCGGGCAGACCGTAGAGAGTGAGGGCGATGCCGTTGTGGGCGCTCGCGGTGGTTGGCCAGCCGTGGAGGGCCAGCCACCGTTGAACGGGACCCGGCTCGTGAAAGTAGCGCAGGCCCCAGACACGCTGCGCCCCGGCCGTCGCCGCAGTCAGCGCGGCATCCAGGTCATCTGTGCTCACGCCCTGCAGCGAACGCAGATCGTGAACTGGTGCTCTACCGTGGTAGTAGTGCAAGAAGACTTTCTGCGGGTCTGGTCCGTCCACCAGGACGACATCGCCCGGTGCTTCCAATGCCTCGACGCGGCGGGCGGCGCCACGAAAATCCGGCTTATGCAGGCGGCTGTCGGTGTAGAGCCGCTGGAGGGCCAGGCCATTCGCGCCGACCAACCCGGCCAGGAGCAGCGCTACTGAGACATTGTGGATCGCGGGTCGGCGCTTTCGGGTTGGTGCTTGCCCGGACCGGTCCAAGCCCTGGACCCCCACCGCGCCCCCGACCAACAAGAGTAGCGGCGCGCTGATCATGATCGTGTAGCGCTCGTGAGAGTCTGGTTGGCGCACCGCCAGCACTATAGCCGCGGCCAGCGGCACGAGGACGCTGAGTACCAACAGCAGACCGGCCGTGCGCTGCCGCCGCCCCCAGCCTGCCGCCCCTACCAGCGCCAGTACCAGGTAGAGTCCGGAGAGCCAGGCATGCCAGGGCGCGGGCATGGGATCGCCCACGGTGTAGGCCGTCAGGTAGCGCCAGGGGAGCTGGCGAGGGTCGAGGGGGGCGCGCCAGCCGGGGAAGCCGAAGATCCCAAGGGAGTGCGGCAGCCAGGGCAGATACAGCAGGCCCGTGGCTGCTGCTGCGATCACCCAGCGCATCCCCCGATGGAGGGGTACTCGTCTCTTTGCAGCCGTTCGGTTATGCCAGAGCCAAACCGGAACGAAGACCGCATGCGTCAGCGGCACCAGAAAGCCGTAGTGGTGTAGGTAGATAGTCGCCGCCGTCAGCGACGTGTAGCCGAGACCGTAGACCGCGGGCCGAAGCCTCCCGGCCGTGGTACGGAGCATCAGCCAGAGCAGCCAGACAGAGCCCAGGCTCGTCGCCAGCAGCCAGCTATACATACGCGCTTCTTGGGCGTACCAGACCTGGAACGTGTTGGTCGCCAGAAGGAGCGCCGCAATGAGTCCAGCCCGGCGGTTACCGAGATCGGCGGCCAGCCGGTAGGCGAGGACGACGGCCAGCACGCTCGGCGAGAGGGAGAGGAAACGCACGGCGAAATCGCTCTCCCCGGTCAATCGCAGCCAGAAGTGCAACAGTACGAAGTAGCCTGGTGCATGCTCGACTGGCATCGTACGGAGCATCTCCCCAAGCGGCTCGCTCGCCCGTAGGAGACTGATCCCCTCGTCGCTCCAGAAGCTCTGGAAGTCGAGGTGATAGGCGCGCAGAGCAAAGCTCAGCAGGAGGAACGGCACGAGAAGGAGCCGCGATGCCGGCGCGCGTCCGGCGAGAGGCGCCGTCATGGGAACGCCACCTCGCCGAGCGGGACAGCATTCTCGGGGATAGGGACGCCGGTAGCGGCCACTGCCGGCAGGCGCCGGCCGCTGATTGGATCATACATGCCGACCAGTAGCCGGAAGCGGCCTCTGGATGGATTGCCCTCAGGCACAGCGAGAGCGTGGCTATCCACCACGACCTCGCCGGGTAGCCACCGGCTGGTGGCGTAGCCGCCCGCAGGGGGCGTGTCGGACTGGGCGACGATGCGCCCGTTGGGATCGAGCAGATGCACGAAGACCGTGTAGTTGGTCTGGGGGGTGGTCAGTGCCTGCCAGGTGAGAGTCACTGTGAGGGGCAGCGGCGAGCCCGGCGGGCGGAGACCGGCTGATGGTACCAGATCCGCCCCAATGAGCCGCACCTGGTCGCCCAGGATAGCGTTCACCGAGGTCGACACGGGCGGCACATCAAAGCGGCGCGTCGAGGCCGCCAGGTTGAGATCGGCGAGGACCGCCACCTGGCCGGCAGCCTCCACCTGCAGCCGGTGCCGTCCACTCGTCTCGTCCGGCGGGAGACGCAGACGCAGGCGATGGCAGATGACCTCGCCCGGGCCCCACTGCGCTTCGGCCGGGATGATCTCACCGTGCCACAACAGCGTCGGGGCTCGTTGCGCGCCGGCCCGGCCCTCACCCTGGAGCGTGATGGCGAGCTGCTGGCTGGCAGCCACCGGGTCACCGCGCCAGTAGAGGTCCAACGTTACCGGCGACCCCGGCTGGAGGTCTTCACCGGCCAGGTTGTAGCCTACCAGTGTCAGATCCCGCGTCAAGGGTTGGTTCAGGATGTGGGCCGGACGTACCTGCTCGGCCGGGCGGGCGGCCAGAGGCAAAACGATCTGGCCGGCCAGGGCGGTCTCACCGGCCCCGTCGGCGCGGGGAAGGCGCGTCGCGTCGGCTGCCAGATCGTACCAGCCGGTTAGGACGCGGACGGACTCGCCGCCGGCGCACGCGTCGATGGTCGGGTGATAGCGCTCGATGACCCGCTCGCCCGCCGACCACGCAGGCGTCAGGTAGCTGCCGTTGCCGGGCAGCGTATCGACCTGGCCGACCTGCCGGCCTTCGGCGTCGATCAGGTGCACGAAGGTCGTGAGGCTCGGGCTCATCGGCGCCTCGGCCCGCCAGAAAAGGATGATCGCGCTTCCCTGGGTCTCCAGCCCGAGCAGGGTCGGCCCACCCTCGAAGTGCACCTCGGCCGGCTGTGTCGGCGTCAGCGCGGGCGGCCAGTCATCCAGGGCGTCAGCGGCCACGGTCACGAGATCGAGGAGCGGTTGGCCGTAGCGGTCCACAGTCTGCTCGACCGTGGTTTCTGGCCACAGGGCTGCCAGCCGTTCGGCGCGCTTGGACTGTTCGCCCGGAAAGGCGTAGACTGCGCCCTGCCCGAGCGGCGGCAATACGATGGTGTCGCTGCTGTCCAGCGACTTTACCGCGCTCCCCCGTCGGAGGAAGTCCAGTGTGGCGTGCTCGGCCCACAGTTGCGAGAGGTAGATCTGGTGATCGGCGGCCAGCGGCTGCAGGGATGCCCAGCTGTCGAGTTTGTCCACATCGTAGGCGTAGTAAACCTCGCGCTGCTGCGGGAAGCGCCCAAAGTAATCGCGCACTGTCAGTCCCAGACTCGCCAGCAGGAGCAGGGTAACCGCGATTCCGGATTGGGGATTGGGGATTGGGGATTGCAAAGCATGAATTCTCGATCGCCGACGTCCAAAATCCCAAATCCGCAATCGGAGATCCGCCATCACCAGTCGTGTCAGGCCCAGCCCGGCGGCCAGGAAGAGTGCGGGAAGGGCCGGGAGCGTGCGCGAAAAGTTGGGGGGCGCGTCGCTGAAGACCGACGGGATGAGCATGACCAGCGACCAGAGCATCAGCAACGCAAGGGCATCCCGGTCGGGATCATCGCGCCGTCGCAGCCGTTGCACCCAGAGGAGGATTCCGAGCCAGAAGGGGATCGAAAGGAGTGGATCGAAGACCGGACGGCCCGCCAGATTGTGGATCCATTCGCGGTCCCCACGCCAACTGAACATCCCTAGCACGTCCAGGCTGTGGCGCAGCAGTGCGACCAGCGGTGAGCCGGTGCTGACCCGCTCGGAAAACACCGAGACGTCGCTGGCGTGGCCCAGGAAGAGCAGCGGGTCGCGCGCGAAGTGGAGTCCCAGTGGGAGGAAGACGAGCAGAGCAGTCGCACCCGCCACGACGAGACCCGTCAGGCGAGTTCGAAGCTGGAAGCTTCTGGATGCCTCTCTTCCGGTTCCCACTTGCCAGACAACGTAGACGATCAAGACCAGGGGGACCAGGCGTCCGGAGGGGTGCGTCCAAACGCTGAGGCCTGCCAGAGCACCACTTGCAAAGTAGGGCCAGAGTCGCCCGCGCTGAGCGCCCAGCCAAAAGAAGCCGAAGACGCCGCTGAGGATCGGCGGCATCAGGATGACGCGGATGCCGTAGTGGCTGAAGTGCAGGTGCCAGAAACTGATCGCCAGTACCAGGCTGGTGAAGGCTGCCACCCGGCGACTGTCTTGGCGCAGCAGCATCCGCAGCAGGAGGTAGCCAAGTGGCACCGTTGCGATGCCGGCCAGGGCCGAGGCGAGGCGTAGGGTGTACACACTCAGGCCGAAGACGGAAGCGAGGGCGGCCTGCAGGTAGGTGTAGACCACCTCGCGCCCGCCGTTGTCCGGCAGGAAGAGCAGGCGCTGGCCGTCCAGCACTCGGGCGGCGTCGAGCGCATTGAACGCCTCGTCGAATTGGAAGCCAGGGGGAACGACGCCTAGTTGGTAGAAGCGGAGAGCGGCCGCCAGCGCGGTCACCGCGAGGAGGATGGCCCAATCGCGGCGGGTCCAGCCGATCATAAAGCGAGTATCCGCAGATGAATCGGGGCGCGACGGCCCGTGAGGTTCCGCGCTGCGCGCCAATCCCTGGTAAACTCTTCGCTGAACTCGCATCCATGAACCGTCCGTCCTCGCTGCAATAGACCTTGCGCATGACCATCGGATTGGGATGGGTGAGAGGACGGGGCCAGAGGCATAAAGAGAAGCATCGGGCGGGTATTATTCTGCGGATAGCCCGAGACGTCAAGATTGATCACGCTTCGGGCAGAAGAACCGGTGAGCCACGAGTTGGGTCTGGCCAATGACCGGGCAGACAATACCGTGGGAAGGAGCGAGCAATCATGGGGCATGAGACCAACAGAAGAGTCGCGGCGCTGCTATCGGAGGCTGGGGCGGCGCACGAGGTCTACCAAACACGCGAACTGCACGGGGTCTACGACCAGGATTGGCCCAAGTGGTACGCGGCGCACCTCGTACAGCATGGTCTGGGCGATGTGCTGAATCGGCCGATTCCGGCCGAGGAGCTCAGTCAGGTACTCCGCCAGTGCGACGAGGCGTACAAACGGGAGCAGCCCGGCGTCGCGTGGCCGGACTACTACGCGACGCGCATCGTCGCACAGTGGGCCTAGAGCGCCGGTCAAGTCATCCCGCGGGGGAAGGGAAAAAGACTTCCGAAGTCTTGTTCGCAGCCGGTGCCCGCCTCTGTCACCGTCGTCGGAGCGCGCTGTGGGCCAGCACGCTCCCTCCCAGACTTCGGAAGTCTGAGGACGTGACCGGCGCTCCAGGTTGAGTGCCGATCCTCTTCAAAAGCCGGATCCAGTCGTCGTGCCGGAGAGTGGGGCTACGTTGCAACCCTGGAGCGGCGCGGTGAGCTCCACGTGCTCGGTGGGCAGTGGAAGCCGTTCTCGACGCCAGATGATGCAGTGATCGAATCGTTTCGGGCGATCTTGCACAGCCTGGCGGAGGCGGAAGCACAGCCGCGGCAGCGAATGGACTGCTGATAATGGAGGGGTGGCATCCGTGCCCAGGCTGTGGGGTCCGAATCGCACCAGAGCCCGAGATGTGCCCGATGTGCGCCGAACCGCGGCGCTATACGCTGGAGGGGTAAACGATGGCCAGGAGACGCACCATCACCTTCACCCGAAGCCTCGGCATGCTTTTGCTGGGGATCTATCTCATTTTGATAGGACTCGGGCAGTTTGGTCTCGCCATACCAGGGGTCATACTCGGACTGCTGGCGCTGGCAGCAGGCGTTCTGATCATCCTGGGTTTGTGAGGGGTGACCAGTTACTGGTACTACAGTTGTAGATATCTGAGTGCGTTGCGCATTTCGTAGTGGCAGGCTTGGGCGAGGGCCTAATGAGCACGACGCCAGAGCGACCAGGCCCAGACGCAGGCCGGATCGGGAAGAGCGGCCCAGAGCAGGCGCCGCATCTCAGGGAGGCTCAACGGGACGAGAGGCCGCGCTGGGCCTTGAAGCTCGCCAGGCTGCCGGTCGGTGCTGGTTGGAATGGGAGCCCTCCTTTGTGCCCCGCGGTCTGGTTGGCCGAGGCGCGCATGACAGTGAGGAAGGCGTGCGCCAGACAGGCCAGGGTGATATGGCGATACCAGCCGGTCCAGGAGCGAACCTCATAGTGATCCAGGCCGACCCCGCCCTTGGCTTCCTCAAAACAGGCTTCAATCGCCCGCTGGCTGCCGGCCACCTGCACCAGGGTTTCAAGGGAGGTGCCGTCGGGTGCGAAGCAGGCATAGGTCGCCAGTTCCGTCGGATCGTTCAGGCTGCGGCGCACCAAGAGCCAGGGTTTCCAGCCTGCTTGCAGGGGGTCGTTCAGTTCCGTCCGGTACCAGTCGTACCAGCGGGGTCCCCTGGTGCCCTGCCCGGCACTGAGGCGCGTCCACCCATCCGTGGGCAAGTTGGCCAGCAGGTCGCCGACCCGGCCTGGCTGGAAGCCGATTAGCACGTCCTCGTTGGCCGAAACGTTCAGCACGTAGCCCTTGGGCAGCGCTTCCAGCCACAAACGGATGCGGCGGGAGTCGCCGGAGAGGCGATTCCCCGTCACCCACGCACATGGGACGCGGTGCTCCACGGCCCGCGTGAGCATCTGCCAGGCCAGGTTGGGTTTGGTCGTGTGCTCGACCTCATCCGGAATGCCGGCCGCCCGACAGCGCGCGCGATTAGCGGTCCATTCCTCCGGCAGGAAGAGCGCCCGGTCCAAGAAGGTCTGCCCGCGCGGCGTGGCATACGCCAGGAAGAGCCCGATCTGGCAGTTCTCGATCCGTCCGGCGGTTCCACTCTCCTGGCGCTGCACGCCCGCCGAGCGGCGGCCCTTCTTGAGGAAGCCGGTTTCACCCACAATCAAGACCGCCTGCTCGTCACCCAGGTGCTCAATCACGTAGTCGCGCACGTCGTCGCGTACCGCATCCGGATCCCAGATTGCGCGATACAGAAACTGTTGCACCCCGTAGGGCGTCGCGTCCCCGCTGGCCTCGGCCAACTGCCAGCCGTTCTTGCGCGCGACCGGACTCAGCAGGCCCTGCACGTAGGCTTTCGCCCGCTCCCGGGCTTCCGACCGCGCGAACCGAGGCCCGATTCGTGCCATCAGCCTGTCCAGTTCCGCGGCCCACCTTTCGACCTCTTCCATCTTGACCCTCCCCTCCTTTGTCGAGGCTCATTCTAGCACAATTACAACTGTAGTACTAAAACATCAGCGAGGGAGTCGTTGCGCGGGTGGGACCATGGTTCGGAGGAACCGCTTGAGCGGTCGTAAACGCGCTGAAGGGCGCACGGCCGTGTGCCCCTACGAACCTGAGAGCGCCTTCACAAGGTCCTTTGCAATCGTCTCGGCGACGCCTTGACCGGCGCGCTAGAGAGCCGGTCAAGTACTCAGCGCTGAAGGGCGCACGGCCGTGCGCCCCTACGAACCTGGCAGCGCCTTCACAAGGTCCTTTGCAATCGTCTCGGCGACGCCTTGACCGGCGCGCTAGAGAGCCGGTCAAGTAGTACTCAGCGCTGAAGGGCGCACGGCCGTGCGCCCCTACGAACCTGAGAGCGCCTTCACAAGGTCCTTTGCAATCGTCTCGGCGGCGCCTTGACCGGCGCGCTAGAGAGCCGGTCAAGTACTCAGTGGTACCACAACTGGTAGTGCTTGATGGGGTAGATACGGTACCACTAATGGGCGTGATTGGACTACTTGACCGGCGCGCTAGTGGGGTGGGGCGAACCTGCAGCGTGCTGGTGAGGTGGTTTGAAGCGACGGTTGCCTGAGAGGTTCCGTCGCGGGTACGCGCAGCGATTGTCGTTTGCCTGAACGCCTCACTCGGGTCCGTGTCAGATCCTCGTACCAACAGACGTAGACGGCTCTTTCGCCTTTTCCCTGTGAGGCCGGCCGTGCGAAGTATTTGGCACAAGTTGTGAACATCGCGTACACTGGACCTCTGGCTTTCACGGAGGAGGGGCGCTGCCCTTCCAAGGCAAGGTGCTCGCGTGCGGCTGTAAGTCTTGATGACGGTATGAAACTGGACTCCTCCCTGTCAACCGGCCGTTTCCCAACCACGTCCCGTGCGTGGGGCGAGACTCGTGCGGCCGCCCAACGCTGGCTCGGCGCTGCTGTCGTCGGCGCATTGACCCTGCTATATGCTGTGGTGAACTGGGCCTGGCTGCGGGCGAACGTGGTCACCTACGGTTGGGACCGGATGGACCACCTGATCTCAACCCTGGCCTACAACGATATCCTCCGCAGCGTCAATCTGCACTCGCTCTTCGCTGCCTTCGCGTGGAGCGACTACTATCCACCACTGGTCCACCTTGTCGCAGTCGCAGGCTACAAGCTCTTCGGCGTCAACGAGGATGTCGCCGCCCTGACCAATCTGATTTACTTCGCCATTCTGCTCGGCGCGGTCTGGAACATCGCGCGGCGCACCGCCGGGCCGGCGGTGGCGTTGCTGGCGACACTCGTCGTCCCGACCTTCCCCATGATTTTCGCAATGTCGCGCTATCTTTACCTCGACTTCGCCCTGACCGGCCTGGTCGCGGCGAGCGTGGCGACTCTGTTGGCGAGCGAGCGTTTCACGCGCCGCGGTCCCGCCCTGCTCTTCGGGCTGGCGCTGGGTGCCGCATTCCTGGTCAAGTGGACGGTGGCAGCGTTCCTGGCGGTGCCGCTAGCTGTGGTTCTGTGGCGTAGCGGGGCGCTCGTCGAGGCAGTGCGTCACCCCACGGCCCTGCGTCCAGACGGGCGACGCCTGGCCGTGGCCGTGCTCATTGGCCTGGTGCTCGCCAGCCTATGGGTCTGGCCCGCGCGCGACGTAGCCGTCCAGCAGCCCCTGGGTCTGGTACTGATCCCGCTCTTTGGGCTGCTCACGGCTGGCGTCGTCTACGCTCTGCTCAGTGCAGTCCAGTCACGAGCCGCGGCAGGCGGAGAGGAGCGCGAGGATCGGCGAGGGAAGGCTCTCGCGAACGCCCTGAGTGCCGGTGCTGTGGGGGCCTTGACGCTCTCGCTCTGGTACTTGCCCAACGTCAACTTCCTGCTCGGTTTCTACATCAACGCCTACGGCAAGCCCGCCGGGCGCATCTGGGCCTACGACAAGTACCTCAACTATATCGTCACCGAGCAGTTGAGTCCGCTCTACACAGCAGTCTTCGTGCTGCTCGCCGCCGCTTTCCTGTGGGCCTGGGCGTGGCGAGGTGGTCTGCGCCGCCTGTTCGTTCTCGACGATACGACTCTCGTGCTGCTTGCCTGGGCGGTCGTCCCCTTCCTGATCTTCTCCAGCCGCGTCAGCACAGCCCACTCGCGCTACCTGATGCCCTTCCTGCCGCCCTTTGCTATCTGGATTGCCGCCGGCCTCTGGCGGTTGCGCCCAGTGGCGCTCCGGACAGCGGCCGTGGCGTTGGTCCTGCTGCTGGGTTGGGCCCAATTTGCCGTCATCTCCTTCGATGGGCTCGATGCCTGGCGTCACCGCTTCGTCGTCAGCCTCCCAACCGGACCGGTTGATCTGCTCGGCCACGGCTTCAGCATCCAGTATCCGGCCGTCGGCGTCACCAACCCCGGCTTTGCTATCGCGCCCGATGCGCTCTCCATCCTGGAACGGGACCGCCAGGCGCGCGGTCGCGAGCGGGTGACGCTGGGTCTCGTCGTCAACGCCTACCAACTGCATGAGAAGCACTTTCTCTACCAGATCTACACCCACTTCCCGCGCGTCCTCCTCCGGGAACTGGCGCGCAACTGGAGCGGCCGGCCGACCTACCCACAGCTCTTCGAGATGGACTACGTGCTGCTCGACGATACCCACACCTATCGCACGGCCGAGGAGAGCCAGCGCGTCACCGAGCGGATCCTGACGCATCCCGACGACCTCTTCAACCAGGCCTTTCGCGAGCGCCACCGCTGGGATCTGCCGAGCGGCGAGACGATCCTGCTCTACGAGCGCCGTTTCGCCGAGACGCAGCCCGGCATCTCGCCCGAGACCTACCAGACCTTCATGCAGACGCTCGGGCCTGAGCTCGGCGAGGGGGACGCACTCATTCTGACGGCGCCGGACCAGGCCTACATCATGGGTCTGCTCATGCCCGAAGAGGTCCCGGTCCAGGTGGCTGCGCTGCCTGCCGGCGGTGTCGCCACCGAAGCCTCGATCGCGACGCTCCGGGATCTGGCACAGCACTCCCGGCGTCTGTTCTTGCTCAGCCGCAACAGTACGGCTGTTGACCCGAGCGGGCAGATCGAGGGCTGGCTCCGCGCCAACACGCTGCCCGGCCCCGAGGTGCGGATCAACGATTTGCGCGTCGTGGCCTTTGCACCAGGCACCCCGGCCAGTACTGCCGCCATCCCGTTGAATGCCGGGTTCGCTGAGACTGGCGTGAAGCTGGCCGGCGCGACTCTGGGCGGGATGGCGGGCACCGTGCAGCCGGGTGGGACGCTGCCGCTGACGCTCTTCTGGGAAGCGCCCGGCGACCTGGCCGACCTGAAACTCTTCGTCCAACTGCTCGGCCCGGACGGAGCCCTCGTGGCGCAGCGCGACACGACACTCAGCGACGGCGTCCAGCCGAACGCGCTCTTTATCCCGCGCGCGGCGGTGCCCGGTGCGTACCGCCTGATTGTGGGGCTCTACCGGGACAGCAGCGGCCAGCGTCTGGCGGCCACGCTCAACGGCCGGCCACTTCCCGACAGGGCCGTCCCCATCGGCACGATCCGCGTGGGCGCTCCGCGCTAGAGCGCCGGTCAAGGAGTCACCGAGACGATTGCAAAGCGCCTTGTGAAGGTGCTTTCAGGTTCGGAGGGGCGCACGGCCGTGCGCCCCGACAGCGCGCCCAAGACCGCTACAGGAGGGGCGCACGGCCGTGCGCCCCTACTACGAACCACGTTCTCACCCGCGCAACGACTCCTTGACCGATGTTCTAGGAGTGCGTTCAGTGTATGATTCGGTCGGGGCGCCCGGGATGTTCGGCTGTGGAGGTTGGAGCAAAGCGAGTGGAGATTGAGGTTTTTGGGCGTCACGTTCGACCTGGGGAGTGGCCTCTCGTCTCGCGGCTCTCATCACGGGCAGTGACGGGCCTCGCCGGCAAAGGCCAGAACGTGCTGAGTCTCCTGGCTACTCAACAGTCTCGGGTCGCGGCTCTGCTGCCTGTCGTTTTGCTTCTCGTCTGGTTTTGTGCCCTGTGGAGTTGGGGGCTCCGCACGCCCGCGCTCAGTGGGGACGAGGCCTTCGTCGCCTCGCTCGCAGCCGAGCCAACAGGCACGATTCTGGAGCGGCTGAATGGCGACGAACCCCATCCACCGGTCTACTATTTGATGATGCGTGCCTGGCACGTCCTCGTTGGCACCCGGCGCGAATTCCTTGTCCGGTATCCGTCGCTGCTCATCGGGCTGTTGTTGCTCACTCTGACCTACCGATTGGGGCGCGATCTGGGGCTGGGACGCCTGGGGGCACTGGTGGGGATGGTCGCCCTGGGGCTCAACCCGCAGGTGACCATCCACGTCCGCGAGGCGCGCATGTATGGGCCGATGGCGGCCAGCCTGGCCGTCGCTGCCCTCGCCGCGCTGCACGTCGACCGCCTGCCCCCGCGCCGCGCCGTGTGGCTGGCCGCCAGCACCAGTCTCCTTGCGCTCTTGACGCATTACTTCAACACCCTCTTCGTTGGGGCGCTTGGACTCTGGGGCCTGGTGGCTCTTCGCGGGGGCGCGCGGCGGCGCTGGGTCCTCTCGCAGGCCCTGGCCTGGGGTCTGTTTGCCCTCTGGCTGCCGCTGATGGGGCGAGGATTCTTCAACACGACGAGCCTGGGCGAGGGCAAGACGTGGTCATTGATTCTGCCCCCTTGGGATGCGTTGGTCCGCCTGGTCGAGGTCGGCACTTTTGGCTACCGCGATATTCCTGTCTGGTGGCTTGCCCTTGCCGGTGGTGCGCTGCTGGTCGGTGGCTGGTTCGTTGGAGCACTCGCCGGCCGTGGCCGTGCGCGCCTGTTCCTGCTGGTCAGCGTTGCTGCCCCACTGGCCGTCTACGGGGTGTTAGGATGGTTCAAGCCTCTGTTTCACCCAAAATATGTGCTACCCTGGCTGCTGTTTGCAACCTTGGGCCTGGCGCGTCTCGCCGATCGCCGTCCCCGGTTGGGCGGGGCTGTCTGGCTCGCATTGGTGGCATTGATGGCGCTGCCCACCTGGCGGACGGTTCAGCGGCCCTATGATCCGAGCCTATCGACCTCTCGGGAGAGTTGGCTGGGCAGCGGCCACCGCGACCTGAGCCGAGAGTTGGTGGGCGTGATGGGGCCATCCGATGTCTTCGGCCTCGGCACACCCGATGTGGCGCACTGCTATTACGCCACTGCCTACTTCGATCGCGATTTGGGCTGTGCGCTGATCCCGGCGTATGCCACGCAACCGATCGACGAGCTCGAACGGCAGGTGGACGATCTGTTGCGGGAGCACGCCGTGCTCTGGTACCTGGATTACTACAATCCAGGCTGGGATCCCAGCCACCTGGCCAACACAGTCCTGGCTCAACGCGCGCTCAGCGTGGGTGAGGAGGAGATTGCCGGACAAGGATTGCGGCTCTACACCAGTGCTGGGACCGTACAGCGCGATCAGAAGCCGGTCGGCGCGCGCTTTGGCGAGGTTGCCGAGTTGCAGGGGATCTGGCTGGTGCGAGGCCGCGCCCTGCATCTGGTGCTCGTCTGGCGAGCCCTGGCCGATCAGCCTGCGCTGAACGCCAAAGTCTTCGTCCATCTGCTTGATGGCAGCGGGGAACTGGTGGCCCAGAGTGACAGCGTGCCGGTGGAGTGGACACGCCCGCTGGAGAGTTGGCGCCTCGGCGAGCAGCTCCTCGACGTTCACCCCCTCGCGTTGCCGGCCGATCCGCCCATCGCTGGTTCATCGCTCCGCGTTGGACTGTACAACCCCGAGACGGGCGAGCGCCTCCCGGCCTACGACCAGGCGGGAGTACGCCTTCCGGATGATGCCGCGGCCGTCCCTCTCGCGGTGTGGGTCGCTGCCTCCTCGCTGGAAGCCGCTCCAGGGACTGCAGGGCAGTAATCCGCGCAAAACTTGGCGTATACGGGTCGGCGTGCTATCATCGCACGTTTGTTGCAGGTACTGCTGAGTCAGGCGCCGCCCTTCACGAGTCGGGATGTGAACAGGCGGCGCGCACTTTTGCCTCTCAATGGCGCGGCCTGACCCCGCTGTCGGCCGCGAGCGGAGTTCACCGGTGTGAGCCGAATAGTCGGTCTCATTGTTGTTGCTGCTGTAGCGATTGCTGCCAATCTCATGCTGTTGAGCGGCGCTCCGCTAGCGTTCCGGGCCGGCGCTGCCCTCGCCCTGACCTGGGCTCTGCCGGGAGTGTTGCTGGTGGAGGCGCTCGTCGCTCCCAGCAGCGCGCCGCCCGAGCTTGGGGAGCGGTGCCTCTACGCTGCCGGTGCCGGTTACGGTGCCATGGTGCTCACAATGCTGGCACTGAGCTATCTTCCCGGTGGCCTCGCACGCTGGCAGGGCCTCGCCGCTTTTGACGTGTTGGTACTGGCACTCTTTGGGCTGGCGGTGGCACGCCGGTCCCCAGCGGCCCGGGCCGATGATCCGGCCTGGCCCTCAATTCTCGCCCGTGCCAACCGTCGCTGGCTCCTCGCCGGACTGCTGTCGCTGCTGCTCACCGGCGGCTTCTACCGGATCGTTAACCTCGGGTATGCCGAGTTTCAGGGGGACGAGGCGCGCGCGGTCCTGCGGGCCGCGGCTGTGATTCAGGGCTACGACGACGCGCTCCTGATCCACAAAAAGGGGCCAACCGAGATTCTGCTGCCCACGGCAATCTACTCGCTCACCGGCTCCCTGACTGAGAACCTCGCCCGCCTGCCCTTCGCACTGGCGAATCTGGCCGGGCTCTTTGGGCTCTTCCTGCTGGGCTGGCGTCTGTTTGGTCCTGTTGCCGGGTGGACCGCCGCCATGTTCCTGGCGCTGGATGGCTATTTCATCGGCTTTGCCCGGATCGTCCAGTACCAGAGTGTCGTCTTCCTCACCTCGGTCCTGGTGGTCCTGATCCTCTACCGGTTGGTGCGGCGACCGGTGGCGCTGCCGAACTACTTAACCCTGGCTGCTCTGCTTCTTGCCACAGGCCTGCTCTCGCACTACGAGGCGGCGCTGGTGACGCTGCCGGCCGCGTATCTGCTCTGGGTGATCTGGCGCCGCGGTGCCAGTGTGAGATGCCTCGCCCGTTCGCTGGCCTCGCCGGTGTTGATCGGCGGAGTGAGCCTCACTGCGTTCTACCTGCCCTTCGTCCTCCATCCCAATTTCCGGGCGACCTACACCTACCTGACCGATCGGCGTATCGGTGGAAGTTTCCCCTACAATAATCTTGCCGACTTCTTCCTGCGCACGACCGTCTACAGCACAACCTACTACCTGGTGTTGATGATCGGCCTGGCGGTGCTGGCGCTCGCGCTCGTCTACCGCCGTGGGCTGGGCCGGCGCCGGGGACCGCTGCTTGCCGGGCTGCTCCTGCTCGGCCTGGCGCTCACGGCCTGGGCGCCCGGCTGGCTGACCATCGGTGACGCAGACTACACGGTTGTCTTCTTCCTGCTGGTGTTTCTGGGTGTCTGGTTGATGCCCCGCCTGCCCGTCGAGGAGCGCGCTCTCTGGCTCTGGTTCGGTGCTCCATTGCTGTTGGCGTTCTTTCTCACGGTCAAGCCTCGGACGCATGTCTACGTCTTCTTCATGCCCTGGGCGCTGCTCGCCGGCATGATGGTCGAGCGAGGATGGCGCCTGCTGTGCCGCCGGGCCGGGCAGCGCCCCGCGACCCTGCTCGGCGTGGCGGTCGCGCTCCTCGCAGTCGCCCTTTTTGGCAGCTATGCCTACTGGTACTTCATCTATAACGGTGTGGAGGTTCTCCGGACCTGGGAGCAAAACCATCCACGTGGGTTTTGGACCGTCTACGAGGCGCCCGATGATAAGGCGCTCTTCGGCTTCCCACTGCGTATGGGCTGGAAAGTCGTGGGTGAGCTGTACCGCACCGGTGAGTTGACGGGTGCCTACGAGACCAACGAGAAGGAAGCCTGGGTGCCTGATTGGTACACCCGCGGCGCGCGCCGCTGTGGGCGTAATGCCCGCTACTTCTTCCTCATCGACAATCTCGAGCCGGAGGGTGTGGTCGAGCGCCAGCAACTGGAGGGCTGGCTGGCCAACGACTGGCATCCCTACGGCACCGTCACCGTCAACGGGGATCCGCGGATGCAGATCTTCGAGCACAACGGCGTCGGGAGACCGGTGACGGCGCCCCGGCGTTTCGATGCGGCTACGTTCGAGCGGGCCTTCGACGTGCATAACGCCGGCTGGGGCTTTCCCTTGAACGATCCGGTGATCGAGCCGGCGATCCCCACCCGGGTGAACTACATCGTCGGGAACGGGATGCATCTGGTGGGGTACGGTCTGGACCGCTCCACGGTCCACCCGGGCGAGCAGATCGAGCTGACGCTCTTCTGGCGCGCCAACCAGTTCCAGTTAGAGCCGTACACCGTCTTCATCCAGATCATCAACCCCAACATCGCGATCTATGGTCAGGACGATAGTGAGCCGGCCTGCGGCGCACGACCGACCTATAGTTGGGACCCCGGGGAACTCATCGCTGACTCCCACATTGTCCCCATCCGGCCCGACGCGGACGTCGGCACCTATCCCCTGATCGTGGGCATGTACCAGGTCCAGCGGGGCTTGCGTCTGGATGTCACCGATGGGAACGGGGCGCCGCTGGGCAACCAGATCGAGCTCACCAAGATTACCGTCGAACCGGTGCCATGAAGCCTTCGCCCCTCACCGGAATCTCCGGGCCCCGCCGCACCGCGCTCATCGTGGCTGCCCTCTTCGTGCTTGCCTGGCTCCCGCGCACCGTCGCCCTTGACCGTTTCGTCACAACCGACGAGCGCAAGTGGCTGGCGCGCTCGGGGAACTTCTGGCAAGCGCTCTCCACCGGCGAGCTCGCGCTCACTTTCCAGCGCGAGCATCCTGGCGTGACCACGATGTGGTTGGGGGCTCTGGGGATTCGCACCGCCTTCCCGGACTACGCCGCCCAGGCGCCGCCGCAGTTTGAGTGGAAGGACGAAGAGATCGAGCCATGGCTGCGCGCCCACGGTCACCAACCGGTTGAGGTGCTCGCCGCTGGCCGCCGCTCTATTGCCCTGGTCACGGCCCTGGCAATAGCGCTCTGCTACCCGCTCATACGCCGCCTTTTCGAGGACGAGCTCCTCGCGTTCGGCGCGACGGCCTTGATTGCCCTCGATCCGTTCTACTTGGGACTGTCGCGGCTGCTGCACGTCGATGCGCTTGCCACCGGCTTCGCAATGCTGGCACTTCTGGCCTTTCTCACCTGGCTCTGGCGCGGCCGATCGCGACCACTCCTGGTCCTCTCGGCGGTGGCGGCCGCACTCGCCTGGCTGACGAAGTCGCCCACTCTCTTCCTCGCACCCTTTCTTGGCCTTGCGGCTTTGGTGGATAGCCTGGGGCGTCACAACTGCCCGCGACCCTGGTGGCAACGGGCCTGGCGAGAGGCCGTCGTGCCGATGCTCGGCTGGACGGGAGTGGCCGCGGCAGTCTTTGTGCTCTTGTGGCCGGCGATGTGGGTCGATCCGCTCGGAAGCCTGCGCGGCATCGTCACGGCGGCCGAGGACTACGCCGTTGCTGGTCACGTCAACGCCAACTTCTTCCTCGGCCGCGTGATCGCCGACGACCCCGGACTGCTCTTCTATCCCCTGGCGTTCCTCTGGCGCCTGACGCCGGTGGTCGTTGGGGGGAGTGCCGCCGCGGTGCTCGCGTGGCCCTGGTGGCGGCGGGAGCGGCCCCGCTGGGTCGCCCCGGTGACGGCCCTCGTTCTGTGGGCGGTTGCGTTTCTGGCCTTCATGAGCCTGGGTGCCAAGAAGTTCGATCGCTACTTGTTGCCGATCCACCCGCCAGTGACCATCGTGGCCACAGTCGGCCTCTGGGCATTGTCGTGCCGGCTGGGGACCTGGCTGCGGCGGCAGCGTGGGCTCACCTGGTATCACTGGGCTGGCGCAGGTCTGCTCGTTGGGGTGCTGGCGCAAGCCGCGTGGGCGCTCCCACTGGCGCCGTATTACCTTGACTTCTACTCGCCGCTACTCGGCGGCCCTCGGGTGGCCCAGCAGCAGATTTTCTTTGGGTGGGGCGAGGGGCTCGACGAGGCCGCCCGCTATCTGGCGGCCAGGCCCGACGCCGCCACGCTGCGAGTTGCCGCCTGGTACGGCGACGGTCCGTTCGATTACTTCTTCCCCGGACCCGTTCGACTGCTTACCACCTCTTCGACGATCGCCAACGTGCTCACCTGGCTCAGCACCGACTACGTCGTGATCTACAGCAATCAGGTCCAGCGCCAGTTGCCGTCACCCGAACTGATCCGGTACTTTCAGAGCGCGAGCCCCGAGTATGTTGTCGAGCGCCAGGGCGTCCCTTATGCCTGGGTTTACCGGACGAGCGATGTCCCGCCGCCGCCATTTCTCTACAACGAGCACTTTCGCCAGGCGGATTTTGGTGGCCTGATTCGCCTGTTGGCGATACGCCTCGATCGCGAGGTCCTCGTGCCCGGTGAGACGCTCGGCCTGACGGTTTTTCTGCAGGCCCTGGCTCCCATGGATCGCAACTACAACGTTTCGGTCCGGGTGGTCGGCCCGGACGGTGCGATGATCGCGCAGCAGGATGGGTGGCCGTGGGGCTTCCCCACGAGCAAGTGGGCCGTGCGCGATGTCTTGCCCGATGGCCACCAGATCGAGTTGCCGGCCGATCTGATGCCCGGAGTCTACCAACTGCGGTTTATGATTTACGACCCGGCTACGCTGACCCCGCTGACGGTCACAGCGACCCAGGCGGCGGCCGGCGAGAGCGTCGTGCTCGACTACGTGCGCGTCGAACCCCCCGGCGCCCAGGCGCGGGCGCCGGCCACACCGCTCGACGCTCAACTCGGCGCCGCGCTGACGCTCACCGGGATTGACCTGCCGGCGACTGCCACCCCAGGCAAGCCGATCCTGGTGGCACTGTACTGGCAGGCCACCGACATCCCGTCCCGCGACTACACCCGCTTCGTGCACCTCGTCGGCCTTGATGGGAGGCTCGTCACGCAGGTGGACGGCCAGCCTCTCGACGGCTTGTACCCGACCTCGTTCTGGCATCGCGGCGAGACCGTCCGTGACATTGCCACGCTGAATGTGCCGCCTGATCTACCCCCCGGCGAGTATAAGGTGCGCGCTGGGCTCTACACGCAGCAGGGAGGGCGCTTGCCGGTGACTCGAAACGGCGCACCGGCGGGCGATGCGGTCGATCTGGGCATCATCGCGGTGAAGCCATGAACCTCGGCTTGCGACGATACCGGCCTGAAACCAGCCCGTGCCTCCCAGAGCGAGAAGCTGCCAGACTGTCACGGGCAATCTGTCCGCTGCTGAATCCTTCGACGGAAGGCCGACGGGGACAGTTCCCCGGGGACCCGGCTTCGGTGGTGAGACCCATCTGCGGGGCACTGGGCCGCTGACGCGACGAGAACCTGACCTCCCGGCGCTGTCGACGAGGTAGGGCGGCAGCATAACTGTGCCTGGCGCGAGAGTTCATGTACAATCAGGGGCTGGGCCGTGGGCGGAAAGATTCGCCCACCACGAGGCTCGTCCTCGGGGAGACGTTCTATGACCGATTCCATCGCGAGCAATGTTGCAGTTGCCACCGCATCGCGCCCGATCGATTCGTCCGGTCGGATCGACATCTCTGTCGTCATCCCGCTCCTCAACGAGGAGGAAAGCATTACGCGGCTCTACGAGACCTTGACCCAGGTGCTTGAGGCCTTCGGGCGGCCCTACGAGATCGTCATTGTGGATGACGGGTCCACAGATGGCAGCTTCGCGCTTTTGCGCCAGCTGGCGCGCGAGGACCAGCGCCTCACCATCGTGCGGCTGCGTCGGAACTTTGGGCAGACGGCGGCGTTCGCGGCCGGCTTCACCCAGGCCCGCGGCGACGTGATCGTCACGATGGACGCCGACCTCCAAAATGATCCGCGCGACATTCCCAGGCTGATGGCGAAGGTTGACGATGGGTACGACATTGTCAGCGGTTGGCGCAAGAATCGGCAGGACCGTTTGCTCGACCGCAAAGTCCCCTCGTGGATTGCCAATCGGCTGATCTCCAACGTCACCGACGTCCGCCTGCACGATTATGGCTGTTCGCTCAAGGCCTACCGGCGTGAGGTCCTCCAGCATGTCCGACTGTACGGTGATCTCCATCGCTTTATCCCGGCGCTTGCCAGCCAGGTCGGTGGCGCGGTGGCGGAAGTACCTGTCAACCACCACGCCCGCCAGTATGGGCGGTCGAAATATGGCCTCAGCCGTACCATCCGCGTCGTGCTGGATTTGATCACGGTCTGGTTCCTGGCGAGTTACGCCACTCGTCCGTTGCACATCTTTGGGACCATGGGCTTGCTCTCGGCGGGAGCAGGCGTTCTGACCGGTCTCTACCTCACATTCGTCAAATTCCTTCTCAGCCAGGATATCGGCAGTCGCCCGCTGCTCATGTTGGCGGTGTTGCTGGTCGTGGTCGGCGTGCAGCTCATCACGATGGGATTGCTCGGCGAGATGATCATCCGAACCTACCACGAGAGCCAGAATAAGCCGATCTACTATATTCGCGAGACTGTCAATGGTGGGGGGCAGGCGGATGGATGAGACTACCCGAACTCCGGCGCCACGGGCTGGTCACCTGAGTTCCTTTCGCCCCCTCAGCCCCTGACGGACGCCCGTTCCCTGACCTATGGTCGATCGCGTCTGGAGCCGCTGGGCCGTCATGGTGCTCGTTCTGCTGGGCCTGGCGCTGCGCCTGGTCTACAGCCTGCGGAGCAGCCTCTACGTGGATGAATTCACGACGATCTGGGCCGCCCGCCAGGCTCTGGCTCACGGGCTCCCCTGGCTGCCCTCCGGGGTGCTCTACACCCGCGGCCTCCTCTCCGTCTGGCTGCAGGCCACGTTTGTGCCGCTCCTCGGAGATGGGGAGTGGGCCGCACGCGTGCCGAGCCTGCTCGTCAGCACGGTGACCTTGCCGCTTTTCTACCAGCTCGGCCGCCGGCTCTTCGGGCCGGTGGCTGCCATCGTAGCGACGGCCACACTCGCGCTCTTCCCCGATGCGATCGTCTGGGGAGGACGGGCGCGCTTCTACGCGCTCTTCCATCTCTTGATCGTCGTCCAACTGCTCGCCTTCTGGCATGGGTTCGTGATGCCTCCCCGTGACGCAAGCAAGAAAGAGGGACGCCGCGCACGATGGGCCTGGTTGCTGTTGGTCGCGGCCGGGCTCTGGACGGCCGAGCAGACGCTCCTGCTGCTCCCCGCCTTCGGGCTGGGGATCGTGCTCTGGCGCGGGCCGCGGTGGCTGCGAACGCGTGAGGCGCTGGCACTGGAGGGCGGTCTGGCTGGGTTCTTGCTGGCGCGCCTGGGATTTGAAGTGATGGGCCAGCCTGGTCAGCTCACAGTGATCCAGGAGAGCCGTCCCTACGTCAGCCTGTTCGCCGATATCGGCGGCGCGCTACGCGCGTACGCCTCCTTTTTTCTCGCGCCCGAGCAGCTGGGGTTGACCGTCGCCGCGCTGGCCGGCCTCGCCCTGCTCTGGGGCGGGCGCCGGGCCCTCGCGTCATCCCATCGGCGCGCCGGTCGGCTCGATGCCCTCCTCCTGGCCGAGTTGTTGCTCTGGCTGCCGTTGATCGCGATGGTCGTCTCCGCAGGGCCGGCCTGGCGAGACCAGCGCTACCTGTTCATCCTGATCCCGTCTCTGGCGCTGTTGGGGGCTGCCCTGGTTGAGAGGCTCCTGGCGCACTGGGGGCCACTACCGCGGGGCGGAGGAGCGAGCGCTTCTCCAGGGATACAGAGGGTCTGGCTGCCGTCGTTGACCACGTTGGTTGCGCTTGTACTCCCGTTTGTCTTCTTCGCGCGTCCGGCTGCCGCCACGGTCGAAAGCCAGGTGGAGGGCTACGACCTGGCGTTTCGTTACATCCAGAGCCAGCGGCAGCCGGGAGATGCAATCATCAGTCCGCAGCCACCGGCCTGTGCGGTCTACTTTGGGCCCTGCCAGGGCTACGCTATCAGCTCTGGATGGGAAGCGTTCGTCGTCCGACGCGACGGCCAGTTCATCGACCGT
The DNA here is from genome assembly GCA_027493995.1 of Ardenticatenaceae bacterium. GTDB lineage: Bacteria > Chloroflexota > Anaerolineae > Ardenticatenales > Ardenticatenaceae > DOUV01. The sequence goes on along the minus strand of JAOSJS010000001.1, from coordinate 288,874 downwards.
TGGACCGGGGCGCCACTGATCCGTAATCAGGCCGAGTTGCGAGCGATGCTCGAGCGCTGGCCGCGCATCTGGATGGTGCTCGACAGCCTACGGGCCGCCACTCGTTACGATCCCAGGTTGATCGGTGACCTGGCGCGGCTGGGGACAGTCGCGTGGACCGGGCGCGGGGTGCTGGTGCTGCGCCTGGATGGCTGGCAGGAGCCGCCCGCTTTCAGCGTCCACGGCGAGCCTGCCGCGCGCTTCGAGGGCGGTGCCGAGCTTGTTGCCTTCGACTTTGCCCCACCGTCCGCCGAAGACCTGCACGAGAGGCTGATGCCACTTCAGCTTCACTGGACGGCCGCCGCTCCATTGGCGGCAAGCACGGTGTTCGTCCATCTCACAGCCGCCGATCACACCCTCGTCGCCCAGGACGACGGTCTACCGGCGCGCGGCTTATTGCCGACCTTCCTGTGGGGCGACGAGCATCCCGTCCCCGATCCGCACGTCCTCACCATTCCGGCCGGTGCCGCTGGTTGGCACCGCCTGACCGCTGGCCTCTACGACAGCACGACCCACGTGGCCCGGCGCCTGCTCGATGGCAGTGGCCATCCCGCTGCCGAGGCCGTGACGCTCGCCTATGTCTGGCTCGGGCCCGTTCCGGCGGCGCCCGCGCGGCCGCTTGAGGCCGACTTCGGCGGCCGCATCGCGTTGCAGGGAACCGAGCTGCCGGGCAGCGTCGTCACCACCCCTGGCACAGCCCTGGAGATTCCGGTGCTCTGGCAGAGTCTCCGACCCGCCGGGCAGGATCTGACAGTCTTCGTCCACCTCGTCGGCACCGACGGCACGCCACTGGTGCAGGCCGATCGCCAGCCGACCGGGGGCTTCTTCCCGACCGGCCGCTGGCGGCCCGGCGACCGGGTGCCCGACACCATCACTCTCACCCTGCCCAGCGGCCTCCCCGCCGGCGAGTACCGGTTGCTTGTCGGTCTCTACGATGTGAGCACCGGCGCGCGGCTCTCGCTTCCGGATGGCACCGACGCCTTCGTGCTGGCAACGCTCCGGGTGGAGGCCGCCTCGTGAGCTTCACCTGGCGGCGGCCAACCCCGCAGCGGGCGCGCGCTCTGGCCCCTCACGGCGCTAAGACAGACCTGCGTGGAAGGCACCTGGCCACCTTCGCCTGCCGGCGCTGGTCCGACCTCCCCCTGCTCGCCACCTGGAGCCTGGTGCTGGCCTACGCACTCTTCTTTGGGATGCTGACTGTCCGGCGGCACGAGGCCTTCCTGACGAGCGCCTTCGACCTGGGCAACTACGATCAGGCGCTCTGGAACACAGCCCACGGCCATCCGTTCGCGCTGACCAATATTCCTGGCGTAACGACTCGTCTGGCGCACCACGTCGAGCCGATCCTGCTTCTGATTGCACCGCTCTACTGGCTGTGGAGCGATCCGCGCTTGCTGCTCTGGCTCCAATCGATGGTGGTTGCGCTGGGGGCGCTGCCGCTCTTCTGGTTCTCCCGCCGGCGGGTTGGCGCCTGGCCGTCTGTGGTCCTGGCAGCGGTCTACCTGCTCTCTCCAGCCCTCGAGGGCGCGAACCTCTTTGACTTTCACGCAGTCACTCTCGCGCCGACCTTCTTGCTCCTGGCGCTCAACTGGCTCGACGAACAGCGCGATGGCCCGTTCCTGGCCGCCGCGCTGCTGGCGCTGGGCACGAAGGAGGAGATTGGCCTGATTGTGGCCCTGATGGGACTCTACGCGCTCCTGATCCAGCGCCGGCGCGTTGGCTGGCTTCCGCTGCTCGTGGGCGCCGGCTGGTCCACGCTGGCGATCGGTGTCATCCTGCCGCACTTCAACCCGACCGGGCAGCCCGAGCACATTGGGCGCTACGGCGCGCTGGGTAAGGGCCTGGGTGACGTGCTGGTCACCCTGGTGAGGCGGCCCTGGACGCCAGTGGCCCTTCTGGTCGAGCCCGACCGTTTTCGCTACCTGGCTGGCCTGTTGCTGCCACTTGCGGGGCTGCCCCTCCTGGCACCGGAGGTCCTCCTGCTTGCCGCGCCTTCTCTGGCTATCAACCTGCTCAGCGACTACGCCCCCATGCACACCCTGGTGGGCTATCACTACCCGGCTCCAATTATTCCCTTCGCCATCGCCGCTGCCGCCGTGGGAGTGAGCCGGCTGGCGAGAGGGCTGGAGGGAGCTCGCCCCCTGGTTCCCTCTCTCGGAACGCGACGGGGGGGCATTCCCGAACGTCGCGAGCAACCGGGTTCCTTTCTGGAAGGTGCACCTGCCCACGACGCCCCTTCACCAGCGCTGAGAGCAACTCTCCCCTCTCCGTCCTTGAACGATGTTGATGAGGCGTCCGCCCGAAGCTTCAACCTTCCAACGTTCAACCTTCTCACCCTGTTCGTCCTCCTGGCGAGTCTGGTTGCTCAGGTGCGGAGCGGCGCGACCCCGCTGGCTGCGGGTTTCACCTGGCCGGCCGTCACGGAGCATCACCGCGTCGGCGAGGCGGTAATCGCCGCAATCCCGCCCAACGCCGCGGTCTCGGCCGGGTGGCGCCTCAATCCGCACGTCAGCGAGCGTCGCCGCGTCTACCAGTTCCCCGATGTGCGTGAGGCGGACCTGGTCTTGCTCGATGTCACCATGCTCGACCTCTTTATGCATCCCAACGATCTGCACGCCCAGGTGGAGACGCTGCTGGCGCAGGGTTGGGGCGTTGCCGCGGGGACGGATGGCTGGCTCCTGTTGCAGCGCGGCACGGTCGCGAATGGCCAGCCCCCAGACGGGCTCCCGCCCGAGTTCTACTCCTTCGCCCGGCTGAAGGCACCGCCCCGGCCCGAGTTCGCCATGCAGGCCGACTTCAGCGACACTGTGCGCCTGCTCGGGTACGACTTTGCCCAGACGGTCGACGGCCCGCGCCTGACCATCTACTGGACGGCGTTGCGCCCTCCGGCCGAGGCGTCCGGCTCGGAGCCACGCTTGCGCCTCTGGCCCCTCTTCCTCGACCCCCGCGACGGGCACGTGCTGGAAGATACCAGCCTGCGCCCCTTGATCGAGACGCTCTGGTACCCGCTCGAGCGCTGGCAGCCGGGCGAGATCGTCCGCACGACGACGATTCCGTGGCAGTTCGGGTCGGACTACACCGTGGCTGTGGCTGTGCGGGCCGACGGCGAGTCCACGTCGTGGTTGCAACCTCGCATTCTGTCCTCGGACGTTGTGCCAGAGTTGGTCCACGAGGGCAAGGCCATCAAGCTGCTGGATGTGCGCGCCAATCGCCCTGTGCCCGCGCGGCGCCTCGTGAGGCCGCCCGCGGGCCTCACACCGCGCCCGGCCACTGTCGGTCCGCTCGCGTTGCTAGGCTACACGCTCGACCCGGGACGGGGAGCCGTACCAGGGGCGTCGATCCACGTCATACTGGCCTGGCAGGCGGGGCCAGCCGCACCTGCCGGCGACTACACCGTTTTCGTGCAACTCCTGGCGTCGGATGGCCGGCTCGTCGCCCAGAGCGACGGTCAACCAGCGGGTGCGGGGCGCCCGACGAGTGGCTGGGCGCCCGGTGAGGTCGTCCTCGACCAACACAACCTGGCGCTCCCGGCCGACTTGACGGCCGGTGACTACCGCCTGATCGCCGGGATGTACGACCTCGCGCGGAGCAGCACTCGTTTGCCCGTAACAGTCGATGGCACTCGGCGGTCCGACGAGGCGGTGCCGGTGACCATACTGAGGGTGAGGGTGCCATGAGTACCCGGACTGTCTCCGCTGTTCAGCGCCAGTCCAGTGCGGCTTGTGACAGCCGCGCCAGGCGGTTGGGGGCGGGGATGCTGGCGCTGGTCCCCGTGGGGCTGGTGGCGGCCTTCGCTCTCTGGGGCCTGCTCCACACCGCAGGCTACTCCTGGAGTTGGGACGAATCGACGATCGTGCTGGTCGGGCGGGAACTGGCCCGCGGCGGCCGTCTCTACGACCCGATCTGGTGGGACTACCCGCCCGTCTATCTGTGGCAACTCGCGGCCCTCTTCCGGCTGACGGTCGAGTCGTTGGCGGTAGCGCGCTCGCTCGCGGTTCTCTGGGGCGCGCTGACGATTGTGGCGACGGCCGCGCTCGCCCGCCAGGCGCGGGGCCCGCTGGCGGCGGCTGTAGCGGCCCTCTATCTTGTGCTCTCACCCAGCTTCGTGGAGAGCACGCGGCCGGCAATGACCGATGTTCCGGCGATCGCCCTCGCAATGTTCGCCCTGGTCGCGGCGACTCGACGCGGGCGTCGATGGGCGGCCCTCGCGGGAGTACTCTTCGCCGTGGCGGGGTTGACCAAGCATGCCGTGGCGCCATTGGCCCCCGCTGTGGTGGTCGCCATCGTTGTCTCGGGCGCGCCGCGCGAGTGCTGGTCGCACCTGGGGGCGCTGGTGGTCGCCGGCCTGGTCACCACCGGGCTGGTGCTGAGCCAGCTTCCTGTGCGCGCCTTCGTGGAACAGGTGCTCTGGTTCAACGTCTTTTACATTGGCGGCGCCGTCGAGCAGGCGACTTCGCCGCTGACCAACGCGACCACGATCTGGCGCTTCGTCGCTGCGCCCGAGCGGGCGGTGCTTGCTCCCTTCGTGCTTCTGGCACTCGCCGGGATCTGGCCTGCGCTCCGCGACCGGCGCTGGCGCCCGGCCGGGCTCTGTGCGCTCGTGGCGGTGCTCGGCGCGCTGGCGATGATGCTCTTCTTCGGACGCTTGTACTCTCATCTGATCGTGATCGTGCTGCCGGCGTTCGCGGTTCTCGCGGGAACCGGCGCCACCTGGGCAGCGGAGCGGGTCGCGTTGCTGGCCGCCGGCCGCCGGCGCACCCTTGGGGTGGGGGCCGGCCTGCTTCTGGGGATTCTGGTCATCGCGTTCGCCCGTCCTGGGGATACATACCGCCACCTCGCGACCCCCGAAGAAGATAACAAGGCCGAGGATGGCCGGGAGCTGGCCGCCGAGCTGCGGAGCGGACTCCCGCCCGGGGCGCGCGTGCTGAGTGACGACCCCATGCTCACCTTCCTGAGCGACCACGCCCCGCCACCTACTCTGGTCAACGTGACCAGTAGCCGCTTCGTGCGCGATGGACAGCCGAGCGCGGTCGCCATGCTCCCGCTGCTCGACGCTGAACCGCCCGACGTGATCGTCTTCTGGACTGATCGTTTCCTCGAGCTGCCCGAGCTCTTGCCGTGGGTGCAGGGGCGCTACGAGCTGATTCGGCTCTACGATCGCAAGGGTAAGCGCCGGCTCTACCGGCGGCTGCCCGAGCCTCGCTTCCCGCAGGAAGCGACGTTTGGGGAGCAGCTCGCGCTGCGGGGCTACGACCTGGATCGGGTGGCTGTGACGGCAGGAGGGACAGTAACCTTGACGCTCTCCTTCCAGGTCCTGCAGGCGGAGGCGCGCAATCTGGCGTTCTACGTTCATCTCGATGCAGGCGACCGGCGCGCCGCCGGCGCCGACCGGCCACTGGCCTCGCCCGAACTGCAGCGATATCCGTCGTGGCGGGCCGGCGACCAGGTTCGCCGGGACGTGGCTCTCCCGGTTGCAGTCGAGGCGGCGCCTGGGTTCTATCAGTTCTACGTCGGCGTCTACAATCCGGCGACGGGCGACTCGCTGGGTCGAGTCACTTTGGCTCGGCCGTTGCTCCTCGGCAATGAGGCCGGACTCACTGCGCCGCCGGCGGTGCAGCGGCCGAGCGATGCCACGTGGGAGGGGGTGGCCCGCCTGTTGGGCGCCGATGTGCAGCCCGGGTCCGGCACGCTCGACATCACGCTCTACTGGCAGGCCCTGGCGCAGCCCTCGGTCAACGCCCATGTGTTTGTGCACGTGCTTGACGAGCATGGCGCGCTGGTGGCCCAGTCCGATGGAGTGCCGGCCGCAGGCGCTCGCCCGTTCATCGGATGGCTTCCGGGTGAGATCATCGCTGACCCGCACCGGCTTGTGCTGCCGGAGGCACCCACCGGCGGTGCCTACACCCTGGTCGTCGGCGTCTACGATCCGACCAGCCTGGTACGGCTTCCGGCACACGACCCTTCTGGCCCACTGCCCGACAACGCGGCATCCCTTGGTGAGGTGAGGTTCCCATGACCGCTCGCCCGGCCGGATCGGGGCGTCTGAGCCGGTTCAAGCGCTTCCTGGGGTGGCCGCTGGTCCTCGTGATCTTCTGGTTTTGGTGGCGCTCGCTCCAGCGGCTGGGTGTGGATTGGACCGGCGTGCTGGCGCGCGCCGGGGGTCACGAGGTCGACCTGCTGCTGGCGTTGCTCGGTGCGGCAGCCTACGTTATCCTGCAGGCCGTGACGTGGCGCGAGATCGTCGCCGGGTTGGTCTTCCGGTTGTCCCGGCTGACCAGCCTGCGACTCTGGACGATCACGAATTTTGCGCGCTATTTGCCCGGCTCGATGTGGCACCTGGTTGGGCGGGTCTACCTGGGGAAGGACGCGGGCGTCAATCGCACCACGGGTGCCCTGAGTGTGCTGCTCGAACAAGGACTGCAACTGTTGGCGGCGATTCTGCTCTTCGTCCTGACGCTCCCTTTCTGGCCAGGCGGCACGGTCGCGACCCATTTTGCCTGGCTCATCGCCGTCGTACCGCTGGGGCTGATCGCGATCCATCCGCGGCTGTTCTTCCCGCTGTTGAACGCCGGCCTGCGCCTGGTGGGCCGCGAGCCCGTGCCGGCCCCGCTGCGCTACCGCGACCTGCTCGGGTACCTGGCACTCTACCTGGTGACCCACGCCGCCAATGCCCTGGCGCTGGTCTTCGCGGTGCGCGCCCTCGGCGGTGCGTGGCAGACCATGCCGGCGGTCGTCGGGGCGGGGATGCTGGCCTGGACGATCGGAGTCATCAGCCTCCTGACGCCCGGCGGCCTGGGCTTGCGCGAGGGCCTGGTGACGCTGGTGCTGAGCCCGCTGGTAGGCGTCGATGTCGCTGCTATGGGCGCAGTGCTCTGGCGAGCGGCCAACATCCTTACCGAGGCGCTCTGCGCTGTACTCTTCAGCGCCGTTCGGTGGCTGATCGAGCCGGCCCGCACCCCGGAGGCCGTGGGCCACGTGCCTGAGGTCGGGGGAGGGAACCAGGTGCAGAGTTCCATCCCGACGCCTGATACCCGGCGCCCCGCCGCGGGTGCTCGAACTGTGGTGGCCCGCCGCCCTCGTGCGGCCTGGCTGGCCGACGTGGCCGCCGCGGCCCTGATTCTGGCGCTCGTGGCGCTCTTCTTCTGGCGGCTCTGGGCGCCCAACCCGGCCGATCGCGTGGCATTCCCCATCGGAGATTTTACCAACCAGTACTACCCGCTGCGCCGCTTCGTCGCGGCCGCGTTGGCAAGCGGCCATCTCCCGTTCTGGAACCCCTCCATCTTTGGTGGCCAGCCGGGTCTGGCCGATCCCCAGGCGGCCGCGCTCTACCCCCCGGCGTTGCTGAACGCACTCCTCTGGGGGCCGCGCTTCCCCCTGATCGCTCTTGAGTTGGAGGCAGTGGCCCACATTGCCCTCGCGGCCCTCGGGATGTACGCCTTCATCCGGGGAGCGCTTGAGTTGGGCGTGCTTCCCGCTGTGACAGGCGCGCTGGTCTTCGCCTTCGGTGGCTATCTGACGGGTTTTCCGATCGAGCAGGTCACGATCCTGGAGAGTGCCGCCTGGCTGCCCTGGCTTCTCCTCGCCATTCACCGCGCGGCCAACCCGGCCCGCCCGCAGCGCTATCGAGCCAGCCGGTCAGCGGCCGGCGCCTTACTGCTGGGGCTGGCCGTGTTGGCCGGCCACCCGCAGACAGCCCTCTATCTCAGCTATGTCACCCTGGCCTATGCGCTCTTTCGCCTGGGCCGACCGCGCCGTGGCGGTTGGCGTGCCTGGCTGCGCGTTGCGCTGCCCCTGGCCGCGATCTTCCCGCTGGGGGCCGGGCTGGCCGCCGCGCAGTGGTTGCCCACGCAGGCTTTCATCGCCGAGTCGTCGCGCAGTTCACTGGACTATGCCTTTGCCCGGACGGGCCTCGGGTGGGATGAGTTGCTCACCCTCTTCGTGCCTCAACTCGTCGGCAGTAACCCATTGTACGGGGGGATCGGTGCTCTGGTGCTGGTGCTGATCGCGGGCTTGACCGGTCTCGGCCGACAGCAGCGATTCTGGCTCCTTGCGGCGCTGGCGAGCCTGCTGCTGGCTTTGGGGGGCAACAGTTTTTTCTTCGACCTGGTCTATCTCAGTGTGCCGGGGTTCGCCCACGTACGGAGCCAGGAGCGGGTGCTCCTGCTCTTCGCCCTGGCGCTCGCGCTGTTCGCAGCCTGGGGCATGGTCACGCTCGACCAGCTTCCTGACGAGCCAACCTTGCGTGAGCGTCTCAAGCGCGCGGTCGGCGGGGCAGAACGCTGGCTGCCGCTCCTACTCGCGCCGCTGCTGGCCTTCTGGTGGCTCCGTGCCCTCCTGATCGCCGGCTACCGCGGCGATGCAGGTGTCTTCGATGCGTTCTACGAGGGGTACGTCTTCTTCGTCATCATGCTGCTGGCTAACTGGGGACTGTTGCGCTGGTTAGCGGCCGGCGGCCCGCGGGAAGAGCAACCGGCGCGTGAGGAATTTTCCCCGGTTCTCCCGTCTCGCCGCCGAAGCCTGATCCCCGCCGGGCGTCGGGGTGCACCCCTCTTGCTCGTGGGCCTGCTCCTGTTCGATCTCTTTTCCGTCAACCGCGCCGCGCACATCGGCCCCCCGGCCACCGAGGTCCTACGCCCACCTCAGCCCTTGTTGGACGCCCTGCAGACCGCGTTGGCGGCGACGCCCGCCCGCGTTGCAGTCGTTGGCGCGCCGCCGATCAACGGCAACGACGGCATGCGCTGGGGTCTGCCGCTCCTCACGGGGAATGAGCCCTTGCGGCTAAGCAACACGAAAGATTTCTTGCTCAAGGTGGAGCCCTGGCGCCAGTTCCAACTTCTCCATGTCGGCTACGTGGTGGCCGACCGCGACCTCGCGGCCGAGGCGCCGGCGTTGTATGAGCGGCTCGCCGGGGATGAAGGCGCTTTCCTCGTCCGCCTGCGCGAGCCGGCACCCTACGCCTGGCTCGTCGGGCAGACGGAGATTCTCGCCGCTGGCCGCAGCGAGATTCGCGAGCGCCTCAACGACCCCCGCTTCGACCCGATGGCGGTCGCGCTCTTCGACGAGCCCGAACCAGCCGCCGAGCGCCCCGTCAAGGGTGCTGTCACAGTCGACGCGCGCGCGCCCGGCTTCATCCGCCTGCACACCAGTGTCCCCGCTGCGGCGATCCTGGTCGTTGCCGAGCCGTTCACCAAAGGCTGGCGGGCGACTATCGACGGCCAGCCGGCCAAGGTCCGCCGGGCCAATATTCTCAACACCGCACTCCCGCTTGCCCCCGGGGAGCACATCGTCACCTTGCACTATGAGCAGGCTGGCTGGCGCCAGGGGCTAGCGATCAGTGGGGCCAGCCTCGGGGTCGTCCTGCTCGTTCTGGCCTGGGGGCTGAGTGGGCGGCGGTTCCCGTAATCGAATGTGGTGGCCGAGCGGGTCCGCATCGCACCTCTCCTCCGACTCTTCCTCAACGGAGGGAAGGGAGTCGCGGGCCGATGCGCTCGATAAAAAGAGCGCCACTCTTGCTGCACGTCGTTCTTGAACGACGCCCCGCTCCTCTCAGGAGCGGGCGCCGGGGGGTCGGGGATGGATCTCACCTATAGGCCACCGTATTTGACCAAATGGACCAACCGCACCATTCTTAGCACCGATGAGCACACTCTTCGTCTCCGATCACGCGCCGTACGCGCCGCGTCGGCCCCGCCAGGGCCGCGCGGCGCTCTGGTGTTCCCTGCTGCTGTTGCTCCTGGGCGGCTGTCGCCTGCCTGGGATGGCCCCGCCGCCACTGGAGGCCGACTTCTTTACGCGCACCGATCCGGGGGAGGAGGCGCCTGCCGTCCCCGCCACGGTCGACTTTGGCGACGGTCTGCGCCTGCTCGGCTTTGACCTGCGGTCGACGCCCGATGGTCCGGTGCTGGTGACCTACTGGACGGCGTTGCGCCCGGTTGACCGAGAGCTTCTGCCCTGGCTGTTCTTCTACGATGAGACTCAGGGCACGGTTATCTCGCCGCTCCCGGCCACCACCCTCCCTGCGCTCAACGAGCGGCCCGTGCGAAGCTGGCAGCCGGGGTTCGTCGTTCGCCTGGCGATGCCGGCGGTGGCGCTGGGCGAGCGGCGCGAGGCCGGCGTCGGTGTGGCCGTCCTGGAGGCTGCTGACCCGAACGCCGCGCGCCTGACACCCCACCTGGGAGCGGCGACGGTTGTGGTGCGCCTCATCGCGGGAGGCACGGCTGTCGAGATCGCGCGCATCCGCGCCGGGCAGCCCGACCTCGAGCGCCGCCGCTTCGAGTTGCCCCCGATACAGCACCAGGCGGCGGCCACCTTCGGCCAGTTCGCCGCTCTGCGCGGCTACGATCTGCGCCGGGACGGCGATGCCATCCTGGTCACGGCCTACTGGCAAGCGTTGCAGCCAGTCGATACGAGCTTCGCCGTCCGGGCCGAGTTGCTCGACTCGGCCGGTCGCCCACTGAGCCGGGCTGAGAGTAAGCCGCGGGTTGGCCAGCGTCCCACGGAGAGCTGGATCACCAACGAGATCATCGCCGATAGTTACCGGCTGCCGGTGCCAGAGGGCGCCCAGCCCCACGCAGTGGCGCTCTCCTTCTTCGATCCCGCAACCGGCGAGCCGCTCCCCACCCATGATGCCCAGGCCGCCCGCCTCCCCGACGACCGCGTGACGCTCGCTATCCCCGAGGGCCGGCCGTGAGCCAGCAGCGTTCGCGAACCTCCCGGCTCCTCGTGCTGGGCGTGATTCTGCTGGTCGCATTCGGCCTGCGCGCCTGGCGGCTCGATCGCCTGGAACTCTGGTTCGATGAGACGGCCAGCTATTTCGTCGCGAGGAAGCCGCCGCTGGAGATCGTCGCGTACAGTGCCCGCGCGATCCAGGAGCATCCGCCTGGATACTACCTTCTGCTCCACGCCTGGATGAGTCTCGCCGGCGAGAGCGAGTTCGCACTTCGCTACCTCTCACTCCTGGCAGGTGTCGCGTTCGTGCCGTTGCTCTACCGGGTGGCTCGCCGCTGGGAGGGAGAGGGCGTCGCCCTGCTGGCCGCCATATTGGCCACGATGTCTCCGTTCGCTGTGGCCTACGCCCAGGAAGCGCGGATGTACACCTGGGTGGCGCTGCTGGGCTTCCTTCTCATCGTCGGCGTGCGGCGTGCCCTCGTGGTGGGCGGCGGCTGGTGGGTCGTCGCGGGGATGCTCATCGTGATCGGGATGGCGTTCCACTATCTCTTCGCGCTGCTGGTTGCGGCGATCGATCTCTACGTCTTCTGGCGCTGGGGGCGTATCCGCCAGTGGCGCCGGCTGCTCCTGTGGTTCTCGGTGCAGGCTGTGGGGGTCGTGCTGCTCGCCCTTTGGCTGCTCAACGCCCCTGGACCAGCCGATACCCTGCTGGATGCGATCCGGCCGGAGTGGACGAACCAGCCCACTCCATGGGTAAAGCTGGACAAGATCATCAAAGATTGGACGGTCGGCGAGATTCGCAATGATGCTGCCTACGACCGTGCCCTGTCCATGGCAGTGGCGCTCTGGCTGCTCGCAGCGCTTGGGCTGGTGACATCGCTGCGAGGGCGTGGCCGGCGGAAGAGCGCCGCTTCCGTGGCCGATCTGCCCGCGCTCTTGATGATAGTACTCGGCGTGCCGATCGTGGCCGGGGTCGTCATCGTGCCGATCGTGGTCGGACGCTACTTTATCGGGTCACTGTTTGCTTTTCTCTTCGCACTGGCTCTCGGCCTCCGGGCACTCTGGCAATGGCGGCGGCCGTCCGGGAGCCTGGGGTTGGCCCTCGTGCTGACCATCTTCGGGTACGGCCTCGTGTACCAGTATATCCTCGGTCGAGGGAACAACTTTGGTCGCATCTTACGTGCGACCGAGGTAGAGATGGCACCAGGCGATGCGATTATCCTGACCCATCCGCACCTCTGGCCCCAGGTTTCCTACTATGGCTCGCGCCCGTTGGAGCAGTACGCCTTCGTGCCAGATGTTCCCCACCCTCTCGATCCCCATGAGATCGAGGCGCGCCTCGAGCCGATTCTGGCGACGCACAATCGCATCGTGCTCGGGCCGGTGGCGCCGGCGAACACCGAGCCGGCGTCGGTCGAACGCCGGCTCAATAAGCTCGCCTTTCCTGCCGAGAAGCGCTGGTACCCGGACAGCGTCTTTGTTGCGACCTACCTGGCGCCGCGCCCGTTACGCAACGAGACGACTCCCTGGGTCTGGGCCGAGACTGTCGCCCTGCCCCGCTGGGAGCACTCCGAGCCGACCGTGATGGCGGGCGACGGTCTCCGCATCGAGTTTCACTGGAAGGTCCTCAAGCCTCTTTCGAAGCGCTATCTCCTCTCCATCCAACTCGTTGATGCAGATGGACAGGTGTGGGCCGAACGGCTGAGCGAGCCCTGCAATGCCTGGTGTCCCACCGACAAGTGGAAGGCCGGCGACACGCCGGACGAGAACCACGCCCTGCTGGTACCGGCTGATACGCCACCCGGTCACTACACCGTTCAGCTCTCCTGGCGAGATCTGGAGACCAGCACGCCCCTGCCCCTCACCGCGGGCGGCTCTGGAGTCGTCGTGACACTGCTGGATGTCACTGTCACCGGCGCCCTCGTAGACGTTCCGCCGCCCCCGCCGACCCATCCGCTGGCCATTCGCTTTGCCGATACCCTGGAACTGCTGGGGAGTGACGGTCCCACCGGGCCGATCCACGCCGGCGATCGGCTCCCCCTGGCACTGCTCTGGCGGCTGCCGGCGCGGGCGGCGGCGAAGACTACCGCGCTCACCGCCGCGACCGCCGAGGTCGAACTCTGGCCCGAGCAGGGGAGTGCCCCGCTCGCGCGCTGGGAGCTCCCGCTCGCGACGGAAGACTATCCACCGGCCCGGTGGCCACCCGGTCGGAGTGTCCGCGGCCGTCACCTGCTCGACACGCCGCCGGCGCTGGCACCGGGTCGCTATCGCCTTGTGCTCCATGTCCGCGATGAACACGATTGGCCACTGCGATTTACGCTCGATGGCAACCCGCATAAAGCGAGAACCTTCACCGAGATTCTCCCTCACAAGAAGACGCCGGATGAGGTTGTTCTGCAGACGATTACCGTCGAGGATCGGCCGCGCTCGTTCTCGTTGCCCCCGATTGCTGCCCCATTGGCCGTCGCCTGGGCGCAGGGGGTGACGCTGCGCGGTGCAGAGTGGCCCGCAACGGTCCCACCGGGCGCGACGGTGCCCGTAAGGTTGGTCTGGGAGGCTGGCGGGCCGACCGATCGTCCCTACAAGATCTTTGTCCACCTGCGCGATCAGGACAATCAGGTTGTGGCTCAGCACGATGACCTGCCGGCCGCCGGGGCGGCTCCCACGATGAGCTGGGCCCGCGGGGAGGTGGTGGTGGATGAGCATCCCCTGGTCCTGCCCCCCGACCTGGCGCCGGGGCGCTATACCCTGGTAGTGGGACTTTACCACGAGCCAAGCGGCCAGCGGTTGCCTCGCACGTGGGACAAGGCGGATGAGTACGTCCTGGGCGCTCTCGAAGTGTTGACTCGATGAATGATCGATGGGATGAGTTTCCAGGCCAGCGCGGGGAGGACCTCATCCCCCATCCTCCGCTCCTGCCAGGAGTGGAGGAGTCGCGCGAGGACGCCGCTGGCCCGTTGGGTCGCTCTGGTCAGACGCGCCTGCTCACGACCCCCCTCCCCAGGTTGAGGCGGGGGTCGCCGCGGTCTTCAGTGTTGAGCATTCAGCGTTCAGGCGCCGCCTGGCTCATCGTGGGGGGCCTGGCGGGGCTGTGGGGCCTGGTGGTTGGCCGGTTGGCAATCGCCCAGCACCTGGCGCTCCACACGGGCAACGATTTAGGTGTGTTCGCCCAAACGGTCTGGGCGACGGCGCAAGGACACCCCTTCTACACCTCGCTGACGTTGGAGACGACGAATTTCCTGGGCCACCACTTCGCCCCGCTGTTGGCCGGGTTGGCGCCGCTTGACAGCCTCTGGCCGGATGCGCGCCTCCTGTTGGTGGTGCAGACAGTGGCGCTGGCGGTCAGCGCAGTGCCACTGTTCGCCTTCGCCCGGCCGCGCCTGGGGCCGGGCTTCGCCTTGCTGGTGGTCGGTGCGTTCCTGCTCGCGCCGCCGTTACACTTCATCGCGCTCTTCGATTTCCACGAGATCGCGCTCGCGGTACCGCTCCTGATGGCGGCCGGCGCGGCGCTCCTCAACCGCCGCCCGCGAGCGACTCTTCTCTGGCTGGGCCTGGCGCTGCTGGCCAAGGAGGAGGTCGCCCTGATCGCTGTGGGCTTCGGGTTGTACGCGCTGCTCATCCAGCGTCGCTGGCGCTTCGGCGCGCTGCTGACGGCTGGGGCGCTGCTGTGGGCGGCGGTACTCTTCGGTTGGCTGATGCCCGCGCTCAACACCCTTACCGATAACTACACCTTTGCGCGCCGCTATGAAACCTTGGGCGCCACGCCGGGCGAGGTCCTCGAGACGCTGGTCCGCCACCCCGTGACGGTGGTGGCTGTGCTGGCGCGGGCGCCCAAAGGTGCCTTCCTGTGGCAGTTGCTGGCCCCGCTGGCCGGTTTGCCCCTGGTGGGGCTGCCCGCTGTGCTGTTGGGTCTCCCCACGCTGGCCTACCTGCTCTTGAGCGACTACGACCTCCAGGCGTCGATTCGTTACCACTACACGGCACCGCTCCTGCCGTTCCTCTTCCTCGCGACGGTTGTCGCCCTCCAGCGGCTACGAGCCCGGAGTCTGCGGCTCGAGCAGGTGGGGGCGAGTGCCCTCCTCTTCGCGGCGCTTGCCGGCGCCTGGTGGTGGAGCCCGCTGCCTGGGGCTCGCAGCTATGAGCCGGAACGTTTCACCGTCACCGAGGAGGCCCGCGCCGCGCGGGCCCTGATGGCCACCGTTCCGCCGGATGTGCCCGTCGCGGCCGATTGGCCGTACCTCCCCTGGCTGGCCAATCGCTGGCGGATCGACACTCTGCTCGCGCCGCCCTTTCTCCTGATCGACCCTACCGATCCCCCCGACTACCTCCTGACCGCCGAACCAGGCCCCGGGGCTGTAAGCGCGCCGGTCTATCCCTGGATCGTTCTGGACAAGCCCGGCCGCCCGATTCGCCTGCCGCGTTTCGCGCCACGCCAGGTGACGGCCGGGGGCGTCACGCTTTGGAAGCGACGCGGCCATGAGCACGATGTTGTCCTCGTGCGCACCGACGCGCCCTTCGAGCGCGGCCTGACGCTGGTGGGCGCCGGCACGCCACCGGAGGCGCCGGCCTGGGACTCGGTGGTCTCGGTGGCGCTGGACGAGACACTGCCTATCTGGATGGCCTGGAGCGCGGTGGCGCCGCTTGACCGGCGCGTCACCTTCACGCTCCACCTCGTGACCGCGACCGGGCGGACGGTGGCGCAGGTGGACCAGGAGATGGGGGCGGGGCGCTTTCCGACGACCCTGTGGCACACCTGGATGGACCACCCCGTCGTAGTCGGCGAGTTCCCGCTGCTGCTGGCCGCCGACCTCCCGGTCGGGCGCTATCGTCTGCTGGCCGGTGCCTACGACAGCCAATCTCTGGCCGCACTGGCCCGTCCCGATGGGAGCCAGTGGTTCGAGTTGGCGACCGTCGCGGTGAGGCCATGAGCGGCAGCGCGGAGGGCCGGGCTCTCCTGGCGCTGGCAGCGGCGGTGCTGTGCGTCTACCTGATGACCTTCAGCGGGCGCTTCCACTCGATCGATGAGATCTCAACGCTGGCGACCACTGAGAGCCTGGTGAAGCACGGCGACCTGGCTGTGGAGCAGGTGCGCTGGTCGGCCACCTGGACGCCGCCACAAAATCGCGAGGGGGCTGACGGGCGCTACTACTCGAAGAAAGGGGTCGCCGTGGCCCTGCTGGCGGCGCCACTTTACGCGCTCGCCCTGCGGTGGCCTGGCCTGGGCCTGGTGCAGGCGGCGATGGTCACCGCGGTGATTCTCAGCGCGGGAAGCGCCGCGTTGCTTGCCGCCATCCTGCGCCGTTTGGGCTACGGTCTCCGTCCGGCGCTGGGCGTGGCGGCGATCTTCGCGCTGGCAACGCCGGCCTGGCCGTACAGCCGCCTGCTCTACGCCGAACCACCGACCACCTTCCTCTGGCTTCTGGCTCTCTGGGCCCTCCTCGCGAGTCGCGACGGACCGGCCTGGGCGGTCCTCGCGGGGAGCGCCCTCGGGGCGAGCGTTCTCGTCAAGACGCCCAATCTCGTCGGTGTGGCGGTCTATGTGGCGGTGGCGGTCGGATTGTGGCTGTATGGGTTTGGCGGTAGGCGCGGGGATCTCACCCCCCGGCTCTCTCCCCTTCCGCCGAAGGGGGAGGCGTTGGCGAGCGACGCTCACAGATTGGGTCGTTCCGGTCAGAGAATTACATCCGGGAGTTCCCTCCTCACCTTGCGGAGGGGCCGGGGGCGGAGTACGAGGAACCTCACATCCAGTCCAGAAGAGGGAAAGTCGTTCGAGGACGACGTGGCGTATCCGGATCGTTCTTCTTCCGGGCAGCAGTCGCCGCCATCCCTTCTCCCCACGCTGGGGAGGCGCCGGAGGAGAGGGCCCTCCCTTGAGCCCATGATCGCGCTGGCTGTGCCGCTGCTGCTCTTCGCGGCGCTCTTCCTGGTCCTGAACTGGCTGCGCTTTGGGAGCCTGCTGGCGACGGGTTACGGCGACGCCGACGAGCGCTTTGTCTTCGACTATGCCGTGAGCCTGCCGGCGCTCCTGTTGAGCCCGGGCAAGGGCCTTTTTGTCTTCGCGCCGCCGTTGCTGGCAGCGCTGGCCGGCTGGCGCCGCTTCTGGCGCCGGCAGCGCCGTGTGGCCCTCCTGGTCGTCGCGCTGGCGCTGGCCAACCTGCTGCTCTACGGCGCCTGGTTTATGTGGTGGGGTGGGTGGAGTTGGGGGCCGCGCTTCCTGCTGCCGCTGGTGCCGTTCCTCCTGCTCCCCCTGGCCGAGATGCTGGCCTCCCCCAACCGGTTGGTGCTGGTGGCAACGGGGCTGAGCGTCGCGGCCGGTGTCGCGATCAACCTGATGGGCACGGTCGTCGATTTCAATGAGTATCTGGCGGCGCTGATCCAGCGTGGAATCGACGATCGGGCGACTATCTGGTCGCCGATACTCTGGCCGCCTGCCGGGCATCTGGCTCTGCTGCGCGCGGGCCCGCCCGACGTGGCCTGGTTGGTGCCTGGGCTCACCTGGGTTCCGCTGCTGTTGGCAGCGCTGGCTGCCGCGAGCGTGCTGGCGCTGCGGCGCGGTCTGAGGGTAGGGGAGCGGACGCGAGGAGAAGATGGGGGAATCGGATCGGGGCGGATTGACGCACTCTGCAGTCTCCACTCTCCACTTTCCGCCTTGCTGGTAGCCATGATCGCGCTGATCGCCGTGCTTGTCGCTCTGCCGCGGGCCGCGGCGGGCGCCGACGATGAGACGCTGCGCGCTCTCAGCCAGACCATCGCAGCCAACGCGGGGGCCGACGATGCTGTCCTCATCGATCTGGTGCCGTACCAGGACTATTTTGGGTTCATCCAGCGCTGGATGAACCATTACAAGGCGCGGCCGTCCTACACAGCACTTGTTCGGGGCGAAGCCGGCGAGCATTCCCTGCAGCGTTTGAACGAGCACCCCCGCCTCTGGTTGGTGCTCCCACAGACGGCACCGGCCGATCCCGCCAGCAGTACGGAGCGCTGGTGGGCGGAGCGCGCGGCCTTCCTGGATGAGCGCTGGGTTGGTGGGGTGCGCGTGGTGCGGTTCGCGCGCGTACCCGACGGGAGCGGCGTGGGGCTCGGACCGGTGCACGTCTTGGGCGACCGCGTCGAACTGTTGGCGCCCGGGCTGGCGCCGAGCGACGGGTTGATGGTTGTCACCCTCCCCTGGCGCGCGTTGCGTCCTCTCGATCGTGAGTTGCGCGTTTTCGTCCAGGTGCTCGGGCCCAATGGCCAGGTCGTGAGCCAGCAGGACCGCGCGCCCGTCAGTGGCTTTGCGCCCACCACCGCCTGGCTGCCCGGCGAGGTCGTGCTTGACCGTTACGCACTGCCGCTCCCGCGAGAGGGCGGCCCGTTGCGGCTGATCGCCGGCCTCTACGACCCGGCCACAGGCGCGCGCCTCCCAGTAACCGGCGGGACCGACTTCGTGGACCTCGGTCAGCTCGGACCAGAGTAATGAACGATGAAAGTTCGTTCGGTGACGAACTCTGGCACTCGGCGTTGTTCGTCCAATGATGATTTCTGAGCAACGCCGAGTGCCAAGGACACTCCGCATGCCGCGTTCCGTACTCCGTATTCCCCGTGGGGTGTTGCTCGCCATCCTCGTGACGGTGCCGGCGATGCTGCCATTTCTCCACAGCGGCTACTGGGAGAGCCATGACGGCCTCTTCCATCTCTTTCGCCTCCTGAGCCTGGAGCAGGCGCCGGCCGATGGGGTGCTCTACCCGCGCCTCTTCCCGGATTTCGCCTTCGGCTACGGCCACGCCGTCCTCAACTACTACCCCCCGCTGACCTACTACGTCGGACTCGTGCTCCGTTGGCTTGGGCTGGGTCCGGTGGAGGCCATGAAGACCACCTTCGCGCTGGGTTACCCGCTCGCGGCGCTGGCGATCTACCGCCTGGCTCGCGACCTCTGGGCATCGGAGCCGGGCGCAGTGCTGGCGGTCGGCGTCTACACCTACCTGCCCTACCGCCTGGCTGACGTGCAGTTGCGCGGTGCTCTGGCCGAGAGTTGGGCCTTCGTCTGGATGCCGTTGGCCCTCTGGGCAGCGCTGCGGCGCCGGCCGGTCTGGCTGGCGCTCAGTCTGGCGGCGTTGGTGCTGACGCACAATCTGTCGGCGCTGCTCTTCGCGCCGCTCTTCGCGCTCTGGCTGGCAGTCAGCCGGATGTGGCCCGAGGTGCCCGGCCGGCGCTTCGGGACTGCAGCTGCTTGGGCGCTGGCGGTCGGCACCGGCGCCCTCCTGAGCGCCTTCTACTGGCTGCCGATGGCACTGGAGGCGCGCTGGGTGCACCTCGCGCTCGACGTCGGCGGACGCGGCTTCGAGCGCCATCTCCAACCGCTCAGCCAGTGGGTGGCGCGGGGGCTGATCTACCACTACTTTCCCGAGCAGGGGGTCGCCGGCGAGCACCCGCTTGGCTGGGTGCAAATCCTGATTCTGGCGCTGGCCATGGGCGCCAGTGTGCTGGCCTGGGTCCAGCTTCGGCGCAGCGAGCGGGCGGCGCTCGTGGTGCTCTGGCTCGTGCTCGCGGGCAGCCTCTTCATGTTGACCAGCAGTGCGACGCCGCTCTGGCGGCTCCTGGCTTTCCCGTTGGGAATGGTCCAGTACCCCTGGCGCTGGCTGACGCTCACCACGCTGGCGACGGCCCTGCTGGCGGGGTTGATCGCACGGGCCGCGGCCGGTCGAACGTTGCCCGAGACGCCAGGAGCCGGAGGCGAGCCACCGCTCTACTTCGGAGAGGAGTTGGAGGAGGTACCCTTCGACAAGGATGCCATGATTGCCAGTCTGCGGGCGGCCGGGCACCTGGGGGCGGCCCCGAAGCAGGCCCAGCAGGTGGCCTGGGCCGCGGCGCTGGCACTGCCCGCCTTGCTGGCCACAACCACGCTGCCTGCGCTCCCGTGGGCGTCGCTGGCGGTCGACCCGGCGGCACATCCTCAAGCGATGTGGCAGGTGGATTACGAGAACGAGCAGATTGGCGCCACCTGGACGGCCGAATACCTGCCGCGCTGGGTCGGCGAGGAGCGTTGGGCAATCCCTCGCCCGGTGGGTGAGGAGTCGTCTGGTGCCACCGCGGCGGCGCTCGAAGCAGGTGTACACATCCGGGCAGTCCAGCTCAACCGGGTGAACGGCTGGCAGATGGATCTGGATGTCGCGCTGGAGGCGCCCGGAGAGATCCTACTCCACCAATTCTACCTGCCAGCCTGGCAGGCGACTGTGGACGGACGACCGGTGGCCGTGACACCGCGTGGGCGGCTCGCCCTGGCGAGTGTGACCGTGCCGGCAGGGATTCACCGCGTGGTCGTGGGCTGGCGGGCGACGACGGCGGTCCGCTGGGGATTGGTGCTCACAGGGTTGGGCGTGGCGGCGCTGGTGGGACTGCTCCTACTGACCGCCGTGCCACGGACAATCCTGATCGTGGCGGCGTTGCTCATCGCGGTGGGGCTTCTTGGAAGCACCCGGTTGGATCAGGCGCAAGCCGGTGCCGGTACCCTTCACCAACTTGATGCTCGTGTCGGGAACCAGGCCCTCTTGCTCGGCTGGCAGCCGGTGCACCCAGTCGCTCAGGTGGGGAGGCCCTTCGATCTTACCCTGCACTGGCTCAACCTGCGCACTACGCCGGCCGACTACAAAGTCTTCGTCCACCTCACGGCCACCGACTCACCGGTGCCCCTCGCTCAGAGCGACGGCGACCCAGGCGCTGGCTACACCCCGACGAGCCGCTGGCTAGCGGGCGAGCTTATTCCCGACCTGCGTCACTTGATGATCCCGCCTGATCTCCCGCCGGGTGCCTACGACCTCTGGGCCGGGCTCTACGACTTGCAGACCGGCGAGCGCCTGCCCGTCGCTGAACGGGGTGATGGTCGTGTGCTGTTGGGGACGATTACCGTGAGACCAGCCGGAAAGTGATGGAACACCGAGTTCCCCTGAATGCCCTCGAGTTCTCTCCCTCCCTCCCTCCCTCCCTCCCTCCCTCCCTCCCTCCTCCCGTTCGTACTCTCGAGCATCGATCAAGGAGTCTTGACCGGAGGCCCCCCGCGATTTCTCTCTTGTGCTGAGATGGCGTCGGGCGGCGCCCCACGCCACCCCAACGACTTGACCGACGTTCTCGCCCGGTAATACGCCACCGAGGCATGCCGGTCCGGCGAGTGCTGGCACAACGCTTGCTGCGATGTTTGGTGCGTATTTTGCATCGCGGGTCATGTGCATCCGCGATGCAACTTGAAATACCACTCCATGAACCTTCCCCGGGTTCACACGAAAGGAAGTGCAGTATGGCACAAATCGGTACGGAGCCCACCAGGAGCCGAACCATGGCCGGCAAGACCAACGGCGCGGAGCCGAAGTTGTATCCGGCCCCAAAGTCGCTGGCGACACCGACTGACTTGACGGCGGACGAGGCGCAGGCTGTTGTGGAGGCAGTCAACCCCATTCTTGCTGACGCATTTGCCCTGTACGTCAAAACCAAGAATTTCCATTGGCACGTCGCGGGCGCGCACTTCCGAGATTACCACCTCCTGTTCGATGAGCAGGCTGAGGCCATTCTGGGATCGATTGATCTCCTGGCAGAGCGCGTCCGTAAAGTTGGCGGCACCACACTCCGCAGCATCAGCCATATCAGCCAGTTGCAGACCATTTCCGACGACAATGACGACTACGTGCCGCCCATCGAGATGATGCGGCGACTGCTGGCGGACAACCGTCACATCGCGAAGGTCATGCGGGAAGCGATCGAGGTGTGTGAGAACCATCGCGATACGCCGACCGCCAACCTGTTGCAGGAATTGCTTGACGAGACCGAGCGGCGCATTTGGTTCCTGTTCGAGATCTCAGAAGGGGCCGAGCCTACCGGGTAACGCACGAGTCGGGGGGCGACGCACGCCAACCCCCTCTCCTTCTCGAGTCTACGAGCCGAGGTGGGGCACCGTCAGGAAGCGAAACGCCGTTCGCCAGCCGAACGGCGTTTCGCTTCCTCCGTGGTCGCTCTGAGCACGCTGCGGGACTTATTTCTTGACGCACCCTCAGGAAGCAATCTGGTCGCATCTCCTACTTCGCCAGGGCCTGCCGTCCTCGCGCCAGGGCTCGCTTCCCGCCGCCCGGCGGCTCACCAGCCTCGCGCTTCTTGCGCGTGTAGTGCTCCCAGTCGCCATCGTAGCTGGCCAGTTCCCCATCCTGGATCTCCACGATCCGGTCGGCGATGGCTTCCAGGAAGTAGCGGTCGTGGCTGATGACCACGACCGTGCCGCCGTAGTTCTCCAGGACCTCTTCCAGTGCCTCACAGCTCGGGATGTCGAGGTTGTTGGTCGGCTCGTCGAGCAGGAGGAGGTTGGCGTCGGTCAGCATGAGTTTGGCGAACTGGAGGCGGGCCTTCTCACCTCCACTGAGGGCGCCCACCGGCTTCTGAGCTTCGTTCTTGCCAAAGAGAAAGCGACCGAGGAAGCCGTAGGCCTCTTCTTCGTACATGGCCTTGTGCTTGCGCACTTCCTCGACTGGGGTCGAGTCGTAGTCCAGCGTCTGGTGCTCCTGGGCGTAGTAGGCGACCCTGGTGCTAGGGCCGATCTTGATCGTGCCGGCAGTGGGTTCCATCTCGCCCAAGATGAGCTTGAAAAGCACGCTCTTGCCTGCACCGTTGGGACCCACCAGGCCCACGCGCTGGCCGCTCCAGACCAACAGGTTTGCCTCGGTGAGCACTTCGTTGTCCTGGCCATCATCGTGGAAGACCTTCCAAACCCCCATCAGCTCCAGCGCCTTGTCCGACCCGCGCGTACCTCGGAGCTGCAGCCCCATCGTCCGCCGCTCGATCTGTGGCCGCTCGACGCGCTCGATCCGGTCGAGCCGTTTCTGCATGTTGCGGGCGCGCTTGATCATCTTCTCGTTTTGGCCGCCGCTCGACCAGCTCACGAGGCGGCGAATGGAGGCCTCCACCCGGCGGATCTCGCGCTGCTGCAGCTCGTACTGTTTGAGCTGCTGCATCTGCTCCTGGTGCTTGTCGAACTGATACTGCGAGTAGTTGCCCGGCCAGAGGCGGAGCTGGTGATCGATCACCTCGACGATCTCCTCGGACACGACGTCGAGCAGGTAGCGGTCGTGGCTGATGATCACGACCGTGCCGGGATAGTCGTTGATCAACCGCTCCAATTCGGTCTTCCCCATCATGTCGAGGTGATTGTCGGGCTCGTCGAGGAGCAGAACATCGGGCTGGCGCACGAAGAGCTGGCTCAGGCCAAGCAGTTTGCGCTGCCCGCCGCTCAGGGTGCCGACGGGCTGCTCGAACATTTCGTCCGAGAAGCCGAAGGCACGCAGGGTGCCTTCCACCCGGTTGCGGTAGTTGAGCCCACCGTGCTCCTGGTAGAGATGCAACATCCGCTCGTGCTCGGCCATCACCCGCTCCAGCTTGATCGGGTCGGAGTAGACCTCCTCCTCGCCCATGCGGCGCTCCAGGTGGCGCAACTCGGCGTCGTAACGGGCGACCTCCTCGCTGGCCTGTAGGGCGACCTCAATCACGCTCTGGTCGGGGGGGAAGACTGGCTCCTGCGAGAGGTAGCCGATGGTCAACCCCGCCATCCGCCAGACGGCGCCATTGTCGGGCTCCTCCAGGCCGGCGATGAGCTTGAAGAGCGTGCTCTTCCCGGCACCATTCGGTCCCACCATGCCGATCTTGTGGCCTCGTTGGATGGCCAGGGAGGCATTGTCGAGCACGACGTGGATACCGGCATAGATTTTCGAAACATTCGCGACATTGATGATAATCATGATCTCCCTCCGGGTGGGCCCAACTCACCCACGGAGGTCTCTTGCTGTGCAGGTGCCACGCACTTTTTAGAGGTGCATCGCCCCTCCACAGGCGCTCACCAGACACACAACGGCCGTGGGGCGTTGTCCCCACGGCCGTGCGCGCTGCCTGTTTTGCGGATCAGTTCAAACGTCGTCCGCTCGACATAAAATTCGGTCGTGGGGTACACGAAGCCATCGCACTGTTGCGGGACCACGTCGGGCGATGAGAATCAACGTATACGTCACGACCTGTCTCCTCGGGGGAATCAATTTCCGCCGACAGTATATCCATCTCGGGGCTCGGCGTCAACCTCTTGTGAGCGACGGGTGTACGCAGGAGTTGTGGGGGGCGGACCCCTCCTTTCACGGGTAGGTCAACAAGAGTGAAGGGAGGAAAGGTGAGGCGAGACTCGTGATCTGGTAGAATTGGAAGTATCAGCAAACCAATTCAAGGAGGAGCACGATGTCTCGCCCAGAGGGATTATCGGAGTGGGAAGCGGAATTGTCAACTCACTTGTCGGGGATGAACCGGTCATTGGTGTGGGGATTGGCGCTGTGGAGCTATGGGATGATCGTGGCGCGGAGTTGTGGGATCACGAGTGTGGTGGCCGTGCTGGTGGTGCTGGTGGGACGCAAACCGGATGCGGTGCGGCAGCAGTTGCGCGAATGGTACTATGATGCCGAGGACAAACGCGGCAGGAACCGCAGCGAAGTGGTGGTCAGTGAGTCCTTTGGGGACCTGCTACGCTGGATTCTGGCGTGGGGGGCGCCAGACGAGAAGCGCCTGGCGCTGGCACTGGACGCCACCACGCTGCGCCAGCGCTTCACGGTGCTGGCCATCAGCGTGGTCTATCGAGGGTGTGCCATCCCGGTGGCCTGGGCCATCGTGCCGGCCTGCAAACCCGAGGCTTGGCGCCCCCCACTGGGAACGCTTGCTGCGCCTGCTGGCGCCGGCCGTCCCGGCGGATTGGATGGTGATTGTGATGGCGGATCGGGGCTTGTATGGACGCTGGCTCTTCCGGGCCATTCAAACGCACGGCTGGCACCCCTTCTTGCGCATCAATCATCAGGGCACTATGCCCCCACCGGCGAGGGCTTCCGTCCCCTGGCCACGGCCGTGCCGCAGGTCGGCACGCGCTGGGCCGGTCGCGTCACCTGCTTTTCGACGCGCGCCGCCTCGCTCGATTGTACCCGGCTGGCCTGTTGGGAGGCCCAGCATCAAGACCCCTGGCTCATCCTGACCGACTTGCCCCCTGAGATCGCCCAGGTCGCCTGGTACGCGATGCGCTTCTGGATCGAGCGGCTCTTCAAGGCGACCAAGCGGGGCGGCTGGCATTAGGAGCAGACCAAAATGGAGGACCCCGCCCGTGCCGAGCGCCTCTGGTTCGCCATCGCCGTCGCCACCCTCTGGGTCGTGGCCCTCGGCGGCGAGGCCGAGACCTCCCTCACCCCCTCCTCTCTGGACGACCTCCCCCCACCATGTCGCTCGCACCCGCTCCATCCGCCGCTCCCGCCCAAGGCTGCTCAGTTGTTTTCGCGCTGGCCTGCTCCGCCTCCTTGCTCATTTGCTCCTCGGCGAGCCCCTTACCCAGGCCCGTTTCGTCCCTGAACCCTGGCCCACCGCTCTTCACTCTTGTTGACCTACCCGTGAAAGGCGGACCCCTCCCCCAGCCCCTCCCCGAAACGGGGAGGGGAGTCAGACGCGGCCCGCCAGCCGCGCGGCACTTCGTCTCCCCCTTCCCTGCGAGGGAAGGGGGCCGGGGGGTTAGGTTCTGCCGGCTACGCCAGCTGCCTGATAACTCGTGCGTACACCCTGAGCGACGCTCAGTACGACTTTGGACCGAGCTTTCGCGGGGAGATCGAAGCGGCCCGCCGAGCCGATGATGTGTTTATATTTCTGGAAAAGTGGCGTGTACGCGCCACTTTTCCAGAAAGTGAGATACGCCATCCCCGGGCCGTCGGCTGGCGGAGAGGACCACCCGCGCCAAGGTTTTCCCTGCCGGCGGTAGTCACTCTTGAGAGAGTCGCCTATAATCGGGGCCTCGATTCTTACATCTAGCAGTCTGTCGGAAAAGGACCCTCTGACAGTTCAATGATAGATAAATAACAATTTCAAAGCGTCAAAACAAGCAGTTTACGGCGCATATTAGCCTCAAGATCATGCAATCAACAGCGTTTTACGTCCCGTTTTCGGGCAACAAGCAGGGGGCAACGACGCCCCCGCTAACCAACCTGCAAGGTATGCAACCGTTTCAGGTTGTAGGCCAGACAAACCAGCGTCCATTCGCCACCGGCAGCGAACAGGCCGCGTTGGAAGCATCTGCATGGATTTTGCTCCCATCCAGACTGACATTGCCCAACTGCAAATGACCCATTACCTGGGCTATCAACAAAATCTGGACAAACAATTCTTTCAGCTCGGCCAGAGACTGCTTACGGAAGCTGGCAATCGTGTCATGGTCGGGAGCCCCCCGCGGGGGATCCCCTGCCCTGAGGGGTACCCCCTACCCCGCGGGGTACGCCCAGGCGAGACGATCAGGCCGGGGACCGCCCCGCAGGGCGAGGCGAGATGATCCTGCTTGGGCTCCCCCCACAGGGGGTGAGGGGGCTGCCTACCCCGCGGGGTACCCCCAAGCGAGATCGTCTCGTAGGGGACTCCCCCGCAGGGGACAAGCGTCCCCGTAGACGCGACGGGATGCCCCACAGGGCACCCCAAGCGAGAACGCCCGGTAGGGGGAGCCCCTGCCCTGAGGGGTACCCCCAAGCGAGATGATCCTGCTTGGGCTCCCCCCACAGGGGGTGAGGGGGCTGCCTACCCCGCGGGGTACCCCTACCCCGCGGGGTACCCCCTACCCCACCGGGTACGCCCAAGCGAGCCGATCACGCCGGGGACCGCCCCGCAGGGCGAAGCGAGACCGTCTCGTAGGGGATTCCCCCGTAGGGGACAAGCGAGACCGTCTTGTAGGGGACTCCCCCGCAGGGGACACGCGTCACGGTGACCCTACGGGAGCCCCCCGCGGGGGATCCCCAAGCGAGAACGCCCGGTAGGGGGAGCCCCTGAGGGGGCTGCCCACGCGTCCACGGTGACCCTACGGGATGCCCCTCAGGGCACCCCGGTGGGGGAGCCCCTCAGGGCACCCCGGTGGGGGAGCATATTCCCGGCAATGAAGCGGAATGGGAGTACTTCGTAGGTGGCCTTTTCCAGCCGGCGCGCACTGAAAACACCAGTGGCGTACCCGTACAACAGCAACCCAAGCAGCACTTCTGGCGCATATGCTGGTGCGCCCTGGTCCCTGTATTGCTTGTAAATCCCACTCAAATCAAGTTCAGTAATCACATCCACGATGAAACGAGCCAAATGGTCAGGTGGCAGGACATCGCGCACAGTGACTTGCAGGTCCAGGGTTTTTTCGTAATTAGCAGTTTTGAATTTTCTTGCCATGCTCAGGTAGCTCCGCAGAACAACGTGGAAATCAGGCCCACGCGGCGCGAGCCTGCTGAACAGCTTTAGAGGGGCGGCCGCGGGGCTTGGGCGGCAGCCAGGGGGCGGTGGGACCTTGAAGGTGAGCAGTTCAGCGGGCGTCCAACGATGATCAGTTAGGCCAGCGGCAATGGCTGGCGTACGGCGGAGCCAGCGGCGTCGGTGGCCGACTACGAGTTCGACAGCCAGGGCGTCATGGTAGCGACAAAAGTTATGGAAACAGCCCAGCCGGTACATTCCAGCGGTAATCGTGGTCTGCGAGCGGGCCAGGGCGCGACTGCGCCGGACCAAAGGCGTGAAGGTCGCCCGAAAGGTGGCGTTGAGGCGCTCCATGAAGGCGGTGTTGATGACGCTGCCGCCTTGGGTGGCCCGCAGCAGGCGCTGCTTCAGCGCCTCGTCGCCAGGCCGCCGATGGCGCTCGACGGCCACGACCTGCCGCTGGATGGTCTGTTTGACCACCTGTCCCAAGACGATCTCCGGCCAGGCGATCAGCCGTGGACGACCTGTGCTGCCGTCAGGCAGCGGCGAGCGCCAGGCCCGCAGGAAGGCCGTGGGGGAGGCGGCAAAGCCATCAAAAGTGACCAGCAACGCGCGACAGAGCGCACAGCCACGCACCATGGCTGCCAGCGCCCGCGCCATCTGGGTGTCGCGCGTCGGGCTCACCACCCCACCCAACCACAGTCGGGTCGGCACGGCCAGTGCCATCGCCAGCCAGAGGATCCCGGCCTGAATCCGCACCCGGATTTCATCCACTTGCCCCTGACCCAGGTCCTGGGCGCGGTTCACAACCACAGGCTCATGCACCCGTCGGCAGTGCTGGCCCCCTTTGGCGGTCCAACTCGTGGCCGTCCGCTCGTCGATCCCGAACGCCGTCCCAATCGCTGGCAGGGGACACCCGTTGGCGATCAACGTCACCACCTGCACCACCACGGCTTCCGGATAGTGCAGCCCGGCGAACATCGTCCCCGCTCGCCCGGTAAACCGCTGGCCGCACAGCTTACAATAGTAGCGCCCGTCCTTCCGGCTGTGGATGCGGATGTTCTCCCCACCCACCTGCCCTCTTGCAGCACAGTCCATATTGGGGCACAATTGCCCTTGGGGGTCTATCGGCTTCGCTCCTCCGCTGAGACTTGGCGGTCTTCACCGGAGAGTCTGCCGAATGGTCCCCTCTTTTTGTCTAATCCGATGCCCCTTCCACGCTATTGTGGGGAGCTACCCATGCTCAAAGTTTACATCATTTTTGTCTTTGTTTGGAGAAGATGACTTCTCCGACAAACTGCTAGAGCTTCACCTAAGGCTGTTATGTACTCTGCTGGTTTGGGGTCAGTGCCCCTCTCTTTTGTATATTCGAGTAGCCATGCAGCGATGATGTTCGTACTCGCCCGGCCAAGTAGGCCACTAACCCAACGGTTGCGCAACCAGAGGCAGAATCAAGGAAATAGCACCGGTTTTTGACGTGCCGGAAGTGTTCTAATCGGCTAAACTGAGCATCGGAGGTGTGCGATGAGCCTGTCCGATGCTGAATTGATCGAACGCCAAACCGAGCACGGGTTGTTGATCGCTTTCGGTGAGTTTGCACAACACACTCGATTGATTTCTGGGTTGATGAGCGTACGCATCCCCCAGAAGGTCCTACACAAGGTTGGTGCCGTCCCGCCCCAGACCAAGTTGGTTGAGTTGTATGCAGGCCTCCTCGCTGGGATCGAATATCTCCAAGACTTGAGCTTGGGTCATCACCCGCTGGCGAAAGATCAAGCCGTGGCGGAGACTTGGAGTCAAGCGCGCTTCGTGCATTACTCCAACGTCAGTCGCACCTTGGAAGCCTGTGACCAAACAACGATCGAAAACTTGCACACGGTGATTGAGCGTTTCACCGAGCCGTTCATTGCAGAGGCCATCCACGATGAATTGCGGGCCGGACGCGAGCTCGTTTTCGATCTGGACTTGATGGGCCAGCCGGTCAACTCAACGAGTCAGTCCTATCCCGATGTCGGCTTCGGTTGGATGGACAATCAGATCCGCTTGGGCTATCAGCTAGCACGGGTCTGCGTGTTGACGGCACGCTACGGGCGCATTTGGTTGGATGGCTTTCATCATCCGGGCGATACGGTCTCGGTGAACGGTTTGAAAGCATTGGTCTTGGCCGCTGAACAACAGGCTGGGGTGCGACCGCGCCGCCGCCCCGAGTTGGGTGTCCAGCGCAGTGAGAATGTGCAACCAGCGATTCAGCGATTGGAAGGCTTATGCGTGCGCCACGCGACCGCCTTAACGAACTTGCCAGCTAAACTCAACCGACGGCTTGGGCAGCTCGATTACCGTGAGCACACGCTCAGACAACTTGCCGATTCTGCTCGAAAAGAGCCTATTTCTAGCCAAATTTCAACGATTCGCCGTCGGTGCGACAAAATCCAGTCTCAACTGACTATGCGCCGAGCGGTCTTGGCGCGACAACAAGAACGGTTGCGCCGGCTTCTGGCCGAACGAGAACGATTGCAAACGTGGTGCGCGCAATTGGAAGCAGACAATCGCCTGAATCCCAATCCGCCGCGCTGTGTCTGTCGCGCGGATGCGGGCTTTTGCTCCGGTGAGAACCTGACTTGGCAAATCGAGATGGGTTATCAAGTTGAAACCAAATCCACCAGCGGCAAAATCACGGTAGCTCTCCAGACGTACTGCTCACCCCAAACGCCTTGGGTGCGCGTCGGGGACAATGCCGAGATGACGGACTGGAATAACTATCACAGGAAAGAGTGTCCGTATCCGTTGCGCGTGGGCTTGGAACGTTTCACCCTGGGACAACCGACCAAGCCCAGCGTTTTGGTCATGTATCGGGACGCGCCCCACCAGCCTGCTCTCGTGGAATGGTTCATGCACTACAATGGTCGGCAGATCATTGAAGCCGGCAACAAACAAATGAAAACGGTCCATCACGTCAATACCTTCGCCAATCAAAGGGCATTCATCGTCCCGAGTTGAGCGATCCTGGCGAAGATTTGCTCAATTCAAATAGGCTCAGGCATTGGCGGAAGCAATTTTCATGTTGCGGTCACATAGTTACGGGCCCGAAAATGGGCTTTCAGGTCGTTGACACTGAAGGTCGGGCAACTCGGTCGGAAGTGACGGATGAGGGGATCTGGATCGCGAATCGCACGAAAGAGCCCGAACGACACGAACAACGGCCGTTCATGTTCGTGCCGTTCGCGTCCTTTCGTGCCGTTCGTGATCCAAGGGCCTTCGCCTCGGCGTTGATCGTCGCTTCGCTCGGGCCGTCCCACCCGATCCGGCATCCAGCCAGCCGGTGACCGGGCAACGAGGGGATCTGGATCGCGAAGGGCATGGAAGAGCGCGAACGACACGAACAACGGCCGTTCATGTTCGTGCCGTTCGCGTCCTTTCGCGCCCTTCGCGATCCAAGGGCCGTCCCCCCGCCCTCACCCCCCCGCTCCCGCCGTGCCCGCGACCCGCCGCCGGCCCCCGGCCCCCTCCCCGTCAGCCGCCGCGCCAGGCTCCTGTCGGAACCAGACCGTCGCCACCCGGCCCCAAGCCGGTTGGGGGGACGCCATCCAGGACGGCCTTGGCCCCTTTGGCGACCAGATCGCGGGGCTCACCCTACGCCCAACAAAATTGGCGAAGGTATTGTCACGTGCAGTATCTGATGAGTCAGACCAAGTATGGCATTCAGATTCAGGTCTTGCTGACGGGACTGGCTTGCAACCAGACGCAGTTCATCCAACCGTGGCTACAATCCGCCGCTGAACAGTTCACACCGCGACTCAAGGCCGACTTGAGCAGTCCGAAAACGATGGTTCGCATCAGGGCCAACTCGACAGCTTGTGTGCAACGCACTGCGACCAACATCGTGTTGGTATTCGCGTCAACCAGCGCCATGCCCGATTGCAAGTTGTGTTTGCATCGACTGCCATTCCATCAGCTGAATCTAGGGTTGTTTCAACCGTTGCCGAATCCGGAGGTAAAACCTTGATTTGGTCTCTGGTTGCGCAACCGTTGGGCTAGGCCTTCAATACGACTAACCCCAACAGAGACATGACCAGCCCGGTGATGAAGAAGACCACCTCGGTTCCAGTCCAGCGGGATGGCTGATTGAGAATCGCAACCTCAACCACGATGAAGCCCATAAGGAGGACACTCGCGAGGAGAGATACAGCTCCACCTGCACTGGGGCTCTCGTAAGTCGCAAAGGTTGCGATAGCTGCACTGCCACCCACTATAACTGCCAGGATCAGACCCGGAACCACATAGCTTTGGAACGGCGTTCCATGCAGCCATTCGGGCGGAACCCTATCGCTGGATTCGAGTCCGGCGAAGAGGGCGATGCCGCCACCGATCGCTGCGAGTGCAACGAAGAGATCCACAATAAATAGCGACACGCGAAGGGCCGTTATCATGGATATTCAGCTCTTCGGGTTGGACGCATGCCTACGAATGCTCACCAGCCGATCTGTCCGGATCTCGATTTCCAGCCGAGCGCTGCGGATAGCCGACTGCAACGCAGCAATGCGGCTAACACCGCCAATCAGCCGCGCGAGGTACGAGCGTCGGCTGCATTGGCCTTGTTAGGCAAGTTTTTAGTAGACCACCTCGGACAATAAATCCGTCACCTTTTTCGGTACCCGAGTTTGATCCTTATCCCTGTTCAAGTTCGTGCAGATAACGTTGCATCAATTCCTTCCGCTTATCATCGCCGGTGATCGGTATGACTTCCCGGATATATTGAATGCCGATCTTCGCCTTGAGACGGCTCAAGAAGACTGCCGCGGACAGCCGCACCGTCGCATGCTCATCCTTAAGCATCCCCAGCAGATCGCGGACGACCAGGGTCTCCAGGGATGAATCCTGCTCGGCCAGTTTGTATAGTGCGATTACGGCAGACAAACGCACTTTGAAGGCCGGATTGGTCAGGTTTTCTCTCTCCTGCCGGTAATCGCGAACCAGGCTGGACGCGCCTTTCTCAGCCGTCTTTTCTTCAAAAAGGGGCACCGAGAAAGTCAGTGAATACGATGGATCGTTCCCTGACAGCGGGTCGTAGGCCTTGATCAATCTTTCTGGAGTCTGGTAGTTCTGATGGCTGATGGCGACATCCTGTATGCGCATGCTGCCTTCGTTGTAATCCTCTGGCGCACTTTTATCGTGGGTGTAAACAATGGTGATGTTGCCATAGACAAGGGGAAAAGCCTTCTCTTTTTCCACAATCTCGGCTTCTTTGGTCTTCAAGCGGGCATTGACCTCCGGCAGCAAGCCTTTAAGATCACTATTGAACTTGCGTACCTGTTTTTCGGCGTGCCACTTTTCGAGGTAATAGCTTACAGCGAACAGTAAGACATTCAACGCAATCCCAGTGAATGCCACTCTGACCGCGGATCTACCCACAGGCGGGACGCCCGGGCCTTTTACACCTGGAACGGTTTCGGGAACCGGCTCGGGCACGGTGGTGGGTGGTTTTACCGGCGGTTCTTTGGGGGGCGTCTTCGCCGCGGACTTCTCGGCCTTCGTGGCCGCTTCTCCAATCTTGCCGGCGGCTTTTTCGCTTTTTGCGGTGACCTGCTCGACCTCGGCGAACCGGGAGGTTTGCAGTGGGCGGGGCCGCCGCTCAATCAGCTCCTGTTCGATCTCGTTGAGCTCCCTCTGCAGGCCAGCGCTTTGCTCACCGAGCTGCCCCAAGGCGCTTTCCCTTGCGCGAGCCGTTTTCGGCCTAGCGCCCAGACGTCTCTCGATGAGATCGTCTGCGACCGAACTCACGGCGGCCGCGCGCCTGTCCAGGTCCGCCTCGATCTCCGCGAGTGCTCCGCCCAGCCGCCGCGCCGTGTCAGCCTGAGGGCCGCCTCGCCTCGCTATCTCGGCCAGGCCGTTGCGCCTCGCCCCGAGGCCGCGCGTTGGGGCCGATCCCAGCTCCTGCTCGATGAGTCGGTCCGCAACCCGGCGCAGCTCCTGCGCACGCGTCATGCCCCGGCGAAATGCCTCCACCCGCTCGCGTACCTTGAGCTCAGGAGGCGCTGGCGTGTCCGGGCCCGGCGTTCGCTGGAGGATCGTGCTGACGGCGCGGTCGCCAGCCGCGTGCTGAAGCGCGAGCACACCGGCGACCCGTGATGGCGGCTGCCCGGGGCTAACCATGCCTCCCGGAATGAGGGGATGCATGAGATGTGCATCTGCACCCGACTGCTGCACTACGTGCGCCAGCTCATGGGCAAGTAATCGCTGCCCCGTGCGTGTCCCCGGAACAAACCGACCCGCGCCGAACACAATGTTGTGACCCACTGTGTAGGCAATGGCGTTCACGTCCTGCGCTGATTGCTCAGCGGCCGCGCCGGAATGCACCCGCACTCGGGAAAAGTCGTAGCCGAAGCGCGGCTCCATGAAGGCGCGAGTCGCGGGGTCCAGAGGTTGACCGGGTGAGGCTAATACTTCGTGGACGGTGGGGGGTGCTGTAGTCTGTCCCGTGTCGCTGGTTTGGACGCGCTTTGTCTGTAAGCTCTCATGTTCCCGGGCCGGCTGCTCCGTATGGCATTTGGGGCACCCTCCGCCGCAAGCACAAGCGCTCTGGAGCTGCGGCTCTGGCGTGCGCATCACTTGCTCAGCGATGCGGTCTGCTTCCTGCTCGTATTCGTCTCTCGGCTCGTTGATCGCGAGTTTCGTCTGTATCGCGCCTGCTGCAGGAGGATGTGTGGGAATCCGGCTAAAATCATGCCCAAAGCGAGGTGATACCGGTCCGGTCAATCCGGCTTCGGGTTCTTCAGCATCAGTTTGCAACATACGCTGTACCGCTTGATTGCCTATTGTGCGCTGTAAGTGTAGGATCGATCTTACCTCAGGGCTTTGCCCAAAGTGGCCTCGATTGGGTACCGTAGACTTGGCGGACGTAGTCTGCTGAGTTGCCTTTGGTTTCTGTGCGAAAGTGTGCATGGCTAATCTCCTTTCGTCGGCCTAACGGTCAAGTTCAGCGGCGGCATGCGGGCCACAGAAGCCACGCCCGGGACTGAAAACGTCGCCCCGCATGACGTCCGCTGGAACGCGTTGTTATACGCCTTCTTGGCGCTTCGAGAATTACAGTCACTTCTGCGACAGTGGTTACATTGTCGCTGCCACGAGAGTGATTACTCCAGTTCCAAGCCACGCCCGAGCTGCTCGGCGAGCCCGATGAGAAGTCCTTCGGGGCCGCGGATGTAGCAGAGCCGATACGCGTCCTCGTACTGGACCACTTCGCCGACGAGCTGCGCGCCGCGCTTTCGGAGCTTGGCGAGCGTCTCGTCGATGTCGTCCACGGTGAACATGACGCGTAGGTATCCGAGAGCGTTCACCGGGGCATTCCGGTGATCGGCGACTGTAGGCGGGGCGAGAAATCGCGAGATCTCGAGCCGGCTGTGGCCGTCGGGGGTGGCCATCATGGCGATCTCGACGCGCTGGGAGCCTAGTCCGGTGACGCGCCCGGCCCATTCTCCTTCGACCGTGGCTCGCCCTTCAAGCTTCAGGCCAAGCTCGGCGAAAAAGGAGATGGCCTCATCGAGGGATTCCACCACGATACCGACGTTGTCCATTCGCTTAAGCGCCATACTTTCCTTCCTATGGTTGATTGGTGATGCCCGTACTTGACGCACCTGGCGCCTAACTCGTTATTAGGCGGAATCTTTCGGTCTGATCACCCCGTCTAAGGAGATGAGACGGAATCCAGTCCGCCGAATCCGCTTGTATGGATGATTCGGCCGATGGGATTCTGCCGAATCCGGCCTATTGGGAGACGAGACGGAATCACAGCACCTCAAGATTCCCAGGAACTGTTGACGGGCTGGGGGTTGCTCCATATACTCGTACTGCCGATCGAGTATACGTGTGCACGACCGAAAACTCAATCCCCCGCCGGGCGGTACGTATGAAAAGTCGGCATCCGAAGAACCTTCTTGATCAAGTTCGAGACACCATCCGCTTGAAGCACTATTCGATCCGTACCGAAGAGAGTTACGGTGCCTGGATTCGCCGCTTCATCCGCTTGCACGACAAGCGCCACCCGCGCGAGATGGGGGGCCCGGAGAGTGAAGCCTTCCTCAGCCACCTGGCTGGAGACCAACAGGTTGGCGCCGCCCCCCAGAATCAGGCGCTGAGTGCGCTTCTCTTGCTCGACCGCGAGGTGCTTCGCCAGAAGTTGGATGTCCCCATCAACGCTATTCGGGCGCAGAGACCCAGGCGTCTGCCTGTCGTGCTGACACGCGACGAGGTGCTGGCCGTTCTCGGCCGTCTTTCGGGCGTCCATGAATTGGTGGCGAAGGTTCTCTACGGCAGGGGACTGCGCCTCAAGGAATGCGTGCGGCTCCGTGTGAAAGACCTCGACGTCGCTCAGC
The DNA here is from genome assembly GCA_027493995.1 of Ardenticatenaceae bacterium. Classification (GTDB taxonomy): domain Bacteria; phylum Chloroflexota; class Anaerolineae; order Ardenticatenales; family Ardenticatenaceae; genus DOUV01. The sequence goes on along the minus strand of JAOSJS010000001.1, from coordinate 253,568 downwards.
GCCAGGTCGTGGTCGGCGATGGCAAGGGGATGAAGGCTCGAATCACGATGCTCCCGGAGAGGCTGATCGCGCCCCGGCAAGATCAACGGGCGGATGCCAAACGGCTCCACACCGCCGACCTGGCACGTGGCTACGGGGCGGTCTACCTTCCTTGCGCGCTCGACCGCCAGGATCCGAAGGCTGAGCGTGAATGGCATTGGCAATGGGTCTGTGCGTCAGATCGTCTCTCTGCCGGGCCGCGCAGCGGAATCGTCCGCCGCCACCATATCAACGAGCGCGGTATCCAAAAGGCCGTCCGTGCAGGGGCGCAGCGGGCCGGGATCCGCAAGCCGGTGCGCTGCCACACCTTCCGCCATAGCTTGGCCCCCCACCTGCTCGAGAACGGTTACGACATTCGCCCCGTACAAGAACTCCTCGGGCACAAGGCTGTCAAAACGACCATGATCTCCACCCATGGCCTCAACCGGGGTGGCCTGGCCGGTAAACGACAATTAGAATTACGCATCGATGACAATTAGAAATGCCCACGAGCAGGCAGTAGCCGTTACACTCTTCCCCGATCAAAATCGGATTGGTGGAGGGAAGATGACAGCTACGGATGCCCAAGTGAGGCTCATCATGAGAGAACGCAATCAAGGACGAACCCAAGAACAAGCGGCCGTCAAAGCCAACCTGCGCAGCCGCAAGACGGTCAGCAAATACGAACGGCTGGGGAAACTGCCCAGCGAGTTGAAACAAGAGCGGACCTACCGGACCCGCTGCGATCTCTTCGAAAGCGACTGGGGTGAATTGGAACAGATGCTGAAAAAAGCGCCTGAACTGGAAGCCAAAACGCTGTTTGACTGGTTATGCGAGCACAGCCCAGGCAAGTACCAGGAAGGCCAGCTGCGGACCCTGCAGCGGCGAGTGAGCACCTGGCGGGTGTTGCACGAGCAGCAACTGCTGAGTCTGGAGCAGGTGCATCGGCCGGGGGAGGTGCTGCAGACGGATGGGACCTGGATGAGTGATCGTGGGATCACGATCCAGGGGGCAGCTTTTCCCCACCTGCTGCGACACAGCGTCTTGCCTTACTCCAATTGGGAATGGGGGCGGGTGGTGCAATCCGAGTCGCTGCTGGCCATCCGCCTGGGGCTGCAAAGTACCCTGCTGCAGTGAGGCCACGTCCCCAAAATACATCAGACCGATAACACCACTGCCGCCACGCACAACCTGGGACCCGGGGCATGTGCCAAGCCGCTGGAAGAACGAGGGTTCAACGCAGAGTACCTGCAACTCATGGCGCATTACGGGATGAAGCCGCGCACGATCCAGGTTGCCAGCCCGAACGAGAACGGGGATGTGGAATCAGCCAATGGCGCCTTCAAGCGGGCGGTCAAACAGCACCTGCTGCTGCGTAGCACTCGCGACTTCGAAAGCCTGGAAGCATACGAGGCGTTTTTGTGGCAGATCATGGAGCCGCGCAATAGCGGACGCCAGGTCAAACTGGCCGAGGAACTGGCTCAGATGCCGCCATTGCAGGTAGCGCCCTGGCCGCAAATGCGGGAAATGACAGTCCGGGTGGGCAATAACGGCATCTTGCGGGTGCTGAACAACGGCTACACCGTCCCCAGCGGCTTGAAGGGCAAACCCGTGAAGGTCAAGGTGTATGAATGGCGGATCGAAGTCTGGTACGCCGGCAAACCGGTGGAGCGGCTCGCCCGCATGACCGGGGTGCAGCGCTACCAGATCAACGACCGGCATGTGATTGACACCCTGCTGCGCAAGCCTGGCGGCTTCCGCAACTACCGTCATCGGGAGGAACTCTTCCCCCGCGCCGTTTTCCGGCAGGCCTGGGAGACTCTCGACCGGCGCTTCTCACCCCGCAAAGCGGATCTGACCTACCTGCGCATCTTGAAATTGGCAGCGAAAGGCTTGGAGACGGATGTGGCCAATGCACTGGAACGGCTGTTGGCCTCGGGGCAGGATTGGGATGATGACAGCGTCGCCGCGCTGGTGCAGCCGATCTCCACCCGCTTACCGGATCTGCTCCAGCCAGCCGTGAACCTGGCGGATTACGACCAATTGCTGAGTCAAGGAGCAGGCAGCCCTGTCTCAGCTTGACACCATCCGCCAGCATCTGCACACCCTGCGCATGCCCACAGCCGTCCAGATTGTGGACGGCCTGCTGGCGACTGGCCGACAGGAAGATTGGTCGCTGGAGACCTTTCTGGCGGAACTGCTGGAGCAGGAGATGGACGGCCGCAGCCAGCGCCGGATCGAACGGCTGCAGAAAGCCTCCCACCTGCCTGCCGGTAAAACCCTGGCTAACTTCGACCAGGAACAGCTCCCCTTGCGCCTGCGCCGCCTGCTGTCCCAGTTGTGTACCGGCGAATTCGTCGATCGCGCTGAGAATTTACTGGTATTCGGTTTGCCTGGCCGTGGGAAGACCCACTTCTCAGCGGCCGTGGGGCATGAACTGGTCAATCTCGGTCGCAGCGTCCTCTTCACCCCCACCTACCGCCTAGTCGATACGCTGCTGCGGGCCAAACGCGACCTGCTCCTGGAACAGCAACTACGTCTCCTGGACCGGTTTGAAGTCCTCATCCTGGATGACATTGGTTACGTTCAGCAGTCGCGGGATGAAATGGAGATCTTATTTACCTTACTTGCCGAACGCTACGAAAGACGCAGTGTGGTCATCACCTCCAACCTGGTCTTCTCCCAATGGAATCAGATCTTCAAAGACCCCATGACCACTGCCGCCGCCATCGATCGCGTCGTCCACCACAGCATCATTGTGGAATTTGGAAAGGAGATGCCCAGTCACCGAGCTGCTCAAGCGGCTCAGCACCAGCAAGAATCTTCAGAAATGACACCGGCCTGAATGCGCAAGACTCACCTACAGAAGCAGGCTATCGTGGACACGAATGCTTTCGTGCCCTTAACCATTATGGGCACTTCTAATTGTCGTCATTGGTAAATCTAATTGTCGTTGACAGCCCTGGCGGTGCGCCGCCCGCTGGATGGATCGTGCCTGGTCCCCGGCCTTCCCAGGGAGGTCTTATTCTCCGGTGAACTGCGGCAGGCGCCTGAGTTCCTCGAGCGTTTGAAGGCAGCGTACGCCGGGACCGCCCGCGGGGACCGGTTCAGGTTGGACCACGAGCCCGGCGAGGCATAGAATAGTACCATCCGAGGATGCCGAAGACCAGGAGCTGGCCGCGCCCGCTGTCGCGATGAGGCCGCCGCGTTCAACTTGACGACCTCCAACATCTAGCAGTCTGTCGGAAAAGGACCCTCTGACAGTTCAATGATAGATAAATAACAATTTCAAAGCGTCAAAACAAGCAGTTTGCGGCGCATATTAGCCTCAAGATCATGCAATCAACAGCGTTTTACGTCCCGTTTTCGGGCAACAGGCAGGGGGCAACGACGCCCCCGCTAACCAACCTGCAAGGTATGCAACCGTTTCAGGTTGTAGGCCAGACAAACCAGCGTCCATTCGCCACCGGCAGCGAACAGGCCGCGCAGGGCAAACGGACGGAAGCCCAAGACTTCCTTGATGATGCCGATGACAGGTTCAACCGTCGATTTGCGCCAGCGGTAGACGGCCTTGCCCATGGCGGTACGCAGCTTGTAAGCGAGGTGTTCCTTGAGCGAAGCATCCGCTGGCGGCGGGTCGGGATTGTCCAGGAAAAAGGCACGCCACCCTTGATGATGGGGACTGCGTCCGGGAGCAACGTACGGGTCAATGCCCCGCGCTTCCAGGCCAGCGATGTTGTTTTGGCTGAAATAGCCGGTGTCCAAGTTGGTCTTTTTCGGTTGACCGACGGCTGGGGGTAGGGTGTCGATGGGGGGCAGAGCGGCCGGCTGATCGTTGGTATGGTTGCACCACCAGTTGCCGACTATCCGACGGCTCTCATGGTCAACCACCACCTGGGGATTGTCCTGTTGGTCAAAGCCGCGGTTGTTGGCGTTTTTCATGAGGCGCGATTCAGGGTCGGTGAAGTTATATTGGTCTTGATCATGCGGCCCCGGTGTTGGTGGATTGGGTGGTCGTCCCGGTGGTTTGCGTCCCGTTTTGGCCGCTTTTTCTCCTCGCTCTTGCATTTTGGCCTCGTATTCAGCTTTCTCAGCTTCGTAACGTGCTTGGGCGCGGGCTGCCAATCCCTCCTTCGCCTCAGCCAACCGGGCCAATTGCTCCGCCCGCCGTTCAATCTCGTCGGCGATGTTCATCTCGGCTGGCAGTTGCCCGCCATCAGCGGCTTCGGCCAGGGCAAACAACTCTGCAACTTCGGCTTGCAGATACGCGTCAAGGGCCAACAGCCGCTTAGAGCTGACTGCTTTGCTCTTGGAAGCATCTGCATGGATTTTGCTCCCATCCAGACTGACATTGCCCAACTGCAAATGACCCATTGCCTGGGCTATCAACAAAATCTGGACAAACAATTCTTTGGTAGTGTCCCTCATTTTCAGTGATGGACTGCTTCGAGCAAGGTGAACAAGGGCTTGATCTGTGACAACTGATCCACAAACTGAGCTGGCACTCGGTACGAAAGCAACTCCGCTGTTGTCCAGACATGATCGGTAAGACCGGCGGCCATTGCGGGCGTAACTGGCTTCCACTTTTTGGGAGTACCTGTACCACGCGTGGGTTCAGGGGGTTCTAACGGTTGACGCAAGCTGTGATGGGGCAAAACGAGGTGATAGTAGCCGGTGGACAACCAGAGTTGCTTTTCAAACCAGGCGATTTCCTTGGAAAAGCCGTTCGTCCGACGCGTCAAGCGACGATTGCTTTGGCGTTGGGTGAGGTTGTCCCGCTCGACAAAACTGGTGTTGACGGCATCATTCACCGGCGAATCGGCGAGTTGAGCCGCGCTAGCCTCCGGTTTTCCAAAGATGACTTTGGTTTTGACCTCGGTTACCCGTCCATTCTCTCGCACCTTGACCACTTGGGCATCCAGCAGATCGGCCCCAGGGATCAACCGGGGATTGGGAAACCGACCACGACTGCCTTTTCGTTCTGGCGGAACCCAAGTTCCGTAGGTGTGGAGCAAGGCGTCTTCATATTCCGGAAGCCGATCACTGGTCAAGCAAGGAATGTGTTCATTGGTGACATTCTTGACCCGCTCCAGCAGCAAATCAGCACTCTCCTGGTTGCGTTTTCCAACCACGAAGGCGAGAACCAAACGCCAGCCGGGTGCAAAGGCCAACCAGACCCAGGCATCGCCATAGGTTTCACAGTAGATTTTGGCAAACGCGAGATGGGCTGCTTTCGTGTGAACGAAACCCCATAACTCGTCCAACTGGCATTCGGTCACCTGGAGATGACTCCCCAGGTACAGCACCACCGAACGGCAATGCAGAGCGGCGCGATTCAGCCAACCACAGACCGTATCTTTGTCGATCTGCAAGATGCGACCAGTCGCTCGGATGGAATTTCCTTCCGCCAGGGCGCGCACGGCGGTCTCGAAAATCGCCGGGTCACGCTCCAAACCATAGTAGGCAGTGGCGTAACTCAAGGCCACACCAGTCCAACATTCTTTACAAAGCGCTTTCGGTTGCCCATAACTGCTCCCATTTTTCACCAATTTGCCTTGTCGAAAGGGCCAACCATAGTATTTGCACCTTTTGTTAGGACAATAAAGCGTTTCCCAATCCATTTTGGTATCCTCAGACTTGCATTTTCATGCTGTCGAGGATACACCAGTGGGTCAAAGTTTGACTACCTCATCACTGAAAATGAGGGACAATACCAATTCTTTCAGCTCGGCCAGAAACTGCTTACGGAAGCTGGCAATCGTGTCATGGTCGGGAGCCCCCCGCGGGGGAGCCCCTGCCCTGAGGGGTACCTCCAAGCGAGATGATCCTGCTTGGGCTCCCCCCACAAGGGGTGAGGGGGCTGCCTACCCCGCGGGGTACCCACAAGCGAGACCGTCTTATAGGGGACTCCCCCGCAGGGGACACGCGTCCCCGGTGACCCTACGGGAGCCCCCCGCGGGGGAGCCCCTGAGGGGGCTGCCTACCCCGCGGGGTACCCCCAAGCGAGATCGTCTCGTAGGGGACTCCCCCGCAGGGGACAAGCGTCCCCGTAGACGCGACGGGATGCCCCACAGGGCACCCCAAGCGAGAACGCCCGGTAGGGGGAGCCCCTGAGGGGGCTGCCCACGCGTCCACGGTGACCCTACGGGATGCCCCTCAGGGCACCCCGGTGGGGGAGCCCCTCAGGGCACCCCGGTGGGGGAGCATATTCCCGGCAATGAAGCGGAATGGGAGTACTTCGTAGGTGGCCTTTTCCAGCTGGCGCGCACTGAAAACACCAGTGGCGTACCCGTACAACAGCAACCCAAGCAGCACTTCTGGCGCATATGCTGGTGCGCCCTGGTCCCTGTATTGCTTGTAAATCCCACTCAAATCAAGTTCAGCAATCACATCCACGATGAAACGAGCCAAATGGTCAGGTGGCAGGACATCGCGCACAGTGACTTGCAGGTCCAGGGTTTTTTCGTAATTAGCAGTTTTGAATTTTCTTGCCATGCTCAAAGTTTACATCATTTTTATCTTTGTTTGGGGAAGATGACTTCTCCGACAAACTGCTAGATCATCGCGTTTCCGACGCTGGAAGAGAAGAAGGAGGAAGTTCGTGCGGACGTTGATTCGTGGCGGGTGGGTCGTCGGATACCAGTCTGGGAAGCAGCATCTCCTCCCCGGTGGCGAGGTTGCTTGGGAAGACGACCGTATTCTGTACGTCTGGTCTATGCGCGCATCAACGAAGTCATGATTTCGTTCAGTCGCTACCGGCGGATGGGGATCAATGTCGCCATCGGCACCGATACCTTTCCGCCCGATATCATTGAGGAGATGCGGGCCGCCACATGGCTCAACAAGGTCGCTGATCGGGATCGAACGGTGGCATCGGCCGGTGAGGTCTACGAGGCTGCGACCTTGGGCGGCGCACGGGCACTTGGTCGCTCCGACATTGGCCGGTTGAGCTCGGGCGCAAAGGCCGATATCGTCATCATCGACCTGAGCCGGTTCGACCTCGGCCCGCTCGATGATCCAATCCGAACATTGGTCCACTGTGCGAACCGCCGGGACGTTGAGACTGTGATTTCGGATGGGCAGATTGTGGTGGAGAGAGGCCAACTGCGCGGTGTGGATGAAGCAGAACTGGTCGCGCGCGCGCGGCAGGTCTACTGCAACTTGAAAGAACGAATCGCGGAGCGCTTCTGGCCTGGACGCACGGCAGACGAGCTTTTCCCGAAAGCGCTTCCAGTTTGGCGGGTTGAAGAACCTCGATGAGGAGGTGAGACTCCTCTGCCTGGCAGCATGACCATTGATGGGAACGGTGTGAAGAAACAAAGATCATCATAACGTCGAGTGCACAGTCGTTGTGCAGCCATGCGCGCGATGCATGGAAATCCAAAGAAGAATGGAGAAGATAGGTCGACAATGAAAAACGGGAAAATCGGTGTTGGCATCATCGGAACCGGCTTCGGCCGCTCGGCCCAGGTACCCGGCTTTCGCAGCTGTGACGGCGTCGAGGTCATCGCCGTGGGGAGTAGTCGCCAGGAACGCGCGGAAGCGGTTGCCGGTGAATCCGGTATCCCCTACGCGTTCTCCGACTATCATGCAATGATGGAGCTCGAAGAGCTTGATCTGGTCAGCATCGTGACACCGCCTTATCTGCACTATCCGATGACGATGGCGGCGATCGAGGCCGGCAAGCACGTGTTATGTGAGAAGCCGATGGCGATGAATCTGGCGGAGGCGCAAATGATGTATGAGCGCGCCCAGGCCGCCGGTGTTATCCACTTCATCGATCATGAGCTGCGGTTCGATCCGACCAGCATGAAGCTCCAGCAACTCATCGCGGAGGGCTATGTCGGCCGGATCTACCACGCCTCGATTCACATTGCCACGAGCCACCGTGTCGATCCCCGTGCAACGACGTGGAGTTGGTGGTCGCAAGCCGAGAAAGGGGGCGGTTCGCTTGGGGCCACCGGCTCGCACAGGATCGACCTGCTGCGATGGTGGTTGGGCGAGATCCGCAGTGCATCCGGCGAGCTCCATACCTTCGTGGAGCGCCGTAAGGTCGCGGACTCGGATGAGTTCCGTGCAGTGACCAGCGACGATCAGTGTGCTTTCATGCTGGAGTTCGAGAGCGGTGCGTTGGCTTCAGCCTTCATCAGCAGTGTCGCGCACCAACCTTCAGGAACACGGACTGAGATTCACGGGGAATCAGGGAGTTTGATTCTCGACGCCGACAACCGTCTGTGGGGCCGCCGCGCCGGGGAGAGCGGCGCGACCGAATGGACGGAGCCGAATCCGTATTCCCTGTTGCCGGGGGTTGCGAGCAGTGTGTGGTCTACATCGTTCGTCGGCCTGGCGCGATACGTGACTGACTGTATCCGCACGGGCACGCAACCGGAACGCGGAGCAACATTCTACGATGGCTTGCGCTGCCAGGCGGTGATGGAAGCCATCCGGCAGTCATGGGACGAGCGGCGGTGGGTTGAGGTTCGGGCGCTCTAAGGCCTCTCAGGGACCGGGAAGCAGCCCGCGCGCGGGCTGCTTCCCGGTCCCGCGTTCTACTCTATTCCCCGCCAGCGCAAATCCCAATCACCGCTTAAGCGCTCCACACCGTGTTCGGTGATCAGAATATCCTCGTTAATGCCTGTTCCCCGGCCGACCGCCGGGAAAACGTTCCGGCGAGGATGGTAAGAGAAGACCATCCCTGCTTCCAGTTCTGTGTCTTGAGAGTTGCCCCAGTTCTTGTCGGCCGCATACCAGGGATACTCGATTGTGTCCATCCCCTGTCCGTGGAAATCAAAGTGTTCTGTTGGCTCGCCCAGGGTCCAACCATCCTCGATCAGCGCGCGCTCGAACGTATTGGCCATATCACTGAGTCGGGCGCCAGGCTTCGCCATCTTGCGGATTTCCTCGTAGGCCCTCAGTTCGCTGTCCATCAGCTTCAGTTCAAGCTCGGTTGGTTCACGGTAGGCGCACGTGACCGTAATCTCTGACCAATGGCCACTCTCGCCGCAAATCTCCATGTGGTAACTGAGGATGTCATCGCAGCGCACCGGCACATCTTGGGGCGGGTTCGATGGCATCGCCCCCTCACTAATGAAAACCAGAATATCACGACCCCCGCCGGCCAGTACCACCTTCGACGCCTCGGCCGCCAATTCACGCTGGCTCTTGCCCGGGACCACAACTTCGACGAAACGTTCCATGGCTGCCTTAGACAGGGTCCATAGCTCGCGAATCTGCCGGATCTCCAGAGGGCTCTTCACCCGGCGCACACGATCAATCACGTTGTCTGCGCTCACGAAGTTGACATTCGGCAGGGCCTCCGTGAGCGCCAGGTACGCCCCGGCGGGCATGACCCACCGGAGCCCGGCGATGCCGACTTTGCCCTTCGTGAACCCCTTTTCCTTCATCGCCGCGATCAGCTTTGGCGCCAGGTAGACATCGCCACGTACGTCGCTGATCCACCCCCGATTGGCGATTCTCTCAGCCACAGCATAACTTGTAAGTGTCATGACCGGCTCGCCGCTGAGGGGGAGAAGGATCAACCCGTCATGGCCCCACAGGTGGAAATCGGTTAAGTAGCGGATGTACCCGCGCCCGGTCCACCAGTGGCCCTTGCCTGCCACGATGAGAGCCTCCAGGCCCTCCCGAGCCATCTCCTCGCGGATCCGCCGGAAGCGCATGTCGCGCTCCGCAATGTCAGCGATCGTTCCCATTCGGTTCCCCCGTTCCACTGGTGCTTATCGTCCGCCACGCAGCCAGCGGGCCGTGGACCAGTCGACTACCGAGAAGCCCAGGTCGCCGCCGCCCGGCTGCATGTGGGTGAATGGTTGCGCATCCCGAACGGCCACCAGAAGGTTCTGGTCCAGTGGCGCTCGCAGGACGCCAAGTTCCTCAAAGGTATAGGCGCTGAGAACCCGGCCGAAGACGTATCCCTTAGGAAAGACGCGTCCGATATCCTGGCGGGTCACTTCCGGTGCCATAATGCCGCCCACAGAAGGGGCGATGCCCACAAATCCCGATACCTCAACCTGGTGATCAGGCAACTCCGGATCACCATCGAGCATGTCGAGTGACCGCAAGACATTCGTGATCCCGCGCACGCCAACGTCGGTCAGGGGTTTCCGCGCTCCTCGTCCGTGCGCGTCGCGCTCTACGTCGAGACCGTAGAAATCTCCGAGTTCGACACCGAAAGCCGGGACCCCTTGTAACATCGCGTAACCGGTCAGTGTATTCGTCCCACCCTGGGGCCGCCGGATAACGATCTGCATGCCAAAAATACGCCCCAAGGTCGCGGTGCGCTCGCCCAGCTCGCCATCTGCTTCGCTGTACCCGATATAGTGATCGGTGAAGCGGGTGTGCGGCGCATCGCCATGGAAATCGAATAGGGCATCCATATGAGGGAGCACCTGGGTCGCAAAGGCATAGGCGATTCGTTCCGCCAACCAGCCATCGGGATCGCCGGGCCAGAGCCGACCGATGTCACCATGGGGTCCCCACAGCCCATCCGACCAGCCACCGCGAGAGGCCCATTCAAACGCAATCGGGTTGATGATCGGCACGCAGATGACGGTCCCCCGCAACGCCGCCGGGTCAAGGGCCTGGAGGAGGCGCCGCTGAATGTTCAACACGCTGAACTCGTGACCGTGTTGAACCGCCACAACGCCAACACAGGGGCCGTCCGTGCTTCCCCGGACCACGTGGATGGGCAGCCGGATGGTGTGTCCAGACGCCATCACGGACACTGGCAACTCGCCATAGGTTTTTCGGCCCGGAAAAGCCTCTATGGAACCGATACGTATCGCTTTCATCGCAGGAACCTCCTTCCAGGTGCGGACAGCTCATCACCCCCTGCGCCGCCCCAGGTCCAGACGCCATCGGTCGCAGACAACGCCTGCTTCCCAGTACCCATGCCATGGGACTGGAATTCCAGGGAGGCGAAAGGGTTATAGGGCCAAGAGAACCGGATAGGTCTTCGAAGACCAGGTAGTCCGGTTTCATCACACAGGGGTGAATGGGTTCAAAGATCTTCTGGGGCCGACTGTCGGCGGAAAGAAAGGCCGGGCCGCCATCACGGGGCCCAACTCAGTGGGCGCACGATCTTGCCGTCACCCGGTCTACCCAGCACGCGCCCGCCATGATAGATGAGCTTGCCGCCCAGCAATGTGGCATATACCTCGCCCTGGATGGTCATCCCATCGTAGAGTCGATTGCAAGCGGCCGCCCGGCTCAACCACTCGGCGCGCTTGATTTGCCTGGCCGGTCTGGGGTCATAGATTGTGATATCGGCATCGGCCCCCGGCTGAAGCGTTCCCTTCCGCGGGTACAAGTTGAACAATTGGGCCGGCCCGGTGCTGATAAACTGTACCGCACGCTCGAGACTGAACCGGCCGCGCAACGCCTCTGTCAAGACCAGTGGCACCAAACCTTCCACGCCGGGGTGACCCGGGGGCGCATCCAGGATGTGTCCCCAGGTTGCCTCTTTCTCTTCCGCCGTGAAGGGCGAATGGTCCGAAGCAATCACCGCCAGGATACCCTCCAGGAGGGCGCCCCACAAGGCATCTCGGTCTTCGGCGGCTCGCAATGGAGGATTAATCTTGCCGTAGGGGCCGATCTCTTCAAGGATGTCCTCGGTGAAGAACAAGTAATGCGGGCAGGTCTCGGCCGTGACCGGCGCGCCCACCGCGCGGGCGTAGCGCAACAGATCGACCGTCGCCTTGGCGCTCACGTGGGCGATGTGAATATGGGTATCCAGTTGTTGGGCAATGGCGATCAGTGCAGCCACTGCCGTCGCCTCTACAATCGCCGGCCTGGACCGGCCATGACGCCGGAAATCCGGTCCCGGACTGGTCAGGGCTCGCGTAGAGTACAGATCCACCAGGCTCTGCTCTTCTGCATGAAACACGCAGGGCAGGCCCGTGGAGCGGACCAACTCCAGGGCCGCGACAACCGAGGCCAGGTCCGTGGCGACTAAGCCGTCAAACTCGTCCTCGCGCCCCTCCGGCGCCCGAGTCAGAAAGAGCTTGAAGCCGATCGCGCCGGCCGCCGCCATGGCCTCGATCTCCTCAGACAGCAAGAGTCCGGGAGACCCGTACAGCCCGACGTTGACGAAGGCTTGCCGCCTGACGAGCGCGGCTCTGGATTCCCAGATGTGGGCAGTCGAGACACCCGGCTTGGAAATGGGCATCTCAAAGACTGTGGTCACACCTCCGGCCGCCGCGGCCCGAGTCTCAGTCGCGAAATCGCCCCGCCTTGGAAATGCTGGGGCCCGGCAATGAAAGTGGACATCGATGGCCCCGGGCAGCACAAGCATCCCTTCGGCGTCCAACACCTGGGCTGCATCGACTGTCTCGGCCGGGTCGAGTACCGCCTGGATACGCCCCTCGTGGATCGCCAGCGTGGCCTGGCGGCGTCGCAGATCGTGGCCCTCTGGCGACGGGTTGAGCAGGGAGCCATTGACTATCGCAACATCAATCACATGACGTCCTTTCTGCATCCGAGCGGGGGGGCATATCCAGGCCATAGTCCTCCCGCGCGCCTTGTGGCGTGATATACCCCATCTCGAGATCCCTCAGGATGCGCTCGGGTTCGCGCTCCGTGACCGGGCCGAACCCGGCCCCACCCGGCATACGCATCTCGATTTCATCGCCGGGATTGAACTCGATCGGCGGGAAACGAGTGATCGATTCCCCATTCAAGCGCACGACGCCGGTCCGCCCCGGCTGGCCCCCGTTCAACCCCGGCGGTGCGCAGAAGATCTTGTCCGGGCGGATCGAGGCAGTCATGGGGGCCGGGCCAATGTTGCGGAAGGTCATGACCTGGCCGACGCCACCCCGGCGCCGACCCGGCCCGGCCGAATCGGCCAGCAATTCTTTCTTGAGCATCAAGATCGGGGCCTGGGTCTCCATGACTTCGGTGGGGGTGACGGAGCTGTTGTGGGGGAAGGCGATGGGAACCAGCCCGTCCAGGTCGCGCATCGCGCCGCGGCCGCCGTGGGGCAGGATGTGGACCGAGAAGGTGCCGTAGCCCGCCTCGGTCCCGCTGACACTGAAGGGCCAGATGGAGCCGCTGCCGGCCTGGGCGTGCTCGCCCAGGATCGGCCAGACGGCGCCAAAGAGTACCTGGTTGATGTTGTTGGTGACTTTCGCCCGTGCCTGAACCGGGTGGGGGTAGGTTGTATTCAGGATGCACCCTTCCGGGGCGGTGACGTGAATCGGGCGGAAGAGCCCCTCGTTGTTGGGCACGGTCGGCACCAGGGCACACTTAAAGGGATAGATCGTCGAGGCATAGGTGGTATTATAGACGCAGTTGATGGCGCCCTTGCGGGTCTGGGGGGAGGTGCCGGTATAGTCGACGTAGATGTCGGTGCCGCGGACCGCGACGGTGGCGTGCAGGTGGACGATCTCAATGTAGCCGTCGATATCGAGTCCAAACGCGTAGACGCCGTCGGGCAGGGCGGCGATGCGCTCGCGCATCAGGGCTTCGGAGCGGGTGTGGATCTCGTTGGAGAGAGCGACCAGGTCGGCCAACTGGTAGTCGGCCAGGAACTCGCGCAGCCGGCGGGCGCCGACCTGGTGGGTGCCGACGATGGCGCGCAGGTCCCCCAACACCATCTCCGGGACGCGGCAATTGTTGCCGATGATCTCGAAGATGAGCTCGTCGGGCTGACCCGCCTTATACAGTTTGCAGGGTGGCATACGGATGCCTTCGGTAAAAACGTCGTAGGCTTCGAGATCGCCCCGGTGCCCGCCAACGTCGGAGACATGTGCGACCGTCCCCATGAACGCGACCGGCTTGCCCTGCCAGAACACTGGCGTCACGACGATGTAGTCCGGCAGATGGCCCGTGCCGATCCAGGCGTCATTGGTGCAGAGGACATCGCCATCCTGGAGGGTCTCCAGGGGGTAGGCCTCGAGCAGCACTCTGGTGGTCCGCGGCAAGACGACGCAGAAGTTCGGCGGGCTGAAGCGCGACTGGCAGAGCGAAGAGCCATCTTGATCGACCAGAATGCAGGCAAAATCGCGGCTCTCGCCTACGATGGTCGAGAAGGAGGTCCGCACCGTGGCGTTGTCGACCTCATCCATAATGGCGATCAGGCGCTGCCACTGAATCTCGAGACTGATCGGGTCAATGTTGGCACGAACCTGGACGTTCCTCATGATGCGACTATTCTCCCACTGATCGAGGCTGACCGCTGGCCGCGGAGTCATAGATGGCCCGAGCGACTGCCAGCGCCCGGCGCCCATCCTCGGCCGTGACGGAGGGGGGGCGATCCTCCAGGAGCGAGGCCACGAACTCGTCGATCTCGCGCCGAAAATGATCGTAGCGAGTAAAGTTCTGGGTGTAACTTTGCTCGCCGGTCGTCAATTCGATCCATTCGCCGGTTTTGATCCGAATGGCGCCCTCGGTTCCATAGATTTCAGTGATCCAGCCGCCGGGCTTCCCGTACGGCGGGGAATTCTCGAAGAGGGTCGCGATGACGCCATCGCCAAAACGTAGAACAGCTGCCAGGCCGTTCTCGACGTTTCCAGGACTGGCATAGCGGGTCTGGTAGGCAAAGACTTCCACCACGTTACTCTGCAGGAGCCAGAGGAGGCGGTCGACACTATGGATGCCGCCATACATGAGGACGCCACCGCCCGCGTGTGCCTGCTCCCAGACCCACGCCGGTGGATGGCTACCGCCAAGGGTACAGATACTATCCTGGGCCGTCGCGGGGCGGCCGATCGCACCCGCAACGATCAGGCGCTCCGCCTCCAGCAACTCACCGCGAAAACGATGAACGAAGCCAAGCATGATTCGCACCCCGCACCGCTGGCAGGCAGCAATCATCTGGTCCGCTTCCGCCAGAGTCAGGCTGATCGGCTTCTCCATCAGCATGTGGAGACCGGCCTCTGCTGTGGCCAGCGCGACGGGGTGGTGCAGGTGATGGGGCACGCAGATGCTGGCCGCGTCCAGTCGACTGTTCGAAAGCATGTCTCGGTAATCAGGGTACCAGGTGGCTCCGTAGGTTGTGGCAAAAGCCTGACCACGCAGCGCGTCTGGCTCGGCGATCGCGACAAGCTCGCACCGCGGGTGGCGGCGGTATGCATCGGCGTGACGGGCTGCGACCACCCCCGCGCCAATGATGCCGATCTGTAGCATCACGCTTCCCTTGCTTGCGGCTCAGTGAGCGTCACGATGAGATTGGCGAAGCGATCGACGGTGACGGATGCCCCGGGACCAATCACGGCGGTCGAGTCGCGCTCCTCCACAATAGCCGGTCCTTCAAACGTCATACCAGCCATCAAGCGGTAGCGGTCGTAGATCGGGGTCTCCATGAAACCGCCCAACTCGGCAAAGTAGGCTGGGCGTTGCCCCTTGACGGCCACCTCAGCCGGCTCGCCGCTGGACGCTACCTCTTGCAGCGCCACCCGTGGCCGCGGCCCGCTCGCTGTCAGCCGGCAGGTCGTGATCTCGAGGTCCAGGTGCCGGTGGGCGTGTCCGTAGATCTCCTCATAGCGCTCGTAGAAACGTGGCCGCAACTCGTGATTCAGGTCGACTGTTGTCAGGTGTTCGTACGGCAGCGCCACCACGATCTCGTGCCCCTGCCCCACGTGGCGCAAATCTGCTTGCCGGATGAAGTGCATCTCTTCCTCGGGCACGCCGGCTTCGGCCAGGGTCGCCCGGCCCTCCGCTTCCAACTCGAAGTAGACGGCGTCCAACTCGGCCAGGGTTTCCGGGGTCAGGCGCGAGATGAAGGTGCGCGCAAATTCGAACGCGGCTGGCGCGGTGAGAAAGCCCAGGGCCGAGGTGACCCCCGCACTGGCAGGGCAGATATACCCCTTCATCTTGAGCGCCCGGGCGATCTGGTGGGCGTGCACTGGTCCTGCCCCCCCGAAGGCCATCAGTTCCAACCGACGCGGATCGGCCCCCCGCTCGGCCACATGGACGCGTGTTGCTGAGATCATACTCTCGTTGACCACCTGGTAGATACCGTGGGCGGCGTCGGTCACACTCAGTCCCATCGGCTCGGCGATGACCGTCCGCACGGCCCGCTCAGCCGCCTCGCGATCCAGCTTCATGCGACCGCCCAGGAAATAGTCTGGATTCAGGTATCCCAGGAGCAAGTCGGCATCGGTCACCGTCGGCCGGGTTCCTCCCAGGCCGTAACAGGCCGGGCCCGGGTCGGCGCCGGCAGAGTCCGGCCCGACCTTCAGCAACCCAAGCTCGTCGACCTGTGCGATACTCCCTCCCCCGGCGCCGATCTCGATCAACTCGATGGTTGGCACGCGAACCGGCAACCCGCTGCCGCGCTTGAAGCGATGCACGCGGGCAATCTCGAAGGTACTGGCCATCTGGGGATGCCCGCTCTTGATGAGGCACATCTTGGCCGTCGTGCCTCCCATGTCGAAGGAGACGAGGTCGCGTTCCCCGGTCAGTTCTCCGTAGAAGACCGCCGCCAGGGCCCCCGCCGCCGGTCCCGACTCGACCAGACGGACAGGAAAGCGCATCGCCGTGTCGAGCGTGGTGATCCCGCCGCTGGAGAGCATCAGGTAGAGATGGTGCTTGAAGCCACCCTCCAGCAGGTCAGTCTGCAGGCGCTTCAAATAGCGCTCCGTGAGGGGTTGCACGTAGGCATTACAGACGGTGGTGGACATCCGCTCGTACTCCCGAATCTCGGGTGCGACCTCGCTGGAGAGCGATACGCTCACCTCCGGCAGATGCTCGTTGAGCCATTCCCCGGTCTGCTGCTCATGCACCGGATTCGTGAAGGAGTGCAGAAAACAGACGGCGATCGCCTCGACCCCATCGCACACCAGTTGGGGCTTCAACGCCTCCAGGTCGGCCGGATCAAGCGGGGTCAGAATGTCGCCCCGTCCGCTCAAACGCTCGCTGACCTCCAACCGACGCGGGCGTGGGACCAACGGCTCCGGGAGGGTGATGAGGAGATCGTAGATGTCGTAGCGCATCTCTTTGGCCATCTCAAGGATGTCACGGAAGCCCCTGGTAGTGATCAGCGCCGTCACTGCCCCCTTGCGTTCGATGAGAGCATTCGTGATGAGCGTGGTGCCGTGAATGGCGGTCTCGATGGCGCTCCCCGCGGCGTTCACCTCCTGGAGGAGCGCGCGCCACCCTTCCATGACTGCCTGGGAGGGATGCCCCGGCGTCGTGAGTGTCTTATAACTGAAGATGCGTCCCGAGTGCGAGTCGATCAAGACGAAATCGGTGAAGGTGCCGCCGATATCAATCCCGAAGCGGTAGGCCGGCATACGGCCGTCGGGTGCATTTTTGGAAGCCCTCTCACGAAAACGCTTCTTACTCATTGTCGCGCTCCTCACGCAGACGGGCAGATGTGGGTCCCGCTCAACGAGATATAGGAAAAAAATCGCATCGCGCCCCCGGCCGTGGAACATCCACTCGTGTGCCGAGGGTGGGACGCCAGCAGACTGTTAATCGTTAACAGTTGACTATCATGCGGGAGTGTGATAGAACATATCAAACTTCGACCCCTCTGTCAAGTCATCTGTCATCAGTTAACTTTTGCGACCCGTGCTGTGCGCCGCCAGCGCAACGATCACGTTAGGAGCCGTCCCATGTCCCAGGCCTCACCTCAAACGGCGATTGATCCGATTACCCTTGAGATTCAGTGGCAGCGGCTGATCGCTATCATGGATGAGATCGATAACGCCACAGTGCGGACCTCCTTCTCGACCATTGTGGGCGAGAGCCGCGATTTTGCGTGTATCCTGGTTGATCAAGATGGCTCTTCGCTCTGCCAGTCGAGCTTCAGCCCGCCCGACTTCTGCGTCATCCTGCCGCGGACGACCAGGATTCTTCTTCAGAAGTTCCCTGTCACCACCCTTCAGGAAGGTGACGTTCTCGTCACGAACGATCCCTGGTTGGCGGCCGGCCATCTGCCCGACTATGTCGTGATTACGCCCGTCTTCTGGCAGGGCAATGTGGTGGCCTTCATGGGAACCATCGCGCATGTTTCCGATGTGGGTGGCCACCGAGGGGATATCGAAGGGTACGACGTCTATAGTGAAGGTCTGCGGCTGCCACCCTGCAAATTGTATAAGGCTGGCCAGCCCGACGAGCTCATCTTCGAGATCATCGGCAACAATTGCCGCGTCCCGGAGATGGTGTTGGGGGACCTGCGCGCCATCGTCGGCACCCACCAGGTCGGCGCCCGCCGGCTGCGCGAGTTCCTGGCCGATTACCAGTTGGTCGACCTGGTCGCCCTCTCCGACGAGATCCACACCCGCTCCGAAGCCCTGATGCGCGAGCGCATCGCCGCCCTGCCCGACGGCGTCTACGCGTTTGGACTCGATATCGACGGCTACATTGAGATCGTCCACCTGCACGCCACCGTCGCGGTCCGCGGCACCGACATCTACGTCGACTATACCGGCACCTCCCCCCAGACCCGCAAGGGCGCCATCAACTGCGTCTATAACGTAGCCTACTCAGGAACCATGTACCCGTTCAAATGCGCCCTGGTGCCGACCGTGCCGAACAATGAGGGGCTCTTCCGCCCGATTCACGTCACCGCCCCGGAAGGGTGCATCCTGAATACAACCTACCCCCATCCCGTCCGAGCGCGGGCGAAAGTCACCAACAACATCAACCAGGTGCTCTTTGGCGCCGTCTGGCCGATCCTGGGCGAGCACGCCCAGGCCGGCAGCGGCTCCATCTGGCCCTTCAGTGTCAGCGGGACCGAGGCGGGCTACGGCACCTTCTCGGTCCACATCCTGCCCCACGGCGGCCGCGGCGCGATGCGCGACCTGGACGGGCTGGTTCCCATCGCCTTCCCCCACAACAGCTCCGTCACCCCCACCGAGGTCATGGAGATTCAAGCCCCCGTACTCGTGTTGCAGAAGGAGTTCTTGTCCGATTCGGCCGGGCCGGGCCGGCGCCGGGGTGGCATCGGCCAGGTCATGACCTTCCGAAGCATAGCCAGCGGTCCGATGACTGCCCGCATTCGCCCGGACAAGATGTTCTGCGCACCGCCGGGGTTGAACGGGGGCCAGCCGGGGCGGACCGGCGTCGTGCGCTTGAATGGGGAATCGATCACTCGTTTCCCGCCGATCGAGTTCAATCCCGGCGATGAAATCGAGATGCGTATGCCGGGTGGGGCCGGGTTCGGCCCGGTCACGGAGCGCGAACCCGAGCGCATCCTGAGGGATCTCGAGATGGGGTATATCACGCCACAAGGCGCGCGTGCAGACTATCTTCTGGATCCGGAGCCGCACGAAGTCGGCTAACGCGCCGATGCCCATGGCCGGCGGAACGCTGGTGCAGTTCTATTCCCCAAAAGGCATTGGGGGTCCATCAACTGGGACGCGGAGAGGCGTGTGCGACCATCAGATGGCAGGGAACCCAGCGGCTGTCGAAGATAGGCGTTTCCGTCTCTAGAGCCGCATGGTCGGGCCGCGTCGAACCCACCGCCCGCGCCCGCGGCGGGCGGTGACGACACCTTCCTCCAGCACGACCTCTCCCCGGCTGATCGTATGAGTAGGCCACCCCTGCACCTCGCGCCCGTCGTAGGGAGAATAGCCGGCGTTTGACTGCATCGCAGCGCCATCAATCGTGCGGCGGACCTCCGCATCCCAGATCACGAGATCGGCATCTGAGCCGACGGCGATCGTTCCCTTTTGGGGGTACATCCCGAAGAGCCTGGCGGCGTTGGTGCTCGTCAGCTCCACAAAGCGGCTGAGCGAGATCCTCCCCTTTCGAACGCCCTCGGAAAAGAGCATCGGCATGAGCGTTTCTAGCTCCGCGACACCTGCCCGGACGGCAGTGATGTCGAGCGCGGGATCCAGTTTCTGGTGCAGCGACCAGGGTGCATGATCGGTGCAGAGGCATTGGATGTCGCCGTTGTTCAGGCCGAGCCACAAAAGACGCTGATCCTCAGGTTCGCGCAGCGGCGGAGCGCCGGTGTACTTCGCACCGTCCGGCTGAGCCAGGAGCTCACGCGTCAGGTAAAGATAGAGCGGGCGCGTCTCCACATAGACGGGCACACCATTCGCGCGGGCCCGCCGGGAACTGGCGAGCGCGACGGCGGAAGAGAGGTGCACCACGTAGATGGGCGCTCCAGTCGCGCGCGCCATGCCAATCGCCCGCTCTGTCGCCACCAACTCAGTATAGTCAGGTCGGCTGTCGGGGTAATAGCTGAGCGCTCGCCGTCCCTGAGAAAGCAGTTCTCGGCAGAGGCACCCAATCAGCGCACCATCCTCGCAGTGGAGCATCGTCAACACGCCATTGCTGGCAGCGAGCTGCATGGCGCGCAGGTAATCGGCCACGTGCGCGTCGAAGGTGGGGGTCACCAGGAAGATTTTGAAGCTGGTGTGCCCCTCAGCGGCCAGTTCAGGAATTTGCGCGAGGGCTGGAGGTGTAGGAATGTTGAGCACGGGATGGAGGATGTAATCGACAGCGGCGTTCTGCCCGGCGGCCGCCATGTCGCGCGCCAGGGCATCGCGCGGCGTCTCACCCGCCCACTGGAACGTCATGTTCCCAATTGTCGTCACACCTCCGGCGATCGCTGCCAGCGAGCCGCTGTAAAAGTCGTCGACCCACTGCTCGACCCCGGGTGTCGGTGCGGACGGTGGGGAGAGATGCACATGGACGTCGACGCCGCCCGGGAACACGTACTTCTGACGCGCATCCAACTCGCGCCGGCCATGCATCTCGCCGCCGATCTGCACGATCTGGCCGCCCTGGACGCCGATGTCGCACACACCCAGGCTGCCGGCTGTGACGACTGTCCCACCCTTGATTACCAGGTCCAGCATTCGGAGCTCCCCTCACAACCCAGGCAAGAGCGTCGCCGAGACGAGGCTCCTCCCTGCTACCGGACGCTCTTCTCCGTATTGAGGACTACAGTGCCTTGACCGCCCCGCCATCCACCAACAGCGAGATTCCCGTGATGTAGCCAGCGAGCTCTGATGCAAGAAAGGCCGCCGCAGCCGCCTGCTCTTCCGGCCGTGCAAGCCGGCCAATTGGTATGGCCTTGATTGTCTGCGCCTGCTCCTCCTCGAGAGTGATCCCCTTCTGAGTAGCGCGCGCCGCCGCCAACTCGATCGCGCGGTCGGTCGACGTTGGTCCTGGGCACACGTTATTGACCGTGATACCGTATTGGGCCACCTCACCCGCCAAGGTCTTTGCCATGCCGCCAACCGCCAGACGAACCGAATTGGAGATGATGAGATTCGGGATCGGCTCTTTGAGGGAACGGGAAGTAAAATTGATGATCCGCCCCCAGCGTTGACTCTTCATGTCGGGCAAGACGGCCCGGATCAGGCGCACGGCACTGAGGAAGGTGAGGTGATAGGCAAACAGCCATTTCTCATCGGTGGCGACGTCGAACGGGCCGGGCGGCGGCCCGCCGGAATTCGTCACCAGGATGCTAACCGGTCCCAAGTCGCGTTTGACGGAGGCGACGAGATTCTCGATTTCATCAGCCTTGGTGAGGTCCACGGGATAGGCGAAGACTCGAATCCCCTCCCCGGCGGTTTTCACGGCCCGTAAGGCTGCGTCCAGCACCTGCTCGTCTTTGTCGCAGATCGCAAGATCGCAGCCCTCCCCTGCAAGACGTTGGGCTGTGGCCAACCCGAGCCCCCGGCCCGATGCCCCGACCAACGCGATTCGACCACGTATTCCTAAATCCATGATCTTCCTCCTCTGATCGCCCATATCGCGAAGCGTGTCCATCACGCTCCGAAAACTTCATCCCTGGCAACTGCCTAGAACATCGGTCAAGTCATCCCGCGGGGGGAGGGAAAAGACTTCCGAAGTCTTGTTGGCGGCAGGTGCCCACCTCGATCACCGTCGTCGGAGCGCGCGTTGGGCCAGCACGGTCCCTACCAGACTTCGGAAGTCTGACGCCTTGACCGGCGCTCTAGACGTCGTATCCCCGGCGTCTCAGATGGGCCAGGATCCAATTGAGATGTTCGAGCGTCTTCTCGTCGGCCTGCGCGCCGGGATGGCGAACGGTCGCCGTCCGAAAAACCCCGCGCTGAACCAGGATATGTTTGCGGAGCGACACACCCAATCCTGGTTGAAACTCAAATCTGATCAAGGGTAGAATGTCATAGAAGACCGTCGCTGCGCCGTCGACGTCTCCGCTTCTGTAGCGCTCATAGATGTCGACCAGTAGCTCTGGGTAGGCAAAACCAGTCATGATACCGATTGCTCCCCGGTCTAGTTCTTCGAGGACGTACATTCCACCCAACGCTCCAAACACACCGAGGTTCTCGCCGGCCAGGGCCCGCACACGGTCGATCTTCGGCCCGGTCGGCGGGTCTTCAAGTTTGATGAAGTGCACACCCTCGATCTCGCGGTGGAGCCTCGCGATCAAGGCAGGTGAGAGGAGGATGCCGGTCGACGCGGGGTAATCGTGAATCACAAGCGGCACCTGGACCGCTCCTGCAATGCGCTGGTAATAGGTGAAGATCGCATCGTCGTTCTGGACCGGCGGCGGTCCGACCAGGAGGGCATCGGCGCCGCGCTGTTCGGCTGTCCGAGCCGCCTCCACAGCCGGGTCAGTGCCGGCCGCACGAACCCCGACGACGAGGCCAAGATGGTCTGGCAGTGCGTCTCGAAATGCGCTGATGGTCTGCTCGCGTTCGGCGTCGGTCAGTTTGTGAGCTTCACCCATCACACCCAGAATGGCAAGGCCCTGCACCCCTCGGTCGACCATAAACGGAGCCAGGCGACGGATGCCTTCGAGATCGAGTTTCCCGCTCTTCTCGAATGGCGTCGGTACAATGGGGTATATCCCAGTGAGAGTCATTGTCCACTCCTGTATCATTTTTCAGCGAAGCTCATGGAAGAACAGGCTGAGGGTACACGGGCCCCTCGCTGTAGGCTCTTCGTGATCCCACCGTTCTCCAATGAGTGCGCCGCTGCTCGCCAGGCGGTTGGCCACCGGTCGAAACGACCATCAAACGGAGATCGGCACGTTGTGGCGGCGGTAGAAGTCGGCCATTTCGACGGCGCGGCCGGTCTCGTTGCTTTCGATGGCAGCAAAGCAAATAGCCAGCGTGTGCAGATGGTCGGTGCCACTGCATTCCAGCTCTGTTCCCGCGCGAAGGTGGGACACGAATGACCCGAGCAGCGCGTCGGTGTCGTCAGAGAATGGCTGGAAGCGGGGGAGCTTGACCGCCGTCAACGTCTCGTCGGTGATGCGGGCCACCGCCAGATCCTCGAATAGCTGGCGCTGTACGATCACACCTTCAGCACAGTCGGTGCGCCACTGGAACTGCAACGTGTCCCATCCAGCCGTCCAGGTGCCGATGTAGTTGACCTCCAGGCCACCCTCGAGCGTCAGGAGGCAGCTCACATTGCTGGCGTGGGCATACATGCTCCAGGATGGATTCCAGGTGCGACAGAGCACGCGCTCGACCTCGCGCCCGTAGCAGTAGCGGATGAGGTCCAGGTGGTGGATACTCTGCTCCAGCATCATCGGGTGCCGCATCGTGAGGGGATACTTGTTCAGGCGCGGCAGGCGACCATCGCGGTTGCGCAGGTAGGCAAAGTGGCCGAACCCCGGCGCCCCAAAGGCCTCGGCCAGGACCAACTCGCGGAGCTTCCGGCTGACAGGCAGGTAGCGAAAATTGAGTCCGACCATCAGGGGTAGACCCAGAGCCTCGGCCAGAGCCACGATTTTGATGGCCTCGTGCATGTCCAGGGTCAGAGGCTTCTCCGCCAGGAGCGGCATGCCCGCCGCGAAGACCCGCTGGGCCTGCGCGAGGTGCCCATCGGGGGGAGTGACCAGCAGCACGGCATCGCTCGCGGCCTGCTCGAGTGCCGTCTCAAGGCTGGAGAAGGTGGGAATTTTAGGGTGTTGGTCGCTGAAGGCCGCCAATGTCTGTGGGTTTACGTCGACCACGCCGCTCCACACGGTGTCGGGCCGACGGTCGATGATCGTCGCCCACATGCGGCCCCGATTCCCCAGCCCAACTTGCAGAATACGGAGAGGGGAAGCTGCCTCCATTCTCTGTCCTTTCATGTGCTCTGTGGGGCGGATGTGTGGCGAAGCCGCCCGCCCACTCTCACTCTCTCTATACCATCCGCTTGCCGGCCAGGTAGGTCATCGTGACACGATTGAGGGCGTCCAGGTCTTCCAGCGGATCGCCGTCGACCACGACCACGTCAGCCAGTTTCCCGGCCGACAGAGTCCCGAGTTTGTCCCCCACCTTATTGATGATCTGAGCGGAAACAGTCGTCGCGCTCCGGAGAGCGGCATAGTTGTCCGCCACGACACCCAGCTTAACCATGAATTTCATTTCTGGGGCCACCACTTCGTGGCCCACGGCCGGGCTGCCGGCATCGGTTCCAAAGGCGACCGGCACGCCGGCTTTGGCCGCGTTGACCAGCCCGGCGTAGCGCCTGGGGTCGTTCACGGCCCGTTGGCGCTCGGCGATTTTCCATTCCGGAATGTTGAATTTGCGGGCGACTTCGGGTTGGCTCTGCATTACGATCGGTGCGAAGGTCGTGACGATCGGGATCTTCTTGTCGAGGAGAAGCTGGATCGTCTCATCGGTCATGCTGCCGCCATGCTCGATGCAGTCCACCCCAAACGCGGCCACACGGTGGATCGCTGCGTTGAACGTTGCGTGGGCTGTGATCGGCAGGCCGTTGCGGTGTGCCTCGTCGATGACCGCTTCCAGCTCGGCGTCGGTAAATTCGAGGGTATCGTGGCAGGCCATGATTTTGATCAGGTCGGCGCCCGCCCGCACCTGCTCGCGCACGGCGCGGCGCATCTCGTCGGGTCCGCTCGCCTCACGGCAGCACCAGTAGGTATGCCCGCCAGTCTGGATGATGGCCTCGCCGGTGATGAGCAACCGCGGGCCGGGGAAGATTCCTTGCTCCACGGCCTGTTTAGCGGCGATATTGGCTTTGTTCATGCCAAGATCACGCACGGTCGTAATGCCAGCTTTGAGGTTGATGAGCATGTTGCTGGCCGACTTATAGGCGCTGATTTCGGGCGAGTCGTCCATGGACTGGCGCGCCAGGTCGTGGATACCGTCCCATGCCAGGTGGGCGTGATTGTTGAACAGGCCGGGCAGAATCGTCCCGCCGGTCTCGATCACCGGCGCCCCGCGCTCACCCAAATCCCCTCCGCGGCCGACAGCCTTGATCTTGTCGCCCTCGATCTCGACGAAGCCATCCTCGATGACCTCGTCGCCCATGCAAGTGAGAACGCGCCCCGTGAAAATGGTATGCCCGGTGGGCAGATCGACGAGCGGCTTGATGAGTTTCTGGTATCGCCAGGCTGGTGGCTCAGGCATCTGAATCTCCTTCCAGTTCTCAGGTTGGTCTGATCAACGCGGCGGGCGCTACAGCATCGCCTGCACCCGCTCGAAAAGTTCTTGGGCGATGGTCTGCCAGGCTTCGGTCGCCGGTGCGCCCGCGACGTGGGCGGTGAGAATCACCTTGTCGCCGGCCAGAGAGAGCAGCGGGTGGTCCGCCGGGAGGGGCTCGAAGCGGAAGACGTCGAGCCCGGCGCCGGCAATGCGGCCGGAGCGCAGCACCTCGACCAGGGCCTCCTCGTCCACCATCCGGCCGCGCGCCGTGTTGATGAAGTAGGCCGTTGGCTTCATGAGCCCAAACTCACGGGCGCCGAACTGTTTGTCATTGCCCTCCGGCCCCTCCTGGAAGCGGTGGTGGAGGCTTACGAAGTCGCTCTCACGCAGGAGGTCATCCAATTCGTGCCACTGCACACCCAGGCAGGCCTCCTCATCCGGCGCTAAACGGTGGCGTCGGGTGTAGAGCAGGCGCACGCCGAAGGGGCGCAGGCGCGCGGCCGTCGCTCGGCCAATATAGCCGAGTCCGACGATGCCGACGGTTTTGCGGTAGAGGGTGCCGAAATCTTCCAGGCCGACCCAGTTGTAGGTATAGCGGCGCTGGTCGGTGAGAATCGGCTGGTCGCGGCCGGGAAGCCACTGCCGGTCGGCCGTCTGGCGGGCAACCCACAGCAGGCGGCGGCTGAGCGCCAGGATCAATGAGACGGTGTGCTCGGCAACACCCGTGAGCGCGGTGTTGGGGAGGTCGACCACCGGAACGTTCGCCGCCGCCACGGTAGCCGCGCCGGTATCCAGCCGGGCGACGAGGCGCAGCGATGCGCCCGCCGCCGCGAGCATCCCCGCGGAGATGTCCACCTTCTCGGTGAGGATCGCCGTGGCGCCCTCCGGCCTCTCCGCCAGCGTCCAACCGGCCGGCAAATGGGTGCGGATGGCCTCGATCTGCTCGGCTCGGATGTGGGGGTCGGCGAGGTAGATGGCGACGCTCATTTCAGCCTCAACTCCTCCAGCGCACGCGCGGCGCCGTCGAGATTGGAGAGGTTCATGCCAGCATAATTGGGCGAGAAGATGACACCCTCCCCACCGGCGCGGTAGGTGGCGAGCACACTGCGATAGACGATGTCGGGGGTGCAAACCGCCTGATCCGCACGGGTTCGAGGCGCATCGACACCAATGCCCATAATCACGGGGACCTTGCCGTCGACCGCGCGCACCGTGTCGCGGCACTGCCCGTACACATAGGTGTCGGGGTCCATCCCCTTCTGGACCACTTCGTTCCAGGGTGCTTCGTGGAGGCCAAGAACCTTGTACATGATCGGCGTCATCTCCTGGGGGGTGAAGTCCCGCAGGATCGTTTTATGGAAATCCGTCATCTCCTTGACATAAATCAGACCCGACTGGTGCTGGTAGACGATGGGCTTCACCCAGTCGGCGTAGCGTGTCTGCTCCTCCCAAGGCCACTGGGCTTTGCGGAAGAGGTTGAAGTGGTTGCGGTTCCAGACATTCAAGCCGAACGAGAGGGACGGATTGGACCACTTGACGATGCCGTAGAGCTCCCGATCCAGGTCTTTGTTGCGCTCCACCCAGAAGCGCTCCCAAATCAGGATCTCGGGATTACGGAAGAGGACCCGCAGGAACTCAATCAAGGCACCATCGACGAACTCTTCGCCCGCGCGAACCTTCTGGAAATAGTCCCAGACGTCGAGGAAGGCGAGACGAACGCGTTCCACGTCAATGCCCCGCTCAATGGCCTCGCGACGGCACGCCGGGCAGAAACAGGCAGGGGCTGTGCCGGAAATCATTTTGTCGAGCGGACTACGGCGCTCGTTACACCACATAATTCCGTCGATGTCATAGTTGCGGCTATGATCTTCCATGATGGAATGCCACCACCGCCGGTAATCCGGGTTGTTGGTGCAGGGCTCCGAGCCATAGCGGCCGTAGACATCCACTTCCAAGCATTGCGGCAGGTTCGGGATCATCACGGTATTGGCTGACCCGTGGCCCGCATACTTAAACAGCGGCTCCATCATCTCGGGGATGATCTTCATGGCCCGTTGGCGCGCTGCCGGGATGACCATTTCTAAGATGTCTTTGCCTTCCATCTCCGGGTCGGTCGCCCGAAAATTCCGGATGAAGGTGTTGCCGTAATAGTCGGGGCGGTGTTTCAGGTAGGAACCGCCCTTCATGGAGTAGGGTTCGGGCACCCCATGATCCGGCCAACCCTCCAACTCCGCCGAGATGCGCCGGCCGACTTTGAGTCCGAGCCAGGAGATCGTGCCGATCAGCAGCACGTTCACGCCGACGCGCTCTTGGAGGGTATCGAGAACCTGATCGACCCCCTCGTCGATGAAGCTGATGGGGCTGATCTGAATCCCTACAAATTTCTGCTGCCCGTTGTTTCCTGGCATATGTTCTGTCCCTTCGCGATGGGCTTCTCGACACGAGAGGCCCGGGAGTGTGTTTCCCATGACCGGGTCGGTATGGTGCCGAGCGAGTCGTGATCGGCCACCGATGATTTGGGTTGGCTGCTCCTCGTGGACCCCGCTACACTCTCGAGCGGCGCGCGACCCGGGGCGGGCGGATGAGGGCGGGCACCGCGATGGCGACGACCAGGGCGCTCGCAAGGCAGACCAGTCCGGCAAGGACGAACACCGTCGTCGTGCCGAAGCTCTGCGCCACAGCGCCCATCATCAGACTCCCCAGCGGTTGGCTGCCCGAGGCCAGGAAGTAGATTCCCAACACCCGGCCGCGCAGAGGAGGGGGTGTCGTCATCTGAATCAGTGTCTGGTTCATCGTGAAGTACAGCGCGCTGCTGGCACCCAGAAGAATGAGCGCCGCCACCGCACTCCAGAAGTCGGATGCGAGGCCAAGAAAAATCAGCATCACGCCGTACACGGCGCAACAAACCAGCATCACCGGTCCCTTGCGCTCGACAGTGCGAGTCAGTCCGAGCAGAATGGAGGCGACGAAAGCGCCCCATCCGACTGCGGCGAGCAGTTGTCCAAACTGGGCGGCATCCGCGTGAAGCCGCTCGCGCGCAAAATAGGGCATCAGGTCGCTGAAGGACATCCCCACAAGGAAAAAGGTGGCAGCGAGACCGATCACGGCGGCCACCTCGGGCGTCGCGCGGACGTAGGTCCAGCCCAGCCGCATGCTTCGCCAGACACTGGTCTCGTCAGGTGTTCCGCTGTGTCGTGGCAGTGTCTCGATGCGCCCGAAGCACAGGAATCCCCACAGGTAGGCCACCGCCTGGACGGCAAAAGCGGCGGCAAAGTGGACGTGTTGGATGAGCAGGCCGGCGATCGATGGGCCGGCGATGCGCGAGCCGTGATTGCCGATTGCATTGAGAGCGACGGCGTTGACCAGGTCCTCCTCACGGCTCAGATCGGATAGCAAGGTTTGCTGCAACGGAAACTGGACCGCACTGATTGTTCCCATCAAGAAGGCAAAGAGCAATAGAACAGCGACACCGGCCCGGCCTGTGATCACGGCAAAAGCCATCGTCGCCGCAACCAAGAAGCCCACTACCTGGTTGATCAAGAGAATCTGCCGGCGATTGAAGCGATCAACCAGAACCCCTGAGCCAACCGCGAAGAGAATCGCCGGCAGCCCGCGCGTGAAAGCGACCAACCCCAGGTAGAATGGTTGTCCCGTGACGGATAGGGTCAGCCAGCCCAGCGCCGCGCTCTGGATCCAATTTGAGAGCTGTGGGGCCAGATTCCCGAGCCAGAGAAAGCGAAAACTACGACGGCGGAGCGCTGGAAACATCGTTGCAGTTCGGCGACGCAAGGGCGCGGCGCGCCGGATGCGATCAGCCCGCCATCGGCGCGTCAAGCGCTACTCAATCCGCATCCGTGGATCAAGGGCTGCGCGGAGGCCATCGCCCAACAGATTCGCCGCGATCACAACACTCAAAATGGCCAGGCCGGGGAACGTCGAGATCCACCAGGCCTTGCCCAGCAACTCGCGGCCCTCTGCCGACATGAGCCCCCACTCGGGAGTAGGCGGTTGGGCGCCAAGGCCGAGGAAACTCAAGCCGGATCCGGCCAGGATCGCGGCTCCGACCTGAAGCGTCGACAGGATGATCAACGGCGCGCTCGCGTTGGGCAGGATATGGCGGAAGATGATGCGCATGGACGAGCAGCCGATGACGTGCGACGCCTCGATGTAAGGGAACTCCTTGATCGCCAGGACACTGCCCCGGACCAACCGGGCGTATTGCGGGATCGTCGCGATGCCGACTGCCAGCATCACATTCTGAATACTTGGACCCAGCGAGGCGATCACCACCAGGGCCAACAGGATGCCCGGAAACGCGAGCAAGGCATCCATTATCCGCATGATGAGCGTGTCCACATGGCCGCCGTAGTAGCCCGCCAATAATCCCAACAGTGTACCGCTGATCGAGCCGATGATTACGCTGATGATCCCGAGCATGAGTGAGATGCGCGACCCAAAGAGAACGCGGCTCAGTACATCGCGCCCGAGCTTATCCGTGCCGAACCAATGCACCAGCGAAGGCGGTTGGCGCGCGGCGCTCTGGGTGAGCAGCGGATCGTAGGGGACAATCTCTGCAGCGAATACCGCGACCAAAATCCACCCAAGCAGGACCAGCAGTCCCAGGATCGCCCCCTTGTTCTTGACGAACCTCCGGACGGTGTGCTCAATCCGGCGCGGGACGAACCTCCGCAGAGAGACGCTCCAACTGGCGCTGGGCTGCAGGAGGTCCGGGGGCGGGATCGCCGGGTGCTCAACATCCTTCTCCATCGAGAGTACCCTTACATTTCTGTGAATCATCGCGTTTTATCGATAGTGAATCCGCGGATCCAGCCAGGCGTAGGAAACATCGACCAAAAGGTTCACAGAGAGGTAGATGACCGCCAGAAAAAGAACAGCGCCCTGTACCAGGGGATAATCTTTCCACAAAATGGCGCTCACGATCAGCCGCCCCAGGCCTGGCCGACTGAAGACTGTCTCGGTGACCACGGCGCCTGCCAACATGCCGCCGAACTGGAGCCCCAACATGGTGACAACTGGAATTAGCGCATTTTTGAAAGCATGACGGATGATGAGCGCCCGTTCAGTCAAGCCCTTGGCCCGGGCCGTGCGGATATAGTCCTCATTCAACACTTCGATCAGACTGGAGCGGGTCAGGCGACTGATAACACCGGCCGAGACGAAACCCAGGGTGAAAGCAGGCAATATCAGCGCTTTGAGGCCGCTTCCACCCGCCGGCGGAAACCAGCGCAGCCGAAATGAGAAGAAGAGGATCAAGAGCAAGCCTAACCAGTAGACGGGCATGGAGACACCAAGATAGGAGAGCACCATGCTGAAGGTATCAATCCAGCTGTTCTGCTTGAGCGCGGCCAGGGTGCCGAGCGAGAGCCCGATGCCTACGGCGAAGCAGAGGCCGAGCAGGCTGAGATACATCGTCGAGGCAAACCGGGCGAGTAACAGATCGGTCACGGGGGAACGAAAGCGAATCGAATTGCCCAGATCGCCCTGGAGCGCCCCGCCGAGGAAGCGCATATATTGGATGGGCAGGGGATCATTGAGCCCTATCTGTTGGCGCAACTCGTTGATGCGCTGGGGGGTGACGGCACCGCCCTCGGCGCCGGCCAGCATTAATTGGGCCGGGTCGCCGGGGAGCGCATGCATGATCCCAAAGACGATCAGCGAGATCAGCAGCAGGACGGGAATCAGTTGCAGCAGACGATGGCCAATATAGGATAACATCGCACGGTTCTTAGCGGTGGCCAGCGCCGGCGGGGGGAGGCGAGCATGGGCGTCCCCCGCCGGCTGACTGTCTAACTGTTCGATTACAGAACCTCGCGAGAGAAAGCCCAGGGCTTCCAGCCCTGGGAGCCCCTGCCCTGAGGGGTACCCCTTACCCCGCGGGGTACCCCCAGGCGAGTACACCTCGCTTGGGCTCCCCCCACAGGGGGTGAGGGGGCTGTCCAAGCGTCCACCTCGACGCTACGGGATGCCCCACAGGGCACCCCAAGCGAGAACGCCCGGTAGGGGGGTCCCCGGTGGGGGAGCCCCGCCGGGCAGAATCGAGCGCAGCGCGAAAAGCAACGTCGAAACCCTTGATTCTACCCTACGGGGTATCCCCTTACGTCAACGATCCAGTAAGGGTATCCCCCGCAGGGGATGTCGCCCTTGGGTCCTATCCTGCTTCTGCGAGCACCTTGCCGCCCGGCGGGGCGCCCCCAAGCGTCCACCTCACGGTCAGGGCATCCCCCGTCGGGGACAATCGTCTCGGTCGGCGGTGGCGGCGGCGAGTCTCCCGCCGCGTACGCCCTGCCCTGAGGGGTACCCCCTGGCGTCGAGGGGGACGCTTCGCCCTGAGGGGCGGTCCCCGGTGAGACCTTCTCGCTTGGGCGTACCCCGCGGGGTAGGGCTCCCCCCGCAGGGGGTGAGGGGCGCCCCCACGCGCGGGCTCTCGGCCTGGGCGCCCCCCGCCGGGGGAAACCGATAGAGTTCTGAGCCTTGCGAAAACCAAGCTGGCTCGCGTGCTCTCTCACGTCCCGTCGGACAGCCGGGACGGTAATCGCTCGTGGACGGGCGGGAAGACCTTGCAGGCAAGGCACGCCCGGTTCACCCTGCGGGGTGTCCCCAGGCGAGAGCCCCTGAGGGGGCTGCCCAAGCGTCCACGTGGACGCGACGGGATGCCCCACCGGGCACGCCCGGTAAGGGTGTCCCCCGTCGGGGAGAAGCGAGAATCCCACGGTTTCTAAGATCCTGTTGGCGATTTGTTCAAGTCGCGGGTGCCCGTTTGTAGTGCGCGCTTCAGCGCGCTAAAGCGCGCACTACGAGCCCTTCGTCCGCCCTGGAAGCGATTTCGCCAACAGTATCTTTCTAACCGTGGGAGTGTCAATTCTCGATGGAGGTATCGTTGACGAAGAACCAGTTGCCCTCAGCTCCCAGCTTGAAATCCTTCACATCTGCATTCAAGGCGTAGAAGACAGGTTGACTCAAGGTGGGCAACATCGAGGCGTTTTCCATGATGATCTTCTGGGCATCCTTCGCCAACTGGCACCGCTTCTCAAAGTCCCCGACCGTCCTGAGTTGGCTCACAGTCTCATCCAGTTTGGCGTCCTTGAAACCCGTCCAGGCCCAGCCACCGGGCTGATCCCACTTCGAGTTCCAGATCTGGTCCAGAATAGCGGGGTCCGGCGAGCGCTGGCGTTCATAGATCAGATCGAAATCGTGCTTCTGCACACGCTCAAGCTGGACCGGGCCAGGGATAACCTCGATCGCCAGATCGATGCCGGTTGGCCGGTACTGGGACTGCAGAGCCTCGCCGATTTCCTGGTGATGCAAGACGGTGAAACGAATCTTGAGCGGTGTCCCATCGGCCACGCCGGGTACACCATGCGCCTCGCGGATACCGTCGCCGTCCTCATCTTTCCATCCCACTTCGTCAAGCAGCGCTTTGGCCTTCTCGACGTCGGGGGGGTACATGTCCTTCGCCCCCTCCCAGTAGCAGGGATGAACCGTGTTCAGCGGGCCATCGGAGACCAGGTAGGTCCCATCATACAGCAGGTCGTTGATCGCCGCTTGATCGGCGGCGTAGAGCAGCGCCTGGCGAACCTTGAGCTGGTCCAGAGGTGGCTGCCGCGTGTTCATGACCATCTCGAGGCCGGTTCCCGCCTGGTACCCTACGATGAACACGAAACCGGGCTTGTCCTTGTAATCGGGGATGTACGAGGCCGGCAGTTCCTGGACAACGTCCGCGTCGCCGGTCTGGACGACACTCCCCAACACCGCTTCTTCACCGATGAATTTGATCGTCACACTCTCCAGGAAGACGGGGCCCTCGTGGGCCTGGACCGAATTCCAACCGCCGTACTCAGGCCACTTCTTGAAGGTGATATGATCGTTGGGGACCCATTCGACCAGTGTGAAGGGACCGGCACCAACCAGATGCTTGTCGAACTCAGCCAGCCCATAGTTTTGAGCAGCTGTGGGCGACCAAATCGGCATACGGCGGACAGCGTCCAACAAGGTGACCCACGGTTCGTCGTAGTTCACTTGAACGGTGTATTCATCGACCGCTTCGACGGACTTGATCGGCCCTACATCGCTCGCCATCTGAGCCGAAGCAGTTGCGGGATCGATGACTCGATCAAAGTTGTACTTGACGGCCTCAGCATTGAAGGGGGTGCCATCTTGGAACTTGACCCCCTGGCGCAGCTTGAAGGTCCAACTCTTCCCATCCGGACTGCTCTCCCAGCTCGTGGCCAGGTCCGGCTTGTATTGGCCGTCGCTGTCCAGAACGATCAACGGGTCCGCGACGAGGGAATCGTACAACCAGGTGGACTGGTAGGGATCGATCTGGCCGTCGAGCGAGGCAGGTTCGGCTGAAGCTCGGGTCGCAACGATCAGATCCCCCCCTTTGCTCTCGGTCGCGGCCGGTTGAGTCGGCGCTGGTGCTGTTGTTGCTGCCGGCGGTTGGGTCGGTGCCGGTTGCTCTGCAGCGGCAGTCGGCGCGGCTGCAGTTGGGGCGGCCGGCGGTGCTTCGGTTGCCGGCGCGGACCCGCCACATGCGGTCAGGAGCGTGAGGATGGCGACAACAACCGCAACGTAGGGTAGCACTCCTTTTTTCCAGGACATCGTGATTTTCTCCTCCTTCTCAGGCGACGTCTACGGGAACGCTATTTGCCGCTCGCCGCAACCGTAAGGACCATCCCGGCCGCGCCGGCGTTCGAGGCCACATCCCGCCATGAATCGCACCTGGTCCGCTGTTGACAGATGACTCCGCCACAGGCTGCAGATGGTGCGATTGAGCGGGCAATGCTGCCCACGATCAACTCTCATGCGGCTGGCAACAATGATGGGGCAGGCATGTGGTAGGAGACGGTTGACAAGATCGATTGACGAGAAGTATACTGACTAAGGTGCCAACTGTTGACACTATACAACATACTCGCTCTTCGTGCAAAAGTCAATCCCTCTTCACGGTCAACCCGGCTGTATCGGGAGGCGCAAAGAAGATGGAGCAATCTGGGACGGCCAATGCCAGACCTGCACAGAGGCCGGATCTCGGGAGCCGCAAGGCGGGAAAGGTCTATGCCTCGATCAATCAATCCCCAATCAGACATCACGATCTTCTCGATACTTCCGCAAGCGCCACTGGCGCAACAGGCATTGGAGCTGATTCGGCAGGCCATCGTGACCGGGGTCCTTAAACCGCAACAACCTCTCAAAGAGAATGAGATCGCGATCCAGATGGGGATCAGCCGGCAGCCAGTCCGCGAAGCGCTGCTCATTCTGGAAGAAGAAGGGCTTGTCGAACGGGTACCCTACAAAGGCACCTTTGTCACCACGTTCTCGCGGCAGGACGTCGAAGAACTGTACAGCCTGCGAATTGCGTTGGAATGCTTCGGTATCGAACTGCTGGTGCCACGGCTGGACGAGACCGATCTCGGGAAACTGCGGGCGATTGTTGACCGGATGCACCAGGCAGCTCGTGAGGCTGACGCGCCCGACGTCAGTTGTTATGATCTCCAGTTCCACGAATACCTGATGGCGCGGACCGGGCATAAGCGCCTGTTGAGCACCTGGCAGGATCTGAAGTCTCAGATCCGGCGTGTTGTCGCAGCCGGCAACGTCCTAAACGAGGATCTGCATCGGATTGCCGAGAACCATATGCCTATCCTGGCTGCCCTGGAAGCGCGAGACATCGCCAAAGCGAAAAGCCTCATGCAGCAGCATATCTTTGACTCTGGGGCGCGGGTGATTGCCAACCTGGAACGACTTCAGAGATCTCCCGCCGATGGCGCGAACGGCGAATGAGTCGATGTGATCGCTACCTGAACCCGATACTGTCCATTTCAGTTGGACCGAAAGAAAGGGAAAACAATGGCGACCGAATCCGAGTACAGCTCCCTGTTTGAACTCGTCAAAGCCTTGACCGAGCTACCGGGCCCAATCGGGCACGAGCAGCCGGTCAACGATTTTCTCCAAGATCGGTGGCTGTCACGGACAGAGCGCGTCTGGCAAACGCCCGTGGGCAATCTCTTCGCCTTTGTGGGCGGCAAAGGGCCGCGTCTCCTCATCGGTGGCCACGCCGACGAGATCTGCCTGATGGTGAAGTCGATCACCGACGACGGCTTTCTACACCTTTCGATCTGGAATGCCGACCGCGAGGGCCGCCCACCCAAGTGGCTGTTCCCCATCGGTCAGCGTGCACTCGTCGTTGGTCCGGCCAGGCCAGTCTACGGGATCTTCGCCACTGGCACCGGGCACGCTGCCAGCCAGGCTCAACGCGAGAAGCCGCGCCCCGACTGGAACGATATCTTTGTCGATCTCGGCCTCCGCAGCCGGGCCGAGGTGGCGGCGCGGGGGGTACGCGTTGGGCACCGGGTCATCTGGAACCCGGCGACTCAACGGCTGGGCGATGCCTTCATCGTCGGCAAGGCGATGGACAACCGCGCCGCGCTCGCGATTATGACGGCGCTGCTCGATGCGCTCGATCCGGCAGCCCTCGCCTACGAGCTCTACTTTGCTTCAACAGTGTTGGAAGAAACGGGCCTGGAGGGTGCCCATTCGGTCGCGCGCGAGGGAGAGTTCGACCAGGCGATTGCGCTCGACGTCGGGTTGGCGGGCGATATTCCGACCGTCGATTTGCTCGACGTCCCGGTGCGGCTCGGCGACGGGCCAGTGGTGGTCCATCAGGATAGCGAGATCCACTATAGCCGCGCGATCAGCAACCGGTTGATCGCCCTCGCGGAGCGTGAAGCGGTCCCCATCCAGCACGCCGTCTTCCAGCGCTACGCGAGCGATGGCGCCGCGTTCATCCGCCAGGGAGTCCCCACGGCTCTGCTGGCTTTCCCCACCCGCTACACTCACAGCCCCTTTGAAACGGTTCATGAAAACGACCTGGCACTCACGGTCAGGCTGCTGAAGGCCTATGTGCAGACCGACCCGTCCACTTTGCCTCACTAGGGTCGTAATGCGGTGATTGATTGCCCGCGCATGGGGTCGGGAGCACCGTGCTCGTACAATTCTGTCACGGATCAGGCATCACTTCACTTGTTTCGCAGTGGCACCAGGGGTCAGGGAGCCGGATTTGCAGCTGCCCACTCCTCTAACGCCGATACAACGGTCATGATCTGCTCGTCGGTGATCTCTGGGAAGAGCGGCAGGGCGAGCATCTTCGCGGCCACCTCCTCAGTCACCGGAAAGGCGCCGGGCTGAAAGCCAAGGTGGGCGTATGTGGGTTGCAGGTGGAGCGGCGGGCTATAGTAGAGCCGTGAGGCGATCCCTCTGGCGGCCAGGTGATCCCGCACCTGCTCGCGATTCTCGATTACAACAGTGTAGGCCCGGTAGACGTGCCTGACCTCGAGGGCCTCGTAGGGTGTGACCAGATCCAGGGAGGCCAGGCGTTGGTTGTATTGGTTGGCCACCTCCCGGCGCCGTGCAATTCGGTCTTCCAGGGTCGGTAATTTTGCCCTGAGGATGGCGGCCTGCAGGGTATCTAACCGCTCGTTGAATCCTTCGGCGACCAATTCCCAGGAGCGAATCCCCAGGGTGCCGTCGATGCCTGCTTCCATCTCCAGGCTGTGCCCATAGTTGCGCAGGACTTTGATCCGGTCGGCGATCTCCTTGCGGTTGGTGATGATGATCCCCGCATCGCCGTAGGCGCCCAATATCTTGTTGGGGGCCAGACTGATACAGCCCACATCGCCGATGGTCCCGACCCTGCGCCCCTTGTATTCGGCGCCTACCGCCAGTGCTGCGTCCTCAATCACCAGCAGACCACGGTGCCTGGCGATTTCCATGATCGGGTCCATGTCCGCCGGATGGCCGAAGAGGTGCACGGGCAGAATCGCCCTGGTTCGACCGGTGATCTTCTCTTCGATCCTGGCCGGATCAAGGTTAAACGTGCGCCGATCGATGTCAGCCCAGACGATGGTGGCGCCACAGTGTGAGAGAGTCATCGTGGTCGGGTTATCACTGTTGGGGGCGGTGATTACCTCGTCGCCCGGCCCGATGCCGCACGCCATCAATCCCAGGTGGAGCGCCGCCGTTCCAGAGCCCACCCCCACCGCATAGCGGGCTCCGCAGTAGCGGGCGAATTCTGCCTCGAAGGCTTCGACCTCTTCTCCCAGGACAAAACTGCCGCTATCGATGACGCGCTGGATCGCCGCGTCGATCTCGTCGCGCAGGGCCTCGTATTCGGCGCGCAGGTTGAACATCGGGACACACATGGGAGTGGACTCCAGGTAAGCTTGGCGTTCAGAGGGAGGTCAGTTCGCATTCTTCGCCTTGTCGCGTGCTGCCGCGACGGGCTGTCTCAAACGTTGCGGTGCTTCGATCGAGCGGATGTCGAAGGCGTAGTCTGCTCGTGCCCCTTCGGGCGTGATGTATCCCAACTCGATATCGCACAGGATTCGTTCTGGTTCGCGTTCCTCGACCGGACCAAAGCCCCCGCCTCCAGCAATATGTAACTCGACCACATCACCGGGATTCAGGTGAATGGGCGGGAAGAGCAGGGTGCGCTTGCCGTTGATGTAGACCTCGCCGATTTTGCCAGGCTTGCCCCCATCGAGCCCTTGGGGCAGGGTCGTGATGCGGTCGGGTGTCAGATTGAAGATCATCGGCTGACTCCCGGCATGCTCGAAGATAATCACCTGGCCAACCCCGCCGCGCCGGCGGCCGGGGCCACCACTGTCGGGCCGCAACTCCTTCTTGGCGAATAGGATTGGCGCCTTGGTCTCGATCACCTCGCACGGCGTGATGGTGCTATTCTCTGGGTAGGAGACGGGGATCATGCCGTCCATCGTCAGCAGTGCTCCTCGGCCGCCGTGGGGAAGCATGTCGACCAGGAAGTGGCCGAACTCGTCGTCGTCGCCCATCAAGACCAGTGGCCAGATGGCGCCGTTGCTGGCCTGGGCCCGCTCGCCGAAAATCGGCCACAACGCGCCGAAGAGCACCTGGTTCATGTTGTTGATCGTCTTGGCCCGGGCCTTGACGGCGACCGGGAAGGTCGCGTTCAGGATCGAGCCTTCCGGCGCGAACATGTGAATCGGTCGAAAGAGCCCCTCGTTGTTGGGGATGTCGGGCGCCAGCGCGCACTTGAACGGGTACATCGAGGCGGCCAGGGTGCTGTTGTAGGAGGAGTTGATCGATGCTTTGCGCGTCTGCGGCGAGCTGCCGGTGTAATCGATGGAGATGTCACTCCCCCGCACCTCCACCCTGGTGTGGAGATGGACGATGTCGATGTAGCCGTCGATATCGAGCCCGTATTCATAGACACCATCGGGCAGTTCGGCGATGCGCTTGCGCATCAACTCCTCTGAGCGCGTGAGGATCTCGTGCGCCAGCAGTTCGATATCATCCATCTCGTAATCGATCAGGAACTCGCCAAAGCGCTCGGCGCCAACTTTGGCCGCGCCGGCCATCGCGCGCAGGTCCCCAAGTAGCAGATCCGGGACGCGGCAGTTCTTCCCGATGATCTCGAAAGCGAGTTCGTTCTCCTTCCCCCCCTCGTAGAGTTTGAAGGGCGGCATGCAAAGACCCTCGCTGAAGACGTCGTAGCCCTCAATCTCGGCGGGGTGGCCGCCAACATCCGACATGTGCGAGACGGTGCCCAGGCAGGCGACCACTTTCCCCTTCCAGAAGACCGGGGTGAGGAGGATGTAGTCAGGGAGGTGGCCGGTGCCGATCCAGGGATCATTTGTCGCCAGGACATCGCCCTCCTTAAGGGTTTCGGGCGGAAAGCGTTCCAACAGAACCCTGGCTGTGCGCGGGTAGACCGCCGAGAAGGTGGCCGTGCTCCAGACCGACTGGCAGAGCGAAGAGCCCCGAGCGTCGGTCAGGATGCAAGCGAAATCGCGACTCTCTCTGAGAATCGTGGAAAAGGTCGTGCGGACAACAATCTGATCGACCTCATTCATGATCGAAATCAACCGCTGCCACAAAATGTCCAGGGTGATGGGGTCGAGTCTGCGGGTGTTGCCACGGTTTTGTCGATCGCGCATTGATTGTCTCCTGATACAGGTCACCCTTATTCGACAATGTCAGTCTCAAGCCCGTAGTCCTCGCGCGCACCACGCAGCGTGATGTAGCCCATCTCGAGGTCGTGCAAGATGCGCTCGCGCTCGCGCTCGGGCGCCGGGCCAAAGCCAGCTCCGCCGGGCATGCGCATTTCAAGCTCGTCGCCCGGTCGGAAGTGAATCGGCGGGAAGCGCGTCAGTTTCTGACCGTTGAGATAGACCTCACCGAGTTTGCCAGGCTGGCCCCCGTTCAGACCGGGTGGCTGGCAGACGATTTTGTCCGGGATCAAGCTCAAAATCATCTCCTTCTGGCCGATATGGCGGAAGGTGATGATCTGGCTGACCCCGCCCCGCCGCCGGCCGGCGCCGGCCGAATCGGGGAGAAGTTCTTTGCGCCCAAAGAGGAGCGGTGCCTGGGTCTCCATCACTTCGCACGGAGTCACCGTGCTGTTGTGCGGGAAGGCGACCGGCACAAGACCATCCAACTCGCGCATGGCGCCGCGCCCGCCGTGGGGTAGCATGTCCACGACGAACTTGCCGTAGCCTTCGTCCTCACCCCGCAACGTAAAGGGCCAGATAGATCCGCTTCCGGCCTGGGCGTGCGCTCCCAGGATCGGCCACAGCACGCCGAAGAGTAC
Organism: Ardenticatenaceae bacterium; assembly: GCA_027493995.1. GTDB lineage: Bacteria > Chloroflexota > Anaerolineae > Ardenticatenales > Ardenticatenaceae > DOUV01. The sequence goes on along the minus strand of JAOSJS010000001.1, from coordinate 213,623 downwards.
CTGGTTCATGTTGTTGGTGAGCTTCGCGCGCGTTTTGACCGGGTGAGGAAAGGTCGTGTTGAGAATGCTCCCCTCCGGTGCATAGACATGGAGCGGCCGGAAGAGGCCCTCATTATTGGGAATACGCGGCACGAGGGCGCACTTGAAGGGATAGATCGTCGAGGCATAGGTCGTGTTATAGACACAGTTGATCGACCCCTTGCGCGTCTGCGGCGAACTGCCGGTGTAATCCACATAGACATCCGAGCCGCGGATCTCGATCGTGGCGTGCAGGTGGACGATATCGATGTACCCGTCGATGTCCAGTCCAAACTCATAGACGCCATCCGGCAGGGCTGCAATTTTCTGGCGCATCAATTCTTCGGAGCGGCCATGAATCTCAGCGGCCAGCACCCGCAGATCATCCATCCCATAGTCGTCCAGGAATTCCTGCAGCTGCGCCGCCCCGATCCGGTGCGTCCCGATCATGGCATGCAAATCGCCCAGCACCATGTGAGGGACACGACAGTTGTTGCCGATGATGGTGAAGACCACTTCGTTGGGCTTGCCGGCCTCGTAGAGTTTACAGGGTGGCAGGCGCAGCCCTTCCTGGAAGACGTCGTAGGCCTCGATATCGCCTGGGTGCCCGCCGACGTCGGAAACGTGTGCAATGCTCCCGATGAAGCCGACCACCTTGCCCTTCCGAAAGACCGGGCTGATCATGACATAGTCCGGGAGGTGGCCGGTCCCGATCCAGGCGTCGTTGGTTGCCAGCACATCGCCCGGCCCCAGGGTCTCAACCGGGAAATGCTGCAACAAGACCCTGGCGGTGCGCGGCAACACGACACAGAAGTTGGCCGGGCTGAAACTCGACTGGCACAACGAGCTCCCCTTCTCGTCGGTCAGGATGTAGGCAAAATCGCGACTCTCGCCGACAATGGTCGAAAAGGAAGTGCGCACAATCGCGTCGTCGATCTCGTCCATGATGGCAATGAGTCGCTGCCACATGATTTCCAGGCCGATTGGATCTATTTCGCCTGTCGTAGGTGTATCGCTCATAAAACTCCTACTCCCTGCACGGATCGATAACGGAACGCCTCATGGGCGAGCGCGCGTCACCGACGCGCGCTCGCCTTGCAATCCTGGATGGTGGGGGTGCCTAGTCGTTGAGCTTGGCGAAGCCCATCCAGAGGAAGCCGTCAGGACCAATGTCAAAATCGAGACGATCGGTCTTGCCGAAGGCGTCTTTCATCAGGTAGAGGTAGACATGCGGGACGTCCTGATTGATCAACTCCTGGATCCGGATGTACTGGGCCCGGCGTGCCTCGGGATCCATATTCTGGCCTGCCTCGACGGTGAGCTTGTCAACCTCTTCATTCTGCCAACCCGAGCGCTGTTTCTGCCCCGGCTCGAACTCCTTCACTGTGATCCAGGGATCGAAGAAGGAATTCCCCAACGCGTCCATGTAGATCTCCTGGTTCTTGTTAGGGAAGTAGACTTGCTCCCGAAAACTGGTTACATCCAGAACCTTGAGATCAATATTGAGGCCGACGTCCTGCAACATGGCAGCGATGGCCTCTGCCACTTCCTTCTCGTAGATGAAGGCCGTGCTGGCGTGGAAAGTGAGGGGCTCGCCGTTATAACCGGCTTCGGCGAGAAGCTGGCGGGCCTTCTCCGGGTTGTACTCGCCCCACTGGTTGAAGAATTTCTCGCTCCAGCCAAGGGTCGGCGGTGTAATGCGGCTGAGGGTGGGAACACCCATCCCATCGACCAGGTCAATGAGTGCTCGCCGGTCGATGGCCAGTGAGATGGCCTGTCGAATCCGCACGTCCCTGGTAGGGCCATTCCAATCCGGCATGGGATCGGAGGGGCCAGTCCGCAGCGCCAGCAGCATCGTGCGGTTGGTCAGGTACTCCTTCACGCTGGTGCCGGGATTAGAGTTTACGCGCTCCCAGTCTTGGGATGGGACCCCGACCATCAGGTCAATGTCGTGGGTGAGCAGGTTAGCCACACGCGTAGAGGTCTCGGGGATTGCCCGGAAAATCAGCGTGTCGATCGCCGGCTTGCCTTGCCAATAGTCAGGGTTCGCGACGAGGGTGACATGATCGTCCTTGACCCATTCCTTGAACATGAATGGACCGGTGCCGACAGGTTTATATTCAGCGCCTTTCTCGGCCATCTCCTTGCCCTGTTTGGGTGCCTGGATGCCGCAGCCGGTCCCGGCCATCTTGCTCAACATGGCCGGCTCGGGCGCCGTCGTGATGATGTCGACAGTGTAGTCGTCAACAGGCTTGACTTCCTTGATAAAAGTCCACTGCGGGTAGGTGATCATCGTATTATCGGCGAGGATGCGCTCATAGGTCCAGACCACCGCGTCGGCGTTGAAGTCCTCGCCGTTGTGGAACTTGATCCCCTTGCGGAGGTGGAAGCGCCAGGTCGTATCATCGAGGTTCTCGTAGGACTCGGCCAGCCAGGGCTCAAAGGCCGCCGTCCCGCGGTTGCGCCAGACCAGGCAGTCGAACATATTCATGTGGATCCAGGTGGCGGCGATCGCCCAATCGGTCGGTGGGTCGAGCGAGGTCACCAGCTCGGTCATGCCGATGGTCACCGTCTTGGGCGCGGGCGTGGCGGTGACAACGACTTCCTTCTCTTTCTCAACGACGGTGGTCACCTGTTTCTCGACCTCGACCACGGTCGTGACCTGCTTCTCGACGACCTGGGTGACGACTTTCTCGACTGTCTGGGGCGTCGCCTGTCCGCCACAGGCGACAAGAAGAACCAGCGCGAACAAAAGCAGGAGCCCGACCGACAGACTACGCCGCGGACGCCGCGACCGCCAGAGTTGCAGTCTCATGATTCACCTTCCCTTCCTAAGGGTTCGCTTTTAGCCTTCGTACGATCTCGGCAGACTGTTTTGAGGACAGAGGGTGCCATCCTCCAGGCGTCTCTTCTCTTTGGTCGATACGTTCCTCCTCCTGCAGCCATCCTGCGAAGATTATCCGGACGCCAAAAATACCGCTCTCTGTCGAAGCGATTGGCGATTGCAGCATTGCTGACTCGCCTCCATGACGCGCATGATTCCGACCGGGCGCCACGCTTCGAAAGTGTCTCACCGATTCGATCGTTCCCAGATGACCGCATCGGTGTCGGCGATGTGGGCAATGTATCCACCCGGATTGATCGGCATTCTGACCCGACGACTGATGATGATCCCATTGATGGGCGCCGTACAGCTCTCCATGACTTCGCTCGTGACAGGATCCAACACCCGGCCCAGAACTTGCCCCTTCTTCACCTCCGCCCCCAGCTTGATCTCCGGCTCCTGCAGGTAGAACCCACCGGCCAGCGAGCGGTAGACGACGTAGTTTTCCACCATGATCTGCCGCTTAGGAAGAACAGGATCCCCCGCGATCATCTCGAGATGTTTCAGGATGTTCAACAGGCACTCCGCCCCCTGGTCGATGGTGTCGTCGATGATGCCGGCACCGCCCGCCTCGACCACCAGCGGTACGATGCCATTGAGCATCGCCTGGCCCGAGAGCATCGCGGGATTCGCGGGGTGCTCGCGCCACCAGATGACGCTCGAGCCAAAGGCAATCGCCATCTCGCGGATCTGACGATTCATCTCGGCCATTTTCTCGTGTGTGAGGCCCTCCGTGCCGCCTACCGCGCCGATCCCATCAGCGATCCCTCCGGCCACGGCTGGCTGTGAGTCAGAGGGAAAGGCGTGTGGAAAGGCCACAGGTAGTTCATCGCAGGCGCCCGTGCCGTCGTGCATGTCAATGAGGTACTCACACTGCGTGATGACCTCGTTCCAGAGGACGTAGGCCATCTGCTCGGTCAACCAGCCATTGACGCGCTTGCCCGGCCAGACGCGGTTGAGGTCGAGTACGTCGGCCGGATTGACCCGCATCCCCGAGCTCTCGACGGTGCCTCCAAACTCCACCGAGAGTGGGTTGGCGAGCGGCAGGCAGTAGACCGCGCCCCTCAACCCGTGGGGATCGATCCGCAGCATCGCCCGCCGAATGATTTCGGCGCCCATCGGCTCCCACCCATGCAACGTCGATTCGAGACACACTCTGGGACCATCGCTCGCTCCGTTCACGACCTGAAATGGGATCCGGACCTCGGTTCGTGCCGCCAGAACGCCCACCGGCAGATACCCGTAGGCACGCTCGCCCGGCTTGATCGTGGTCGAGCCGACCTGGATTGACTCACGCATCTCGTTGTACCACCTTTCCTGGGCATCGAAGAAGTTGGCTCAAGCCCGGCCGTCGAGACGGCCAGAACGGAAGTATGTTTCAGATATGTGCCCAGCCCGCCCGGAGCCAGGCGAGGTACGCCCGCAGCCCACTGGCCAAATCGTGGATTGGGGCGAAGCCGACATCCTCCTGCAGCCGGGAGAGGTCAAGCGGCGCACGTTCCTGGCTCGGGAGCACGGCCACATCCGCGGCCTCGCGATCGGCCGCCTCGCTCCATCCGAACCCCGGACAGAGTCGCACGAGTGTCTCCAGGGCATCTCGCACGGTCACAAAGCGATCCGTGGCCGCGTTGTAGATCGTCCAGCGCAACCGGTCGGCCAGGGCCAGGCGGGCGAAGGCCTCGGCGACGTCCTCGATGTAACAAAAATCCCGCAGCCGCTCCGCGCCCCAGATCCGGACATGATCGCCGGCCAAGGCCCGATGGGCGAATTCGTAGATCATGGACATAGTCTCGCGCGAGTGCGAGGCGCGCTCCATGGGACCGTACGCTGAGCCCAAACGCCCCACCACAAATGAACCCTCGTAGAGCTCGTCGTAGCGGCGAGAGAGATTTTCCCCCGCGATTTTGCAGATCGTGTAGAGATTGGAGACCTGGAGGGGCTCATCCTCGGCCAGGCGCCGGTGCGGATTGGCCGGTGCGCCGTAGACGCCGGTCGAGCTGATCAGGACAAAGCGCCGGGCCCCGACCTCGCGCGCCGCTTCCAACGCGTTGAGGGTTCCCCCCAGGTTCACGTCCACAACGGTCGCGGCCTGGGCGCGTTCCACCTCGCGCGATGGCGTGATCGCCGCGCCGTGCACGATGCAATCAACGCCGTAAGTACGAGCCAGTTCGATGAGTCCGGCGCGGTCACGCACATCGCCCTCGACCCACACGACCTGGGCTGTCTCAGCGGCCAGAAAGCGCACCGTCTCCGGGTCGGGGGGGCGCCGCGCCAGCGCAACAACGCGCGCCCCTTTCTGGGCGAGCCGGCGCACGATGTTCAGATTCACAAAACCATTGGCACCCGTCACCAGTACTGTACTCACGCATCCCCCTGAGATACGACCGCGTACTCCAACTCCACCTCTTCCAGGAGATCACCCAGGACGGCCAGCCAGCGCCCCGGCGGGATCGCGGGCCAGACGGTGCCGCTGTTGAGCACAGTCCCCGCCCTGGGCGCGGTGATTCGCGCCACTTCCTCCCCCGTGTAGGGGTGGTAGACGATGGCATAGGTGTCGCCTGTCTGGAGGACATCGCCCCAGTGCGTCTGGCGCATCATGAAGCCACTCGCCGACCCGGCCGTGATTTCGGTGTGCGCATCCCAGAGCGTGCAGCGACTCGATTCAACCCGAATCTCGCCGTCCAACATGCCCAGGTACTTCATCACATTGGTGATCCCTCTGACACAGGTCTCGACCTGGGCCGCGCCGTTGCGGAAGAAATCGGCGCCGCCGCCCATCTCGATCGTGATCGAGGGCACACCGGCCTTCATCGCCTCGTCCTTGAGCGTGCCCCGCCAGGGCGTCTTGGCGAAGATGTGCTCGAGCCCAAAGGCCAGGGCCATCTCCCGGCTGGTACGGACGACGGCGGGGTTCAGCGCCACACCGGGAACTTCGCTCAGGTAGATCGTATAGTAGTAATAACTATCGGGGCCGCCCGAGTGAATGTCGATCAGATAGTCTGCCTGCCGGACAATATGGTCGAAATAGGCGCGGGCCAGCCGCTCGGTGATACTCCCCTCGGGGTTACCGCGCCCCTGCCGGTTGAGATCTTTGCCGTCCCAGAAGGTGGCACGCTGGTTGAATTCGAAAGCTGAGGTGTTGACCACAGGAACGGCTATCAGCTGGCCCTTCAGCGCCGCAGGGGCAAGCTCGCGCAGTAACCGACCGATCGCGACACTCCCCACGAGCTCGGGACCGTGCATCGCGGCGGTGACGGCCAGGGTGGGGCCATCCCCGCTGCCATTGACGACGTTCACCGGGATGGCCACGGGGATGCGGCTGAGTGTTTCTCCGACCTCGATGTGCCCAAACGCACGCTGGCCCGCTTCAGCCTGAGCGCTCCCGATTTGCATCATCCCTTCTCCTCCTGCTCGTCGCGCAGCCAGCGTCCGAACCACTCGAGATACTTGTCCAGGCGAAAGACGCGGTGCCAGGGACGGCCGCCGCGCGAGAGACCGTGACTCTCGTTGGAAAAGCGCACCAGCTCTGTTGGAACCCCCACTCGTTTCAGGGCCAGGTAGAGTTGTTCACCCTGTTCGATGGGACAGCGCAGATCCTGCGCCGAGTGGATGATCAGGGTCGGCGTCCGAGCGCTGCCGATGAATTGTAGCGGCGTCTGGTTGAGGTAAGCGGCCGTCGTCTCCCAGGGCGGTCCATCCCCAAATTCGAACTCGCGTAAGTGCCCGATATCACTGGTGCCGTACGATGAATAGCGGTTGGAGACGCTGCGATCCGAGACCGCGGCGCGGAACAGGTGGGTGTGGCCGACGGCCCAGTTGACCTGATAGCCGCCATAGCTTCCACCGGCTGTCCCCAGGCGGTGGGGATCGATGAAGTCGAAGCGCTCGCAGGCGGCGTGGATGCCGTTCATGTTGTCTTCGTAGTCCCGACCGCCCCACTGCCCGAGAATGGCCGTGCAAAAAGACTCGCCGTACCCCTGGCACCCGCGGGTGTTGCAGTAGACCACTGCGTAGCCCTCGGCGGCATAGAGCTGAAACTCGAACATGAAATTGGGCCCGCGCATGCCACCGGGGCCACCTCCGTGGTAGAGAATCGTTGGGTAGCGCCGGCCCGGGGCGCGGCCCACCGGTGGAACGACCCACCCGTCGACGGTGGCATCCCCGGCTTGAAACGTGAACCGCTGCGGGGGCGAGAGAGCCACGTCGGCCAGAAGTTCATCGTTGACACCCGTGAGCCGGCGCACCCGGGCCGGTGGGGGACCTCAAGATCCAGCACGTGGAGGTCCCCCGGATTCAGGGCCTCGCGCACCAGCGCGACCGCGACTTGCCCTGCACCGTCGAGGGTGAAAGCGGTGACGGCATGGTCCCCCTGAGTCAAGAAGTCTATCTCTCCCGTATCGATCGCGATTCGGCAGAGTTGGACGGTCCCCCTGTCGCTGATGAGTGCCAGGACGCCGCTGCGATTGGGAAGCCACCGCGGCCCGGCATCGCCCTCGTAGCGCCCCAGGTCAGTTGCCGCGGCGTTGCCCAGCGTTCGGTCAAGCGTGCTCGTCAGGCAGCGAGCCGTTCCTGTGGCAGCGGAGACCAGCCACAGACGCTGGTTGCCGTAATGGCCGATTGTGGGATCGTCGTGGCCGACAACGGCGATGGTGGCGCCGTCGGGTGACCAGCTGAGCCCGGGATGCCTGATCTCTTCGAGTCCGAAGAGTTCCCGGGGTTGAACCGGGGCCGCACTGTTGGCGTCCAGCAGGTAAATGAATTGCCGGCGCACAGCATCCGCGTCAGGGTTGAGATTGCCCACAACCGCGATGGAGCGCCCGTCGGGCGACCAGACCGGCGCGGCGAGATCGAACTCGCCGGAGGTCAATAACAGCGCTTCCGCTGCCTGCTGCGCCCCATTCGCCTCGAATGGGACCCAGGCGACCTGGCGCCGGTTGTCGCCCACGAAACCGCCGCCATCCAGTTTCCACCTCAGCCGCCGGACAGTCGGAACGTCGCGGTTGAACCTGGTGTAGGGATCAATCTCTGCCTCGTCGCGAGAGAATTCCTCCCCGCGCCCCAGGCCGGTTTTCGGATCGGCCAGCAGGGTAAAGGCGAGGCGCATACCATCGGGCGACCAGGCCGGATCCTGGATGCCACGGCACCCCTCGGTCAGCATCCGGGCATCGCCGCCGGCCGCAGGCGTGACCCAGAGCTGTGGCGCCGCAGCATCGGGATCTGTCTCCGACGCCTTGTCTCGCGTTGCGCCGTCCGGCTGCACGGTTGAGAGGTAGGCCACAAAGCGACCATCGGGGGACCACCGGGGGTGGGTATCCAGCCCCGCCCCGGTCGTCAGGCGTCGGGTGGCCCGCGTGGCAATCGTTGTAACGCAAATATTCGACCGGTAACGATTCTCGGTGGCATCCATCCAGGTGCGGACCCAGGCCACCTCGCGGCCGTCGGGCGACACCTGGGGATCGTCGGCCATTTGAAACCGGAGCAGGTCGCGTGAGGTCAGGCGCCGGCCTATCATAGCGCTTCTCCCCATGTCGACCTGGTCACGTTTTCTGCCTGGGGTCCAGCACGTCCCGGAGCCAGTCACCCCACAGAATGATTCCCAGTACCGTAAGGCTGATGGCGATGCCGGGGAATGTCGCCAGCCACCATGACGTCGCCAGGTGGTCGCGCCCTTCGGCGAGCATGATCCCCCATGTAACAGTTGGCGGCTGTACGCCGAGACCAAGGAAACTCAGGGATGATTCCGCGATGATGACAGTGGCCACCTGCAAGGTTGCCAGCACGATGATCGAGGCAGTGACATTGGGTAAGACGTGGCGCAGGATAATTACGGCATCGCGTTGCCCGATACACCGTGCAGCTTCGATATAGTCCCTGGTCTTCACCGAGAGCACCTCGCCGCGTACCACCCGTGCAAATGTGACCCAGTTGACCAGCCCAAGGACGACGATCAAGGCCACCAGGTTGGCGCCTTTGGGGCCGAGCACACCGATCACGGCCATTGCCAGAACGATGAAGGGCACTGCCATAAAAGTATCGACGAACCGCGAGATGACGTTGTCGGTTGCTCCCCCGAAATAGCCACTGACCAGGCCTAAGAAGACCCCGACAACTAGCGAAACGGCCACACCTAGAATGCCAACAATGAGAGAAACGCGAGAGCCATAAATGAGGCGGCTGAGGAGATCGCGCCCGAGTTGATCGGTTCCTAGAAGGAATCGTGGATCACCCTCGGAATCCCAGGCCGGCGGAAGTAAGCGCGACCTGAGGTTGAGTTTGGTCGGATCGTGGGGAGCAATCACGGGGGCTGTAATCGCCGTGATGACGACGATGACGACCAGGAACGCTCCCAGCAATCCGACCGGGCTTCGGAGCAGACTCCGCAGCCAGAGCAGGCGGGGGCGCTGGCGCAGTCGGATCTCCGGCTGAGACAATGCTTGTGCCGCTTGCACGTTCTCTCCTTTCCCGGCAACGAACCGGCGCATTATGGCACCTGGTCAGCTGTAGCGAATTCGCGGATCAAGCAGGGCATAGGAGAAATCCACCAGCAGGTTGGTTCCCATCACCACCAACGCGAAAACGAAAACGCCGGCCTGGACAACTGACAGGTCGCGGACCAATACTGAAGCGAGCATGAGGCGCCCCAGGCCGGGCCATGCGAAGACGTTCTCGACAATCACCGCGCCTCCCAGCAGCCAGGCCATCTGCAACCCAAATACAGTGACCGCGGGAATCAGGGCATTGCGCAGGGCGTGACGGATGAGGACCACGCGTTCCGGCAGTCCCTTGGCTCGCGCGGTGACGATGTACTCCTGGCGCATCACTTCCAGCATGCTCGATCGTAAGATCCGGGCGAGTGCGGTCGCGATTCCGCCCCCCAACGTCACTGCCGGGAGAATAATTGAGGTCGGCTGGTCCCGCCCTGAAACCGGGAGCACGCGCAACTGCACTGCAAAAAACAGGATGAGCATGATGCCTATCCAGAAATTTGGCATGGCGCGGCCGAGCGTAGAAGTGGTGGTCACGAAGAGGTCCAGCGGGGAATTCTGGTAAATTGCCGATAAGAGGCCGGCGGGCAAGGCGATAAGTATGGCGACCACCAGCGCAGCGACTGCCAGTTCCAGGGTGGCCGGCAGGCGCTCCAAGACCAGCGGCATGGTGGCCGTCCGAAACCGAAAGGAAGTTCCAAAGTCACCCCGCAGCATGAAGACCAGGGACCTCAGGTATTGCTCGTGGAGCGGCCGGTCGAATCCGTATGCCGCCCGCACGGCCGCAATCTCCTCTGGCGATGCTTCGGGCCGGACCAAATGAGCAACTGGGTCCCCACCAATTCGCAAGAGGACGAACAGAATCAAAGTCAGTCCGAAGAGCGGGGGGATCATTTGCAAGAGCCGGGAGATCAGGTATCGCGCCATGCTACGACCTCGCTTTCCCTCGATTTCGGCCTGGATTGTCCGGGGGCTCGTCTTGCCCCGAGCCAACATTGCTTGACGCCATGGTCTGGGCCAGATCACGCCATGGGTCGAAGACCGTTGAGCGATGCCTGAAGCATGAATGGCCCAGAATCGTTGCCGGCACGCTGCCCGGTGCCGTATGGCACACCGGGCAGCGCACGTTGCTCGAATCGCTCGGGGAGAGTCATTCTCTCCACTTCACGTTACCCATCCAGAGGAAGCCGTCCAGGGGCGGCTCCCACTCAACCTTGTCACTCAGGCCCACGGTGTCGTACATCTGATAGAGGTAGATGTAGGGGACGTCCTCGTTGATGAGCTCTTGAACCTTGACGTATTTTTCGCGCCGCGAGTCGGGGTCCATGTCGACGGCGGCCTCGCGGATCAGCTTGTCGGCCTCGTCGGCCAGCGGTCCAGACCAGCCACTCCGTTCGCGGCGATCAGAGCGCTCGGACAGCACCGTGATCCAGGGATCAAAGAAGGAGTTCCCCAGCGCATCCATGTAGATTTCTTCGTTGTGATACGGGAAGTAGACCTGCTCGCGGAAGGTTGTGACGTCCAGCACCTGCAGATTCACATTCAGCCCGACGGCCTGAAGCATGGCGGCGATGGCCTCTGAAACTTCCTTCTGGTTCAACCAGGAGGTACTTGACTGGAAGACCAATTCTTCGCCCGCGTAGCCGGCTTCGTCGAGCAGTTGCCGTGCCTTCTCGGGGTCGTACTCCCCGAGTTGGTTGTAGAATTTCTCATCCCAGCCCAGGGTCGGTGGTGTGATCCGCGACAAAACAGGTACGCCCATTCCATCGATGAGATCGACAAGGGCCTGGCGGTCAATGGCATAACCGATCGCCTGACGAATCTTCGCATTTGATGTGAGGCCAGTCCACTCTGGATACTTCTCAGACGGGCCGGTGCGGAGGGCAAGCAGCATCACCTGAGTGGTCAGAAACTTCTTGACACGAGTGCCTGGATTCTCGTTGACCCGATCCCAGTCTTGGGGAGGAACGGAAACCACGAGGTCCACATCGCCGGTGATCAGGTTCGCCACGCGGGTAGACGTTTCCGGGATAGCCCGCCAGATCAGGGTGTCAACCTCCGGTTTGCCCCGCCAGTAGTCGTCATTGGCTGCAAGCGTAATATGGTCATCCTTCGCCCATTCCACGAATTTGAAGGGTCCGGTTCCGACCGGCGTATACTCGCCGCCTTTGTCGGCCATCTCCTTCCCATGCTTCGGCGCCTGAATGCCGCAGCCGGTGCCGGCCATCTTGCTCAGGAATGCTGGCTCTGGATTGTTGGTGACAATCTCAACCTCGTACGGATCCAGAACATTGATCTCCTTGATGAAGGTCCACTGGTTGTACGTGATCATCGTGGAATCATCGAGAATGCGCTGGTAGGTCCAGACCACGGCGTCGGCGTTGAAGTCCTCACCGTTGTGGAACTTTACACCCTGACGGAGCTTGAAACGCCAGGTGGTATCGTTGATGTTCTCCCACGACTCGGCCAGGAAGGGCTCGAACTCGGCTGTCTCGCGATTGCGCCACACCAGGCAGTCGAAGATGTTCATGTGGATCCAGGTGGCGGCGATGGCCCAATCGGTCGGGGGGTCCAGCGAGGTGACCAGCTCATTCATGCCGATGGTCAGCACGCGGGGGCCGGGCGTGGGTGTGACCTCGACGACCTTCTCCTTCTCGACGACGGTGGTGACCTCTTTTTCGACGACGGTCGTAACCTGTTTCTCAACAACCTGGGTAACGACCTTCTCGACCGTCTGGGGCGTCGCTTGCCCAGCGCAGGCAGCCAGTAAAACAACTACCACAACAAGCAGCGAAAGACCGAGCAGCTGACCGACCCTCACAGTGAATGGTGGTTTCGTCTTCACCAGGTTTGCCTCCTTTCGGAAAAAGAGTTGGCTCCTATACGCGCGACGTGGGCTCGAAACGCGTGCTTCAAATTCTCCTCCTTTTGTCTTCGGTTTAAAGCGCCAACCGCTGCTTGAGGCCCCCAACAACCGGACCTGCGACCGTGTATTGGCGTACTTTGTCGGGATCGAGCTCGACGCCGAGCCCCGGCCCGGCCGGTACCCGCAGGAGCAGACCTTCGGGTGCGAGTGGTTCCTGCAACAACGTATCCTGCAGATAGGTGTAGGGTGATGGCCATTCGACACACGGGGTCGCCGCCGCGAAATGAGCTGCCGCTGCTGCGATGACGTCGTAGTATATTGCTGCCGAGAGGGTTAATCCGGCAGCATCGAAGATGGCCGCAATTTTCTGCACATTGAGCAAGCCACCATGCTTGGTGATCTTCATGAGTGCCAGGCTGGCGGCCTTGCGACGCACGACTTCAATTGCGTCCTGGGGCGGATAGATGGCCTCGTCGGCCATCACCGGCGTGGCCAGTCGCCGGGCGATCTCGGCCAGGTGCTCGATCCGCTCCACCGGTTGCTCGATAGCCCCCAGCCCGCCGATCCGCTCCATTTTGGTCAGCGCCGGGATGGCCTCCACGAGCGTGTAACCGGTATTCCCGTCCACCTGGAGCACGGCGCGGTCGCCGACCGCCTCGGCCACGGCCCGGTAGCGCGCCACGTCTTCACGAGGGTCGAGGCCCACCTTCATCTTCAGAACCGGGTAGCCGTGCTCATCCAGGACGGCACGCGCGTCCGCCGCCATCCGCTCTGGCGTGTCGTGGTGGACGAAGCCCATCAGGCTCAGCCCGTCGCGCACTTTCCCGCCCAGAAGCTCGTAGACGGGAATGCCCAGGGCCTTGCCCTTCAGGTCCCAGAGCGCCATCTCCACACCGGAATGCGAGAACCAATGGTGCGGCAAGGCCGCACGAAGCTTGCGGTTGAGGCGCGTGATATCGAAGGGATTCTCGCCGATCACGGCCGGCGCCAGGTGGGCATTGATATTCGCCACCATGCCCTCAGCGGTCTCGCCATAGAAGGGCGCGTCTACTGAGGCTTGGCCGATGCCGGTGATACCTTCGTCGGTCCTCAGCTCGACCAGAACAGTGGTTGCCACGTCCCAGCTTCCGTAAGACGTGGTCAACGTCGCCTTCCGTGGGATGCTCACGACGCTGGTCTTCAGCGCGGTAATCTTCATGCTCGCACCTCACTGCGCCGTCCGGCCACGAAGGCCTTCATGCGTTCGACCGCTTCGACCATCCTGGGCAGCGGCGCCAACAGGGAGATTCGGATGTGGTTTTTGTGCTCGTCGCCAAAGAGTGTCCCCGGGAAGATCATTACCTGAGCCTGACGCAACAATTCGTAGCAAAATTCTTCCGAGTCCATGCCCAAAGAGGAGATATTGGCGTAGATGTACATCGCGCCGCCCGGGTACCCATAACTGATCCCCATCTCGTCCAGGGCTGCCATCAAGAATCGCCGGCGCCGATCATACTCATCTCGCATGGCCCGGATAGGCTCCTCTGGCCCTTCCAGCGCGGCCAGCGCGCCGAGTTGCATGGACGTCGGCGTCGAGATACTGATCGTGTGTTTGACCTCGGTGATGGCCCGCACAAACGGTCGGGGCGCGGCAAGATAGCCGACGCGCCAGCCTGTCATGGCATAGGCCTTGGAGAACCCATTGATCGTGACCGTGCGCTCACGCGTTCCGGGGAACGTGCCGAGGCTGACGTGCTCAAGGTCATCGTAGATGAGTTTCTCGTAGATTTCATCCGAGATCACGATCAGATCGCGCTCGACGGCGAGGCGCGCGATCTCTCGCAGGGCATTGCGAGGAATCACCCCACCGGTGGGGTTGTTCGGGGTCACCACCGCCAGAACCTTGGTGCGGGGGGTAATTCGTGTCTCGATCTCTGCGGGACGCAGGGCAAAGTCATCTTCCTCGTAGGTTGGGACCGTAACTACCTTGCCGCCTGCCAGCTCGATCATGTGATCATAGGCGTTGAAGCGGGGCGCCTGGACTAAGACTTCGTCGCCGGGATTCAGCAGAGCCATGAAGGTGATAAAGAGAGCTTCCTGGCAACCATTGCAGATGATGACCTCGTCGGCCTCGTAGGTGAGGTTGTTGTCGCGGCGGAGCTTCTCAGCTACCGCGTTGCGGAGCTGGGGAAGGCCCGTCGGGCCCGTGTAATGGTGGGCCCCTTCGGCCAGTGCCTTCTGCGCCGCCGCGACAATGTGCTCTGGCGTATCAAAGTCAGGGTCGCCGCGCCCCAGGGCGATCACATCGTCGAGTGTCGCCGCCAGTTCCAGCATCTTCGTGCGAATGCTCAACTCGACATGCTCGATGCGCGACGCCAGATGGCGCTCGAGAGCTGTGGGGGGTGCATCTGCCACAACGTCGGAACTCTGTCCCATCGCTGTCATTCTCCTTCCAGGTCCGAATTGATCAGTCACGGTCCGTCTATGAAAGGGTATTCTCTGGGATCGAGTCGGTATCGGGGTAAGACGGCGGGAGGCACTTTTTGACTGGAATCCGATCCTCCAGGCCGGAAATATGTGATGTGCTGCCAACACGCCCCCCAGATGCTCTCCCCCGGGCGGAAGTCAACTGTTAACGCGTGGTAGGCACCGGGGATCCCCATTATAATTGACCGTCTGTCTAAAGTCAACAGTTGACAGCAGTTCGCGCGCTGTGCAGACGGCGCGCAGCTCTCTATTGGGCACTGCCAGAACCGCCGGGATGTGCGCCCGCGCGCCGAAGCCGCGCTCACGCCGGTCGGCGCCAACGACACCCACGCGCAATGGTCGTTCGCTCATGTCTTCCACGGTTACACCACCTTCGCCTTGGCTTCCAGGTACGCCAACAACCGCCGGTCGAGCCAGTCTACGGTGGACAGGCGCTTGCGGAAATTCTCCATCCGCGCCAGCGTCTGCAGCGCGACCCGGGTCGGCTCGTCGAGCCGCCCTGTCGATTCGCCCGTGTAGTAACCGAGGTCTGCCAGCACCCGCTGGTAGCGCCGGACTGTCGGCTCGTCGGGGGCGAGCCGCTCCTCCGGTGCGGTCGGCAGGTAGATCAACTCCCAGAGATCGAGCAGCCGCGCCAGCTCCGCGAATGGGTTCTCGTGATCGTCCACCCGCAGATCGATGGTGGGTTCGGTGAAAACGTCGAACGCCTCCGTCCAGGCTGGGCGCACGACGTAGAGCGCGGCGGCCTGGCGGCCGCGAAAATCACCGCCCTTCTCGTCGCCAAGCACCAGAGCCTCGACCAGGCGGCGAGCCAGCGAGCCCTGAGCGGAGGCGAAGTGTTCCACCATGGCCCGGCACCCATCGCCGCCGACGAGCATGTTGCCCTGGGCGGCGCAGTATCTGCCTGCGACACCCCCAGCCCAGGAGAGGCACCTCGTCCCAGTGAAGGTCGCCACCTCGCCCCGGGTGTCGATCACAGCCATCTGCCGCAGGTCACGGTGCGAGTCCTTCTCCATCAAACGGCTGATGACCTCGCCGGCCGGAACACCCTGGCGCAGCAGCGCAATTCCTTCGCGGCCGTTGCCGGCATTGAGATTGGCCTGAATCACCATTACGCCGGCATCACCGGCAGCCCAACACGTCTGGGCGCCGACCGCCAGGAACCGGGAGGCAAGGGCAACCCCCCAGGCAGGCGTCTCCGGGTCGTACCCGACGATTGAAAACGTCGTGACGAGGCTTCCGCTGTTGTCCATCGATAGCGCTCCTCGAAATCGCTCGGCGCTGGCTCGGCCATGCCTATAGCCAGCGCTCGAACCAGTCAAGGTACCGGTCCAGCCGGTAGACGCGATGCCACGGGCGGCCACTGCGGGAAAGATCGTGGGTCTCGTTGGGGAAGCGAACGAACTCCGTGGGCACGCCCAGTCGTTTGAGGGCCATGAAAAGCTGTTCACCCTGTTCGACTGGGCAGCGGTAATCCTGCTCGGAGTGCACGACCAGGGTGGGGGTGCGGACGTTGCCGATATGCTGCATTGGCGAGCGATGGATGTAGGTCTCGGTGCTCTCCCAGGGCAACTGCTTGTCGAACTCGACCTGATCGAGGAGGAAGCCGATGTCACTGGTTCCGTTAAACGAATAGCGATTGAACAGGCAGCGATCCACAACGGCGGCCTTGAACTCTGGGTGCCGGCTGATAATCCAGGTCGCCGAGTAGCCGCCGTAGCTACCGCCCGCCACCGCCAATCGCGCCGGGTCGACGAAGTCGAACTGCTCGCACGCTGCCCGCAGGCAGGCAATATTGTCTTCGTAGTCCAGATCGCCCCAGGCGCCGCGCGTCGCAACCGAAAAGGCCTCGCCATAGCCGTGGTTGCCGCGGGTGTTGCAATGTACGACGGCGTAGCCGTGGGCGGCATATAACTGGAACTCGTGGCAGAAGACAGTGGCCCGCATCCCGCCAGGTCCGCCACCGGTGTACAGGATGATGGGATACTTCCGTCCCGGCTCATAGCCGACCGGCGGGACCATCCAGGCGTCGATCGTGACGTCGCCCGACTGCACTTGAAACCGGTGCGAGGGAGAGAGCTCAAGCTCGGCCAGCAGTGGCCCATTGACGCTCGTCAACCGCCGCAACGCGGCCGGTCCCTCACCCCGCCGCTCGAGCCGGTAGAGGTCGCCGGGGTTCAAATCCTCGCCCACCAGGACCACGATGGTCTCGCCGCTGGCATCGGTCGAAAAGGCGACGACGGCATGGTCGCCTTCCGTCAATGGCGTGGCCAAGCGCTCGGTGAGAGAGAGCGTGTTGAGTTGAACCCTGCCGCCCTCGTTGACCAGCACCAGCAGGCCGCTTCCGTCGGGCAGCCAGCGCGGGCCGTCATCGCCGCCATAGTGGCGCATGTCGGCGTTGCGCGAATAATCGCCGAGCGTGCGGTCCAGCCACTCGGTCGCACAGGTCGCGCTCCCGTCGGCGAGCGAGACCAGCCACAACCGCTGATTGCCGTAGTGGCCGATGACCGGATCGTTATGCCCACAGACGGCGATGGTGGTCCCATCCGGCGACCACGCCAGGTCGGTGCTGCGCATCTCCTGCAAGCCGAACAGTTCCTGTGGCTGCACCGGGGCCTCACCGTCCGCGTCGAGGATATAAATGAAGCTACTGCGTACGGCCTCACCGTTGGGGCGCAGATTGCCGATCGCTGCCAGGCGCCGCCCGTCGGGTGACCAGGCCGGTGCAAAGAGCTCAAATTCGCCGCAGGTCAGCAGGACCGGCGACGGCTTTGAGCCGTCCTCGGCGAACGGAATCCACGCCACCTGGCGACGATAGTCGCCGAAGAAGCCCGGCCCATCCGCCTTCCAGCGCAGCCGCCGCACAATCAAGACATCCCGGTTGAAACGCGCGTAGAGGTCATTCTCGGCCGGCTCACCCTCGCTCAAATACTCCAGTGCCCGGGCCGGATCGACGAAGGTGGTAAAGGCCAGCCGACGCCCGTCGGGCGACCAGACGGGCTCGTGGACGCCGCCTTTCAGACTCGTCAGGCTCCAGGGATCGCCGCCCTCGGCCGCCACCACCATCAACTGAGGCCCGGTCCCCACGACCGAAACGGCGGGGCCGATAGCCGCGGACGGTGATCCGTTCGCGGAATCAGCCGCGCGTGACCCAGACGTCGCCAGATAAGCCACGAAACGGCCATCCGGGGACCAGCGCGGGTGGGTATCGAGCCCATCGCCGGCCGTCAGTCGGCGGGTTACCCCGTCGGCAAGCGTGGTGACGAAAATGTTGGACCGGTAGCGATTCTCCTCCGGGTCCATCCAGGTGCGCAGCCAGGCGACCTGGGTTCCGTCGGGCGAGACTTGGGGATCATCCGCCATCTGGAACCGGAGCAGGTCGCGCGAAGTCAGGCGGCGTTTTGAAGGGGCGGGACTCATGCGTCAGACTCTCCAGTCTTTCCTCCAACGTTGAGGCCTTATTCGAGGCCATCCACACCATAGATCTTCCTGGCGGCCTGGGGTGTGACGAACCTCAGTAGCACGTCGCGCCGGACGGCCTCGGGGTCGCGCTCGTGCGGCGGTCCGAAGCCACCGCCACCGGGCGTGCGGATCACGCAGATGTCGCCCGGCCGGAACTCGAGCGGCGGGAAGCGTTGCAGTTGCTCCCCGTTCAATAACACCTCGCCACGCGCCCCGGGCCAGCCGCCTTCCAATCCGGGGGCCGGGAACTTGAGCAGGTCCGGCCGGATCGTCAAGGTGATCGGCTCCTCAGCGACGCACTGGAGGATGAACTCCTGCGCCGGCCCGCCCCGCTGCCGTCCTGGACCGGCCGTGTCCGGGAGGATCACCTTACGCAGCATCAAGACGGGACACTGCAGCTCCATGATCTCGGTAGGCGTGATCGTGCTGTTGTGCGGGTAGGCAACCGGCAGCCAGCCATCGGCGTCGCGAGTGGCTCCCAGCCCCCCGTGGGGCAACACGCTGACAGCGAAATTCCCGAAGCGTGGGTCGCTTCCCAGGAAGCGGAAGGGGAAGATGCCACCCGCCGCGGCGATGGCCTCATCGGGCAGCAGCGGCGCCAACGCGCCGAAGATCAGGGGTGGGATGTGCTTGCCGATCTTGGCCCGCGCCTTGACCGGGGCCGGGAAGCGGCAGTTGAGGATTGTCCCCTCCGGGACGTAGACGTGTAGCGGGCGCACCAGCCCGTTGTTGTTGGGGATATGCGGCGCCAGCATGCACTTGATGGGGTAGACCGTCCCGGCGAAGGTCATGTTGAACGAGGAGTTGATCGCCGCGTTGCGCTGTTCGGGCGCGCTGCCGGTGTAGTCGAAGTACATGTCGCTGCCGCGAATCTCGATCCGCACTTTGAGGACGACCGGCTCGAAGTAGCCGTCGGCGGTGACCTCGTAGGTGCTCACACCATCGGGCAGGGCGGCGAGCGCACGGCGCAGGGCGGACTCGGAGCGGTTCATGATCTCCGCCGCTAACTCGCTCAGGTCGTCGAGCTCGTAGTCCTCCAGAAACTCCTGCAAGTGCCGCGTTCCCATCTTGTGGGTGCCGACGATGGCGTGCAGGTCGCCCATGACCATGTCGGGCACGCGCGTGTTAGCGGCGATGAACTCGTGGACCACCTCGACCGGCCCGCCATCGCGGTAGAAGAAGGTCGGCAGCACCCGAGTCCCCTCCTGGAACACGTCCACTGCCTCCAGGTCACCCCTGTGCCCGCCCACGTCCGAGACGTGGGCGGCCGTGCCAAAGAACGCGACCAGCCTGTCCCTGTGGAAGACCGGCGAGACCACTTTGTAGTCGGGCAGATGGCCGCTCCCCAGCCAGGGATCGTTGGTGATCAGCACGTCGCCGGGCCGTAGCGTCTCCTTGGGAAACTTCTTCAGCATGGCCCGGGTCGTCAACGGGAGCCGCGTGCAGAAGCCCGGCGGGCTCCACTGGGCCTGGGCCAGCCCCGATCCGTCCTGGTCCATCAGGATGCAGCCGAAGTCGTGGCTCTCGCCGACGATCGTCGAGAATGAGGTGCGGATCGTGGCCGTATCAATCTCGTCAACGATGCTGATCAATCGCTGCCATTGGGATTCAAGGGTGATCGGATCAAACGTCTGCGCCATAGATTTCCTCTGCGGCCGCCGGCGTGACGAAGCCTAATTCAACGTCGCGGCGGGTGGTCTCGGGGTCACGCTCGCGGGGCGGGCCGAAGCCGCCGCCGCCGGGCGTGCGGATCACGCAGACGTCGCCCGGCCGGAACTCGAGCGGTGGGAAGCGCTCGAGCCGCTCCCCGTTCAAGAAGACCGCACCCAATGCGCCGGGCCAGCCGCCCTCGAGACCGGGAGCGGGAAACTTCAGGAGATCGGGGCGCACGGTCAACGTGATGGGTTCCCGGGCAACGCACTTGAGCGCAAACTCCTGGCCCGGCCCGCCTCGATGGCGCCCAGGGCCGCCGCTGTCAGGAATCATCGCCTTGCGGAGCATCAGCACCGGGCAGCGCAGCTCCATGATCTCGGTCGGCGTGATGGTGCTGTTGTGGGGGTAAGCGACGGGCGGCCAGCCGTCCGCATCGCGCATCGCGCCGGTGCCACCGTGGGGCAACACGCTCACGGCGAAGGTCCCGAAGCGAGGATCCTCCCCGAAGAAGCGGAAGGGGAAGATGCCACCGGCCCCGGCGATGGCCTCATTGGGCAGCAGCGGTGCCAGCGCGCCGAAGATCAGAGGCGGGATGTGCTTGATCACCTTGGCACGTGCTCTGACCGGCGCCGGGAAGCGGCAGTTGAGGATCGAGCCTTCGGGGACCGACACGTGCAGCGGCCGCACCAGCCCGTCGTTGTTCGGGATCATCGTCGCCAGCATACACTTGATGGGATAGACGGTGGTGGCGTAGGTGATGTT
Source organism: Ardenticatenaceae bacterium (assembly GCA_027493995.1). Classification (GTDB taxonomy): domain Bacteria; phylum Chloroflexota; class Anaerolineae; order Ardenticatenales; family Ardenticatenaceae; genus DOUV01. The sequence goes on along the minus strand of JAOSJS010000001.1, from coordinate 193,027 downwards.
ATACGAAGCGTTGATGGCGGCGTTGCGGTGCTGGGGGGTTGTGCCGGCGAAATCAAAGAACATGTCGCTGCGGCGCACTTCGATGTGCACACGCAGGGTGAATGGCTCAAAATAGCCGTCGCCCGTCACCTCGTAGGTGCTGCTCCCATCCGGCAGAGCGCTGATGGCCTGGCGCAGGGCACTCTCCGACCGGTTCAGGATTTCCCTTGCCAACTTGCGCAGGTCGTCCAGCTCATAGTCGCCCAGGAATTCTTGCAGCCGGCGAATCCCGACCTGGTGGGTCCCGACGATGGCGTGCAGGTCGCCCATCACCAGGTCGGGCACGCGGCAGTTGGCGGCGATGAATTCATGCACTACCTCAACCGGCTCGCCGGCGCGATAGAAAAAGGTGGGCATCATGCGCGTGCCTTCCTGGAACATGTCCACTGCTTCCAGGTCGCCCCGGTGCCCCCCGACATCCTGCACGTGCGCGACGGTGCCGAAGAAGGCCACCAATTTGCCCTTGTGGAAGACGGGCGTGATTACATTGTAATCCGGCAGGTGGGTACTGCCGATCCAGGGGTCATTGGTAATCAAGACGTCGCCGGCCCGCAGCGTTTCTTTGGGAAACTTCCTCAGGATGGATTTCGTGACGATTGGCAGCATCGTGCAGAACTGCGGCGGGCTCCATTGGGCCTGGGCCAACCCCGATCCATCCTGATCCATCAGCACGCAGCCAAAATCATGGCTCTCCCCGACGATGGTCGAGAAGGAGGTGCGGATGGTTGCCGTGTCGATCTCGTCGACCATGGTCACCAGCCGCTGCCACTGCATCTCCAGGATGATTGGGTCGAAGGTGCTCTGGGCCAATCCTACTCTCCTCTCGGGCTACCAACGGGAGTCCGTGGTTACACCGCACCCCGGCCCCGTCCAGCCTCGCCTACTCTTCGCCCTGCTCCGGTATGTCTGTGAAAGTCACGACAAGATTGAGATAGTCGTCGACGCGTGCCACCGCGTGGCCGCCGATCAGGGCGGTGGAGTCTTTTTCTTCGACAATTGCCGGCCCCACAACCCGCGCCCCCCCCGGCAGCCGCTCACGATCATAGACCGGCATCTCCACGAAATCGCGGACATCGGGCAGGTAGGCCCGGCGATGCCCTTTCAGGGCGGTCTCCGCGCCCTCGTCCTCCGACCGGGCCTTGGGGAGGTCGACCGCCGGCCGCGGACCGGTCGCTCGCAGCCGGCAAGTCATGATCTCGAGATCCAGGTGCTTGTGGGCATGGCCGTAGAGGGTCTCGTAGCGTGCGTAGAAGTGCGGCCGCAGTTGCCGGTCGAGATCCACATCGGCCAAAGATTTCCAGCGGAGGTCGACCACGATCTCGTGCCCCTGGCCGCGGTGGCGCATGTCGGCGCTGCGCTCGAAGCGCACCTGGTCTTCAGGGACTCCCGCTTCTACCAGGCGCGCGCGCCCCTCAGCTTCCAGGGCCTCGAAGACCTCGTCGAGCGCCTTCAACCGCTCCGGCGTCAGCCGGGCAACATAGGTCTGGGCGAAGTCGAAGGCCGCCGGGGCCGTCAGCAGGCCGAGGGCCGAGGTGACGCCGGCACCGGCGGGGCAGATGTACCCTTTCATCTTAAGCGCCCGCGCGATGCTATAGGCGTGGACCGGTCCGGCGCCACCAAACGCCAGCAGCGTCAGGCGCCGGGGGTCCTCACCGCGCTCGGCGACATGGACGCGCGTCGCCGAGATCATGTTCTCGTTGACGATCTGGTGGATGCCCCAGGCTGCTTGCGAGATGCCGAGATTCAACGCCTGCGCGACGGTCGCCACCGCGGTCTCAGCCGCGGCCGTATCCAGGCGCATCCGGCCGCCCAGGAAGTAGTCGGGATTGAGATAGCCCAGGAGCAGATTGCCGTCGGTCACCGTGGGCCTGGTGCCGCCGAGCGCGTAGCAGGCCGGGCCGGGATCGGCGCCGGCCGACTCGGGGCCGACCTTGAGCAGTCCCATCTGGTCGACCCAGGCGATACTGCCGCCGCCTGCGCCGATCTCGATCAGCTCAATCGCGGGGATCCGCACTGGCAAGCCGCTGCCGCGCTTGAAGCGGTGGACCCTGGCGATCTCGAAAGTATGCGCCATCGCGGGCTGACCGTCCTTGACGAGGCACATCTTGGCAGTGGTGCCGCCCATGTCGAAGGCCACCAGGTCACGCTCTCCCAGTTGGTCGCCATAGAAAACCGCAGCCAGCGCTCCTGCCGCCGGGCCGGATTCAACCATGCGCACAGGCAACCGGGCGGCCGTCTCCGTGGTGGTGATGCCGCCGCTGCTGAGCATCAGGTAGAGGCGGTGCTTGAAACCACCCTCCACCAACTCCTTCTCCATCCGTGCCACGTAGCGTGCGGCGAGCGGCTGGACATAGGCATTGGCGACGGCGGTGGACATGCGCTCGTACTCCCGAATCTCCGGAGCTACATCGCTGCTGAGCGTCACGTAGCTGTCGGGGAGCGCGCGGGCAAGCCACTCGCCCGCCTGCTGCTCGTGCGTCGGGTTCTTGTAGGAGTGCAAGAAGCAGACGGCCACGGCCTCGACCCCGGCTGCGCGCAACCTCTCGATTGCTTGCCGGAGGCTCTCGTCATTCAACGGTTCCACCACATCGCCGAAGCTATCCAGCCGCTCTTTGACCTCGAACCGCCGGGTTCGCGGAATCAGCGGCTCGACCGGGGGCGAATGCAGGTCGTAGATGTCATAGCGCATCTCGCGCTGTGTATCCAGCGTATCTTTGAATCCCTCCGTCGTTACGAGAGCGGCCCGCGCACCCTTCCGCTCGATCAGGGCGTTGGTGATCAGTGTCGTGGCGTGGATGGCGGTCTCGATCACCTCACCGTCCGCGCCGGCCCGCTCCAGGAGCACCTGCCAGCCTTCCTGAACTGCCCGTGAAGGGTTCGCCGGGGTCGTCAGGGTCTTGTAGGTTTCCACCTGTCCCGTCGCGCGATCGATCAAGACAAAGTCCGTGAAGGTACCACCGATGTCGAAGCCAAATCGATATCTGCCTTTTGCCGTCATACGATCTCGACCTCCACTGCATAGATCTGCCTGGCCGCCTCCTGCGTTACCAGGCCCAACTCCACATCTCGCTGCACTCGTTCCGGCTCCCGCTCGCGCGGCGGTCCAAAGCCGCCGCCCCCCGGCACGCGGATCACACACATATCACCCGGCCGGAATTCGAGCGGTGGGAAGCGCTCCAGGCGCTCTCCGTTCAGCCACACCTCACCTACCTGCCCTGGCAGACCACCGTCCAACCCTGGCGCTGGAAACTTCAGCAGGTCGGGCCGGATCGTCAGGGTGATTGGTTCACCCGCCACGCATTTGAGTACGAACTCCTGCCCGGGACCGCCCCGCCGCCGGCCGGGACCACCCGAGTCGGGGAGCATCGCCTTGCGCAGCATGAGCACCGGACACTGGAGTTCCATGATCTCGGCCGGGGTAATCGTGCTGTTGTGGGGATAGGCCACCGGCAACCAGCCATCGGAGGCCTTCATCGCCCCGGTGCCGCCGTGGGGCAGGACATGGACGTTAAAGGTGCCGTACCGGGGATCATCGCCGCTGAACTGGAAGGGAAAGATCCCGCCAGCGGCCGCGATGACTTCGCCCGGCAGCAGCGGCGCCAGGGCACCGAAGATGAGCGGTGGAATATGCTTCATCACTTTGGCGCGCGCCTTGACCGGTGCCGGGAACGTGCAGTTGACGATCGAGCCTTTCGGCGCCGTCACATGAAGAGGTCGCACCAGCCCATCATTATTTGGAATGTATGGCGCCAGCATACACTTGATGGGATAGATAGCCGTGGCGTAAGTCAGGTTGAACGCTGTGTTGATCGCGGCGTTGCGGACCTGCGGCGAGCTGCCGGCGAAATCAAAATATATGTCACTGCCGCGCACTTCGATACGCACGCGCAATGTGAACGGTTCGAAGTAGCCGTCTCCCGTCACCTCGTAGGTGCTGGTTCCGTCGGGCAGGGCACCGATAGCCTGGCGCAGGGCCATCTCCGAGCGGTTCAGGATTTCCGCCGCCAGTTCGCGCAAATCGTCGAGTTCGTAGTCGTTGAGAAATTCCTGTACCCGCCGGGCACCGACGCGATGGGTCCCGACAATGGCGTGCAAGTCGCCCATCACCAGGTCGGGCACACGGCAGTTGGCGGCGATGAACTCGTGGACCACCTTGACCGGTTCACCGCCCCGGTAAAAGAAGGTGGGCATCACGCGGGTGCCCTCCTGGAACATATCGACTGCTTCCAGATCGCCGCGGTGGCCGCCGACGTCGGAGACGTGGGCGGTGGTGCCGAAGAAAGCGACCAGCTTGCCCTTGTGAAAGACGGGGGAGACCACGTTGTAGTCCGGCAGATGAGTACTGCCGATCCAGGGATCGTTGGTGATCAGGACATCGCCCGGTTGGAGCGTCTCCTTGGGGAACTTCTGCAACATGATCTTGGTGGTCAGCGGCATCATCGTGCAGAACTGTGGCGGGCTCCATTGGGCTTGAGCCAATCCCGCCCCATCCTGATCCAGCAGCACACAGCCAAAATCGTGGCTCTCTCCGACGATGGTCGAGAACGAAGTGCGGATAGTCGCCGTGTCGGTCTCATCGACGATGGTCACCAGCCGCTGCCACTGGACTTCTAACGTTATTGGATCAATTGCTGTTGTTGGTACGAACACAGATGTTGACTCCTCCTCTTCTTGAACAGATGAAGTCAGAGCTTGCGGAGTTTGTAGCGCTCATAGACGAGGTCGATAGACGTCTCGGAGCGCACAAACTCGGCTGCCACTCGCCTCCCGCCCGAGAAGGCGAGGAACTGCGACGTATGGTCGCCCAGTTCCACAGGAATGAAGGGCACAACACGGTCTTCATGGTGGAAGTGGATCTGTAGTTCCAGGATATCGCCCTTGCGCAGCACCTCACCCCGGATCGTACTGCGAAACGACTCGTAGTCGCCGCACAGCTCGTTCAGTAACCGGTCGCGCCGGACGAATGGCAGATGCTCAGGGTCTTGGCCTAGCAGCCCGGCAAGAGCGTACATAGCCAGTTGGCCCATGGGATAGCCGTGGCCGTTGGCGAGGAGCACTACGCCGACCTGGCGATCTGGAACAACGGCCAGGTATGACGTGCCACCCATCACCCCACCCCCGTGGCCGACCAGATCATTCCCGTAGAAATTGGGGTAGATCTGCAGACCGTAACCGTAGTAGCCGGCGTACTCGGGGGGGACATCATCGCCTTGAGCCCATGTCTCAGCCTCTGGGAAGCCTGGTTCTTCCTCGTGTGGCAGCCGCACTCGTGGTTCCATCATCATCTGCAGCGATTCCGGACTGATGAGCGGAGCGCCGGCCGTGGTACGGCCTTCGTTCAGAAAGAGGAGGGCGAAGCGGGCCATATCCTCGACACTACTCACGAGACCACCTGCGGCCGGAATCGGGCTGTAGAGATTGGACCCGACGAATAACGTGTTGTCTCGGTCGCGCAGGTAGGGGGTCGCGTGATCGGGGTCGCCTTCAACCTGCTCCCGGGTGAAATAGCTCCGCTCCATGCCCAGCGGTTGAAGGATGTGCTCGGTTACATAGTCGACGTACGTCTGGCCGGTTACCTTTTCAATGATCGATCCCAGGAGTACATAGCCTTCGTTGAGGTAAAACCAGCGCTCACCAGGCGGAGCGTGGACCCAGGATTCCGCGCCGTGCATGAAGGTCAGCAGGTCTTCGTCGTCGGCGATGGGAAACCCGGCCATAAACCAGCGATCCGACATCTTGGACTCCGAAAATCCGAGTGCCGGGATGCCGCTTGTGTGAGACAGGAAGTGCCAGATGCCAATTGGCTGGCCAGCAGGTTTGAGTGGAAGGGCAATGTAGCGGTCAACGGGATCATCGAGCTGCAGCAGACCTCGATCTCGGAGCTGCAGAATCGCGACGGCAGTAAAAACCTTGGTGATGCTTCCGATGCCAAACAGAGTTTGCGGGGTGACCGCCAGCCGCCGCTCAAGATGACGGAACCCCAGGCCACTCTGGTGGACAACAGTGCCGTTCGCAACCAGGGCGAGACTGACGCCTGGCAGCCGGGTATCGATCATTCTGCCCAGGACAAAAGCCTCTAGCGCTGCGGCTCCGTTCCGATTCATCTTCCTCCCCTCGATTGGGTCGGCAGTGCCCGCGGAGGGCACGCACTGCTCCATAGATCCAGGAGCGACGGGAAGATTTGGGCAATCCCCCGGCATTGTACGGCTGGCTCCTGTCGATAGGGCAACTCTGATCCAGCAACGTGTCAACAGTTGACTTTTACCACCGGGTTGGGTAAACTCTAACATACCTTCTCCTGGCTGTCAAGGTGATTGTTGAACGTCAACTGTTGACAGTTATGCGTTGTGGGAATCGCCTTTCCGGCGCGCCACAGTTCTAGAGCGCCGGTCAAGTCGTCAGACTTCCGAAGTCTCTGACCACGCCTCCATGGCGACTCCTTGACCGATGTTCTAGCCCTATGGTTTTGTGGACATCTGGAGATACTTTTGTTATCCTGGGAGAAGGAACGTGCAGAAGGCAGCCTTTGCCATCTGCACGCGCTGACCCGTCACGAAAGGTGGAGATTTGGGGGTCCCGTAGGCGTCCGGGATCGCATCGGCACGTAAGGGCATCGAGGAACGAGAGGAAGAAGAACTTATGGCTAGCTTTGATCCTATGGCACCTCGGACTCTCCGAGAGAACGTGACCGACCTGTTGCGGCGGGCGATCATTGATGGCAGCCTGGCCCCAGGCACGGAACTAAACCAGGCGCAAATTGCCGAGAAATTAGGAATCAGCCGGGGCCCGGTCCGTGAAGCTCTGGGACAGCTTGAGCAGGAGGGACTCATTCGCAACGTACCCTATAAGGGCGTGTATGTGACGCCCTTAAACAAGAAGTATGTTGAGGAGCTCTACTCCATGCGCGGAGCCCTGGAGACCTTTGCCCTCACCCGGAGCCTCGAACGGGCACAGCCGGCCGATATTGAGTGGCTCAACAACATTGTCGAGGAGATGCGGCGGGCAGGGCAGGAACGAGACGCCGAGCGGCTCGTGCAATTAGATCTGGCCTTCCACGACTACCTCGTCGGCATGGCGGACCATGAACTGCTGTACAAGATGTGGAAGCTGTTAGAGATTGGGGTTCGACGATGCCTTCACGCCCGGCACAAGATCTATCAGACCCTGGAGGAGGTTGTCGGCTCTCACCCCGCTCTCGTTGACGCCATTGCCGAACACGATATCGGGCGGGCGTCGCAACTCTTGGGCGAGCATATTACCGAGGCGGGTGAGCAAATCTGCCAGCTCTGGTCCATTACAGAGCCGGCGGACGACGAGACGGAGACCGAAGCTGTAGAAACGGCCGGGAGGGCCGCGGATTAGAGGGTGATCGCGCACCTGACATTCGAGCGCTGGCTCTCCAGAGGCCGGGTGCAGTTGAGCGACCTTCGACTCGCTGCGCCTGTGAGTCCATAGCTTCTACCTCACCGGCCTCGCCCACGGCGCGATGGCCCGATAGGCCGTCGCCCGCCCGACCGGGTAACACCCTCCGGGGCGGCTCTTCTCATTGATTGGAGTTACGCGGTGGGTGGGGAAAGGCATCCCTGGGAGCGCGGGCGTCTCGCCCGCTCCGGGCCGGCAGGGTGCCGGCCTCCCGCCGCGCGGTACGCCTGTGCCTCACCCATTGCATAACTCCAATCAATGACAGGACTTACGCGGTAGGTTGAATTGCGGACGGGGTACCGGCTCGTAGTGCGCGCTTCAGCGCGCTATTGCCCTTTTCCACATGAATCTGACACACCGTGGGTATGCCCGGAGCAACCGCCCGGGCGCCCAGGAATGAATTCCAGGGCTGATAGCCAAAGTCGGCTGAAGCCGACTGGATGAGAGACGTTCGGGCACAAGTGCAATCGTTCTGAAGTCGCTCTTGCCCTTTTCCAATCTACGCTGACACACCGCGGGCCCGCAGGGGCACGCCCGGCCGCAGGCCCCCAGCCGCGATTTCAATCGCCCCGCTGCGGACAGCGATGGTCAGGTTCAATTGGAGACTTGCAATAGCGCGCACTCCAAGCCAAATGCCGCTTCTTTGAGCTATCAACCTTGAATCACCACCTCCCACCACGTAACTCCTGTCATTGAGAGATCTGCTGCTGAAACGCGCCACCGGGCCATCGCGGCACGATCATTCCCCGTCTTCACCGATTACGCTGCGATGGGGTGGAGACGGCCCGCCAGGTCGTCTCCTGCCAGAGGACAATCCTCGCTAAGGTTCTCTTTCCTGAAGGTTAAGACGCTCCACCAGGACGCCCCAGCCTGGCGTCTCTTCGGGATTGTCGCTCATCTGTTGGAGAGCCGCCGGACGGCGGTGTCATCACGCGACCGTTGCAGGCCGGAAGTCCCCACCGCCCGCTTGCTCGTGGAGAGTCACCAGGATGCCGTGGCGTGGTCGCAGCGTGACGGTCGGTTCCGCCTCGACCGAGTGCCCCGGCACCAGGTCCAGCCGGTAGCGCTGCGCGACCATCGCCAGGATCAACTGGGCCTCCATCATGGCGAAGGCGTTGCCGATGCACTGGCGCGGCCCGCCGCTGAAGGGGAAGTGGGCGAAGCGCGGCCGAGCAGCCGCATGCTGGGGCATGAAGCGCTGGGGGTCGAAACCCTCGGGGTTCTCCCAGAAGTCTGGGTGGCGATGGGTCACGTAGGGACTGAGGACAACCAGCGAGTTCGCCGGGAGAAAGTAGCCGCCAACCTCGTCGTCGGTGATCGCCTGGCGCCCGAAGCCCCATACCGGGGGGTAGAGCCGCAGCGCTTCCTCGATTACCATTCGGGCGTAGTTGAGCCTGGGAAGGTCCTCGACGGTTGGCCTGCGCCCACCAAGCATGTCAGCGAGCTCGGCGTGGAGCCGGCGACCGGCGCTGGGGTGTTTGGAAAGCAGGTACCAGGTCCACGCCAGGGCGTTGGCCGTGGTCTCGTGGCCGGCAAGGAAGATGGTCATCACCTCGTCGCGTAGCTGCCGGTCATTCATGCTCGCGCCGGTCTCCTCGTCCTGGGCGAGCAAGAGCATGGAGAGCAGGTCGCCGCGGTCGGTTCCCGCGCGGCGGCGCTCGTCAATCACGTGGCGCACGACCTCGTCGAGGGTGCGCTGCGCCGCCCGGTAACGGCGGTTCGCGGGTGTAGGAATGCTCGGCGGGAGTGGGAAGAGGCGCGTTTCGAGGTCGTTGACGTACTCGATCACGACCGTCAGCGCGCGACCGACGGCCTCGGCTTCGCCGGTGACGTCGGTGCTGAAGAGGGTGCCTCCCACGACCTCCAGGGTCAGGCGCATCATCTCCGCTGCGACGTTGAAGGGTTCACCGCTCCTGGCGTAGACCTGCCAACGTTCGAGCATCCTCGCGGTCGCATCAGTCATGGTCGTGGCGAACGACGCGAGGCGCTGGCGGTGAAACGCCGGCTGCGCCAGGCGGCGCTGCTGCAGCCAGAAGCGTCCCTCGCTCGTCAGCAGCCCCTCGCCGAGCGTCGGCCGGAGCAGGTCGTAGAACCGGCCCTTGCGATAGTTGGGGTGGTTGTCCTGAAGCACGTGCTTAACGTCGTCGGGATGGGCGAGCAGGTACCATCTCCAGGGCCCGCCCCGGAAGCGGATAACATCGCCGAACTGGCGCTGGGCATTCAGGTAGAAGGTGAGCGGATCGCGCCGAAAGTCCGGCAGACTGCCGAACAAGGGGTACCCCTGCGGGCCGGGGGCAATCTTCAGGGTGCGGATGGTCGTCGTCATGACTATCCTCGCGTCGGTGCGAGTGAGGCGTGTTATTCTTGCCGGCGTCATGTGTCCCGAGTGGACAAGGGCACTGGACTCGCCTACCCAGCTCAGCATATCTCGATTCGCTCACATTGGAGTCGTGTGCGCGGATCAGGTGCGACGCACTTTCCGAAGTGCGTCGCACCTCCGCCTCGGCCCCAGCGCACCGTATTCTAATAAGCGCGTCTCGATTTTCGCACGGCTTGATGTGGAACAGTCCCTTTTAGACCTTACGCCTCTTTCCCCATTTCGTCCAGCCGGGCCAGATTCCGACGGGCAATCTCAGCGTCGGGCGTCTTCAGCACGGAAAAATCGTCAGGGCTGGCGGGATGAACCGACGGGTCTGGCCAATGCCGTCTCGCCGCTGCTCCCGGTGCGGGGGGCATTCGCATAGAAAAAGCGGAGCCGCCAGGTGTGGCTCCGCTTTCTTGCTCGCAACAGGGGCGACTGGTACGTCGTCGCCGCCAGGTCACGGCTGGGCTTGCTGGGCCGCTCGAATCAGTGTGCGCAACCGCATCGGCGTGAGCGGAAGTTCGTTTATTTTGACGCCCAACGGTCTCAGGGCATCTTCAACGGCCGACGCCACGGCCGCGGGCGCTCCCATGCGTCCGCCTTCACCGCCCCCCTTGATGCCATACTCGGTGTAAGGCGAGGGCGTCTGGACGTGCCCGACCTCAACCTCAGCCGGCACCTCCATGAGGGAAGGGATCAGGTAATCGGCGTAGTTGGCCGTCAGGAGCTGGCCATCTTCATCATAGTAGTACTGCTCGTAGAGGGCCGTACCGATCCCTTGGGCGGTCCCACCACGGACGTGGCCGGCCAGCCCCATGGGATTGACTACCGTGCCACAGTCATGGACGGCCACATATTTCAGGAACTCGACCCGTCCCGTTTCGATGTCCACTTCTACCACTGGGATATGGCACATCTGCGCCATAATCGGGTAGAAGACGCCCATGTCGGTCCGATCCTTGTTGGGGAGAGTCGTGTAGGGGTGGTCGTAGGTGTGGTGCGCGGCAAGGCCGCTGTTGACGTCGGCCGGCAGCGTCAGGCGGAAGTAGTGCGCCTGCATCGCGATATCGGCGATGCTGACGCTCCGGTCAGGGGCGCCCCGAACGCTGACCTGCCCGTCGTGCAACTCGAGGTCCGCTTCGGCGGCCTCCAACATGTGCGCGCCCACCTTGAAGAGTTTTGCCTTGATCTCGGCAGCGGCTCCGGCAAGCGCCCCGGCCAGCATCACCGTGAAGCGACTGCCACCTGGCCCGGTCGCGTCAAGCCCCTGGTCGGTGTCGGAATAGTTGACTTCGATATCGGCCGGATCAATCGTCAGTTGCTCCGCCAGGACCTGGACGGCCACCGTCTCGGGGCTGTTCCCCCAGAACGGCGAGTAGAGGGTTACCAACGTCTTCCCAGTCGGGTCGATCTTGACGCCGACACTCTCGGGCGAGCTGGTCAGCGCGAATCCGGGCTCCTCGTTCCAGAACCAGAACTCGGTGGAGCTGAAGACGCTGCGCTCCGGGCAGGTGGCCAGGCCGATCCCGACGTAGCGGCCTGCTTTGCGCGCCTCTTCTTGCTGCTTTCGCCAGCCCTCATAGTCTGCCATTTTCAGCGCTTCGTTGAGGACGGCTTCGTAGTTGCCGCTGTCGTAGAGGTTGCCGGTCGGAATCTTGTAGGGGAACTGATCCGGCTGGATGAAGTTTTTCCGCCGGATTTCGACCGGGTCCATGCCCAATTGTTCGGCCGCGGCGTCGACCAGGCGCTCGATCACGAAGTTATTCACCTCTGAGCCGAAGCCGCGGTAGGCGCCTTGCTGGCACTTGTTGGTCATCACGGCGGTCAGATGGACCTGGGCACTCTTGATCCGGTAAGAACCTGGGAGTTGCGCCAGGGCGTTCCCATGGTGGCCGACGCCAAACTGCAGATAGGCGCCGTAATCGTCGATCACGTTCATGCGGAGACTCAACATGGTGCCATCGCGTTTCAGCGCCAGCTCCACATCATAGATTCGATCCGAGCCATGGTTGTCGCAGTTGGTGATGTTGTCGATCCGGTCTTCAAGGTACTTGACCGGCCGGCCGACGGCGCGGGCCAGGGTTGCGGCCAGGATCGGCACCTTGTGGGTGAACAATTTGCTGCCGAAGCTACCGCCTGCCAGAGTGGGGATAATGTTTACCTTGGGGGCCGCGACTTTCAACGACATGGCGATCAGCCAGCCGACGTAGTTGTACATGGACGTATTGGCATAGATCGTAAACTTGCCGGTGCCTGGATCATACTGCGCCACAGCACCGACCGTCTCCATCGGCTGAGCCCCGGAGCGGGGCCAGCGCAAGCGGCGGCGCACGACCACGTCGGCCGCAGCAAAATCCTCATCGACCGGGCCGAAGGTCAACGTGCGGTCGAGCGCAACGTTGGTACTCCCACGATCCGGATGCAACACGGCATCGCCGGTCGATTTGATCGCTTCCTCCGGATCGATAACGACCGGCAGCGGTTCATATTCCACGTCGATCAGGTCGAGTGCATCTTCGGCAATGTAACGGTCCTCCGCAACAACCGCTGCGACCGCTTCGCCAACATGGCGTACCCGATCCACGGCGATGCCGTATTGGGCGACCGGTGGATTGGCAAAGCAAGGCAACGGCCCGGTCTGCTGGGCCGCCTCGGCGCCGGTCATCACCAACAGGACTCCCGGCAGTGCTTTCGCTTTACCGGTATCGATGCTCTTGATGCGAGCATGGGCATGAGGGCTGCGCAGGACCGCTGCGTGGGCCATGTTGGGCAAGGTCACATCGTCGAGGTAGCGTCCCCGACCCGTCAGCAGGCGGGGGTCCTCGACAAGCTTCATGTTCTTGCCGATCCAGCGGTAGCCGTTTCCAGCAGTTCCTTCTTGAGTCGCCGATTGCGTCCCGGTCATCGCGCCCCTCCATTCATCTGTCCGGCTGCAATCTGCACCGCCTCGACAATTGGCTGGTAACCGGTGCAGCGGCACAGATTGCTTGCCATCGCCTCTCGTATCTGCTCCGTACTGGGGTTCGGATTTTCGGTTAACAGCTCTAACGCTGTCAACAGCATCGCTGGCGTGCAGAAGCCGCACTGTAGCCCGTGTTTCTCCCAGAAGGCCTCTTGCAGCGGATGCATGTGGGTCGGCGTGCCAAGGTTCTCAACCGTCGTGATCTCGGCGCCATCGGCCTGGACCGCCAACATCAAACACGAGCGCGCCGTGTGGCCGTTGACCAGCACCGTGCACATGCCGCAGACGCCATGTTCGCAGCCAACGTGGGTGCCGGTCAGTCCCAGATCGTGCCGGAGAAAGTCGCTCAACAGCCGGCGCGGTTCGACCATCCGGTCGTATTTGATACCGTTTACAGTAAGGGCGACTCGTTCTTGCTCCATCATGCTACGCTCCTTTCTCACAGCGTTCCAGCGCCTGCATGAGAGCGCGGCGGGTTAACGTGTTGACAAGGTCACGACGGTACTCCACATCGGCATGGACGTCCGAAGGTGGATCAACCAACCGGCTGGCAACCGCGGCTGCCTCGCGGAAGGTACCCTCGTTCGCCTGGCGTCCGGTCAGTGCTTCTTCGGCCTGGGTGATACGCAAAGGATGTTCATCCACGCCGATATACACCAGCCGGGCTTCCTGGCAAACTCCCTCCTCTACTCTCAACGTCGCGGCAACGCCTGCCAGGGCAAAGTCGCCCTGGCGCGGACTGAACTCCTTGAAGGACCAACCTTGTCCCGCAGGCCAGACGGGGAGGCGGACCTCGGTCAGGAGTTCGTCCGGTTCCATCGAGGTGGTGAAGTAGCTGACGAAAAAGTCGGGGGCGGAAATGGTGCGCTCCCCTTTGGCGCCCCGCACAACCAAGCTCCCATCGAGGGCCACAGCGATGGCAGGCAACTCTGCTGCGGGGTCTGCGTGGGCAAGACTGCCGCCGACTGTCCCGCGGTTGCGAATGGGTCGATGGGCGACGTAGTGAACCGCTTCGACCATGAGGGGAGCACGCTCCGCTGCCGCAGACGAGCGCTCGAGCGTCGTCTGGCGGGTCAAGGCACCTATGACCAGCGTCCCATTTTCCGGCCGGATGTAGTCGAGTGCTGCCAGCCGGTTGATGTCCACCAGAACCCGAGGTTGGGCCATACGCAGGTTCATCATCGGTATCAGGCTTTGACCGCCGGCCAGCACCTTCGCGTCGGAACCGTGCTCTGCCAGGACTGCGACGGCTTCCTCAACGGTGGTCGGACGAAGGTACCGAAACGATGGGGGTTTCATGGGCTTCATCCCTCCCTCTTCTTGTTTGTGGCAACAAATCACTTCAGCGTTTTGAAATCCTTCATCGCGTCATGAATCTCACCCCTCCCCCCGCGTCAGCGTCGCCTGTCGGCCTGATGAGCGGGTCCGCGCAACCGCCTCCCCGCGGACAGCGCCTCGTTCAGTCGCCTCCTGCTTGCCACCCGCGGCCCATTCGAAGAATTCGATCAGGTATCCGTCGGGGTCGTGAACGTACATTTGCACGACTCCGTCCCCTCGGGGCATCGGTCCCCCCAGAATCTCGATCCCATACTGCTCCAACTGAGCTTTCGTTCCCGACAGGTCGGTCACCTCGAGGGCGATATGGGTGGCCAACCCGGTATGGCCGGCCGGCCCGGGGTCCTCGAAGCCTGGGGGAGCCGTGGTATCGCTGGCCGCTATCAGGTGGAATTCACTCTCGTCGCCCCGAAACCAGGCACCGTCGAACGTAAAGTTCGGCGGACGAGCCACCTCCTCCATGCCCAGCACCGTCCCGTAAAACCGACGCGATTTCGCCAGATCCCGCACGACCAGGCTACAGTGCTGTAACTTCATCATTGAGCCGCCTTTCTGTCGCATGTCGGTCGAAGACTGCGGTATCACCGGGCCCTGTGAATGGGAGCGACGGGGCACCTGCGAAGCGCTCCACGCCCACGCCGTGGTTGACACTCAACAAGCAATCCGCAAACGCCGGGTCTTCTGCCGCCAGAGCAAAGAGTTTCACTTCCATGGGCGGTCGCTCCGGAGCGCGCGTACTCATCGATCGGACGAAGCGGTACGACGGTTCGAATTCATAGTCGCGCGCATAGTGGTAGACCCGCATCGCTTCGGCCCAAGGCCGGCCCCGCGCGATCTGCTCGATGGCGTGGGCCAGGAGTTCGGCCCCGCGGAGTGCATCGTAGAAGCCGCGCCCCCCATTCGGGTCGGTGTAATAGGCTGCGTCGCCGACCAGGGCCCAGCCGGGACCGTACGGCTTGCGGTAGTACGTATCCGTCGGCGCCCGGCCAAGGATGGGGGTCGCGCGTGTGGCGTTCCGCCCTCGTTCAGCCAATTCCGGTATGCTGTGCCAGGCATTCACATACGCGGTCTCGATATCCTCCCGGACCGTTTCAAACCGACGGGCTGCGGGCATCCACGAGACCGCGATCAAATCACCCTCGTCATCGCCATTGACCTCGAAGACGAGCACGCTTTGATCGGGACTGTCCTGATGGATGAAGAGTTCCGGCTCTGCGACCGGCTCGAAGTTGTGGTAGAAGGCGTAGTAGTGGCATTGCTCGGGCGGATGCGAGTAGTAGATGTCGGCTCCCACGCGACGGGCGACAAATGAGTGAATTCCATCGGCGCCCGCGACGAGAGGCGTTCGGAATTGCTCCACGGCGCCACTGCCGAGATCTTTCCCTGCGACCCCGATGACGCGGCCATTTTCTTCCAGCAGGTCCGTGACCGAAAAGCGTTCGCGCACGGTGATACCGGGCATGGTGGCGACGTGGCGTAGCAGGACTTCGTCGAGGGTGATACGACGGAGACCGTAGCCGTAGTCGCGTCCACCATACGGCAGGAGGTATCCGGCGATGGTGGTATGTGGGGCTACCTTGCGAACCCGCCGGATGGGCGGGGCACCAATGGCATCGATTTTTTCTCCGGCCCCGATGGCATCCCAGAGCGCCACTGCCTTGGCGTAGGCGACGGCACAGGACACCGTATCGCGCGGGAACTTGACCCGATCCACGAGCAGGACTTCTTTCCCCGCTCGCGAGAGAAATCCGGCCAGCGTGGCGCCGGCAAGGCGCGCTCCAACAATGATCACGTCAAAATCACGCATCGCGCACTCCTCCCGGCTCTCGATCTGTGGCAATTCATCCTATCAACTCGCGGGAGCGAATGTCCCACGTTGAGTGGGCACCCCTGGGACCGTGCGACGGATGCGTTGCAACTCACCGATTCCCATATTTGTTGAGCCGGAGCCGGCCCGTAATGACATGCGCCAACATCCCCTCGGCCTCAGCGACCCCCATCGCGGCCGGAGCGACGGCCTCGCTGCCCGCTTCGGTCAGGATCTGGTACGTCACCGTTTTGATGAACTTCCCAACCCACAAGCCACCAGTGTAGCGGGCGGAACCCAGCGTGGGCAGGATATGATTGGTCCCTAAAGCCTTGTCCGAGTACAAGACCGTGGCCGGCTCGCCCACGAACAGGCTGCCATAATTGCGCAACTGTTCCAGGTACCAACGCGGATTCTCGGTCTGTACTTCGAGATGCTCCGGTGCCCAGCGGTCGGCCTCTACGGCGGCCTCCTCGTGCGAATCGACCACGACCACTTCACCGTTGTTTCCCCACGACTCGGCGGCGACCTCTCGCGTGGGCACCTCGGGCATCTGCTGTTCAATCTCGGCCAGGACGGCGCGACCAAGCGCTTCGGAGGTCGTGACCAGGCACTGGCGGGAAGCAGGATCGTGCTCAGCCTGGCCGATCAGGTCCGCCGCCACCATGGCGGGGTCCGCCGTGTCGTCGGCGATGATCAGGATCTCGGTGGGCCCGGGCAAGAGATCGATCCCGACCGTACCGAAGAGTTGGCGTTTCGCCTCGACGACGTACTTATTGCCAGGTCCTACAATCATATCGACAGCGTCTAGCCCTGGAAGAGTTCCGAACGCCATCGCAGCCAGGGCCTGTACACCCCCCAGGCAGTAGATCTCATCCGCACCGGCCAGCGCTGTGGCGTAGAGGGTTCCTGGCCACATCTTCTCCCCCCGAGGTGGGCTGCAGGCGACCACGCGCTTGACGCCTGCCACTTTGGCCGTCAAGACCGACATCAGTGCCGAAGCGATCAAGGGATACCGGCCACCAGGGATGTAGCAACCCACCGACACGACCGGAATTTGCTTCTGCCCGAGGATGACACCGGGGATCGTCTCCGCTTCAAAGTCGACCAGGGTCGCGCGTTGGCGCGACGCAAAATCCTTGACTCGCTCATGGGCCGTCTGAATGTCGGCCTTGACCTGCGGCGACAAGGAGGCTTCGGCCGCGGCAATCTCGGCCTCTGTGACTCGAAAAGAAGGGGGATCCCATTTATCGAGGGCCCGCGAGTATTCTCGAACAGCGCTCTCACCCTCGCGCTTGATTCGTTGGACAATCTCCCGGACTGTCTGTTCGACAGCCGTCGTATCTTCCGCCGCCCGCGGCCGGGCTCGCTTGAGATAAGTTGCCATCGTTGTCTCCTCAAGAAAGTGCTTTTGTGGGATGGACTCCCAGGTGCTCAACCGGCCTCGGAGGTCGTTTCGGCCGGTTGGCGTAAGCGATGTTTCATAACCTTTCCGCTCGGGTTACGTGGGAGTTCATCTCGAATCTCCACTACGGCCGGTACCTTGTAATCGGCCAATCGCTCGGCCACGAAGGTGCGAATCACCGTTTCATCGAGCGTTGCGCCCGCCCGGGGTACCACGACCGCTTTGACAACCTCACCGTAGAAGTCGTCGGGTTGCCCAACCACGGCAGCCTCCAGGATACCCGGATGTCCATACAGGACGTTCTCCACTTCGGCGCAGTAAATCTTCTCTCCGGCGCGGCTGATCATATCTTTCTTCCGGTCCATGATGTGGACGAAGCCATCCGGATCGATCCGCGCCATATCTCCAGTAAGAAACCATCCGCCCGGGAGGAAGGCCCTGGCCGTGGCCTCCGCGTTATTCCAATACTCTTTGAAGACCATCGGGCCGCGGATGGCCAGTTCGCCAACCTCGTCCGCAGCGACTTCACGGCCCAGATCATCCACGACTTTGAGTTCAGCCACCGGGAGTGGGAGGCCCGCAGATCCCGGGCGCTCCAGTTTGTATCGGTCCGGTAGCCAGGTCGCGGGGGAGGTGGTTTCTGTCAGCCCATAGAAGTTGAGGAACTTCACTTGTGGCGCCCGTCTGTTCCAGGCGCGGGCCACGTCCGGCGGCAGTGGGGCCCCGCCGGAGGCGGCCAGGCGCAGCGTAGAAATGTCGCGGCGGTCAAACTCGGGGTGGTACATCAGCATGATGTAGATTGTTGGCACCCCGAAGAAGTGGGTCACGCCCGCTTGTTCGATCAGTTCGAGGGCCGGGCCGGCGCGAAACGGCATCCGTTGTAAGACGATGGTTCCCCCCTGGTAGAGAAGTTGCGCGAACTGAGCGGCTAAACCGGTGATATGAAAGATCGGCACACCAAGGAGCGTGACATCGTCTGAGGTGAGCCCTTTCACCAGTTCATAGTTGATCAAGGTGTGAACCAGGTTGAAGTGGGTGAGGACAGCACCCTTGGGGAGCCCCGTCGTACCAGAGGTGTAGCAGAGGTAGAGGGGATCATCCTCATGAACTTGAACTTCCGGTGGCGTCCCCCCCATCATCGCGTCGGACCATGGGCGGGTGCCTTGCTCGGGCGCTTTGTCGATGACGAAAACGCCCTCCAGCGCTGATAGCTCCTTCCGGGTGGGGGAGAGCTTGGCCCACTGTTCCGGGGTTGCCACCAGCACTTTGCTGCGCGAATTCTCCAGCATGAAGGTGAGTTCGCGAGTCTTCAGCCGGGTATTCAAGGGGACCAGCATGGCCCCGAGCAGGGAGATACCAACGGCGGCGATGGCAAATTCGGGCGTGTTGCCCGTTAATACCGCGACACGTTCCCCCCGGCCGATTCCATAGTCCCGGTGGATGGCAGCCGCGAACGAGCGAGCCTCCTCCCAGAGCTGGCGGTAGGTCCAACGACGGTCCTCGAAGACCAGCGCGACCTTATCAGGGGAGCGTTCAACCGAGCGTGCCACCACAGCATTCACGTTCGCCGGCCGCGCCCGGTAGACCAGGGTCTCTCGCCCGTAGTGGCTCTCACGAGTGATGGGTGGCACCGGAAGTTCTGTTACCTGGGTCACAGTTGGCCCTCCTCTAGAGCACCGGTCACGTCATCCCGCGGGGGGCGGGCAAAGACTTCCGAAGTCTGGTTCGCAGCCGGTGCCCGCCTCTGTCACCGTCGTCGGCGCGCGCGGTGGGCCAGCACGGTCCCTCCCAGACTTCGGACGTCTGAGTCCTTGACCGGCGCTCTAGGCAACCTGCCGGAACAAGGTGGCAATTCCCTGCCCCCCGCCGATGCAGAGGGTCACGATTCCGTACTCAACGCCCAGCCGGCGCATCTCTGCCAGAAGTTTGATCGTGAGGATGCAGCCCGTCGCACCCACGGGATGTCCGAGGGCGATGGCGCCGCCGTTGGGGTTCACCTTGTCCCAGTCCCATCCCAGGCTCTCGAGTTCGCGCCCCACGGCGAGACACTGGACCGCAAATGCTTCGTTGAGTTCTACGACTCCGACTTCTTTCAGCGGAACGCCGGTCCGCTCTACCAGCTTGCGAACCGCAGGTGCGGGGCCAATGCCCATGATGGCCGGGTCCACACCGGTGACGGCGAAGTCGACCACCTCTGCCAGGGGCTTCAGGCCCAGGGCCTTGACTCGGTTCTCACCGGCGACGACGACCGCCGCCGCACCATCGTTGATACCGCACGCATTGCCCGCGGTAACGGTGCCGCCATCCCGAAACGCGGGCCTCAACGTGGAGAGCTTCTCCAGAGTCGTCTCTGGGCGCGGCCCCTCGTCGATCGCAAAGGTTCGGGTCTGTCCTCTGCGTTCGCGCACTTCGATCGGCACGATCTGCTCTTGAAAGCGGCCCGCGTTGATGGCACGAGCCGCTTTGCGCTGGCTCGCCAGCGCGAAGCGATCCTGCTCCTCCCGGCCGATGTGCCATCGATCGGCCACGTTCTCGGCGGTGCATCCCATCGCATAGAGATTGATGGGGCACGACAGCACTTCGTCCAGAGCATCGTCAAATTGAACCGGGCCGAACTTTGCGCCCCAACGAGTCGATCGTGACAGATAGGGATAGCGGCTCATCGACTCCACGCCGCCCGCTATCAGGAGGTCGGCCTGATTGGTGGCGATGCTCATGGCTGCCTGATTGATCGCCTGCAACCCTGAACCGCAGAGGCGGTTGACGGTAACGGCCGTGGACTCCTGGGGCAGGCCACCCTCAAGGGCGCAGGCTCGCGCCATGTAAGCGTCGATGCCGATCTGACCGATGCAACCGAATACAACCTCTTCAACTGCTGTCGAGTCGATGCCCGCGCGTTCGACGGCAGCCCGAATGACAGTGCCACCAAGCTTCTGGGGCGGAATATCCTTCAGCGAGCCACCGTAGGTACCGATGGCGGTCCGGGCGGTGGAAACGATATACGCTTTCTGCACGAGTCTGGCCTCCTCCTAGAGTGTAAATCCCCCACCGACGTTGATAACCTCTCCGGTGATGTACGATGCCTCATCCGAGGCCAGGAATGCCACCGTGTTCGCGACGTCTTGTGGCTTCCCGACCCGGCCGAGCAGGATCTTGTTCACCATCTGGTCCCAGACTTTCGGTGGAACGCCTCGGGTCATCTCGGTTTCAATGAACCCCGGGCAGATCGCGTTGACAGTAATCTGATATCTTGCCAGTTCCCTGGCTGCCGTTTTCGTCAACCCGATCACACCAGCCTTGGCAGCCGCATAGTTTGCCTGGCCGATGTTGCCTTGCCAGGATGCCGAGGAGATGTTGATGATACGGCCACCGTTTTGCTCTCGCATCAGAATCGCCGCCGGCTGCAGGCAGTTGAAGACGCCGGTTAGATTGACGCGAATCACCGCTTCCCACTGCTCTATCGTCATCTTGTGCAACATGGCGTCTCGGTTAATGCCGGCATTGTTGACCAGAATATCCAGATGTCCGCCGCCCCAGGCAGTCGATTCGCGCACAACCTGGCGAGCACTTCCCGGATCGGCGACGTCTAATTGCATAGCAGTCGCCCGGCCCGCGGCGTTGCTAATCGCCGTAGCAGTCTCTTGTGCGCCGGCCAGGTTAAGATCGGCGACGACGACGGCGGCTCCTTCTTGGGCAAGTTTCTCGGCAATGCCTCGCCCGATGCCTCGAGCGGCACCGGTAATGAGGGCAACCTTTCCTTGTAGCCGCACCAGACTCACCTCCCGTGATTCAAGGTCTCCCGGCCCGTTTTTGATCATTCCTCCAGCACGGCAACTGCCCTGACCGGTGACCCCGTGCCGTGGCGGATGCGCAGGGGGAAGCCGATAAACAGAAAGCGCTTTCCCACCAACTGATCGAGGTTGGCGAGATTTTCGTAGTGTGTGATCCCTTCCCGTCGGCACATCATGTGACAGGGGTAGGTACGGCTGGCGGGGTTATCCGGGCTGGGCGAGTCGACACCGAAGGCTTTGACCTTCTTGTCAACCAACCACTCGCTGGCCGACTCGTCCAGACCCGGATACTGGCTGGTATACTCTTTGGTTCCGTGAAGACGGTTATACGTGCCGGTGTACAAGAGCACGATATCGCCTGGACGGATCTCAACGTTCTCTTTGGCGACCGCTGTATCCAGGTCGTTGCTGCTGATGTACGTCCGCGGTTCTTTGTGAGAGACATCCAGGCAGGTGGCTTCACCATAGAACGTATTGAGTGGCATTTTCTCGATGGACGGTGCGCCGGGACGGGGGTCCAGATGACTCAGGGCGTCCACGTGGGTGGGGCCATGATCGCTCATCAACAGGCCGTTCGATGTGTAGGAGAAGCCTCCTTCGAAGTTGGGGGCCGTATCCTCATGCTCATGATGGGTCCATATGACGGTCTTCAGATGTCCCGTGTACACGTACATCCCCTGGTAGATCTCCTGTGAAAGATCGATGAACTTAGGCATGGTATGCATCTCCTTGCGAGTCGCTGCGTGCTTCTCTTTCAATGGTTCTTCCAAAAAGGGCTTCGACTCGGATTTACGCCAGGATGGGTTAGAAATGAAAACCACATGTTACGACGTGCCCTTCGGGCGCCGCCAACATGTAGTTCCATTTCTACTCCGAGCTCTTTTTGGCAGTCCTCATCGCTCTGCCTCTTTTCAGAAGAATCATCAATACATCACGATGCCGGCAGAAACATTCAGATCTTCTCCTGTCACCGAGGCCGCCATGTCGGAGGCCAAAAAGACGGCGGCACTTGCGACATCACGGGGAGGAACAAGCTGGTTGAGCGGCGACGCACCGGTGAACTGCTGGCGTGCCTCCGCGACACTGATGCCCTGTGACTCGGCCTGTTTCTGAATCACCCATTCGATCCGCGGGCCTTCTACCGGCCCTGGAGAGATCAGGTTGACTCGAATCCCATGTGTTCCGGTCTCCCAGGCAAGCGTCCTGGCAAGCCCGACCAGAGCCATCTTACTTGCGGCGTACGGGGTTCGATTGAGGAGCGGCCGCTTGCCTGTCATCGAGCTGATGATCAGGATACAGCCTGAGCGGCGCTCGATCATAGACGGCAGAAACGCTTTGCAGCACAAGTATGTGCCGGTGACGTTGACGGCAAAGGTCTCCTCCCAATCGGAGAGCTCTATTTCCCAAAGCGGAGCAGAGGGGCCACCGATACCGCTGTTGTTGACGAGCACGTCGACGCGGCCAAAATGCTGCAATGCCTGGTCAGCAAGAGCATTGACGTCTTCCGCTTGACGGAGGTCTGTGGGTATCACCAGTGCCCGGCACCCGAGCGCTTCCACCTCTTTGCGGGTCGCTTCCAGTGCCTCCAACGAGCGAGCAGCGAGAACGACGTGGGCTCCTTGTCGTGCATACGCCAGCGAAATCTCACGCCCGATCCCGTGTCCACCGCCGGTGATGACGGCCACTTTGTCCTTCAGTAACATGAGCGTCGGTTTTCCTACCTGTGGTCACTCAGATCGACGAAAAGGCTCCTCGGCGGAAGTCGGAAAGAGCAACTTCGCCGAACTGAAGAGGAGCCTAGCCCATTCAACATCAACGGGAGGTTTCGACGAAGAAACAATCGCCAGATTGCAAGCGCATGATTCGCTCGTCAGGCAGTACCGTGCGATCTTCGAAGTGTTGGACTGGCGTGTGATTCCAGAATACGATGAATGGGTGGTATGGTTCGGATCACGACCCCAACCAGGACGGGAATAGCAGAAAGTGCTATCGGTCAGGGTATACGAACCCCGTCCGGACATCACGGAGTTACGATCTTATTTGACAACTGGTGGGGCGGTCCGCTTGTTCTTCGTACAATCAACTTTGGCTTGTACACCACGGTCTGGAAATCAGATGAATTGCCTGCTTCGATACGGCTAAGAAGCATCTCCATCGCCTTGCAAGCCATTTTGCCAATAGGTTGCTCGATCGTTGTCAATCCGATCGCCTGCAGCGCTGATAGTGCAATATTGTCAAAACCTACAACTGAGATATCTTCGGGTACGTGCAGATTGTGCTGATAAATGGCATCTAGTGCACCAAACGCCATATAGTCGTTTGCGCAAAAGATCGCGCTCGGAGCAGCTGGAAACCGCTGCAAGAGTCGAGTCGTCGCTTCGTAAGCTCCTTCGCGGGTATAATCGCCTTGTTCCACGACGATCTCAGCCTCCAGGCCGTGATCCTGAAGACACCGGCGATATCCAGCTTCCCGATCTTGACTCGTCGTTACATTTGATAGCCCCCGAATAAACGCGATACGGACATGTCCAAGCTGGAGTAGATATTCCGTCATCTTATATGCGCCCTGAAAATTGTCGGTGATAACGATATTCGCAGGTGTGTCTTTCAAATATCGATTAACGAAGACGAAGGGAATCCCAGCCTGGGACAATTGTGAAGGTGCGTTGCTTAGAGGCGTAATCGAGCTGAAGATTGTGCCGGCGACGCGCTGCTCGATAAGTAAGCGCGCGTAAACTTCGTCATTTTGTGGATCGCGCTGGGTGTTACACAATAAGACATTGAAGCCTTGTTGGCGCGCTAATGCCTCGACCGTTTCTATAAACTCAGGGTAGAAAGGGTTCAGAATATCAGAAACAACAAGCCCTAATTTAGTGGTCCTCCTGGTCACGAGGCTTCGGGCTTCCGCATTTGGATAATAGCCCAATTCCTCGATGGCTCTTAGAACCCGTTTTCGTGTCTTCTCTCGAACATTAGGTTTGTTGTTGAGGACCCGTGAAACAGTCGCCTGCGAGACGCCTGCATGAGCAGCGATTTCTTTGCTGTTAATTGGCATCGTTGGCCCGATGTACAGCTAATTGCTTCTGGCTACCAAATTCCAGAGAATAAAGAAACAAATCAGGTTTTCGGATGGATCGAGACTTTCACCCAAACGAACGACGACGATTGATCGATGCACTCAGTGCGCGTCACCGGTCGTTCACCGGCAACGATGGCGCTGCCGATTGTGAGAGTCAAATCTCCTCGAGTGGATTGTTTTATTGCTACTTTGACAGAGACTTCCTACAAGGCCAGGCAACGAGAGGGAGTCGTGACGTGGGTCGCGTGGAATGTATACGTATTCATTCTATCACCCCGCAAGCACCCTGTCAAGGGTAGAAATCGCCTCGGGTGTACGCAGGAGTTGTGGGGGGCGGGACCCCTTCCCCAGCCCCTCCCCGAAGCGGGGAGGGGAGTCAGACGCGTGCCCGCCAGCCGCGCGGCACTCCGTCTCCCCCTTCCCTGCGAGGGAAGGGGGCCGGGGGGTTAGGTTCTGCCGGCGACGCCAGCTGCCTGACAACTCGTGCGTACACCCAATCGCCTCACCCAGGGTTGATCAGTTATCAAGATGTGACGCACCTCTGTCCTTCTGCACGCCCTGAGACCATAACCCAGATACGTTACACCTGGCACGTGGCACTTTTGAGCGACCCTGTTGTGTCAGAAGAGCGACACCATTGGGGTGGCGGGACCTGGTGCGACCTCGAGGATGAGCTCCAAGCGAGGATCAGCGACGCGGCGAGGGGCGGCGTTGCAAGCGAAGGAATATTGCCTTCCTGGCCGCCGCCGACAGGCAGTGTCCCTGTCATTGGCGGCTGGACTCGAGAGAGCGGTCACCACGCGACGGGATTGACACCTTTCCCCCTTTCGCTTTGAATTCCCCATCTTGCCCAATTGATCCTACGCAAGGAGGTGTCCCCGATGACGCGGCGTCTGCCCCTGCTGGCCCTCGCCCTCGTTCTTGTGACTCTCTCGGTCGCTTTCGCTCGCCCGCTCCCGGTGACGCCCGCGGCTCCTCTCCAGGACGCTGCTGGCGACATCTGGTGGGGTGCCGTCCCCCCGGGCGGCACGAGCCGGCCGGTCCTGGTCTTCGTCCATGGACGCCGAGGGATCGGCCCATCGTGGTGGGGGCCGACTCTCTACTCGGGCGTCAACGATACGTATCTGTACGCCTACAACGCCGGCTATCGTACCGCCTTCGTCCAACTCGATGGGCCGACGGGCACGCCATCCAGGAGCATGTGGTCCAACGGAGAGACGCTCCGCGGCCAAATTGACCGCATCGCCAACCACTACGGTGTCGAGCAGGTGATCCTCATCGGGCATAGCAAGGGCGGGGTTGACATCGACACCGCCGTGGTGCACTACGGCGCCGCCCGGCGCGTCAGCCGCGTCTTTACCCTGGCCTCGCCCCACTGGGGAACCCCGCTGGCCGACCTTGGCTACTCATGGTGGGGCGGGTGGCTGGCAGCGGTCCTGGGCGAGAAGGACGACGGGCTCTACATCCTCCAGCCTGCCTACATGCGCTACTTCCGCTCGCTGACCGATGGCCGGCCCGAGAAGGCCAACGTTCCTTATTTCACCGGCAGCGGCACAAACTGGGGCCCGCTCTTCGCGCCTCTCTGGTTTGCCGGTTTGTCCCTTGGCGGGGCGAACGACGGGTTGGTTCCCGAGCCGCGCACCCACATCCCTGGGGGAATGCACCTCTTCACGCGCGATTGGCATCATGACAATATCCGTCTCGGGCGGACCGCGTTTCCGCTGCTGCAGCCCTTCTTCGAGCCGCCGGCGGTCGCAGCCGCGGCCGGGCCGGTTGCGGCGCCGCAACCGGCAGGCGCGGGCCTCTCCCTGCAGCCCGCGCTCAACCAAATCCTGCGTGGTGGTGAGATTGATGGGACCACCCGCGCCGGCCTGCCGGTCGAGCGCGGCGTCGAGAGCGCTGGGTTCGCCTTACTTACCAGCGACCCGGCGATGCGGGGCGTCCTGGTGACACCGGCCGGTCAGCGCCTGGCCGCGCAGGGCCACATCCAACTGGATGGCGAGAGCTTCTTTGCTGGTGCGACCGCCTGGGGATGGGATGTCGCGGCGCCTGAGAGCGGCGAGTGGTCGGTGGAGATTCGTGGCCGGGGCGCCTATCTTCTGGTCGTCCGCCTGGAGAGCCGGCTGGACCTGAGCTTGCAGGGACTCTCTGCGGACGGTGATCTGACCGGTGCGCGGCTGAGTGCGACCGTGCCGGGTGGCCAGGCGCGGGTCAGTGCCCTGGCGCTGCCGGCGATCCCCGGTCAGGCCCAGCCGGCTGCCATTGCTGCGGGGGTGCCGTTCCACCAGCGTGGCCCCCTCGCCGAGGCGCCAGCCTCCCTCCCGACCTCCGAGATCGTGAACCTGGCGGTCACCATCACGGGCACAACAGCGGATGGCTCGTCTTTCGAGCGCAACCTCGCCACCTCCATCTTCACAGGTAGCAGCCACTCTCCTGTTGGGCCGCGGGTGAGGATCTATCTGCCGCTTCTCCCGACCTTGGGAGACAGCAAGAGATGAGCCACGCCTGGATTGACATTCGGAGAACAGCTACAGGCGGTGGAGACAGCACGGTGGGCAAAAAGTGAGCAGTTTTTGATCTGGACATGACCGGCTGATTTTGCGTAGACTACAACTACCGCGCACGAGTAGGGTCTCTCTTTGCATTGGACCAACCAGGATACGCGCTGCTGCAAGCCCGAGGAGCAGCGGGCTCGAGCGGTTTGACGGCGCATTGACAGATCCTGGGAAACGGGAGGGAAATCGATGGCCGTGAGTAGCCCCGCGTTGAGTAGGCAAGCAGACGAAGCGCCACCATTGATGCTTGGAGGGTACGCCGCACTGGCCGAGAGCGCGTGGATGGGGGCCGCCCAGGCCTCGGAGGTGTTGGAGCCGCTGCGGGTCGCCGGGTCGCGCTGGCGAGGGACGATCTCGGGCCTGCCGCGCGTCCGGCTGGAGGGATTGCTGACGCGCGAACTCAGCATCACCGAGGCGAGCGTCGTTCTGATGGCCTCGTTTTTCTTCTCCGCGATGCTCGGCGCGGTCCGGCAAGTGCTGTTCAATGCCCAGTTCGGGGCGGGGTGGGAGGCCAGCGCCTACTACGCCGCCTTCCGCCTGCCGGATACCCTCTTCAGCCTGATCGCCGGTGGCGCCCTTTCGAGCGCGATGATCCCCGTTCTCCTGAGCACCGCCCAAGAGAAGGGCAAGGCTGCCGAGTGGCGGCTGACGAGCCTGGTCCTCTCGACCCTGCTCGCCGTCTTCGCAGTGGTGGTCTTCGTCGGCGAGCTCTTTACGCCGGCCTTCGTCACCAGCGTGCTCGCTCCGGGCTTTGACGCGCAAACCAGCCAGTTGACCGTCACACTGACCCGGATCATGCTGGTGCAACCGCTGATTCTGGCCGTCGGGAGCGTCGCCACGGCCGTTCTCAACAGCCGCAACCAGTTTCTGCTGACGGCGCTCTCGGTGGTGAGCCACAACGTTGCCCTGATCATCGGCATCATTGCGGCGCGATTCTTCCCCGGGCTCGGGATCTACGGACCTACGCTCGGGGTCATCGGCGGCGCAGTGCTCCAGATCGCGATCCTCCTTCCAGGGCTGTTCGAGCGTGGATTCAGCTACCGCCCCACCCTGGAGTTCGCCGACCGGCGGCTGCGCGAAGTGATTCGGTTGCTCATCCCCAATGGTCTCTCGGTGGGGGTCGGCTACGCCGGCTTCATCCTCGATACGGCCTTTGCCTCCAAGGCACCGGAAGCTGCGGGGCTACCGGCCATCATCAACGCCTGGCTGCTGGTCGGACTCCCGATCGCGCTCCTCGGGCAAGCGGTCGGGCAGTCGGCCTTTCCGCGGTTGGCGGCGCACGCCGCGGCGCTGGAATGGTCCCGGATGCGATCGACATTGCTGCGATCTCTCGCCGCCGTGATTACACTGGCGGTCCCCGCCGTGCTGGCCCTGATCTTTCTCGGCCGTTTCACCATCCACATCCTCTTCGAGCACGGAAAATTCGACGCCGCCGCCGGGAGCCTGACCTACACCGTGCTCGTCGCCTACGCGGTCGCGCTCCCGGCGTACGTCGGTACTGAAGTCATCACCCGCGGGTTGATCGCGCTCCGCGACACGCGCACGCCCCTGATCACCAACAGCGCCCAACTGGCCGGGCGCGCTGCGATTCTCACGTTGCTGATCGCTCAGATGGGGATCCTCACCGTTCCGATCGCCTTCGCCGTGACGGCCTCGTTGGAGACGGTCGCACTCGGGACGGTGCTGATGCTCAAGATGCAGCATCACGTGCGGGCGAGCGCCGCCCTGGCGGCCTGATATTCGCGGCCGGCTGGCAGCCGAGTGGGAGGCCAGTCCCACTTCCGGTCGGTTTCGGCGACCTCCTGAGTGAGAGTGAGATGGAATGAATACGAGGGCGCTGGTTCACCCCCAGCGCCCTCGTGTTGGCTTCACTCCACGAAGATCGCGCCCTACTTCGAGAGTTGCCCCCGCACAGCACCTCCTGGAAAGTCTGCATTGTGGACGTTGGCGTAGTAGTCCGAGGGATTCTGGCGGATTGCCTTGATCAGGTCAGGATCCACACCGGTCACGCAGCCGCT
The DNA here is from genome assembly GCA_027493995.1 of Ardenticatenaceae bacterium. Lineage (GTDB taxonomy): Bacteria > Chloroflexota > Anaerolineae > Ardenticatenales > Ardenticatenaceae > DOUV01. The sequence goes on along the minus strand of JAOSJS010000001.1, from coordinate 164,252 downwards.
TGAGGTGCCGCTGGCATCCGGCGGGGTGAGTGGGACAACGACGGGGCCAGCAATGCCCGCGGGGGCAGCATGGATGTGGGCACCCGTGGCGGGCAGCAAGATACCGGAGACCGTAATCTCGAAGCAGACCTCGCCCTGGCCCTGGTTGAGTGTGATGGTCGCCGTGCCGCTCCCATCCAGGTCACCGGGGCCGGGTACCTCGGCCGCCCCTGTGAGGGTCGCCGACAGAGGACGCCCTTCAGCGAGTACAACCGTGCTCCCTAAGGCCAGGAGCACCAGCACGAGCACCAGTGCGAGCATTGCAGCGAACGATTTTCTGGTCATTGGGGGAATCAAGAACTTTCTCACGGCTGTTCCTCCGTATAGATGGTTACGACTCCTACGACGGTTGGACCGTTCTTCGCCTCTGCGCATCACCCCCTCTCTTGCGTTTTTCTCAAGGTCCTCAACAAATGGGGGAATAAAAGTGGTGCGTTCCGGCGAACACGGCGCGGGGTTCGTTTGGGGGGCCGGAGCAACAACTGTGCCACGTCGTGGAGGCGTGTCAAGGTATACGCTGCCGGCGGCTCCTCTGGATTACTGAGCCCTGCTCTTTCGAGGGAGGACTCCGTGGTGGTACCGACTCTCTTTTGGGCAAGGCGAGCGAAAGGGGCCGTTTCCTCCCATCGCTGTCGGACGCCGAATGCCGTAGAATGAGCCGCAGAGGAATATGGTGCCAACCGAGGGGCGACGGCGGTGGATGAGCTTCTATGCGTGATGCTGGATGGAATCTGGGATATCGTGAAGCGCAAACGTGACGGGTCTGCAAAAAGCACCTGACGAGAGAAGTGGAACGTCGCGAGCACGTCCTCAGCGAAGAGGCATTCAACAATCGCCCACGAGACCGACCGGGCGAGAGCATCCTGGATTACTACTGGTTGTACTACCGCTGCCGGTCCTGCGGGCACAGGTGGGGAACGGTGGTTCAGGATCGGCGCGGATGATCAGACCGCCCCGCTCGCTTCTAAGACAAGGTTCGCCGAGGGCGATTGATGGTTTACAGTGAGACGCGCGGGTGCGTACGATGGCCGCCACCCACGCGCGGACATTCCTGCCGCGATGCGGGGGCGACGCGGGAGGGAACGTTATCTCTCTCCATAGTTGAACAGGAATAACTCCTCCGCCGCCCGGCCTGGATAGCCACATCCAGGCCAATAAGGGGCCACCTGAGCCGGCGGATCTGACGATCCGCCGGGAGCGGCGGAAGAGGTACCAGAGCCCTCCGCCGCCCGGCCTGGATAGCCACATCCAGGCCAATAAGGGGCCACCTGAGCCGGCGGATCTGACGATCCGCCGGGAGAGCGGCAGAAGAGGTACCAGAGCCCTCCGCGGCTCGGCCTGGATAGCCACATCCAGGCTAATAAGGGGCCACCTGAGCCGGCGGATCTGACGATCCGCCGGGAGCGGCGGAAGAGGTACCAGAGCCCTCCGCGGCTCGGCCTGGATGGCCACATCCAGGCCAATGCGGGGCCACCTCAACTAGCTGATCGTCAGATCCGCCGGGAGCGGCGGAAGAGGTACGAACAGGAATCAATATTCAAGCACAGTGTCGTCTTGCTCGGCGCACCACTCGGCGAGCAGGCGGTAGATCTCCGCCAGCGACAGCGCTGGGGCCTGGCCAAGCTGCTGCTCGATATCTTCAAGCAATGTGTCGGCCAGGTGAGGATGGATAAGGAAGGCCCAGGCCATCTGCCTCACGGTGCGGGCGATCAAGTCGCCCTCAGTTGCGGTGGTCAACGGGGACTCTCCTTCCAGCCTCGACAGGGAGGCCGAGTACGGAATTCGGGATCCGCGACGGTGCACCTGCCGTGTTCGCTTCAAGCCCCCTGGACCACACCATCACGTCAAGATGTCTGTGGCACTGTGGTCACGGACCGCAGCTTGCAGGCCGGCGCATCGCCTGTTTTCGTGATTGCGTGATTATAGGTCAATCAAACGAGGGGGCAAAGCTCCGGCGGATGCCGGGCGCAGGAGCAGCGGTTACTGTTCGCCGCACCCGCCACCGTCGAAACGCCACAGGCTGATTCAACGCGACGGCCAACCAGCGCCTGGCGCATTTCACCCCTCAGGAACAGGTGTATTCGTCGCGACCGGCGGTGATGGTGCTGTTGTCATCAAAAGCGGTAGTGCGGCGGTTGGAACGGGCGTGGCCGGCTTGGCGGGGAGCGGTGCGGGTGTCTCGGTGGGCGCAGGGGGTGACGTCTCGATCGGCACCGGCGATGGTGATGCCTCAGTCGGGACGGGAACCGGCGTATCAGTTGGGGTCGGTGGCCCCAGCTCTATCGATGGCGTGGGACCTGGTGTATCCATAGGCATGGGACTTGTGCCCGATTGCTCTGTCCACACCAACCGCAAGTCAGAGCTGTTGTTCCTTTCGTTTTCCTCACTGACCGAATTGGTGCTATCAGCGATCGCCTGGAGGCGGACGTTCTCAAACCCTGGCGGCACGTAGATCTGGAGAACGAATTCGCGACTACGGCTTGTGCCTGCCGGAAGAGAGCTTACCCCAAAACTATCGGGATCATTGATCCTCAGACTTCTACCGTTAGCATCGTACGCTCTGAACAAGACCACGAAGTCCTTGTCCGCGTCGGCCGATCCCTGGTTCATCACCTCGACCTGAACGGACACATAGATGAAGTTCCCTCCAACTTTATCCGGAGTGCCGGGTGTGAATCTGACGACGAGGTCGGGAGTGTGTGCGGTTGGTGTGTCTGTCGGCGTGGGACTCGCGGGCGGGGGCTCTGTCCGTATGAGACGCCGCTCGGAGAAGTTATTCTCTTCGCTGGCCTCCTTGACTGAATGGGCGCTATCAGCTTGTGCCTGGAGCCAGACGCTTCCGCCCTTCGCCGGTAGCATGATCCGGAGGTTGAATTGCTCTCCCCATGTTTCCCCGGGCGCAAGAGGGCGTGACACGGCATAGGTTGCGGGATCGCCGAAGATACTGCCCGTGGCATCGGAGAGGCGGAGCGAGACCTCGAAGGGTGCGGCATCGCTGGTCCCGTGGTTTGTTACGTCCACACGGGTGCGTACCAATAGATACCCGGCGGCATCTCGCTTTTCTGCCGGGTACACTTCGAATTTGCTTACGACGAGATCAGGCAGGCCACGAGGGCCAACTACTAACGTACCGGGGCGGGAGAGGGCTTGATTCCCCGCGCGATCGTAGACGTCTGCCGCGTATGTGTACGTTCCCTGTTCTAATGGCCCGATCACGACAGAGCACGGTGAGGCCCCACAGGTGCCAACGTGTCTTTCGTTGACGCGGATGTCGATACGATGTAACCCGGACTCCGCATCACGCGCCTCGACCGTGATCGTCACGACCCCTGCTGCTTCTATCGCTTCCGCCCGAATGACGGTCGGGGGAGTCGTATCTGGAATGACCGTAACACTCACAGAGTAGCTGCTATACCGCCCATCGAGACCCTGTACCAGCAAAGTGTAGGTGGTCGAGAACTCAGGGCAGCGTTGGGCCGAGTCGGCATGACGCACGCCCTGGCCGTCCAGGGCGACGCTCGCGGCGTTGACGACATTCCAGCGCAAGGTCGTGCACTTCGGCTCCTGATAACTGTGGAGGGTCAAGGGAGTGGCTTGAAAGGCGACGCCCGGCGGCGGGATGGGCCGGGGAGTCGGAGGCGCGGCAATGCCGGGCGCCGGGGGAGGCGTCGCCGCCAGCAGATTGGCGATCGGGAAGTCGCACCTGATGTACTCACTTCCGGCAAAGACCCATCCCTGCCGGTCACTCTCCGGGACCACAATCACGATCCAACGTTCGTCCGAGTTCCGAGCCAGCGCCTGCAAGACCGTGCCCCTCCGGAGCGACTCGATGAGGGAATAGTTTGTGCCTGGCCCGGTTCGCAGGTTGAGCGCGCGGGAGACGACCGTGCAGAGTCGAGGAGGCTCAGGGGTCGGAGTGGGTGTTGCGGTCGCTGTCGGGCTTGGGGTTCGGGTAACTGAGATGGTCGGCGTCGGGCTGAAAGGGGAAGGATCGCCCAGGACGTTGTCCATCCTGGCGCGCTCGAGGATCTTTTCCATCCAGCGCTCGAGCCCCAATTCTTGCATCACGAGCGGCAGGCGGTCGAAGGGGTGCGGCTCACGCGCGGCGAGACCCCCGATGGGATCGGCGCTCTCACCTGGGGTGCTGAACCAAAAGTGCTGTGCCTTCACCATGATAGGGTTGCCCAGGTCACGCGGCGCGTCTTCATGCTCGGCCAGGTTGCGCACCGGTTGGACCGCCGCCTTCCCGTCGAAGACCAGGACGACGGTGAGTTGTCGATCCGGGAGATAGGTGACCGTCAACCAGGTTCCCTCCAGCGTCACCTCGGCACCTGGTGTCTGGATCACAATCTTGCTGGCGCACTCGTCGCGAAACGCGGCGGTGCCCTGCGTGGAACAGGTGACGTTCCCGCTCGTCTGCTCCGCTTTGGAGCAGGCCGACGTGACCAGGCCGCTGTTCTGGAAGATGTAGACGAGCATGGGACAGGTGCGGAGCTGTAGCCAGGCCTCCCCAAGATCATCGGTGGCGATGAGACTGCCGGAGAGGAGCTGATACCACCCGTCATCCGGGAGCCTGGCAAATGAAGCAGTGCCCGGTAGGGCAACCGAGACGGTCATGTATTCCGCGTGGACGTCGCCGGCGACCGGGAGCGGCGCCCCGGCCATCTCCGCGGCCGCTCCCGTCAACGGTATCGGCGCCTGCGATCGGCAGGCCGCAAGAACTACTCCGATTGTCACGAGGACGATGGCTGCGAAGAGGAGAAGGTGTCTCCTTCCGAATTGGAATCCTTTCACGGTTTCCCCTCCTGCAACCTGCCGAGAGCGCAATCCGGTGGTGCGAAAGCCATCGGTATCGGCCTTGACGGGAAAGATCGTTGTGGTCAGTGCGACGTGATGGCGAGTGTGTCGGACGAGCGGGCGTTGTTCGGGGACTCGCGGGACAAGCGAGTCAGAAAGCGCCGGAACGTGGGCGACGAGCGGAGATGGGAGTGTTGCAAAGATGACGTGGAAACTGTTGCAATTTTTTCATAAATTCTAAAACACTTTGCCCGGGCGCGTCAAGGGATACCCTGAAATTGGTCGTCTTCCGGCGCTCGCGCCGGAATTGACAGGCGCGTGTGGAACTTATAAGCTCTACTCGTCGCCGCGCGGGATCACACCCTCCCCCATCAGGGCAGAGCCGAGAGTGGCGGTCGCCGTTCTGGGTGATGCGCGCTCTCCGAGGGAGCAGCGTGCCAGCGCACCGACCGATCCCAGGGCATCGGCGACGATCTCAAGATTGCTCTCTACTCGGTCGGAAGCCCCCGTAGAGAAGGAGCCACCCGTGTCCCAGCGTCTGCTCTACTGGCTCGCCTTGCTTGTCTGGACACTCACCACGGCGGCGGTGGCTCTGGCTGATGGCCCGCGAGTGAAACCGGGGAACAGCCGGGCCGAGTGGCAGACGATCTCACTCGCGGGAGCTACCTGCGGCACCGGTGCCCCCTACCAATACTTCTTGAACCCTGCGGATGAGCCGGACCAGCCCTTGCTGGTCTACTTCGAGGGCGGCAGCGCCTGCTACAAGGAAGGACGCGCTCCGTCCGGCTCGAGCGACGCGGTCCGCCAGTCGTACTGCATGGCGTACGACAACTTCGGACAGCCGCAGCCGACCCTCCTGTCCTACTATGGCCTCTTCCAGCGCGGGCTGTCCGACAACAACTTCCGCAACGCCAACTTTGCCTTCGTCCCCTACTGCACCGGCGATCTGCACACCGGCACCGCCACGGAGGCTCACGACTACAACCCCGACCCCGGCGCCACGTTCAATGTCACCCACCGCGGTCACCTCAACGCCCTGGCCGCGTTGAAGGACCTGGCAACACGCTTCCCCAACACCACGCGAGTGATCCTGATCGGAAGTTCGGCCGGGGCCGTTGGTGCTCTCTACAACTTCCCCGACGTCATCAGGCGCTGGCCCGACACGATCCTCGTGACTGATGCCGGTACGCTCCCTAACGTCTCCAACTCGACCATCCGGCGCGCGATGCTCCGCAATGACCTGCCCTGGCAGCCACGTTCTCTCCTGCCGCCCTACTGCAACACGGATGACTGTCTCGTCGATACCACCAGGCTGATGATAGCCCACGCCGACCACTACAACGGTGACGCGGCCTCCTGGCGCGCCTTCGGTTTGGTGCAGGGCGAACGGGATCAGACGCTTGCCAACGCCATGGAAATCACAACATGTGCGTACCAGTTCGGGCTACGCCAGGCCCTGGATGGCGTTCTCCCGCCCAACCTGCGTGCCTTCGCCCCTGCGACAACGATGCATACCTTCCTCGCCCTCTCGCCTCAGGTCCCGCTCCCCGGCTACGGAAATTACCGCTACACGATCGACGGTGTCTCCGTCATGGATTGGGTGACCCAGATGATCAACGCTCAAACAGTGCCGGCCCTGCCAACCACTCGGGTCGAGCAATGGCCGCTCTGTCCTGGCCTGCATCTGCCGCTGCTCAGGCTGATGCTGCCTTGATTTCACGTGGGTTGGGGCTCACGGCGCCCTCCGCGAGCCTCCCCACGCCGACTCGTTCCGGCACTTCCAGAACTGGCACAGTTGATACAGCCGGGCCTGGAAATGAACAGCTGGATGAGAGCAGACTTTCACAGCAAACGCTCACATTGGAATCCAGGGCACTGGGTGGACGAGGGCCCTGCCATCGTCTCCCCCATACACCTATCCCAATAAGAGCGACGGCAAAAAGCTCGCACGTCACGTTCAGGCCAATTGTCAAGATGCGACGCACCGGGGTTGGTTGGGCGGGAGAGGGCTGAGGTGTCAAGCCGCCTGCTCCAGTCCGGACGATCACGACGAAGGTGCGTCGCAACCTTGCCCCCCAACTTTCGCGTAGCCTTGCGTTCAGGACTTGACGACGACGATATATTGCATTACTAATAGTACTGAAGAACGTAGCAAAACGGCTCCGCCCACCTCGTTGTGTTGCTCCGTTGCGCCTCGATGCGCACCCGGCCCTGTCCACCCCTTCCGCATCCGCCAGGATTTGAGTTGTTTGCGAGGCCTGTTGGCATCTTCGGGTGGGCCAGGACATTCAGTTTTCGACTACCCGCGAGAAGGGCAGGCTGCCTGAGCGCAGGACCGTGATGCGTGTGTTTGGTCGACTTCATACGCTCGCGCTCGCTCCAACCCAAACAGGAGTCTCTTCTCGAGCCTCACCAGCCGGTCTCGTCCTGTAGGTTCAGTGTCTCATCCCCGTCCCGCGATCGTCGCATCTCTGATAGGCGCGATCTCTCTCCCGTCGCAGTTGACGGGTGTCAAGACGAGAAGGAGCGAACCGATGCCCGCTACCACTCCTGGTAACGTCCCGCCTCATTTTCTCGTGATCGTCCCCGGCTACATGGGCAGTAAGCTGCGCGACCGAACGACCGGCGAAATCGTCTGGGTCGATTTTCAGTCGATCCCGAAGAACCCATTCCAGTGGGATGGCTGGATCGATCACCTCTTCGGAGCGCTCACGTACCCCAACGAGAATCTGGAGCCGGCGGGCGTCATGGATGAGGTGATTTTCGTGCCCCCGTGGGCCAAGCAGGAGCACTACAACCGCCTGGTCGAAGCCCTGCAAGGCCTCGGATACCAGCTCGGCCCGGCCCCGGGGAGCGAACTGGTGCTCTACACCTTCCCATACGACTGGCGTCAGGACAACCGCCTTTCCGCGCGCCAGCTCGGCGCGGCCATCGAACAGTGGAGTGCCCGGCACCCCGGCCACGAGGCCTGGATCATTGCCCACAGCAACGGGGGGCTTGTCGCGCGGTGGTACATCGAGAAAGAGGGCGGCAAGGACCGCGTCGCCCGGCTCTTCCTCATGGGATCGCCCTGGGACGGCACGCCCAAGGTGATGTGGATGTTGTTCGCGGGGCTCGACACCCTGTTCCGGCGACGCTTCAACCTGTTCGACATTCCCCGGCGCAGTCGCGACCTCTTCCGCACCTTCCCCTCGGCCTACCAACTCCTCCCAGTCCAGGCCCCTTTCCTCCGAAGCGGGAACGAGGAGCCCGTGAATCCCTTCGCCGGAACGGGTTGGCTCGAAACCGACCGGCAGCGCCACCTCCTGGAGGAGGGCCGGCGCTTCAACGAGGAACTGGGCACGACGTTAAGCGTCGAGACGCTCTGCTTCTTTGGCCGCAAGATCCCCACCGTCACCCAGGGTATGGTGACGCTAGCTGCCGGAGGGCTCTGGAGCGCCATCCAGTGGCTGGCGACCGAAGCCGGCGACGGAACCATCCCCGAGCACAGCGCTGTCCATCCTCAAGCCAGGGAGAAGCTCCCCTTCGCCGTTGGGCACGGTGATATCTATGTGACCCCTGCCGTGCTTGAGTTCCTCGAGTGGGAGCTGATCGACAAGTACCGGGCTGTCTCGCGGGCCGCTGTCGTCACCGAGCGCCTGACGGTGATGTTCGAGCCCGACCGCGATGTCTACAGTCCCGGCGAGACGATCGATCTCTGGGCGACGGTCCACGAGAATCGGGAAGGCTCGCCGCCCGTCTCGGGTGCCAGCATCAAGGTCCAACTGGTCTGGCGCCAGCCATTACCAGGAATGGAGCCGACAGCGCCCTCGGAGCATCTCCCCGAGGCACATCTCTGGGAAAGCGACGAGACCGCCGGGCGGTATGAAGGGGGCCTGGTGGCGCCGGACACCGAAGGCTACTACCAACTTCGGGCTCTCGTCCGGGCGGTCGGCGAGCCGGCGGTCAGGCTGGAGGAATTGATCGCCATCGAGGCAGAGCCTGACCTGGTCGGAGAATAGAGCCTGGGCAGCACCATCGAAACCTCTGACCTCACACACGGGAAAGGAGTTGATCGTGGCGAAAGAACGCCAGTACATTGACCTGAACGTGGAGCTTCGCGACCTGGATCGGGCAACCGACAAATTCAAAGTGGCGCTGTCCTCACCGGCGGTCGGCGAGTCGGAGGTGGCTGAGGCCCCTTACGGCCGCGACGAGTTGGAAGACAACCTCGACCGGCTGGACCGCAAGCGCATTGACCTCGCCGATTTGATCGCCCTCGGCGAGCAATTGACGGCGCGGCTGCTGCCGTCGGAGCAGATCCGCCAACTCTTCAAGAACGCTCTCAGCAAGGCCGGTCAAGACGGCGGCGTGCGACTGCGATTGCTGATCCGCGAGCCTGCGCTGGCTCAACTCCCGTGGGAATTTAGCTACCTTCAGCTCCACGAGGGCGAACTGGATCGCCGGCACTTCCTGATCCTCAACCCCAAGATTTCCATGGTGCGCCACGAGGCGCTTCCGGAGGAGCATCCTACGCTGGCCGCGGCCACCCCGGAGAAACTGCGCCTCGTCGCCGCGATGTCAAACCCGGAGAATGGCTACCGGAAGCTCGACCTGAAGTACGAGCGGGGCGTGATCGAGAAGGCGCTGCGCGATTTCAGTGTCGATGGGGTCAGCATCGAGTGGGAACCCTTCATCGAGAACGCGACGGTCAACGACATCACCACGGCGCTTGTGAAAGGCGCCGATCTGTTCCACTTCGCCGGTCACGGCAAGTTGCAGGAGGTCGACGTCGACCCTGAGACCAACCAGCCGGTGGGAGTGGGATACCTCGCTGTGGTGAGGGACAAGGAGACCCGGGAACCCTTTCTCTGGCCCGCCGGCGACGTGGCCTCCTGGCTGCAGAATGCCGGTGTCCGGGTCGCCGTCCTGGGCGCCTGCGACTCGGGCCGCCGGGACGGGGTCACCGCCTGGACATCGTTGGCGCCGGCCCTGATCGAGCGCGGCATCCCCGCCGTCGTGGCCATGCAGTACGAGGTTCTCGACAAGCACGCCGCCGCCTTCAGCCAAATGTTCTACACCACCCTGGCCAGTGGCGCCTCGGTGGACGAAGCGGTATGGGCAGGCCGGCAAGCCATGTTGGGCATCTCGAACCAGGATGACGTCGAGTGGGGAGTGCCGGTCCTGTACATGCGCTCGCCGAATGGCGTACTCTTCCCCAAGCTCTCCGAGCGCGAATCGGAGACCAGAGACCAGATCCGTCGCATCATTCAGCAGACGGTTGAAACCATCGAGCAAGGCGGCGAGGTCATCGGTATTGAGGCGAAGCGGATCCACGGAGGGTTCGAGATCGTTCAAAAAGCCACCACCGTCAAAGGCCGGCTCGTTGGAGCAAGTGCGGAGGATTTATTTTGACCACCCCTGTATGAAAAGAGGAGGCTGCCAGTGACAACCGAGCAAAATTATCAAAGCATGATCGCGGCTTACACGTCGCAGCTCCGCGGCCTCTTCACGCCGCCGGAGGAAGCGGCCCCCGCCGGCGCAGCAACTCGGGGAGCGGAGGCACCACCGACCGAGGTACTGGCAGAGCGGGCCGAGACGCTGGCGACCACCTCGCAGCGCCTGGGCGGGATGACCGCGGGCTACCTCGATGCCGAGGACCGCGCGCTCCGGGAAGCCGCCGAGATGAAGCTACTTGCCCAGGCCATCGCCGAGTTCGAGGTCGGACGCGGACTCCTCGAGATCGCCGAGGAGGAGGCCGAGGGTCCGGCGCCTGGCGGGGCGACCCGCGCGCTCCGCACGGCCACGATCCAGCAATCCATCAATGAGTTGATCGACGTGCTCGAGACGCCGCTGGAAGCCGGCGTGCAACCCTTTTTGACGCGCACGACCCGCGCTGTCGAGGCCCGCCCAAAGGAGCCGGAGCGGGCCAAGACAGACCTCAAGACGGAGGTAGAAACGAGCCTGCGAGATATCTGTCGCCAGGCCAACAAAGTCGCGGGCCGCGCGGCGCGTGATCTCCTGCTGATGGACGCCGCCGTGCTCTACGAGGGGGTCACCTTGATCAGCAGGGACGCCGCCGATCTGCTGGACAAGGCGGTCACCGGTCTGAGCGAGATGGTCCAGCGATTGGCACTGTCCGGTCTCCGCCTGCTCCTGCAAGCCTACGACCGCGTCCTGGCACTGCTTGGGAAGGACGTCGAGGCGAAGGCGCGCAAGCAGGTGGCCGAGTGGTTGGAGGAACTCAAGCAGGAGCCCGAAGAGGGCTCGGGCACGCCAGCGTTGTTCGAACAGCTCGTCAACCGCATCTACACCCCCGACACCATCGGCAAGGACGTCGACGGCTGGCTGAAGACCACGCAGGCCGATGTGAACGACATCAATCAGGCGGCCGAGACGGTGGAAGGACTGCCCGAGAAATATCGGGTCAAGACAGAGCAGGTCGAGCACCTGCTGAAGATCGTCGCCGTGGCCAAGCAGGTGCCTATGATGAAGGCACCGGTCGCCCAGGTGATCGTCGCCGCCGTGACCTCGGGGCTGCTCGGCTACACCCTCTACGCCGGCTACGATCACGTCGACTCGGGCCGCGTCGTCTTCGCCGGGCGCTTCGGCTTCAACATCCCGGATCGAGTCGAGGGCGTGCGCGAGACAGCCCAGAAGGCGTTGGGGGTGGCGGAGGGCGTCTGAGATCGCGGCCCGTGACGAGGAAGCTCAGGGAAACAATGGGGCAAAACAGCGTACAGCCGGTCATCGATTTTAGCGGCTATATCGACGAGCGGGCCCGTGGCTTCACCGGCCGCGAGTGGATCTTCGCGGCCATCAACGACTGGTTAACGACGTCCAACGGACCGTCGTTCTTCGTCCTCACGGGCGAGCCGGGCAGCGGAAAGACAGCCATCGCCGGCCGGCTCACCCAGTTCTCGGAGGGCGAGGCCGAACCGCCTGCCGCCCTACCGGCGCTGAGACCTGGCTTTCTCAGCGCTGTCCACTTCTGCTGGGCGCAGGAATGGCGCTGGATCAACCCCCGGGTGTTCGCCGAGTCGCTGGCCCTCCAGCTGTCGCGCCACCATCCCGCGTTTGCCCGGATTCTCGTGGAACAGAGCAAGGATCGGCAGATTCGGATCGAGATAGAGCAGCGTGTGGAGCAGGTGGCCGGCGGGTCTGTTACCGGCATCATCATCAACAGACTCGACGTCGGTGGAGTTCCCCCGCACGAAGCGTTTATCCGCGTCCTGCGCGATCCCCTCAAAACCCTGTTCGACGAGGGCGCTGTCCAGCAACTCGTGATCCTGGTCGATGGGCTCGACGAGGCCCTCCTTTACAAAGATGGGGTCGGCATCGTCCCCCTCCTTGCCAGGTCCAAGGACCTGCCGGCGGGTCTGCGCTTTCTCGTGACCTCGCGGCCGGAGAATGAGATCCTGCGCATCCTGCGCGGCTACCGCCCGGAGCCCGGGGTGTTCTCCCTGACCTCGAATGGCAACCTGGCCAATAGCCGCGACGACGTGAAGCAGCATGTCCTGCGCACGCTGGGCGGGCGGCCGTCACTGGCGGGCAAACTGGCGGCAGGCTTTTCTACCGAACAGTTTGCAACAGTGGTGCGCGAAAAAAGCGATGGCAATTTCCTGTATGTCTCCTTTCTGCTTGAGATGCTGGCCTCACAGCAAGAGGAAATCACCCAACAATCGCTCGACGAGCTGCCGGCCGGGCTTGACGCCATCTACATCGAGTTCTTGGAGCGACTGGTCGGAGATGACCAGGACGCCTGGGAGAAGAAGTACGCGCCGATTCTCGGCACGTTGGCCGTCGCCCAGGAAGCCCTGACCGAGGGGCAATTGGCCGGCTTTATCGGGATGAACGCGTCCCACGTCAGGAGCATCCTGACGACCCTGCGCCAACTCCTCGATGCGGACGACTCTCAGCCGGCGACGCGGCGCACCTATGCCCTTTACCACCGCTCCTTCGCCGACTTCCTCCTTGACGGCGATCGGGCCGAGGAATACTGGTGCGAGGCACGGGAGCAGCACCGGCGGATCGTAGACTTCTATCGTGCTCTGGTGGGGTCGTGGCCGAACGCGAGGTGGGAGCGGTTCGACGCCTACGGCCTCCGTCACCTGGTCGGCCACCTGCAGTCGCTTCTGGATGCGGCCCAGACGCCAGAGGAGCACGATCGCCGAGCCGAAGAACTGTTCACCGTCGCCTTCGATCAGGGCTTCCAGCGCACCCAGCGCGAGATGCTCGGCGATTACTACGCCACCCTGGCCGACCTGCGGACGGCGCTGGATGTCGCCCTCCAGCGCGACGAGCCGGTGCGAGTGCTGGCCGGCGTGAGCGCCTACCGCCAGACGAAGGGCGTGGCGGGCACAGCCGAGGCGATTTTCCAGGCCATCGACAAGCGGGATTTCCAGCGGGCCCAGAAACGCGCGGAGCACTACAGCGCAACCCCAGCCTGGGCACGGGTCCTACAGCTCTGCCTTGCCTGGGAGGCCGCCGAGGTCGGCGACATTGCGGTTGCTCAAGCCGCCGTTGCAGCATTTCGGAAGTTCCTTCCGGCTCCAACCGATCCACTCTGCGAGGTCCTCCTGGTGCGAATCGCGCGTACCCTGACCCACCAGTCGCCGGCCGCTGGGCGCGATGCCAGGAGCTGGTTGGTGGAATTGGCGCCGGAGCGTGACTCGGATGGTCTGCTTGCAGCCTTCTTCAGTCACCAGGTCCTCGACCAGCAGAGCTTACAGGCTCGAGCACACGAGCTGGGCGAGCGGCTGGCCGAGCTGAGACGGCTGGTCGACGAAGGTGATCCCGAAGCCGTCTCCATGGTGCCTTTCATCAACGAAGAGGAGCTCGCGTTCCGGGCAAGCAGCCTGCGGGACTTACTGGTACTCTTTGCTGCCGACGCCGCCGGCCAGGAGAGCCTGGATTGGGCCTTGGAGCCGGTGCTGACAAACCCCTATCCCCGCTACCGGGACATCGCCCTGGTGGAACTCGGCATCGCCACGCTAGCTATCCCCGATCCGAGCGAGATACGCCCACGACTGCGGCGTATTCTCCGCGCCGCTCTGGATCAGGAGGGTGTCACCTTCACCTTCGATCTGCCGTCTATTCTGCTAGCTGCTGCCGGGCAACGTGCCCGTCCCGCACCAGCACTCTCCGACTACCTCAAGCAGGCGCGTGAGAGCGACGACCGCTGGGGCACCACGATGCGGGCGTGGAGCGCCGACGCGGCCGCCCGTTTCCGGCTCGGCGACGCCGTCGGTGCCTTCGATGCGCTGCAGGGCGTCTCGCGTCTCTCCAGCGGGTTCGCCGGCTATGGGACCGTCACGCTGCTGTCGCTCGCCAATCGCCTCTGGGAGTTTGGACGCCAGGATCAGCTCCAGGTACCGGTTTGGGGCTGGGGCACAACGCTGGTGGCCATGGCCGAGCAGGCGGTGAGCCAGGTGCGGGCACCGGATTTCCGGGCCGAGCGCCAACAGCTAGTCGAGCACTACCTGACCTGGGCGAACCAGGAAACACCCGACGTCGAAGTGGCGCTGACAACCCTGGATGCCATCCCTGATCCTGACACGCGGCTCGCCTACATCGACCACGTCTCTTCTCGCTGGGCCTGGCCGCCCGAGAACCCGAACTGGGAGGGTCTGAAGACAGTGGTGCCGCTGGCTCTGGCGGATGCGACGACCCTCGACACCGTTCTCGGCCGACTCGTCGGTCTTTTCCTGCGCCGCGGCGCGCTCGATGATGCTCAGCTTGCCACAGCCATCGATATCTGTGCGACGCACTTGACGACGGCGCGGCCCTGGGAGTTGGGGAAGTGGCGGTAAGAACGGGTAGAAGGTCAAGGAAGAGGCACTGATGGATTGCCCAAACTGCGGCTTCGGCGAACTGCCGGAAGATGCGCGCTCCTGCCCGGTTTACAGGGAGGGGCTCCCGACGGTCCCTTCCATCGACGTCACGAAACTCATTGCCGGGCGGACGCAAGACTTTACCGGCCGCGCGTGGGTCTTCCGCCGGCGCAACGCCTGGCTGGAGACCGGCACGTCGCGCGTCTTTCTGCTCGCCGGTGGGCCGGGCACCGGCAAATCGGCTCTGGCGGCCCGGGTGGCCGGTGCCCTGGTGGCAAAGGGGTTCAAGGGGCAGCGCCTGGAGCGGTTGGTGAGGGAGCTCGGACTGCAGGAGGCCGGCGCGACGGTGTTGACGTCCACCGGTTGAACGAGAAAGAGGAAGTAACCATGAACTGCCCAGACTGCGGGGCCGCGAATCTGCCGGAGGGCGCCCGCTTCTGCCCGACCTGCGGCGCGAGCTTCCCGGAGCGATCGCACCCGCTGATTGCCCAGAAGATCATCGACTACGGCGACCTGATCGCTAAGAGCACGAAAGGCTTTGTGGGTCGTGACTGGCTCCGCCGAGCAGTCGAGGACTTCCTCCGTGCCGACAGTAAGCGCTACTTTCTGCTCTCCGGCGAGCCCGGTGTGGGCAAGACGGCCTTTCTGGCCCACCTGGTCACCGAGCAGAGCTACGTCCACCACTTTATCAGCAGCGACGACCTGGACTGGGTCAGTCCCGTCGCCTTTGCCCAGTCGGTCGGGGCGCAGTTGGCCGCGCGGTTTGGGGCCTGGCTCCTCGAGGAGGACGAAGCCCCGCCGCGCGTCACCGTCGACATGGAGATCGGCACGATCGCCGCCGGGGGCGCGGCCATCGGCGTGCTTGTTCAGCAGTATACGAGCCTGCCAGTGGAGGAGTTGGCGCGCAAATTGATTCTGCGCCCGCTCAAGCGCCTGGCGGAGCGGGACAGGCGGCCCGTGGTGTTGGCCATCGACGGGCTGGACGAGGCGACGAGCTACTCGGGCCAGACGACGATCCGCGACCTCGTCGCCGGTTTACGGGCCGCGGACAACGCGCGCGTCGTCCTCGCGGCCAACCCGGGCCCCGCACTCGAGGATCTGGCGTTTCAGCTCGAGCCGGCCGGCCTCGCCCGTTTCCCGCTCGACGGCGAGCGCCGGGAGAATCTGGCCGACATCCGGGCCTGCCTGAAGCAAGCCCTCGAGGAGCCGGCGGTGAGTGAGGCGATCGCGGGTGCCGGCCTCTCCGCTACCGAGTTCGTCGATCAGGCGGTCGAGCGGAGCGAGGGCAACTTCCTGTATCTGAGATCGCTCCTCGACGCGATCCGTACCGGCCAGGCGGGATTGGATCTCTCGGCGCTCCCGGCCGGGCTTACCGGCCACTATCGCGATCAACTCCGGCGGATCAAGCAGGAGGCCGGGCGCGAGGGCTGGCGCCAGCGCTACCGGCCGGTGATGGGCGTTCTGGCCGTCGCCCGGGCCCCGCTCACTGCCCGCCAGCTCGCCGATCTCGCCGGGGTCGACCGCGAGACCGGCGACGACGTCTTGGAAACGGCCAGCCTGTTCCTCGACCGCCGGGAGCGCCCCGGCGAGTTGCCGGCCTACCGCTGGTACCACCGGGCGTTCGCCGACTTCCTGACCTCGGAGATCGACAACCCCGACGACTGGTTCGACCCGCAGCGCTACCACGCCCAGGTCGCCGATCGCATCCACGCCCGCTTCCCAGATCCGAGCCGCATTGACGACGAGTACGCCCTGCGCAACCTGGCCTACCACGACCGTCGCACCGGGCCCGAGGCCTTTCCCCGCCTCTACGCCCTTATCACCCCGGCCGCCCGCCGGGCGAAGCGCACGCGGTTCGGCTCGGACACTATCTTCAGCCAGGACCTGGCCGAAGCCATCGACGCGGCATTGGACGAGGGGCCGGCCGCCGGGCTGCCGCAACTGGCCCGCTGTGGCCTGATCGACGCGACCCTGGGATCGATGGTCGCCGACGTACCGCCCGATCTCCTCCGCGACCTGGCGCGCGCCGGGCAGTGGGCTCGGGCACTCAACCTGGTCCATCTCAACGCCAGCCGAAAGGGACCAGGGCTCCAGGCCATCGTCGAGGGGCTTCTGGTGGACGCAACTGCCGATAATCTCGACCTGGCCCGTGAGGTGGCCGCTCAGATCCCGCACCGGGACGACGACGCCGTGAACCGGGCGGAGGCCCTGGCCCGGGCCGCGGCGGTCCTGGCGGAGCAGGGAAACGCCCAGGCAGCGGCACTCTTCGAGGCAGCCGAGCACTCGGCCGAGCCCATTCCCGGCCTCGATGACCGGGCGCGCACGCTCGCCCGGATCGCACGCCTACGGGCCGCCTCGGATCCGGATCAGGGCCGCCGCCTCTTCGATGCGGCCCTGACGTGCGTCCGCGAGATGCCGGTCGACGCGGACCCCGGTGTGCGGGAATTCGCCAGCGCGGCGAATATGGTCGCGCAGACGGCGCCGGAGGCGCGCTGGGTGATCGACCACACCCCCATCGACACGATCGGCGCCAAAGCTCGTGCCCTGGCCGACGTTGCCGCGGAGTTGGCCCGCGCGGGCGATTCCCGCGCCGAGGCGGTTTTCGTCGAGGCCGAGAGCGTGGCAGCGCAGATCGGCTCAGCCGGTATCGAGTCGGTGTTCGCCGAGCACACTGCCGATTACGTCGCCGCCCGGCGCCGGATGTCACCTGAGCCTCCGCTGCCGCCGGTGGAGGCGGCCTCGCTCGAGTCCCGGCTTCAGGCCACCGAGCGGGTGCCGCGCGACGGCGAGGGTTTCTACGCGATCACGCTGTTGAACCTGGCGAAGACACTCCTCGCCGCCGGTGAGGAGGGCCAGGGCCGCAGCGTGCTGGAGCGCGCCATCGTGGCGGCCGAGGCAGCAGACGGCGGTTTCCAGGCCAAGCAGTTGGCCGATGCTGCCACACTGCTGCGGCAGACGGGCGATGAAGAGGCCGCCGGCAGGCTGGATACCAAAGTGAGCCAGCTGGCTGACAGCGAAGCAGACCTCCCGACAAGCTACCGGGCCTGGCTGGCCGAAAGAGGCCGCGAGGTGGTGACCACCCTGCGCGAGGTGGCCATGACCCGCGCTGGCTTTGTAAAGCGGCGTTACTACAGCGACAAGGCACTCTTGCAAATGGCCGAGAGCCTGGCCGCCGAGGATCCTGACGGGGCCGAACTCCTGGCGCAGGAGATCCGCGACGTCTCTCTTCGCACTCGCGCACACGCTACGGCCCTGGGCTCTCTAGCCCGCCGCAAGGATCCCGGCGCGGATCGCGTGGTGCAGCTGATCGAAGAGACTGTGCTGATGGCACCTGAGCACGACCGCGACTACCTGCGAGCCGAGACGGTAGCTGTCCTCGCTCACCTCTCCCCCGGTGGTGCCCGGCGTTTCAGCGACAGCATCGAGGCAGATGACCTCAAGGTGACCGCGCTGGTGGACATCGGCGCGGGCCTCGTGGCACAGGGCCAGGCCGCAGCCGAGGTCTGGGACGAGGCCTGGCAGGCAGCGCAGGGCACCGGTCGGAAGACAGCCACGCTGGCCCGCGCGCTGGCGCGGCTCGGCCGTCACTGGGCTCAGGCCGGCGACAGCCGGGCGGGCGATGCCTTCGCGCTGGCGCTCGAGGCCGCGCGCGTCGAGACGTCGGGTGTGGACCGTGCCGACGCCCTCACCCAGATTGCCGTCGCCGTGAGCCCGTCCCGGGCGGACGAGGCGCGAGCGACCCTGGAGGAAGCCGAGGCGACCGCCCGGCAACTCGACGGCGTCCGAGCGCGAGGCCGGGCGCTCAGCCGGATCGCCGGGGCGCAGATAGACCTCGACCCAGCGCAAGCCTGCCGCCTGTTGGCCGATCTGCGCCGTCTGGGCCGGCCGAACTTTCTCGATGGCCTGGCCCAGATTGTCCCCGGCGCGGCGCGCCTGGGCGGACCCGCGCTCGTCTGGCAGCTCTTCGAGGCCGTGGAAGCCATCGGGGCCTTCTTCGAGTAGTACGACGCGCCTCACGGGGGAGTTGAGCCGCGCGGGGGTCTGGCGAGAGACGCCGCAATCACCAGGGCATTGTCGGCCCGGAGCACCTCAATTGCCGCCACAGAGTGGTGTCGGCTCCAATGTGTGTTTCGGCCCACGCTCCTGGCGGTGAAAATTCTTCGCTGCGGGGATGACCCCGCACTTAGGTTACTGCAGGCTCGGCTTCACTTGTGCTCTTTGGGGACGTGGTGCAGGAATCCCATAGAGCATGCCTGCCGCACTGATGTCCTCATCAATGTCCGGCCAGTGAACTCCCTCTCCGTCTCCAATGATTTCATACCTGGCCCTTTGCTCGGGAGTTGCTTCGGCCAGGCGCCATGACCAGACTAAGGGCACGCTGATTGTGCGCCCATCGGTGAGGTGGGCAGTCATCGTGTCATCTGTGACTTCGATTTCCGTAATCAGGATCTCTGCTGTCACCACAGGGTTCATACCAGGCCTCGATTATCTTCTACTCCTGACAGACGTCGCCAGCGAGACCAAACGTATGGGCTGAGCTGCTTCCATCCGAACGCAGATAAAGGGGTTCCAAGGGCCGTCGCGATGGGCTTCAACCTGTGTGCCGGATGGCGACGTTCAGCCGCGCGGGGGCGATGCGGCCGCAACGCCCGGCTTCGCGCACACCGTTGGTGGGCGCCTGGCCCCCCTGCCGAGGGGAGCCTACCGGCCGAGGCGAGCGGGCCTTCCGGCCGACAGGCCGGCTAACGGGCGGCGCTTCACCCGCGCGGCGGCGCTAAACGCCGGGACCTCCCAAGCCGATAGACCGCGGACCGACTCAACTTCAATTCCCGACCGATCAGCCGCGTCGGGCGCAAGCGCGAGGTAGGCCCGCCAGCTTCTGGGCCGACGAGGTACTGAAGAAAGCTCCAGCCTGTCTAGCCGAGAGACTCTTGGGAGCGGTTGTCTTGTTCTGACTCTTCACTCTCTACCTGTCGCCAGAATTCATCATGCGGGATTCCGTGGCCGGCTCGAATTTGCTCCTTTGCCGCGTGGAGGATACTGTGGAACTTGGGCGAATAGGCCAACACCAATCGCTCGACCTCGTCCTCATCTTCTACCGCCAGCAGCACCGCTACGGGCTTGCCATTACGGGTCACTACAATTGGCCCTTCTTCGCTGGCCTTTAGATAGGCGCTAAATCGCGCCTTGACATCGGCAACCGGTGCAATCTTCATAGCTCAATTTCCTTTCTCCCAACATAGACGCGGTTCCCCATTTTTATCCCGATCGCCCAAATGTAGACTGCCTGTTGTTTCTGATCCACTTCGTAAAAGATACGAAAGCGGTTCTGGGGTCCACAACGCAATTCCCAATCTGCCTCAAAGACCAATGGGCGTTTCAATGGTTTGCGATTTCTGGTCTCGACGTCTGGCTCGTGGTGCAACTGCGTTTCAATGGCACTCCGAATCAGTGCATGATACTTGCGCTCAATCGCCCGCAGATGCTCTTTCACGAGGTTTGCAGGGCTTTTACAGGCCCGCTTGCTGGGCGAGTTGCCGAATCGCTCCGTCCGCAATCGGGGGCTCCAGAACAAACACCAACCGCGTCGCTCCGGCAGTGCGGAACTGGGCGACCACGTCTGGCACCGACCTGACCGTGCGCAAAAAGACTTGGACCTGTGGGTCCGGTTGTCCACCCTTCAGGCGCTGAAACTCCTCCACCGAGTCCGTCGACAGATTTCAACTCAGCTGACGGCTGATGGCGAGCTGACGCACTGCGGCCGCGCGTCCACCCAGAATGAGTGGGACGGGGGACTGCTGGGGACGCGCTCCAAGTGGGGAGTGGGGGCAGTCAGAGCGAGCAGCCGATCTACCGCCGCTTGATAGGCTTGCAGGCGCGCGCTCCACGCGGGAAAGGGCAGGTGCAACGCGTCGAAGTCCTGCTTGGCAAACACACTGCCCACGCCGAGGCCCACCTCCAGACGCCCACCCGACAGGGCATCAATGGTGGCAACTTGGGCTGCCAGGGTCTCGACGGAGCGTGTGCCATGGGCGAGGACAAGGCACCCGCTCCGGACACGGCGGGTGACCACCGCCATCGCCGCGAGGAGGGTCACCGCCTCATAGCACCAGTGCCCGGTCAGATGGTCAAAGGTCCAGACGCTCTCGAAGCCGGCATCCTCAGCTTCCTGCCAGAGACACACAAGTTGCTGGGTGGACAAGCCGATTTGGCCGGGTTTGACACCAACACGCATGGCGAACTCCTCAACACAACGCCTGAAACGGGAATGAGCATCCCCCTGTCCCCTGACAGGTCGGCCGATTGGTGATGCAGACACGACATGATCGAGTATGTCGCTCAACGGCGTGGGCGCTGAACCGCCGCGAGGCGACGCCGAGCGGTCGATTCCAGCGCCGAGTTGGGCGGCACCTTGGCGCATTGCTCATCCAGCGTGTCGTGCAAGCTCAAGCCGCAACGCTCCCATCCGCTGTCGACGCCGGATCTCGGCAACGGTTTCATCCGGGCTTTGCCCCTCAGTCTCGATCGCGTGCCGCTCCAACGTACCGAGCTGCGCGAACTGATCGTGCATATGACGGACGATCTGCTCCGCGCCGGGGTCCTGACGGTTCCCAGCGCGGGCCAACGTCACTTCCAGCGGCGCTCGGAGGACAACATAGTCAACAGCGACGCCGACCGGCTCGAGCTCTCGTGCGACGAGAGGGATGAACCATGGACCGATCACGCCATCAACCAGCATGTCGTACCCACCAGCCGCGAACGCGCCAACGGACCGGGCCACCGCGGAAATAACCGTGGCGTTTTGATCATGGGACTCCGGAAGAATCGGGAGAAGGCGGTGGGCAATGAACCGATAAAACAGGTCAGACACGATGTGCACGCCGCGTGGGGACTGCTCGGCCATTCTGGCTGCCACCGAGGTCTTCCCAGTGCCAGGACATCCTGAGATGATCACTATCGCTGCCACGAAAATCCCCGCTCGCTACTGAGCACCCAGGTCCGCCCAACGCCCTGCGCATTAGCCGCCGCCCGTGCGGAGAAAGCACCAGTAAGTCGGGAAAGCGATCTTCAAAAAACCAACGATCTTGCGCGCCACGGCAGGGGCGGTCGGCTCCATGCGCTTGTTCGGCGGCACGCCGTTTCATTTTACAGCTTGGAGTCGTATGCGGCGTTCAGGAGGGCTTCGTTCCTCAAAGTGCTGTCACTCTGTTAATACGGTGGATCTGCCGGCCCCGTGTAACCACACATGCCTAGGCGCGGCGAATTCACCAACTCGATCGGTTCGCCATAATCCTCATGTGGATGTGTACGGGCATGCTGAGCACATAAGGTGCCCGATGTCTGCTCTTCAATCAAGCACTCCATACAAAGATGGCTGGCTGGCTGTCCACACTCAATACATGTCGCTTCTGGCATGACGTTCCGGGCCATCAGGGCCATCGGTCGAGCACTTAACGGGACTCCTGTGCGTTGCCCCACCGCCTTGATTCGCGTCTCTGACGAGGTCCCAAAATCGTAAATATGCGTCAGTTCCACGTCAGGCTGAAAGACCGCATCAACGCG
This sequence comes from Ardenticatenaceae bacterium, assembly GCA_027493995.1. GTDB lineage: Bacteria > Chloroflexota > Anaerolineae > Ardenticatenales > Ardenticatenaceae > DOUV01. Next base: position 142,041 of record JAOSJS010000001.1, on the reverse strand, counting down.
GCGTGATTTGGCGATCTCCCTCCCCTGCCAGCCGCCAATGGAAAATTGACTGAGATGCCCACAGCATTCAAGCCAGATCGCGCGCAAATAGGCATCGATATCTTTCAAGGTGGCCGAACCGCGCACTTCAAGGTCCAACCAAAAGTTGCTGTCGTAGGCATCTTGCGTCCGCAGATGATAGAGTGGTTCCGGCTTACGGTTTGTCTGTTCAGCACTGACCATCTGGGCTTGTCGTTGCGGACAGGTGGCCAAATGCTTGTTCATGCTGCCCTTGGTGGTCTCGTATCCGCAAAAGGCACACTGCCCGCGCGACTGTTTTCCGCGTGGCATTGGTAGCTCCTCTCCAGAGCGTGCTCCTCCGCTCTTTCAAAATTGGGGGGACCATGATACTACGATGTGTCAGGACGGTGTTGATGGTGCCGCCGAACGATTGCCATTCAGCTGCACCGCACTGGTAGATCGGAATGACGTTCTGCCCGATATTGGCGCGTAAAATTGCCGCGATCTCGATCGACGCGCAGCGGCGTCAGCTGGAATGGTGTATTGGGCCGCAGCCCATTGGGATGGGCTTACTCGTAGTTCCGGCGGCTTTCTTGGATGCTTTCGAGAATCTCTTTTCGTGTCAATGGACGACTCAGCTGGACACCGGGTATGTCAAGCGGTGATGTTTTTTGAGCCTCCGGTGTCAAGACAAAACTCTGTCCATCACGGCGCTGAATGCGTACCGCTCCATCTCGACGGGCCTGCTCAAGAAGAGCAGCGAAGTTTTGACGGGCTTCAGAAAAGGTATAGCTCTTCACGGCGTCACCTCCACAAGGCTGATCTGAGCGGCGCGAGCAGCAGTTTGCAGTCCACCATCGAGGGCGATGAGCGGGCAGGACTGCTGGCGAGCACAGACAATGAAATAGGCATCATAGGCGTAAACCTGGTGTTGCTTAACGACACGAACCGTATCATCAAGCGGAACATCGAGAAAACGGACGGGTATCTTTTGATACTCCAGCGGCGTTCAGTCGATCTCCATTCGACAGGTTCGACCAGCCCGCTTCATAGGCCGTTTTCACTGTGTGCTCTGGCAAATGCCGTCGTCAGGGGACCGGGATTCCCTGGTCGAACCGAATTTTCATGCTTACCCAGCCGCCGCTAATGTTTCGAGTTCGGGGTTGAGGACAGCTTCAACCTGTGCTCGCTCGACACCGGGGAACCACTCCAGGAATTCATTCACCGTTGCCCCATCCCGTAAATTCTCAAACAAGGCTGCAACCGGAACTCGTGTTCCTCGAAAGACCCAAGCCCCACCTCCCTTGTCTGGGTCACGTTCGATGACGTCCAGCATGTGCCATGGTTTCATGATTCCGGCCCTCTCTGCTCAATTCCAGCAATTCACCTGCTCTGAATTATAGCAAAAAACCTGGATTGAAGTCATCCAGGTCTGCCTGCTTTCCTCCTGTCCCCACAACACAAGCGCCGCCGCCATCGCGGTAGGACGGCCAGTTACCCAACGGCTGGGCATCACCCGCTGGCGCGGGTCTGGGAAGACCCAATCGCTTACCCGAACACCTGCGAGCAAGACTCGCTGGAATGAGCGGCGCGTAGCGCCAGTCGGGTGCATGCCGTGTTGGGCGGCAACCTATTTCCCAACGAAGAAACAAACGGGATGATCATCAACATTTTGGCTGAAGCCCCCATCCGTTTGTACCGTTTGGCCAGCTTTTTTCGCGACAAGCCGATGCCATTGCTCTTTCCCTGGCGGGCCATCGGCAAGCCGAGAAGTTCGATGATGCCCGAGCCGGACGAGTCCTGGATGACCTCTGGCAGGCCGATCCTCAGAAAGTGTTGAGTGCCGTGGTGCGGCAGGTCATTCGGCACTACCAGCCTGACCGCCGTCGGTTGCATGTGGACACCACCAGCCAGAGTTTCTGCGGGGCCTATGCCAACCAACCAGACCCTTCGGTGCCGCAGATCACTTATGGCCACAGCAAGAACTTGCGCCCTGACCTCAAGCAACTGCTCTTTGGCGTGGGGAGAACGGACGACGGCCTGTTGCTTGTGGGTGAGGTCAGTTCCGGGAACCAGTCGGACATGACGTTCAACGGGCATTGGATCAAGCAGGTACGGGAACAGTTGGCCCTGGGGGTCGATGAGTTCCTGTTGTCTATTGCCGATAGCGCCGTCCAGGGGTGGCACAGCGAAGCGGAACTGGCTGGCGCCGTCTATCGTTTCCTGGTCGTTGCTTCCAGCACGCTCGATCAGCGCCACCTGAAGGCCTTGGAACGAGCCATCGCGCGCGAGGTGACGAGGTCTGAGAAATTGGCCAAGCGTGCTGCAGGCCAATCGTTCAGCGAGCGCAGCGCGGCGGAAACGGCGTTGAACGCGCTCCTCCGTTCCTGGTCGGCTTCGTATCATCACCTGCAGGGGCAGATCGAAAGCTTTGAACACCGCCCGCCGCGTCCCCGTCGTGGTCGGCCCCGGGCCGGGGAGGTGCCTCCCACAGCCACCTATTACCGAATCCGCCTGGCCCTGGTGCCAGATGAAACCGCCCAGCAGCAGGCGCGTGACCGGTGCGGGCTGTTTGTTCTGATCACCAGCTTGTTGGACCGGCGACAGGATCCGGCGCGCCACCTGTTGGATACCTACACAGGCCAGCACACGGCCGAGCAAGCCATGCGCTTCATCAAGAGCCCCGCCTGGGTGGGGCGTTCTGCTTGAAGAAACCCCATCGAGTCGCGGCCTTTGGCTACGTGGTCCTGCTGGCGGCCATCGTCTATACCCTGCTTGAACGACAAGTACGCCAAGCCCTGACCAGCCGCCCGTGCTGGGTCTGAACCACATACCAACCCGGCGACCCACAGCCTATGCCATCCAAGTGATCCTCTCTCCACTCTTGGTTTTGGTAGAAATACCTGTTCCGCTTGCGCCAGACTCTCTTTGGCTTGGGACTCATCCGCGAGAATGGCAATGATGATGTTCGTGTCCAGCAGATATCTACCATTCATTCGCGTCGACCTGTTCGCACCCCTGCTCAATGGCCTCGCGCATCAACTGAGCGTCATCTGGAGAAATTCCGCCTGCAAAACTCAGAAGTTGCCGTCCAGGAACGCCGCGAGGGGTAGAAACTGCCAACGCGCGTGTGAACTCCAAGACGCGCCACTGCAATTCTTGCGGTAGGTCTCTTAGCTGCTCAATCACCTTATCGATAATTGGCGTCTCCATTTTGGCCTCCTGCTACCCATCTGCTACCGGTAATTATAGGCGAATTGCAGATCGCCTGAAAGCCGCGCAACGCCACGCATCAGCTGCCCGCGCGGGTGTGGGCGAGTCGCTGGATGAGCCGACAGCTGTGCGAGTGAATGTGGCCTATCCCCACCGGGCACAGCGCGGGTCGGCTGCATGCCGTGTGTGCGACCTGTTCGCTCGAAACCGCCGTCCACAAGACGACGGGGGCTGAGCGGCAAAGGTCGAAAGACTTTTGTAACTGTGTGTCTATGGAGGTGCGATGATACCAAGTTCATCAACTCCTACCCCCCAGATGGACGGAGAGACAGCACCTGCCCCTGGCGTGCGACTGGTCCTCAAGCGCCAGAAGCGGGCAGGAAAGGCCGGTCATACCGAACCGGACGGCGTGACCCGGCTGAGCAGGTGACTATGGATAACGCAAGTGAAGGTGCGTTGAGGCGTCGTCATGGAGACCCAGCCAACACCGGTTACCAGGCTGGCCCAAAACGGGAATGGTCTCAGGCCAGGCGGACACAACGTCGTCTGGCGTCCATCCACACGAGACCCGGCGTAAAGCACCATCCTACGGTCACGGAAAATGGACACACGGAACAGGGGAACCCGCCGGCAGCTCTCGGTGGTCGCCGATACACCGAGCAGGCAACCAGGGCAACATCTGTGCTTGCTTCGATCGGATCGACCATACCGTCGTGTTGAACATCCTGGGCGAGAAAATCTACGACAACCGCTTCATCCGACTGATGAGCCATCTACTAACGCTTCTCTGCTGGCAGAACTGGCTTGTATCGACTCGAAGACGATCTTGTAGTTGAAGATGAGTTTCTTACGAGAAGTGGTGAGTTGGCTCCGAGCCAAACGGGCCAGCACTTCATCACAAATGTCGGCAGGAACACGTGATGCCCTGAGAACCTCCTCTGCCGTAGTGAGCATATCCTCTAGGGAAACTGATTCTCTGAACGCATTGAAACTGTTCTCTCGACCTTCGACCCCTGTGTTTCGTGCGCGTGCCGCTTGACCGGAGTAGTGAATTACGGAAATGAAGGGCCTTTGAAAGCCTCGTTTCTGGAGATACTTAGAAACAACTTTGCCAAGTGTGACGATGCCTGTATTTGGATCAGCGACAAGGTCTATCTCTTCCAGCAACGATGGATACCATCGGTCATACCGTTCCGCTCTGGCGAGGTCCGCCTGCTTGACGAGCATGGCGCCCTTGGACACATCGGTGATGTGGTAACGCTCGTTAGGCTTGCAAAGATATCGGCCTGCGCAGAAGTGAAGGATGAAGTCTTCTATTGAGAAAAGAAAATTCCGGAATCCGGCCTCTACTTTCGATTTTGCTTCGTCTGCAGAACGAGCCCACCGGCCCAATGACGGCTCCATACAAATCAGAACATACCGGACAGGGCCTTCTGGTTCGGGGTTCGGGAGAAAGACGTCACCCTCGGACTCGGCGAGCGCCCTCATCCTTTCTTCAAGCTCTCGGTACGCGGCATGGAAGCTTTCGTCGATTCGCATGACTCCGCCCGCCTAACGCCTCGCCGCTCACCTGCGGGCGCCGCAGGCGACCGTCAGGCGCAGCGGCTGGTTAGGCGCGGGAGTAACAGCAACTTTGGATCTCCCTCCAGCCTGTACGACGCGGGCACCCCTACACAGTCGGCTTGATGTTCTGGTTGTGGTGGAAGACGTTGTCGGGGTCGTACGTGGTCTTCACGTCTACCAGCCGGTCGTAGACGGAGTCGCCGTACGCCTCGCGGACCCGGTCGGGGTCTTCGTCGCCGCCGAGGAAGTTGACGTACACGCCTTCGCGGAAGTGGCCGAGGGCGGTGAAGAATCCCCTCGCCCAAGCGGTGTCCCGGTCGCCGAAGTCCTCGCCGGGCCGCCACACAGCATCGAGGGTGATCGCGTGCGACGCCTGCCGGTTGCCGAACGCCGTCCCGCCCTCGGCCACTCGGCTCGCTGCCCCCTTCAGATGGAACATCGCCACGTACGACCGTGGCGACGAGCAGGAGAACGCGTGCTCGACGATCACATCGATGAGATGGTCGCGCAGCTCGGGGAGGTGGGTGGACTTCCAGTAGTAGTTCCAACCGTGGACGACGGTCGAGTCGAGCGCGCTCTGGAATCCCACGTACGGCGTGGGCCCGACCAGGTCGAGGAGGGGAGTCCGGGATGCGCGGAGCGGGTGGAGCCTCCGCTCACCGTCCTCGATCGGCCCGGCGTAGCAGGTACCCACCATCACCACCGGGCGCCAGTGCAGATCCTCGGGGATGACCGGTAGCGGTGGCGCGGCGCCGAACCTCACGACCGTGCCGAGCTCGTCGGGAGCGTCGCGGACGAAGTCGCGGTAGAAGCGGAGAACCTCCCTGGTGTCGCTCGCGTCCCAGAGGATGGGCCCGGCCAGGACCGTAGGCCCGACGGAGTGGAGGCGGAACTCGAACGAGGTGACCACGCCGAAGTTGCCGCCGCCGCCTCGCAACGCCCAAAACAGGTCGGGGTGCTCATCCTCGGACGCGCGCAGCCGCTCGCCGTCGGCCGTCACGACGTCGACGGCGAGGAGGTTGTCGACCGTGAGGCCGTGCTTGCGCATCAGCCAGCCGATGCCACCGCCGAGGGTGAGCCCGGCGACGCCGGTGTGGCTCACGATTCCGCCGGTCGTGGCGAGACCGTGCGCCTGCGTCTCGTGATCGACGTCGCCCCACAGCGCACCACCCTGCACCCAGGCCCTGCGGTCGGCGGGATCGACCCGCACGGCCCGCATCGCCGAGAGGTCAATGACCATCCCGTCGTCGCAAACGGCGGTGCCCGCTACGTTGTGGCCTCCGCCCCGTATGGCGATCTCCAGATCGTGGTCGCGGGCGAAACGCACGGCCGCGACCACGTCGGCCGTCCCGATGCATCGGGCGATCAGGCGCGGGCGCCGGTCGATCATGGCGTTCCAGACCTGGCGCACCTCGTCGTAGTCCGCGTCGCCAGGAAGAATCACCTCCCCCCGGAGGTGCGCTTTCAACTCGTCGATCGTTGCTGCGTGTAACTGCTTCATGCTTGCCTCCTTTGTTTGCCCCTACGGCCAAGCTCAGCTGCGGACAACCCGCTGGTCTTGAGCGGGGTTAGTTGCCAGAGTCCGGCGGTTAGCAACAGACCCGAACCCAGAAAGCTGCTTGTCGAAATCATCATGGCGGAGCGATGTTCTGGTTGATGTGGAAGAGGTTGTCCGGGTCATAGGTCGCCTTCACCGCCGCGAGCCGCTCGTAGTTGGCACCATAGTTTGCAGCCGCACGGTGGTCGTCGTCGCTGGACATGAAGTTGACGTAGCCTCCATCGCTGCCCGAGTGGGGATGAATGGCCGCGTAGTAGTCCTTCACCCACTCGATGTTGGCCTCGTTGTCGGCTGGGTCGTCCCAGATTCCCACGATCACCGGGGAAAAGATCTTGTCTCGGTGTCCGAAAGCGGTCTCGTCGGCGCCGACCCGTTGCGCCGCACCATTGATCGGATGGAGATGCATGCTCGAGCTGATGTGCGGTGTCTTCTTGCCATGCTCGATGTGAGCCGCGATTGCCTCGTCGGTGAGCTCGGTGATGAAATCCGCTTTCCAGTAATGCTGCATGCCTTTTGGGACCAGACCGTCGAAGGCGCTCTGCAGGGCCGGAAACGGCATGACTTCGACCTGCTCCGCTTTCACTTCGGCAACATCGTGTAGTGGCCGGAGCACGTGCTCGGCTTCCTCATGCGGACCGTTCCAGCACGTGACCAGTACACAGAACAGATCCCCGAACCGGTCCTCCGGGATAAACGGCAGGGGAGGAGCTATCTGCCAGCCGAAAAAGCATCCGAGCTGTTCGGGCGCTCGGGCTATGAATTCGCGGTAGCACTCCAGGACCGCCGCGGCATCGTCGAACTCGTAGAACAACGGGCCGCCGACGACGTTACCGACCTCGTGGAGCTGAAACTCGAAACTGGTGACGACACCGAAGTTGCCGCCGCCGCCGCGCAAGGCCCAGAACAAGTCCTCGTTCTGGTAATCGCTCGCGGTCACCTGCCGACCATCGGCGAGAACGACGTCGGCCGACAGCAGGTTGTCGATGGAGAGCCCGACGCCGCGGGTCAGGTAGCCGATGCCGCCGCCCAGCGTCAGGCCGCCCACCCCGGTCGTCGAGATGATCCCGCCGGGCGCTGTCAGGCCGAAGGGGTAGGTCGCATGGTCGACATCACCCCACGTCGCGCCGCCGCCGACCTGGGCGACCTTCTTGACCGGGTCGACCCGAACGTTTTTCATCCTCGACAGGTCGATGACCAGACCGTCGTCCACCGTGCCGAATCCGGGCACGCTGTGGCCCCCGCCACGAATTGCCAGGTCGAGGCCGCCGTCGCGGCCCGCAGCGACCGCGGCCATCACGTCGGCCGAATCCACGCACTGGATGACGGCGCGGGGTTTGCGGTCGTGCATGGCATTGTAGACAGCGCGAGCGTCGTCGTAGTCAGAATCCGACGGGGTGATGACGCGACCCCGTACCGTTTGGGTCAGCGCCGCGATCATGTTGTTCATTGGGTGCTCCTCTCTCGGTTTCACCAGACACGTGCCGAGGATACACCCTCAGGCGTTCCCGAAGCGTTCCCTCCTAACCCGGCTCGCTCAGCAGGGCCGATGCGGCACGGAACGTCGGGAGATCGTGGCCCGACGGAATGGTGGCGACGAGGTCGCCGAGTTGCTCACGCACTGACTGATCGGGAAATCGACTGGCGAGGGAGTGAAGCGCCCGAAGCTCCAACCAGGCCGCCCCTTGGGCGGAGGCGATCTCGACGGCACGGCGCAGAGAAGCGGCGGCGGCTTCCGTTTCCCCGCTGCGATAAGCCAGCTCACCGTCGACTCGCCACAGCTCGGCCTCGAGATAGCGCTGGTTGCACCTGTGTGACCACGAGAGCCCCTCGCGGGTGGCGGCTCGTCCCAGGTGGAACTCGCCGGCCATGCCGCGAGCCCGGGCGAGGAGAAGGAGTGTGTAGGTCAGGTGGAGGGTCTCGCCTTCTGCACGCGAGCGCGCTACCGACTGCACGATCTTCTCGATGCCGTCGAGCGATCCCTCGCAGACGTCCAGCCAGCCCCGAATGGCCTCCAGGACGACTATGAGGTAGGGCTCTGAAAGACGCTGCCACAGAAGCTCGGCGTCGCCGAGGAGCTCGGCGAGGCGGGCGAGATCTTCGGATTCGGCTGCGATGATCGCGGCGTAGGTGATGACGTACCCTAACGTCATCAGATGATCGAGATCGACGGCGATCTCAAGTGCAGATCGAGCTGTCTCGTCTGCCCGGCCGGCGTCTCCGGCCCACAGCTCGATCCACGCTAGCCGGACGAGGCAAACCGCCTTCGGGTCCTGGGCGTACAGCGCCAGATGCTCGTCGCGATGGGATACGTGATAGGCTTCAATAGCGCCATCGAGATAGTCGCGGGCTCTGGCGAGATCGCCCCGCCAGAACGCGCTCACGCCCAGGAGATATCGGCCCTCTGTCCCGGCGATCGGATCCTGACTCTCGTCGTCAAGGAGGGCCTGGCCGAGTTCACTGCAATCGTCGAAGCGGCAGCCCTGCAGCCGGGCGAGGCCGAGACCGCGGAGAATGGGTGCGTCCACGGGTCGGTGGAGCTTGCGGCAAAGCGAGAGGGCCCGTTCGTAGAGTCGGTGCGCACTGTTGGAGCCGTAGCCCTCGAGGGCCACGAGGGGTGATCCCAGAGCGATCCGGAGGTCGAGCTCGAGCGCATCGCGGCCGGGCGACTTTGGCAGGTCGGCGAGCAGTGAGAGCGCTCGCCGAAACATGGTGACCGCTTCATCGAGGGCCGACACCGCTACCGCTCGGGCGCCCGCCACACGGTAGGCATCGATGGCCGGTTCGATCATGCCGGCCTGGTCGTAGTGTGCGGCCAGCTGCGGGCTGGCCGCTTCGATGTCTTTGTGGCGCTCGACCGCGATCGCCTCGGCGACGGCCCGGTGGAGTTCGCGTCGACGAGCGGGACTGATCATCTCAAGGGCAACCGCCCGAAGCTTGTCGTGACTGAAATCGTACGTGAGGCCCTGATCTCGGATGATCCGTCGGCGCCAGAGTTCATCGACAAGGTCGACGAGGTCGTGCTCATCGATCCCGGTGGCCGAGACCATCAGGCCGATCGAGAAGGGCCGACCGATGACGGCCGCCAGCTCGGCGAGTCGTCGGGCGCCGTCAGTCAGTTGGCCCAGTCGGGCGCGCAGCACCGCCCGCATCGTCGGTGTGAGCACGGCCTGACTTCCATCAGGGGAGATCCCGGCTCGGAGAGCTTCGATGACGAAGAGTGGATTGCCTTCGGTCTCCCTCCAGAGTCGTGCCGCCAGGTTCGGGTCAAGCGTGTCTTCAGTGCGTAGCCGAGCAGCGAGCGTCGCAGTGGTGGCTTCGTCGAGTCGGTCGAGTGGCACGGTGGTCACTGCCTGGTCGTGGCCCAAGGCGTCGACGAGTCCAACGAGCGGATGATGCGCTGGGATCTCCTCTGAGCGGACAGTACCGACGATGAGCACCGGTGCCGTTTGTCCGGAACGGATAACGAAACCGATCAACTCAATGGTCTCGGTGTCACACCACTGCAAATCGTCGATGATCAAGAGGCGCGGGCGGTCGCCCACGACGATCGCCCGGCTCACCGCATCGAACAGACGGTGACGCTGGGCCACGTCGCGCGACTGGCTCGGTCCGGAGGGCTGGGACGCGTCGAAGAGCTCGGGCATGAGGCGAGCGAGCTCGGCCCTCCACACCGTGTCGAGCGTGTCGATCTGGCTCCGAATCGCATCCGATCGGAGCAGGTCGACGACGGGACCCCACGGCGGTCTGCCCGCAGCCTCGTAAGCACGAGTCGATGCCACGACGTGTCCGTCCGCCCGGATGCGCCTGCCGAGCTCCCTTGCGAGACGGGACTTTCCTATCCCCGGTTCCCCGGTCACCAGCACGAGATGTGCCCCACCCTCCCGCGCGGCGTTCCAGGCCTCGCTGAGTCGACTCAGCTCCGAGTCGCGGCCCACGAAAGGCGATTCGCCGACGGGTGCCAGGTTCTCGCCTTGCGCTTCGCCGCGGATGATCGTGCCGGCGCGGAGCTGTCGGTACAGCGCCTCAACAGCCTCGCCTGGCGCCACTTCGAGGTCGCGCTCGAGCACGTCCGCGTACCGGTGGTAGGCGCGCAGCGCCGCGGCTCTATCGCCCAGCGCGAGATGTGCTTCCATCTGAATGCGAACGGCCGCTTCGTCGGTCGGCTCCAGGTCGATGATGCGTTGGGCATGCCTGATCGTGGCTTTGTGGTCGTCACGCCCTGCAGCCTCTTTTGTCAGCCGCACGAGGGCCCCATACGCCTCAGCTCGAAGTTTCGCTCGCTGGTCCAGGACCCAGTCGTCGTAACAAGCTGGAAGGAGATCGCCCGAATAGAGGCGTGCGGCGAGCTCGAAATCACCGGCTGCTATGGCATCGCGGAACCTCAGTACGTCGACCTCGCTCGGCCCAGTCGGAATCCACCGCACAGTCTCGTTGTCGATCTCGACGAACTCACCGATGTCGGGAAGGGAATGACGGAAGTCGTGGAGCAGCTTTCTGAGGTTGGTGCGCGCCTGAGGTTCGTTGGAGTCGGGCCAGAGCTCGAACGCGAGTCGTGAGCGGTGCTGCGGGCCTCTCCGTAACGCGATCAACGCCAGAAACCGTTGCAAGCGAAGAGAGTTGAAGGCGCGAAGACGGCGGCCGTCCAAGATGATCTCGACTACACCTAGCAGTCGGACCTCTAACCGCGCCGGCGGTTCGCCGCCGACCCCGCTCGTGTCACTCGGCATGTGGCTTCTCTGGTTGCCGTCCAGCTCTAAAAGTCCGCTGTCTCCCCTCGCCCGTGTCGATAAGAGCCGATCAGCAGGTTGATGAGTGTCGACTTCGAGGCTCCGGGCCGGAACCGCGGGATTGTGTTGTGGTGTTCACAGCCGGAGGTCGACCGCAAGAACTTGAAACACACCTGGCACGACTCCGCGATACCTGGCTACGCACCTGGCGGAAAAAGAGGCTCCGAATCCCTCTGACCTGCTCCGGCACGAAACTGTCATGATGTTTGACCTTCGTCGCCCTTTCGGGCATTGGGATACGCGTGTGTCCGCTGCCGCATAACGGATTAGAGGTAAGCTGCGCGCCCTGAGAGCGCGATGCTGTTCGTATCGTCGTTGATCTGACGGACGCAAGATGGCGTCGTATGGCTGCGCGTCTGCTTCACCGATTTGTTAGGCGGCGCCCTGCCGGTACGCGATAGCCCGCGGGCGGCGGAACAGCTGGGCCCCCACCGCCAGGTACCAGATACTGACCGAAAGAAGAAGCGGAAACACCGTTGTCAGTCCACCGACGATACAAACGCCCGCGACGACGAAGCCGAGATAGGTCGTCGATCGGCTGAATTCACTGTTCCGCAAGACCGAGCTGGTTATCCCCACGCTCAGCCCGACCATTAACGCCATGAAGGGTGTTGCGACCTTGTCGATATACTGGTAGATCAGCTCAGCTTGGACCTCGTAGGCGGATTGAACGACCTCCGACGCGGTCGGATAGGCCGCGTAGCTGTAGGTCATCGCCCATTCGATGAGCCCGTCCTGCATGTCGAAGAGCATGACGAATGCTATTAACACCACTGCGAGCACGGGCCAGGAGCGATCGACCTGCCGAAGGGCAAGCATCAGGACCACGAAACCCGTTACCTGGCTCATGTCGACAATCACTGCCATGAAGGCGTTGAGCCGCGGGAGCACCGGTGTCACAATGATCTGATTCATGAGCGCCTGGCTCGAGTCGAGATATTCGCTCCGTGCGATCACGACCAGCAGCAATACGGTCAGGATCAGGTACCAAGTGCCCGCGACGAGGAAAGCAATGCCGCCCATGCGATACAAGGAACGCCAGCTTGCGTCTTCCGTCGCAGTCATTGGCTCAATGACTGAGGATACGTGGATCGGCAGTGGACGGCGGCGCAATGACCGAGCGTCGTAGCATTCACAACGATTCGACTCTTGTGAAAGTGTCTTAGCCGGCTAACGACCAAATTCACCCGCCGGCCGGCTCCCGCGAGTCCAGTTTCAGCAATCAGCACTTTGCAAACGTGCTGTACCGATCATCTTGGAGCCGAGATAGGCCGGTCGGGTGCAATGCCGTGTTGGGCCGGTATATACACTTATGAGGATACCTGATTCTGCGAGCGTAATGCGAATGTGAGCGATTACTAAAGAGGACTCTGATAGAACCAGGGTTTCATACAGAGTATGATGCGTAATTGCCTATCCATGAATCACAACGTGTTCCCGACTCAATTCGATAAAGTCGTAGTCTTCAAACGCGGTCACGATGTCATCAAAGTTCTCGGTGAGTAGGCGTTCTAACTCAGCGTTTGTAATATTGCCGGTAGATATCAAGAGCAACTTATACGGCTGATTGTGAAGAATGAAAGAATTCACGAAATCCGAGTCTTTGGTTACGACAACGCGCCCTTCTTGTATCGAAATCTCGTCAATTTCCTGATCTTTCGTCCGATTACCGCGTGGAAGATCAAGTGTGTGAACCGCGTCATGTCCCAGATTACTCAGATAACGGGCGAAACGACGTGGCAATTGTGCGTCAATGAGAAACTTCATGCGACGGCGGTGTGTACGCGCTTGACCTGACTGAGGCGGGTTGCGAACACGAGGGCTGCAAAGATATCTTCACGCTCCAAATCCTCGTAGTCAGCAAGAATTTCGTCAATCGTCATGCCAGAACTCAGCAGTTCCAGCACCATTTCGACCGGATAGCGAAGGCCACGAATGCACGGTTTGCCGTGACAAATTTCTGGATCGATTGTAATACGATTCAAGAGCGCCTCTGGGGAACTGGACATACTTTCACTCCTGACATGATACAGTATGGTGCTGACAATCTTACTTCAGAAGTATAGTCGAAAGTGAGCCGATATGCTATCTACCGTTCGTTTGAAACCAAGGTCACCATCAGAGGACCGGCCCAACGGCTGCGGCATCAGCTGCGGCACGGAGTGCCGTCAGCTGAATGCCGTTGCTAGGCGGCAAACTGGTTGCGATTGGTTCTCACTTCCGGGCAGTCGCTACTACGATGCGCACCTGAAGCACCAAGGCGTGATCCTTCACGAATTCCTGCCACTTTGCGACGACGTCGCGCTCCAGCGAGCCGCGACGTTCGTCATCCACCTGCGCCACGGCGCCCGCGAGCGGGGTGCTATGCACATACTGCCAAAGAAACTCCTCCGGTGCCGGGAGGCGTAGCGGCTTGGTGTCGGCCTCAACGGAGACATCGTGGAAGCCGGCGCCGCTAACGAGGTTCTGAATCTCTGCCGTGTCGTGGAGCGAGAAAACGTGGTTCACGAACCCCGCCGCCTCGGCGCCGATGTGACGCGCGAGCGCCTCTCCCATGATAGTGAATAGTCGCGGTGTGGGTCCAGACATATTGAGGATCAGGCGGCCGCCGCGCACCAGAACCCGCCGCATCTCGCGCAGTGCAGCGGGTTTGTCCGGTACGAACTGGAGGCCCATCTGGCACAGCACGACGTCGAACGACGCATCCGGGAGTGGCATTGCCTCGGCGCTCGCCTCGTGCCACTCGATGGGCATACCAGGCGGCGTTGCGGAACGCGCAACCGCCAGCATACCGGAATTGACGTCCAACCCAGCGACAGTCCCAGTGGCGCCGACCTCCTGTGACGCGAGCCGTGCGACAACACCCGTGCCACAAGCAACGTCCAACACCCGTTCGCCCGGACGAAGCGCGGCGAGGCGAATGAGATCAGTTGCCAGGGGCGCGCCAATCGCTGGAACAAAGAAACGCTCGTAGTTTGCCGGTGGATTTCCGCCATAGGCTTTACCGAAGTGTTGCTCGGCCATTCTCTATCCTCCTTCTTCTGCGATTGCCTCACGGGGAACCAACTCTGGTCGCCTCTCTGCCGCCTAACGGCCTGCGCTTCACCTGCGCCGCGAAGCGCAGCGGAGCGGCGTCAGGTGCAAGCGCGGGTTGGGCGGCGTGCTGTCGTCATCATCATACATAAGATTAGGCAAGAGTTTCCTGTCTTATTTCTGGTTCAAGACCGCTTTTTAAGCGAAAAGGAACTTTCTCTCGGCGAGTTCCCAGGTCAAATTCAGCGTATCCAGTACGCCAGACTTCTTTCCAGATAATCGTATAGATCTTCACTTCCCCAGGTTGCGCTTCCATACGAACCATAACTCGTTCAGTAATTCTGTCTCTAGCTACCCATCACTTTTAGGGATAAGGGACGAAGCGGAGATGCCAGGGCCAGCCATGAGCGAGTTGGCGTTCGAGCCAGTCCCAGCCAATGCGAAAGTAGCTTTTGTCGCGCCGGCGTTTGCGGTCGACCTGAGCGCGGAAGCCGCGCTTGACGACCCAACTGCCGAGGGTCAACAGCCAGGTGTAGACGAGGGCGGCGACCAGGACCAGGCGCTCGATGCGGTCGGCATGGCGCAGATGGGTGGCTTCCAGATCGAGGCCGTGGCCTTTGAGATCGCCGTAGAGCTCCTCGGTCCAGGCACGAATGGCGTAGCGGCGGAGTGTCCGGCAGGTGTCGGGCTGATCGGAGACCAGGTACCAGGGCTCGTCCTCGCCTTTGGCCCAGTGCAGCACCAACCAGAGCCAGCCATAGTTGTACTTCTGAGTCAGGCGCACCCAGCCAACGGTGATGGTCTGACCAGGGGCCAGCGACCAGGCCGACAAGGGCTGCCAGCGCCCCCCGGCCGGGCGGACATCGGAGAGCTGACTCAAGCGGATGACACAGTGCCAACCCTGCGAGCGCACCCAGCGGATCAAGGGCACGGTCTGAAAGCCGCTATCGCCCAAGACCCAGACCTCGCGCGCCCCGCGCAGCCGCGGCGCCACCTCCCGCAGCAGGGCAATCTGTTCCTGACGACTCACATGACCCTTGCGCCCTTTATAGGCCCGCCAAGCCAGCGGAATCGCCCGCTGGCGATAGGCAATCGAGACCGTCAGCCGCCGATGCCCCACGCCCACTTTGGTGCAATCCAAGATCAGGCGCACCTGCTGTCGGCTCAGCGCCTGCACAATCCCCAGGACCACCGGTCGGTAGTCGCGTTGTATCCGCACCCGCGGATTCTTCAACCAGCGCACCAGCCGATTCACCACACTCGGTTCCTGGGCCCCCAGCGGCAGTTTCCGCGCCACTTTGCTCAGATGCACGCTTTCCGCCAAGTACATCCCGGTCACCCACCACGCCAACAGCCGCACCCGGGTGATCCGCTCATCGCTCAGCCATTTGCAAAACTGTTCCAAGACGCTATGATAGATCGCGAGGTTGCGTCGCATTCGTCGCTCCTGTCTACTGATGGCGGTCTTCCTTCAGTATACCAGGGCGCGCACGCAACCTCTATTCTTTGGCCCCATCAAAGTGATGGGTAGCTAGATTCTGTCTTCACGCTTCACAGAGAAGTGGCGTTCAAGATTTAGGAAAATGTAACAATCAAACCCTATACCGAAACTTGTCTCAATGTTTAGAGCGTGTTTGGAAAATGTTCATACACTTAGGCCGCTTGTTTCAAAAGGAGGCCCATCGATTCGGGAGACCGCTTCTCTTTGTACGGAATCGGAATATTCGCATTAGGGTGCAATTGACGCAGCATCAAATGAATGGAGGCGATGTCAATCATCGCTGCACTATTCCAGACATGACGCTCATAATCCTTGCTCAGGCGGCGATAGCGATTGAGCCAGGCGATCGTGCGTTCAATCACCCAGCGATATTTTTGCACCACAAATCCCTTTTGATCGGCGGGTTTCGCGACAATCTCGAGTTCGACGCCGAAATCTTGTTGGAGCCACACTACCAGGTCGCCGCGATACCCTTGATCCGCCAGGATCTTCTTGATGGATGAATACTCATTGAGCACCAGATCCAAGAGTTCTTCGCCGCCGACGGTGTCATGAGTATTGGCCGGATGAACCAGAGTTCCCAACAGGTTTCCCTGCGTATCGGTGACAAGTTGGCGTTTACGTCCTTCGACTTGCTTGTTACCATCAATCCCGCGTATACCACCAACTTCTGTCGTTTTGACCGACTGGCTGGCGATTAGAGCGTGTCTAAAAAACTAAGCCACGCTTTTCGCCTTATCTAACCTTTTGAGCATGAGCCGTATGAAAGCCAGGCGGATCATACTTTCGCTCGATTCTGGAAGATGCTCGTAGTCCTTGCTCAACCGACGATAGCGATTGAGCCAGCCAAAACTACGCTCCACGATCCAGCGTTTCGGCAGAATTTTGAAGCCTTCTTGGTCTCGCGGTTTTATGATAATCTCAAGGACAATATTAAACGTTTCCTTGACCCACGCAACCAACTCGCCCCGATAGGCCTGATCGGCAAACACGCGCTTGAGTCGCGCGAATCTCCCATGAAGATCGTCAAAGATGAAGTCCGCGCCGGCAGAATCGGAGATCGAGGCCGCCAGAACGAAGACACTCAGCAAGAGACCGAGCGTGTCTACGAGTATGTGGCGCTTGCGGCCCTTAATCTGTTTGCCGCCATCAAACCCCGAATCACCGCCGGCTTCGGTTGTCTTTACCGTTTGGCTGTCAATGATCGCAGCACTCGGTGTTGCTTCTTTTCCCGCTGCCACACGCACTTTCTCGCGAAGGGCAGCGTTGATGCGGCTCCAGGTCCCGTCGTTGCGCCACTTCCGATAGTAGTACTCCACGCTATGCCAATCAGGGAAATCGTGTGGAAGATAACGCCATTGACACCCTGTCCGGTTCAAATAGAAGATCGCATTCACCACTTCTCGAATGTCTACCGTTCTCGATCGACCGGGCCCGGGCTTTTGCCGCACGTATGGCTCGATCAACTTCCATCCGTCATCGGTCAAGTCGCTATCATATGGCTTGCGTGTCTCTTTGTCTTCTCCTTTCCTGCACTCACATTTGCTCATCTCACCCTCCTCAAACACATCTTCCCGACTCTGGAGGGTATTATAGCACAATTACAGAGAAATTTTTAGACACGCTCTTAGACCCATTGAAGGGGTCGAGGTGCGCCCAACGGCCAGCCGCCGCCGTTCGACCAAGCGACGATTGATTTCCAGCCAGGTCCCATCCTCCGTCCATTTGTCGAAGGAGTACCGGACGCCTGGCCAAGCTGGAAAATCTTTCGGCAAAAGCCGCCATTGACAGCCGGTTCGCGTCAAATAGAACAATGCATTCAATACCAGGCGCAAGCACAAGCTGGTGGGACGGCCGCGCTTCGACCGGCGCTCGATCAGCGGCGCAATCAGGTCATCCTGCTCATCGGTCACATCGTCTCGTAGATCACTGTTGCCTGTTCGCTCACTTTGGTTCCTTTCAGGCTCATCCATAGAATATATTCCATATCTTGGGTATTATGGCCATTTCTGTCAAATCATTTTCCAAACACGCTCTGAAAGCGGTGGTTAGCTGGCGCTTTGCTCCAAATATTTTACTATCACAGTTCCGATAACAATAACTCCAAATCTTCATAATCATATGGCGGACGCTTTTAAATGGTCAAAACTCCAATTTCCTGCCAAGTCTCATTCACCGCATACACAACTCGCCAATTTTCTATTTTTATTCGCCGCGCTTCCCATTCAGTTTGAATAGTCGCTGGTAATTCTAAGGCTTCGCTTTCCGCAGGGCGCGGGTTTTGCTCCAAGTCATCAATCATCTGTTTTATTTGTTGCCGTACATGTCCAGGTAACTGTTTGCGACTGGCATAGACAGCCGGTCTCATACAAACTTTATATTGAGGCAGTTTCGATTTCTTCTTCGTCACCCCAGGCCTCACGAATATTTTCCCAAGCTAACCAACCGGCTTGTTCCGGTCGTCCGCCAACTTGTTGCAATTCTTGAAGGGCTTGGAGGGCAATTTTCGTATCTGTCACAGTTTCTATCCATTTGATGAGCATTTCCCAGGCCCGAATATCCAGCAGAACTGCCGTTCGTTGGCCTTTATCGTCTACCACAAATTGCATTGATTTTAACGCTTCACTCGTCATCATAATTGCACGCTGCTTTCGTCTGAGTTAAGATCTTGCCTAAAGCATATCATCAACATAAAGCCAAGTCAACCCTATGGCTCTTTGCCAGCCAGCTAACGCCTCGGGCGTAACCTGCAGGCGCCGAAGGCGACCGTCAGGTTGACGCCCACGTTAGGCGGCAATTTTGATCAGGTCGTGCCTCGGACGCCCCAAGCACGCGCAATCAAGGGAAGCGTTCCGTCTGCTGCAGGCGGGAGGCGGCTTGCCAATGCTGTGCGCAACCTCGCGCGCTCCTCATGGTTGAGCGCAACGACGTAGCCGGGCGCCGGGCCCTGGCCGCCCTCGAAGGGCGCCCAGTAGTCGTCGAAGTTCTGGAATCGAGTCGGAATTTCTAATGAGCGTACTTCAACACTTTTGAGTCCAACATTCTCGAACAGTCGCCTGAGCGGGTCCGGCCGACAAAGCGAGAATCGCGCCCCCTCATCACGCTCGGCAGCGGAAGGGTCCAAGGAGACCGCAGTATCCCAAAACGCGCGGATGCACTCCATGCCTTCGGCGTAATCCCACAGGTAGACAGCGATTGTGCCGTCAGGCGTGACGACGCGCTGCATCTCTTGCAGGACACGTTCAGGATCGGGAACAAAATTGAGCATCAGTCCGCTCACCGCAACGTGGAAGGCGGCGTCCGGCTGAGGGAGCGCGGTCGCGTCGCCTTGGGCGAATTGAGATCTTGGATCGGCCACTCGCTCCCGGGCGGCATCGACATAACTCGGCGACAAATCAAAGGCCCGGACCGAGTTCGGTGCAGCCAGCTCCAGGATCGCTGCGGTGAGCGCACCGGTCCCACAGCCGACGTCAACCCAATCCAATCCAGGCGGTAGGTTCAGCCACGTCAGAAATTCTCGGGCCATGATCCGACTCCAGCGACCCATGTACCTGTCGTACGCGTCCGCGCTCGACCACGAATCCTGCGGAGGCATGATATCTCCCTTTCTGAATCGCTTGCCGCCTAACGGTCGGGTTCAGCCGCGTTGCGAAGCGTAGCGGAGCAACCTCGGCTGCAACCCGTTGTTATCCCAATTTGACATGACAGGCATGCATTAGCCGAAGCCCATTTTGGCTGAAACTGATAGCCATAATGCACGGTCACCAAGTCGAATTGGTATTAGGTTTTGCTGCTATGTTCCACGGTGATGACGACTTTTCCTCGGGCGTGTTCCTCTATAAGATACCTGATAGCTTTAGTCGTCTCATTTAACGGGTAACATTTATCGATAACCGGGGCCATTTTGCCTGCTTCAAGAAGTTCTTTGATAACAAGCAGGTCTTTTTTGGGTGTTGTCGCTATTCCCATGAAAACGTGTTTCTTGCTTCCGAGCCGCGAGACTAATGGCCCCAGCAGCATCGCCTGGATGATTTGAGACAAGGGACCTCCAGCCACGACGCATATTCCCGTGGGGCTTAATGCCCTTCTATAATTTTGAATCGGATGATGTCCGTTGACGGCCAAGATTAAGTCATACTGCTGATCATTCCTGGTGAAATCTTCCCGCTTGTAATCTATGACGTGGTCTGCCCCAATGGAACGTGCCATGTCCAGGTTCCGCGTGCTGCAAACGGCAGTCACTTCAGCACCGTAGGATTTGGCAATCTGCACGGCAAATGTCCCCACGCCGCCAGATGCCCCGTCGATGAGAACCTTTTGCCCCGGCTGGATTTGTCTTTTGTCGCGAAGACCCTGCAAGGCGGTGAATGCTGCCACAGGAACGGCTGCCGCCGCCTCGAATGGTACATTGGCTGGTTTCAGTGCGAATTTACTTTCGCCATTACACACATACTCAGCAAATGAGCCCGGGGCAACCCCGAACACCTCGTCCCCTGGCTTAAACTCCGTGACACTGCTGCCAACCGTTTCAACCGTCCCCGCGACGTCAACGCCGACCTTCGGCTCCTTGGGCTTGAGAAGCCCTCCCCCCATTAAGCGAACGAGGAGCGATGGCATCGTGAAGCCTCGCCACTCAAGCGCATTGGCGGACGCCGCGTGAACTTTCACCAATACTTGATTATCCTTGGGCGTAGGTTTTTCTACCTCTTTGAGCTGCAGAACATCCGGCGGTCCATATTTTGTGTAGATAATCGCTTTCATTAGTTTCCTCCGGGATTACTATGATCTGGCGATCTTTGAGTGTGGTTCACCACCATCTGTCCTATAAAGTTTGCAAAACCTAACTCGTTATTAGGCGGAATCTTTCGGTCTGATCACCCCGTCTAAGGAGATGAGACGGAATCCAGTCCGCCGAATCCGCTTGTATGGATGATTCGGCCGATGGGATTCTGCCGAATCCGGCCTATTGGGAGACGAGACGGAATCACAGCACCTCAAGATTCCCAGGAACCGTTGACGGGCTGGGGGTTGCTCCATATACTCGTACTGCCGATCGAGTATACGTGTGCACGACCGAAAACTCAATCCCCCGCCGGGCGGTACGTATGAAAAGTCGGTATCCGAAGAACCTTCTTGATCAAGTTCGAGACACCATCCGCTTGAAGCACTATTCGATCCGTACCGAAGAGAGTTACGGTGCCTGGATTCGCCGCTTCATCCTCGTTCACGACAAGCGCCACCCGCGCGAGATGGGGGGCCCGGAGAGTGAAGCCTTCCTCAGCCACCTGGCTGGAGACCAACAGGTTGGCGCCGCCCCCCAGAATCAGGCGCTGAGTGCGCTTCTCTTGCTCGACCGCGAGGTGCTTCGCCAGAAGTTGGATGTCCCCATCAACGCTATTCGGGCGCAGAGACCCAGGCGTCTGCCTGTCGTGCTGACACGCGACGAGGTGCTGGCCGTTCTCGGCCGTCTTTCGGGCGTCCATGAATTGGTGGCGAAGGTTCTCTACGGCAGGGGACTGCGCCTCAAGGAATGCGTGCGGCTCCGCGTGAAAGACCTCGACGTCGCTCAGCGCCAGGTCGTGGTCGGCGATGGCAAGGGGATGAAGGCTCGAATCACGATGCTCCCGGAGAGGCTGATCGCGCCCCGGCAAGATCAACGGGCGGATGCCAAACGGCTCCACACCGCCGACCTGGCACGTGGCTACGGGGCGGTCTACCTTCCTTGCGCGCTCGACCGCCAGGATCCGAAGGCTGAGCGTGAATGGCATTGGCCATGGGTCTGTGCGTCAGATCGTCTCTCTGCCGGGCCGCGCAGCGGAATCGTCCGCCGCCACCATATCAACGAGCGCGGTATCCAAAAGGCCGTCCGTGCAGGGGCGCAGCGGGCCGGGATCCGCAAGCCGGTGCGCTGCCACACCTTCCGCCATAGCTTGGCCCCCCACCTGCTCGAGAACGGTTACGACATTCGCCCCGTACAAGAACTCCTCGGGCACAAGGCTGTCAAAACGACCATGATCTCCACCCATGGCCTCAACCGGGGTGGCCTGGCGGTGCGCCGCCCGCTGGATGGATCGTGCCTGGTCCCCGGCCTTTCCAGGGAGGTCTTAGGAATCGTCCAGAAATAACTTCCCGACAAGAGTCTTGGAATCTGACACGGATCGAGAGATGTGCTATCCTTCAGGCCAGCGAACCGCAGAAGGAGAGCCCCCGTGTCAGACGTTAAGGTCCATGAATGTGGGTGTGCGATTTGCCGAGGTGAAGCCGATCAACCCGACAAAGCGCTGCATCATCAGATCAACCTGCTGATGAGCCGGCTCGACGAACAGCAACGGCGCTGGTACGCGGCGGTCGAAGCCAAGCGTCACGGTCCGAGCGGCGTCCGGTTAGTGGCCCAGATCACCGGCCTGGATGAGAAAACCATCCGACGGGGACGACAAGAATTGGAGCAAGACTTGCAGGCTCGTCCCCCAGATCGCATCCGCTTGCCCGGTGCCGGTCGGCCGCTGGTGGAAAAAAACCGCCCGAGGTCGAGACGAAGCTGATCGACCTGATTCGTGACGACGTGGCGGGGGATCCCGTGCCGGGTCGTCGCTGGCTGCGGCGCAGCCTGAGCAAGGTCCAGCCGGCCATCGGTGAGGCGGGCCATCGTCTCAGCCGCGAAACGATCCGTCGCTTGCTGCACCAGCACGACATCCGGCCCAAAAGCAACGTCAAGCGCTTGACGCCCAAAGAGCATCCCGATCGGGATCGTCAGTTCACCTACCTTCAGTCGCAGCGTCGGTTCTTTGAACGGATGCGCTGGCCGGTCATCAGCGTTGATACCAAGAAGAAAGAGTTGATCGGTCCCTACAAGAACGCTGGCCAAATGTGGTGCGAGCCGGCGCCCACCGTCTATATGCATGACTTTGGCAACGATGCCCTCGGCCAGGCGGTGCCTTATGGCCTCTATGATGTCCAGCCCAACCTGGGCTCTGTCTATGTGGGTCAATCCGCCGATACCGCTGAGTTCGCCGGGGACGCCATCGTCTGGTGGTGGCAGACCTACGGCTGCCGCTTGTTTCCGACGGCGCCCGCGATCTTGATCCTCGCCGATGGCGGTGGCAGCAACGGCTGGCGTCCTCGTCGTTGGAAGCAACAGCTCCAGGTCAAGCTGGCTGATGCCTTGGGCCTGACCGTCACTGTGAGCCACTACCCGACCGGAGCTTCCAAGTGGAACCCGATCGACCCTCGCCTGTTCAGCCAAATCAGCCCGACCTGGGCCGGTACGCCGCTCACCTCGTTCGAGGTGATGCTTGACGGCATCCGGAACACGACGACCACCACTGGCTTGAAAGTGGAGGCCATCCTGGTCGAACAGCCCTACCAGACCGGTTTGAAAGTCAGCGACGACGAGATGGCCTCCCTAGCACTTGAAAAGCATGACACCTGTCCCGACTGGAACTACACCATTAGACCCCGCCCCGGCGGGAAGTAATTCTTGGACGATTCCTTAGTCTCCGGTGAACTGCGGCAGGCGCCTGAGTTCCTCGAGCGTTTGAAGGCACCGTATGCCGGGACCGCCCGCGGGGACCGGTTCAGGTTGGACCACGAGCCCGGCGAGGCATAGAATAGTACCATCCGAATCCGCCAGCGCCTGGGCACCCTCGGGCAAGACGCCAGCGCCGTCGGGCTGGAGGTCCAACGCCTGATCGGCTCGCCCTTCCGGCGGGCGGCCCTCGAGGTCATCCAGGAGGTCCAGCGGGCCGCGTCACCGGCCTGCGGGTCGGCAAGTGGGTCACCGACCCGCGCCTGATTTCGCTCGACGACCTCCACCACCTGGCGTTGCTCGATCCGGCAGCCAGCCTGCTTCGGGAGGCGCCGGATGAGCGCCTCGTGATCCTGATCGACGCCCTGGACGAGCTGTGCTACCAGGACCCCGAGGGCAACCTGCTGGCCTGGCTGGCCAACATCCCGCCCCTCCCGGCTAATCTGCGCGTGATCCTCACCTCGCGCCCCGACGACGACCTGCTGCGCACCCTGCGCCGCAAGCAGGCCGACTACCTGCGCGAACTCTTCCTGGACCTCGACAACCCCGAGGTGGGCGCCGGCATTCACGCTGACCTGACCGCCTACGCCCACCGGCTCAATCGTGCTCGATGCCCGTATCCGGCTCCCCCGCGCCAAGCAGCGCCACCTGCTGCTCGTGCTGGACTTCCCCGCTGTCCCGCTCGCAAACAACCTGGCCGAGCGCGACCTACGCGTAGCGGTCGTCAAACGCAAGATCGCCACCGGCCCGCGCCCCGCCGCTGGCGCCCGAGCCTGGGAGGTCTTCTTGACCCTGCTGGCCCCTTGCCGCCAGCAGGGTCTCAACTTCTTTGCCTCTCTCTGTGATCGCATCTCCCGAACTCATGTTCTGCCCGCGCTCGCCGATCTTCTCCGTGCTCGTGTTCCCACCAGATTGTGAGCACGTTCGGCTGATTCTAGATCACCAATAGATTGAGGGTAGCTCCCCAGTCAACGGTGGAGGGCGTCAGGTTTGAACAAGAAAGGGTCCAAAGGCAGACGCACGTCTGGTTGCCCAACCAAGCCAAGAGCGCAGCCCAATGGACCCCAAGAGCGTATTCTGCCCCAAGCTGGACTGCCCTGCAAGCGGGTGCCGTGCAGCCGGGAACATCCGCATCCATCGTCAGCAGGAACGACGCTAGCGGTGCACAGCATGCGCCAAGACGTGCAGCGAGCGCAAGGGGACGGCCCGCTACCGGTTGCGCACCACACGGGAACTGGTGGTGCGCGTGTTGGCCGATGGCTGTCCGATCCAGGCGATCGTGATGGCCTTCGGGCTGGATGAGCGCACGGGGCGCGCCTGGCAGGGGCGCGCCGGGGCGCCGTGCCACCGGGTGCCTGAGCATCTGGTGGGGCAGGCGCGGGAGCTGGGGCCGGTCCAGGCCGCTGAGGTGGATGTCAAACAACACGGCACTCGGGTCTGGAGGGCGCTGGCGATCCAGGTGGGGACACGCCTGTGGCTGGGGGCGATCCGTGCGGCGCGCGCGGGGCCTGGATCGCCCGCCTGGTCGGCCCCATTCCGGCTGGGGCGCTCTGTCGGCCGGTGCTGCTCGCGGGGGATGGGGTGCGCCGCTCCGGGCCGGCGATCCAGGCCGTCTTTCGCGCGCCGATCCCGACCGCCAGACGCGGCCGGCCGCGCCTGCGGCCCTGGGAGGATGGCTGCCTTGGGCACGTCATCACGCCCGACGCGGGGCGACCCGTCGTGGGGGTGACCCGCCGGATCGTTCCAGGCCGCGATCAGTTGGTGGCGCCCCTGATTCGCCAGTCCCAAGACCCGGGCGGGCTCAATACCGCCTCCATGGAACGACTCACCGCCACCTGCCGGGCCCACCTGGCCCGGCGAACGCGTGCCCTGGCGCGTCACACCCAGACCGTGGAAGCTGGCCTGGTCCTGGTTGCCACCGTCGCCAACTGCTGTGCCGATCACCAGAGCCGCCGGCTCCCTGGCATTAGCGCCGGCCACACGTGGCTCCCGCGCTCCCCCGCCATGGCCGCCGGCATCACCCCTCAGCGCGGGTCGGTCACGGACTGGCTCGACGACCGCGTCCCACCACCGCCTGGGGTCCCTCCCACGCCGCGCGGCCGGCCGTCCAGCGAGACCCAGCGCCTCATTGACCGTTGGTGTTCCTGACCACGGTGAGATGAGGCGCTACCAGATCGAGCTTTGAGCGCAGTTATCTGTGCTTGCAGCCGGGCAATCGCCGGCTCTGCAACAACATCGCCCAATACAACACGCTGTTGTTCTATTTGGTATTGTCCCTCATTTTCCTTGATGAGGTTGTTGAACTTTGATTGGTCGGCGTATCCTCGAGAGCATAAGTTATGCAGATCGAGGGTACGAAAATGGACTGGGAAACGCTCTATTGTCCTAATCAACGCTGTCGATACTACGGTCTTCCGTTTCGGCAGGGCAAAATGGCCAAAAATGGCACCAGTTATGGTCAACCGCAAGCACTCTGTAAG
The DNA here is from genome assembly GCA_027493995.1 of Ardenticatenaceae bacterium. Lineage (GTDB taxonomy): Bacteria > Chloroflexota > Anaerolineae > Ardenticatenales > Ardenticatenaceae > DOUV01. The sequence continues at coordinate 116,381 of JAOSJS010000001.1, read as the reverse complement.
GGTTGTGGGAGGAGTGTGGCTTTGAGTGACGCCACCGCCTCCTATGGTCTGGAAAGCGATCCGGCGATTTTCGAGACCGCCGGGCGCGCCTTGGCCGAAGGAAATTCCATCCGGGCGACCGGTCGGATCTTGCCGATCGACAAAGATACGGTGTGTGATTGGCTGAATCGCGCCGCTCGGCAGTGCCGTGCGGTGGTGCTTTACCTGTGGAGCCATCTGCATGTCACCGAATGCCAGTTGGACGAGTTATGGAGTTTCGTTCACACTCAAGAAGCCCACCTGCCGTCTGCCAAACTCTATTGTGAAACGTATGGCGATGCCTGGGTCTGGTTAGCCTTTGCACCGGTCTGGCGCTTGGTGCTCGCTTTTGTCGTCGGCAAACGCGGCCAAGCTAGTGCCGATCTCCTGGTGGACCGGGTCAAAGATGTTACAGATGAAGGCATTCCTTTCTTTACCAGCGATCAGCTACCGGAATATGCCCATGCCTTGCTGCATACCTAGGGCACTTGGGTTCAGCCTGAAAGAAAAGGCCATCGAGGCCGATTTCCCAATCCCCGGTTGGTCCCTGCCGCGGACCTGCTGTATGCCCAAGTAGTCAAGCTACGCGACGGTGCTCGGGTGACCGAGGTCAAAGCCAAAGTGATTTTTGGTAAACCCGAGGCGATCGCGGCTCAACTGACTAATTCACCGGTGAGCGACACGGTCAATACCAGTTTCGTGGAGCGGGATAACTTGACGCAACGGCAAAGCAATCGTCGTTTGACCCGCCGCACGAATGGCTTTTCCAAAGAAATTGTCTGGTTTGAGAAGCAGCTCTGGTTGTCGACGGCCTACTATCACCTGGTCTTACCCCATTACAGCTTGCGTCAGCCGCTAGACACGCCTGAACCTACCCGGGGAACAGGGTCGCCGAGAAAATGGAAACCGGTTACGCCCGCCATGGCTGCCGGAATCACTGACCACGTGGGGTCAACCGCTGAGCTTCTTTCGTATCGAGTGTCGGCTCAGTTCTTGGATCAGTTGTCAAAGATCAAGCCCTTGTTCGCCTTGCTCGAACAAGCCCATCAAGGAGAATGAGGGACAACACCTTCTATTTCCTGAACCGGCTTTTCTAGTTCAGCTATTTTTGCTTCGTGTGAATCTTTTTCTGATACTGGCATCATAGCCCTTGTTCACTTTGCTGGTTCCGGTGATTGTGGGATCGATCGTGCATTCGCCTGCGAGGAAGCCGCCCAACGCCCATCGTCAGCCGCCAGGGATGCCCGTCAGCCTCGTGTACCAACCGAGCTTGTCCCCAGTCGGCTGCACGGGATGTTGGGCGGGACTTGATGTACCGTTTACAGAGGCAAGTAGACGACCGAATGATTCCATTCGTCCTGCTCGCTGCATTCATCCAGAAAGAGGATCTCGTCGATTGCCTGTCGTAGGGAGAGCCGGTCATTCACGATAAAGACACCAGGCATTGGCTGCCCGGCTGTCACTCGTTCATAAGCAAAATCGGGCACGGTGGCCCGATCTTGCGTCAGTAAAATGTAGTTGTGAACAGCAGCCCACTCCAAAATGGCTGGATCGTTGGCCTCTCCCAGCCCTACATCTTGAACACGCACCAGTTCCAGGTCCGGGCGACGACGCAGCAGTCCCCGCACGATGTAGCCGTTGAAGTTCTCATCCGTCAACAGGCGCAGCATGACTCAAGATGTTATTGCTTTCTTACGCGCCAGCAATCGGTTGCGCAACTCTGTCATATCTCCTTGCCGACTCTCAATCCGACGACGCACCTCGTCTGCCTGCTGCTCACGTTCTGCCAAGTAAGCTTCTACCTCGGGGCGATGACGCAGATAGTAGGCGATGACGCTATAGATATCTGCGAGTGTAGTCGTTGAATACTGTTGAGCAATTGTCTCGGGCGTTGCGCCATCTTCAAAGGCACGAATCACCAACTCCAGCAAGACGCGGGAGTTGCCGACTCGCAAGGCCCCGGAGTCATCTCGACGCAGCGGCGGTGCCTCTGTCTGTAGTACCATGTCCATTATCTTTCTCTTGAACTCCAACTTTAGCTTCTATGCTGCCAATATCGCTACCGGCCAACTTGTTCTTAGACGGACTCCATCTTTGCCCCTCATTCTCGTGTCTTAGACGGAGTCCGTATAACCTGCCCGAAGGGGTTGCATTGGCGGAAATCTTCTCGTATGATAACCTCAGGTGCGCCCTCTTCCAGAATGCCCAGGGTCGCCTCGCTCGTCAGAATGTGTACCATAAAAATCACAACCTGGCAACACCGGAGGGACCCCCATGGAACCAAGACCCAAAAAACTCCTCGGGCACAAAGATGTCAAAACGACCATGATCTCCACCCACGTCCTCAACCGGGGTGGCCTGGCGGTGCGCAGCCCGCTGGATGGATAGCGCCTGGTACAAGCCCTTCCCAGGGACGTCTTACTCTCCAATGAACTGCGGCAGGCGCTTGAGATCTTCGAGCGTTTGAAGGCGCTATACACCTGGATTGCCCGCGGGGACCAGTTCGGGTTGGACACAAGCCCGGTGAGACGTAGAATAGCATCCCGGGACGATGCCGAACATCAGGAACTGGCCGCGCCGGCTGTCGCGATGAGGCCGCCGCGTTGAACGCGGCGGTCGTGTCCGGCGCAGCCAACGCTGCTGCGTTGCAGACGGCCGATTTCATCTACCGCTCCCACGGGCCGGAGGGGCTGGTGGCGGTGATCCGGCAACTGGGGGTGGCGGACCGGCAGCGCATCGCCAGGCATCCTGTTCCGGCTGGAGCTGGCGAATTGCAACCGGCCCCTCATGCACCGGGTCGGCCAGCCGCTCATCGTCGAGGTCACCGGCAGGCGTGGGATGTGAGGCGTGACCTTTGTCCTCACGCATGACGCCTCTGGAGGGAGGGGGCCAGGGAGCATCCCCTGAGCGGGTACCGAGGATGATAGCGAGGGATCCTATGACCACGATCCCCGAGAGCCCGAGGGTCGACGACCTGTTCTTCGGCGCCGCCATCGACACCTACCTGGCCAATCCACGCTTCCTACAGCGGGATTGGCTGGCCGCCGACGTTGAGCAGCGCCTCAACGACCCGGGCTGCCGCTTCCTACTTCTCACCGCCGAGCCGGGCGCCGGCAAGAGCGCCTTCCTGGCCCAACTCGCCCGCGACCACCCCAGCTGGCCGCGCTACTTTATCCGCCGCGACCAGGTCGCCCCGCTCGGCCCGCCCGGCGCGCGCTCCTTGCTCCTCCACGTTGGCCTCCAACTTGCCACCTGCTATCCTCAGCTCTTTGCCACCGACCGGCTGGAACTCACCATCCGCCAGCGCCTGGGCACTCTCGGTCAAGATGCCAGTGCCATCGGAGTGGAGGTCCAGCGCTTGATCGGCTCGCCCTTCCGGCGGGTCGCCCTCAAGATCATCCAGGAAGTCGAGCGGGCCGCGTGACTGGCCTGCGGGTCGGCGAGTGGGTCACCGACCCGCGCCTGAGTCCGCTCGACGACCTCCACCACCTGGCGTTGCTCGATCCGGCGGCCAGCCTGCTTCAGGAGGCGCCGGATGAGCGGTTCGTGATCCTGATCGGCGCCCTGGACCAGCTGCGCTACCAGGACCCCGAGGGCAACCTGCTGGCCTGGCTGGCCAACATGGTGGGCGCCGGCATTTGGCACCGCTAGCTCGCCGACTACTCCTGGAAAAGCTACCGCGATGACTGGCAACGCTCCAATCCTTCGAGCGCCGGTCAAGTCGTCCTTTTGCCCAACGACAGCACTTTGCCCAACGACAGCACTTTGTCGGCCGAGAGCCGGGCGACTGCAGTCGCGGCTGGAGGCTTGCCCCCCTTCGGGGGGCACCCAATGCAGGGCCTGCATCAGGGGGCAAGCCCTATGGGGTTCCCCGACCCCGCGGGGTACCCCCAAGCGAGAGCCCCTGATGAAGTTTGACAGATTAAATCGGCAATCAGAAGGGCACCTGTAGGCCTTTTCATTACCGAAATAAGTTGTCAAAGTCCATAAGGGGCTTGCCCAGGCGTCCAAGTGGACGCTACGGGATTGACCGACAGGGCACGTCTCGTAGGGGATTCCCCCGGAGGGGACAGGCGAGAAGTCCTCGCTTCGCCCTGCCCTGAGGGGTACCCCCTGGCGTCGAGGTGGACGCTTCGCCCTGAGGGGCGGTCCCCGGTGAGACCTTCTCGCTTCGCCCTGCGGGGCGGTCCCCGGCGTGAGCCCCTGCCCTGAGGGGTACCCCCAGGCGAGGTGACCCCGCTTGGGCTCCCCCCACAGGGGGTGAGGGGGCTGCCTACCCCGCGGGGTACCCCCAAGCGAGACCGTCTTATAGGGGACTCCCCCGCAGGGGACAAGCGTCCCCGTAGACGCGACGGGAGCCCCCCGCGGGGGAGCCCCTGAGGGGGCTGCCTACCCCGCGGGGTACCCCCAAGCGAGATCGTCTCGTAGGGGACTCCCCCGCAGGGGACAAGCGTCCCCGTAGACGCGACGGGATGCCCCACAGGGCACCCCAAGCGAGAACGCCCGGTAGGGGGAGCCCCTGAGGGGGCTGCCCAAGCGTCACGGTGACCCTACGGGATGCCCCTCAGGGCACCCCGGTGGGGGAGCCCCACAGGGCACGGCTCGCTTCGCCCTGCGGGGCGGTCCCCGGCGAGACCTTCTCGCCTGGGCGTACCCGGTGGGGTAGGGCGTACCCGGTGGGGTAGGGCGTACCCCGCGGGGGAGGGCTCCCCCGCCGGGGGTGCGGGGCGGTCCCCGGCGAGCACCTCGCTGTGGGGCGTCCCCGCGGGGAGGGCATCCCCCTCCGGGGACCCTCAGGGTGAGCCGGGCGTCAGCCGACCCCGCGGGGTCCACCCAGCGAGACGATCGCGCCGGGGTTCACCCCTCAGGGTGTGCGCCGACGCGGACCGGTGGGGGAGTGGTGGGCCTCTGGCCACGCCGTGACCGGCGCGCTAGCGCGCCGGTCACGGCGTCAGACTTCCGAAGTCTGGTGGGGACCGTGCTTGCCTAACGGTCAAGGTTCAGGGGCGGGCGCTGCGGAGACGGGCCGTCCTCACCCGACCATACCCATGCGGGGAGAGAACGCGAACGGCCAGATCAGCAGCCCGTCCCCTGCACCCGCTTGTTGGGCGGCGCGTTGCGTTTCAGATCGGAATCTCTGCGTAGCCGCCAGCACGCATGGCACTGATCACTGCCCGAATTCCATCAACACGCCGGCGAATTCGTGGCCAGGAGGTTGAAAGCAACATAACAATCGCAATCTGACGTTCACGCAAATTCTGTTGATAGCGTAGGTTCTGGTCTGTCGTAACAAACAGATTGTATCCGGCTTGCTCGGCGGCGTTAAGTAGATCTCCATTCGACAGGTTAGACCAGCCCGCTTCATATGCCGTTTTGTATCTTCTCAATAAAACGGGGTAAAGTTGGCCGGATGTCTTGGCGCACCACAATATCTAGTATGGGCGTTTCTCGATGGGGCTATCTGTAGTGGCCTAAGTCGGTTGTCCGTCAGGCGTCCCCCGAATTATTGAGAAGATACGCCGTTTTCACCGTGTGCTCTGGCAAATGCCGTCGTCAGGGGACCGGGATTCCCTGGTCGAACCGAATTTTCATGCGCACCCAGCCGCCGCTAATGTTTCGAGTTCGGGGTTGAGGACAGCTTCAACCTGTGCTCGCTCGACACCGGGGAACCACTCCAGGAATTCATTCACCGTTGCCCCATCCCGTAAATTCTCAAACAAGGCTACAACCGGAACTCGTGTTCCTCGAAAGACCCAAGCCCCACCTCCCTTGTCTGGGTCACGTTCGATGACGTCCAGCATGTGCCATGGTTTCATGATTCTGGCCCTCTCTGCTCAATTCCAGCAATTCACCTGCTGTGAATTATAGCAAAAAACCTGGATTGAAGTCATCCAGGTCTGCCTGCTTTCCTCCTGTCCCTACACCACCAGCGCTGCCGCCCAACGGTGAGGTTCAGGGGCGGGCGCTGCGGCGACGAGACCGACCCCCACCTGACCCCTGTCTGACTAGTTGACACAGAATCAGGCAGGCAGCCAGAGGGAGGGAGTCCTCGGCCGGAGGCGAGAGCCGGTCAAGATACTCGGTGACAAGAGCCGCGATGGCGGTGGCCGGTGGGCGGCGCCGGGAGAGCCGCGAGCGGGCACGGGCCTCAGCGGCGTGGACGAAACGCCGTGCGGTCTGGCGGGCGTGCTCGGGAACGGAGCGCAGCAGGTCACACACGGGCTCCCAGGAGGTCGCCCGGCGCCAGATCAAGAGATGGGCAGGACGCTGGAGCGGCGTGGTCGCCTGGCGCCCGGAGAGACGGCGCGGATGGCGGCGGAAGTCGCCGCAGAGGGCTTCGCGGGCGGTATTCCTGGGCGGCAGGTCAGGAATGCGATCGCAGGGGAAGCGATCAGGGCCCCACTCGGTGAGCACGTCGAGACCGGTGAGGGCCAAGGGATGCTCCCGGGAACCAGCTAGAGCGGTCGCGCCCCACTCCAACCCCAGGGCATGGAGCTAGCGGCGGACCGGTGGGCCGAGCTGAGCCGTGGGCGGCGCGGCTGGGAGCCGGTCATCGGGTTTGGCCAAGCGGGGAGCGACCGGCTGCCGGCGCGGCTGGCTCGCGCGCCCGCTGGCGGCCAAGCGCTGGGGGCGGGCCACGGCGGCTTGACCAGCACGCAGGTCGGGGTGCCACGGCGTTTCGCGGGGCGCGGGCCGCTGAGCGGCCAGGGAACCGACGAGCTGCGCGAGGTGGTCATCGCCCCGCAGACCGCCCAAGAGCAGGGGCATGCGACCCGGCCGACTGAGGCAATCGATGACGGCCTGCGGCAGCCGATGCACCCCCGCCCGCGGCGCCGCGGAGCGCTCCGCGCCCAGCCCCGCGTCAGGGGCCCTCGGCCCCAGGGCCAGAGGCCGCCTGTGCAGGGGCGGTCGCACGTCGCGACTGCGCTCCGCGGGCGGCTCCTCACGCGATGGCAGGGTGGCCCTCACGGCCGCCCGCAGTTGCGATCAGCGCTGCCGGTCAGCCTCAGCCACGGGCTGGGACCAGGCCTTCAGACAGTGCCTCTGGCAGCGTTGATGGGGCGCGGCGGGCCAGCGCTGCGTCAACGCGCCTGCGCCATCCGAACGGGTGGCCCTCACCGGCCAGGCGGCCTGCGCAAACGGCTGCAGCCACACCACCAGATGCTCACGATCACGCTGCTCCAGCCAGATGCCAGCGACGGCGGTCTGCGCGCGCACCTCGTCCAAGCCAGCGAAGCGCGGGGCGCCGGCTTCTGGTTGCCGCGCGTCTCCCGCCCAGATCAGCCCCCCAGGCGGCGCAACCGTCGCCGCCAGCCGCGCCTGGAGCTCGGCCGTCAAGCCCCCCACCACGCTCACGGAGTCCCGATAGAGCCGGCCCACAGGCCGCTCGCTCAGCTCGAGCCCGCGCGCCGTCAACGGCCGCTGGATTTCGACCACGCTGCGCTGCTCGTCGTCCCGCTGCCAGCCGATCCACGCCCGCACGTCCCGCCCGTCGGTCCCAAACGGCAGACTCAACCGCAGCGCACTCGCCTGGGCCTGATCGCGCCCCGCTGGCTGGGGACAGTTCCGGGTGGGCCACCGCCACCCCTAGGCCCGCCCCTCCAGCGGCCCCTCCAGCGTCTGGATATATTTGTGCAGATCCAGCGTCCCGGTGTTCCGCACCGCGCTCCCACAGTGCGGGCACGGCTCCCCCTCCGGCCGCAGCAACCGCCGTTCGGCCTCCGGCTAGACCCGCGTTGCTCGCGGCGCTGGGCGTTTCTCACTCATCGGTCTGCCCGCCTGGCTCCCTCATGCTTCCAGGAGATCATCCCCATTTTGCCTGGGTTGGCTAGTCTGACAGGGCACCTGACCATGTCCTTGCGGGAACCCAACGCCAAGAGTTAGATCAGCGCCCGTCCCCTGCAACCGTCTGTTGAGCGGTTTGTGCAAATCGGCTCACATCGTCTTGATGAGGCGTTCATATTCATCGTGTGGACCAATCCAGAACCAGTAGATGGTATCGCCGTCAAGCAGTCCCAATGCCCGATAAGCATCCGTGATCCGCACCGAATACACTGGACGACGATTCCCTACTCGTTTGAACTGCAATCCAGGGGAACGCAGATGTACGCGCCAGATCCGATATGCCTTTGCTGCCCGTCGGCGAACATCTCTTGGTAACTGGTCGTATAACTTCCAGAACTGGGGAAGCGTTAGCGAATTCATTGAGTCGCAATTTCGCCATCTTCAGTGAAAACCATCGGCTTGACATTCCCTGCACGAATTTCTGCCAGTGCTTCATCCGCTAGCTTCTCCAGTGCACATTGACCTTCTTCGGAAGCCAAGAGTTCATCCCAACGAGCATCCGCCTCTGTATAAGCATCTTCGAAATCTGCCTCCTCCAAGAAATCAAGATCCGTCGTCTGGAACGTCTCAAAGGCAAGAAATCGAGCAAATGCGAGAATCTGCAACTTACGTTCTGGGGGCAATCTGTGCACGATTGCCATGATCTGCCGTTCATCATCACCGTTCGGCATTGTGGTTTGATCTGCCATTAGTTTTCGCCTCGTTTTCACTATCCGACTCTGCGATTGGATCGAAGTCGCAGAGTCTTCCCACCATATTCCCATTTCTGAGATGGCTTTGTCGCCAATTATAGCAGAAAACCCAGGCATAACATACCCGGTTTCGCTTGCCCGCTGATTGTTGTACCCTGCCGACAGGCCGGCTAACGGTCGAGTTCAGCCGCGCGCGTGGAGCGAAGCGGAACGCGAGTCGGCTGCAACCCGGTGTTGGGTGCGTGTTTGGACTGGAAAACTCCGCCTTGCCTGACGCGCTCTATGCATTGTGGCTTCGTTGACTACGGCAAATACTCCAAGTCGGTCAAATCCTTGAGTCTGCCAGCGGCTTTCTTGTTGGCTTTCAAGTGCTTCAGGCCGATGAGATTGACTTCCACTTCATCGAGGGTGTCGGTGGTACGTTCTGGGTAGCACTCTTCAAAACTCACACCCGAAATGGTCGTGAGCACTTCGATTCGGAAAGGCGGCACGCCCATGCGGATGACGTTGTTCTCTTTCAGGGTAATCGTTCAGGGGGTATAGAGGGGTGAAGGAACTGATCGGCCAGTCCAATAGGCGAGGAGGGCCTCAGTGAGAAACGAGAGCAAGTGACGGTCCTGTTGGCGACAGGTGGCGGTCACGGTGAGAATGCGCTCGACGAAGCGCTGACCAGCGTCGCTGTGGGAGCCAAACGCGCCTTGGCGCCAGAGCACAGCGGGGCGCAGGGCGGGTTCGGCGGCGGTAGTGGTGGTCGCGACGCCTTCGACCGTGAGGAACGTCCCCAGCGCCGGCGCCAGCTTGGTGAGATCGGTGCAGAACCCCCGCGCTTGGTGAGCGGGGAGCACCGCGCCTTGGGCCAGCAGCCCGGCACAGGTTTCCTGGATCGGCTTGATCTCGGCTGGCCAGGTGGCGCGGTCGAGGTCCTGGTGTTTGAAGCGGTGCCAGCGGGCGAAGAGGTGGGCGACCACCTCCAGCGCGCGCTGCCCCCAGGCGCCAGTCGGTCCGGTATCTTGGCTGTCGCCCAGCATATCCCGCGTGAGGTGTGCCCACCAGACGTGGCGCTGGCACACGTCCAGGCAGAGAGAGGCCCGGTGACGATCCGAGACGAGGAAGCCGCGATAGCTCGATCCGAGCAGCTGGGCCAGTTCAGCCCCCCCGCGGGTGCCAGCCCGAGAGAAGAGCGTCACGAGCCGCGTCACCGCCACCCACAACCAGCGCTTGGCGCCGGCCTGCTTCCAACGGGTCTCATCGAGAGTGGCGGCGGGCCTGTCCGCCGCCGCTGGTTGGATCTGCTCATCGGGCGCGGCCACGGCGGCCCTCAGGGGCGGCATGGCCCGCACCACCCCCCCGACCCTGATCTCGACCCCACAGGCGTCCTGCACCAGGCCGGCGACTTCGCGCTTGCTCAACCGATAGCGCCCATTCAGCAGCCCTCCCAGGCTTGTCAACCGTGGGCCAAACGCACCCGGCGGCCCCTCACTGGGGCGAGGCGCGCGCACGACCCGGTGGCCCTGCGGGCAACAGACGGCCTGGTCCCGATGTTCCACGACCGTGGGCTTGATTGGTGGCACTTCCCACACTTGCTGGCGCACGGGCGCGATGCCCTCCGCCGGCACCGGCGGCACCTCCCCCTGACAGTGCGGGCAACCGGTCGGCCAATGCTCGCCAATCGCATCGACGGCCTGCTCGGCCAGCAGGGCGCGGTGGTGGCCTCGATGCCCTTTCTGACCCCCGCGTTTGCGCGCGCTCTGCGCTGGTTTCGGCCGGGGGGGTGCCGCTGGCCCGTCCGAGGAGGACGGGCGCGACGAGTTTTGGGGAGGTCTGGTTCCCTCGCGCGGTCAGCGTTTCGACCTGTTCGCGCAGATGAGCGACCTGCTCGCGCAAGCCCACCACCTGCTGTTCCAAGGCCTCCACGTCGGCTTGGACTTCAGCTGGCAACGTTTTGCGCAGTGCGACGGGCAGTTCGGGCAACGCAGATAGCTCGGCCATGCCTGTAGTTTACGCTGTTTCCTGGTCTGTGGCCATTGGCCGCTCTCAATGGACGGCCTCAACGATTACCTTTCAGGAACAGTTCTGCCGATAACCCTTGCACCGCAAACCCAAATGCGCGGATGACTTCGACCATTTTCTCTGCGTTGCGGGGATGAATCGCAATCCAGATGTCCATGTCGGCGGTCGCGCGGGAATAGCCGTGATAGCCGACGGCGTAACCCCCGATGAGCAAGTATTCAACTTGCTTTGAGTTGAGCAACTTCAAAAAATCTTTGAAGTCGGGCGGTAGCAGGCTTGTAGCCATAGATGACCTGTCGCATGAGTTCTACGGCTTGCAGGCGTTCATGCGGTGTTTTGAAAACCAATAAGCTTTCTCGTCTGGTTCGTCGAAAAGTGATGCCACCGAGAAGGCGGTCTTGTCCATCTTGAGCATGGAGGCTATTGTATCCATACGTTCACCTTGCTGAGATTATACTTTGGAATGTGACGCTGCACCGCGAACTTCCCCCGCCAATGCTGAGGAAAGCACCCAACGGGGAAGTTCAGCCGCGCGGGGGCGATTCAGGATCCGCGCCCGGCTGCGCGCACACCGTGGGGTGGCGCCGCGATCCCCCGCGTCGGCTGCAACGGGGTGAGCCGGCCTCCGCCGCCAGGGAAACCCCGCCCATCACAAGCCACCCGGCCCCCAGGCCACCTCACGATGGCAGGATGGCCCGCACTGGCAACCCCCTTGCTGATGGGAGCCTCCCGGCCGATGGGCGCGGGCCTGCCAGCCGACGGGCCGGCTAACGACTGAGCTCACCCGCCGCGCGGCTCTGGCGACGTGACTTCCACTGACCGAGAACGCGGCTACCCCAGCCACCTGCCTATTCGCGCCCAGATAGCGCGGTCGGGTGCAGCGCGTGTTAGCCGGCCCGCCTCCCCATGCAAGATCAACCCTCGACCGCCGCCTGCTCATCCTTCTGCGGCCGGCCATCCCCACTGCTTGCCTCCCTCTCGTCGTAGCAGAGCAAAACCGTACGCGGCACTCAATGCCGGCCTACCCACTGCATCGGCTCGCAGTGACTGACATGGGGTCAGCTCCTGCAAGTGTCAGGCGGGCGATTCATCAAACAAGGTCGCCTCAACCGCTTCAAACGGTAGCGTCGGGCGTTGCCGGCGTTCTTCAATCATCTGCCAAAAAGCAGGTGACATCTCCAGATGCCAATCCTCTGCATCCTTATTCTCCAGCCCGACCACCAGCGCAACCGGCTGGCCGTTCTGAGTGACCAGGATGCGTTCTTGTTGTGCCGCTTGTAAGAAGGTCTGTGGCTCCTGGGCGAACGCCTCAAGTGTCGTCTCTTTCATGCGATTATGTCCTCCGTCGTTTCGCCAGGTGGCTTTCGCCGCACCGCCCGCACATAAACAACTTGGCCTGATTCATCCACATCGTAAAAGACACGATATTCACCGACTCTCAGTTCCCAGATCGGGGGCGTGTGCTCAAACTCGGGCACCCCCGATTCCAGGCGCTTGCGATTTCTCGTGGCAACCGTTGGCTGATGCGTCAATTGGTCGCGGATAGCATCGACCACACGGCGGCGATCGAATACCCTGATGTCCTTCAACTCCTCAACGGCCAGATCTGTGATTTCGATTTCGTAAGCCGCCATTGCGAAAACCAAACGTGAGAATATCGACTGGATCAACGTTGTTCAGACAATTGGAATCGCGGAGCAACCAGGCAACAAAAGAATTCCTTCCGTTGCCAAAGTGGGTAAACGCCTGTGTGTACTATTATACGCGCTTTGGGAAGGGCGGACTAACGGCGAAGTTCAGCCGCGCGGGGCGCTTCAGGATCCACGCCCGACTGCCCGCACGACGTGGGGTGGCGCCGCGATCCCCGCGTCGGCTGCAACGGGGGTTAGCCGGCGCCCGCCGCCAGGGACACCCACCCCCACGCCCCGCCCCCGGCCCCCAGGCCAGCCCACACTGGCCCGAGGCCCCGCGCCTGGAACCCCCTCGCTGAGGGGAGCCTCCCTGCGGAGGCGAGCGGGCCTGCCAGCCGACGGGCCGTCTAACGCTTGAAATCACGCGATTGCGGGCCAGCAGAACTACTCGCAATGCCAACGCGCCGCCGCAGGCCCAACCAATTTCTATTAAACGCAGCTTAGCAATTCGCGTGCATTGATTTGTTGGGCGGCCTTTGGTTTCTGCGCCAACATAATAACCACTTAGTCCTCATTCCTTCAAAATTCATCTTCGTCATCTTCCGGCTTTATCTCTGTTGCAACAATTTCCTGCCAAACTGCTAATATCGCTGGGCTAGCTCCCGAAGCTACTAAACTATCTGTGACTGCACTTGAGTTACTCTTAAGTTCAGGAAATTTTAATAACAGCATCGCCAAATCGCGCCAGTCCGTTCCGGCCTTCGGCTTACCTCGCCGGTGGTAGTACGAAATCACTTTGCTGGCAATCAATTCGGCCGGAGCCATTATTAAGACTTGTTCAATCCGATGCGCCAATGGCAAATTCTTTACGGCTCTCAAATCGACCAAATGACGATTGCCGGATTCCTGTACTTGATACAGCCGATACCCACGCCCTTCACCCACTGTGCGGATACGAATAGCAATGTGAAACTGTTCGCTTAAATATGCTCGTAACTCTTCCGCTAACTCCTGGGCGCGAGGTGAGAGCAGGTCTATATCTTGGGTCATACGCGGCTCACCTACATAGGCATTGACCGCTTGCGCGCCAAAGACAACCACATCGTCGCGGTTCCGCAAGAAATGCAAGATCGTATTTTGAATCGTAGCAAGCGGCAACCGTTCTTGCATGATGAACTCCTGAAAAGTTAGCATATCTGTGCCGAACATAATAGTTCCTCGAAAAGTGTCAGCCTTGAGTTTTTATCAATCAATTCGTGGCCTCAAATATAGAGGCTTGAATTGTAGATTAAGTATGGGTTGAGGTCAACTGTGGTGAAAAAGGATCTGATTATCCTGCATTTTTCACCTAACTGGAATACATACTGTTGAAGAAAAAGAGCCGCCCAACACCCAATACCCTACGGAATGTTCAGGATCGAATTGACACAAACATGGCGCTGAGGAAAATAGGACCGCTGAAAAGGCAAACGAAGCAGGAGAGTAAGGCGAATGACGGTCTTTGAGCGGCTGCTGGCACCGGCCCTGCCAACCCTGACAGCCATCGAGGAAGCCCGAAAGCAGCATCACAATGAGACCGTTACCTGGATAGATTTTGCAAGGGTCATGGTCGATTGCTTTACCAAAGGATGGAAGAGTTTGACATCCCTGGCGGTGGCCTGGCAGAATGCGGATGCGGCGCTCCAGGTGCCGGCGGTGCCGGTGATGACGCGCTCGGATGCCTTGCGACGCTTCTCGCCGGGATTACTCCGGCAGGCGCTGCACCAACTGGTCATGGCACTGCCTTTCCCGTCGAACCCTGAACTGGCGCTCTTAGGGCAGATCTATCTCGCCGACGGCAGTATTTTTCCGATCGTCCAAGGCTTGACCTGGACGAGCGGGAGCATTGAATCATCGATCAAAATGCACCTACTCTTCGATCTGAATAAGATGGTGGCGGTTGACTGTCGTATTGGCCTGGAAGATTCGAGTGAACGCCAGGCGCTCCGTGACACGCTGACGGCTGGAATCACTTACGTACTTGATCGGGGTTACTTTTCGTTTCAACTCATCCAGACGGTGATTCAAGCGCCGGCGCACGTGATTGTGCGGGCCTACAACGATATTGTGGTGGAGATAGAGACCGAATTACCGGTAAACTTGCCGAAACAGGTCAGTTCTTTATGGAGCCAGGTGCGCGATCGCATTGGGGTCTCAGCCAACCCAGAGGCCAAGAACCTCCGATTCCGGCTCGTTGAATTTTCAATTGGCGAGACAGTCTATAAGCTCATCACGGATCGGTTTGATCTGACGACCTTTGAAGTGATCCTCTTATACGCGTACCGCTGGCAAATCGAACTGATTGTACGGTTTTTCAAACATACCCTGAATGGAATTCAAGTTTTTCCGACCAGTCCCAGAGGGGTTGAGAACTTTTTTCTTGCCTTATTTATCACAGCGCTCTTGCAACTCCATTTCAAGCAACAATGTCTCGCGGAAGCGAATATTCTCCCTCCTGCGGTCCAAGAGACCTTAGAAGCAATGCAGGAAATTCGAGCCCAGCCCAGTTCTACTTCCGAGAGACCGACTGCCCATCTCGCGATTGCGTGCTTTATGACCACCGTTAACCATAACTTGGCCCTTTTCTGGAAAATCCCACGCCATTGGCTGACTACTCTCGCTGATTATCTCCATCGCCCATTTTCCCGTGATGTCGTCACCATATTAAACAAGAGGGCCTTAAGCGCTCTCCTCGCTCGTCTATTCCGTAGGGTATTGATAGCGGAGCGCGTCGGGTTCATGCCGTTGTTGGGCGGCGTGGCCGAACCCAAACTATAGCGAAGTCAAATGCCTCACCAACTTCTTTGTGGCAGACAGGAATGGCGAGTGGTTCGTCTTCATTAAAACGACCTTCCGGCATGTTTCGTGCGTTTCGCTTTTCCCGCGTCTCAACCATCACGGCGTTTGCGCGCACTGACAAGACTCAACTCGCTGGGCAAAATCTCGCGCGCGAAATCTTCAAACCCCGCTTCCGTCAGCCATGCACGATGTTCGCTTTCCGTGTATGCTTGTCCGTCCACATACGCATTGATAAGTAATAGATTCACTGTTGCCGCTTCGCGAGGCGTGACTCGTGAATTATCCACTACCCAACCAATGATGTATATTGCGCCGCCGGGATTTAACACGCGCGCGACATTTTTCAACAGCCGCTGTGCCTCTTCCGCTGAGAGCAATTGAATGACCGCGCTCAAGATCGCGCAATCATACGCGCCTTCGAGCGAATCGTTCACCGCATTCGCCGCTACTACGCGGATACGTTCCGCGACACCGGATTCCGCGACGATGCGTTGTGTTACGGGTGCGACGTTGGTTTGTTCCACAATCGTCGCGTGCAAGTGCGGGAATTTTTCCAATAACGCAATGCTCACATCGCCCGAGCCGCCACCCACATCGAGCAGGCTTTGACGCTTGGAAAAATCAAACTTATTCGCCAACATTTTTGCCGTCGCGAGCGCGGGCGCATGAAAACCACGCAGCAGCGCCTCGACGTTTTCCGCAGGCATCATTGCGAAATCAAATTCTTGATGTGCTTGCCCCACACCCATGCGAATAGATTCCGCCGTTTTCAACATCGCCGGCCACGCTTTAGCAGCGATGTTCAATCGTTTTCCCGTGTACGCGGGCTGACCTTGCACAAGGTAGTAGCCGCTTTCTTCCGTGTTGGCGAAGCGTTCGTCGTTGACCGTCAACAATTTCGCCGCGACCAACGCATACAGCAGCGGACGCAGTTTGCTCATGCCGACATTTAATTTTTCAGCGAGTTCTTGTGCTGTCAGCGCGCCATCTTTCAACGGCGTGAAAACATCCAGCTGGCACGCCGCCATCAGCGCAAATGATGGATAGGGAGCAAACAACAGTTGCTGAATCGTTTCCATTGCTGGAGGTTTGAGGGAAGAGGTAGACATTTTTCTTTTCTCCTTGTTGACTGAACTTGTTTCTAACACTTGCTGATGCGGCGATAAGCCGGTCGGGTAGCCAGGGGCCATTGCTGGCCCCCGGCCCCCTAAGAACCGTGCGGCCGCCTTTCAACGGACACGGCTCAAGCCGCTCCTAACGCCCCTTGGTAGGACGGGCCGCAACAGATACGACTGCTGCAACTTCACGATACACACCTGGAGCCACCGCGTGGATCGATCCACTAGAGGGCGCACCAGCCAGGACTATGCCCGCCGTCATCTGCTCTCCCTCTTGAGGGCAGTTTGCCAGGCTTTCTCGTGACGAGCGACCAGGTGGAAGTCTGCCCGCTTTCGCGTGGGGTGATGTTGCCATTGAGCGCAACCCCTATCCTCCCCATTACAGGAAGGCCTTCGCTTTCTCCACCCTCCGCTACCCGCAGACCTATCGGCTCATCTTACGGATCGCTTTCCCAAGCGGATAAACATCCGTCGGGAGATCTACGGGCTTACCACGTTCCGTGCAAGTACCACACTGCGTGGGTTAGGTCCCGCCTCTCCGCCGGGGGTGCACCATCTGCGATAGGTGAGTTAGGAGCACCTATACCTGACCCCTCACCTTTTGGTCCAAGCCTGTTGGCTCTTCTGGCGCACGCCAGCACCTTTGGCTTGTTCTCATCGACGACGTTTATCGGCGGTTCACATATGTTAACCATACCACGCTATCCGAGCCCCCGACCGCCTTGGTGCTGGCAGTCGCAACGTCCTCTCACGATTTCGTTGCCATCCCTGGCGTTCAGCCCGGCTGTGCTGAACTGGCAGGTGAGGGATACACATGTCCCCAGAGCTTCACACCCCACCGTTACCGGTGACGCATGTCTGGGTAGGATACCATTGGCAGAACAATGGGTTACCTCCCGCTTATGCGGTTGTAACAAATACTTGCACGACTTCGTGTCGCACCCCAACGCTTGAGTTTAGCCGATTGCGGGCCAGCAAGGCTACTTTCGATGCCAAAGTGACACCGTTGGCACAGCCAACTTCAAAAAACGGAAGGGTAGCAATTCGGCTACAACGATTTGTTGGGCGGCAGCTACGGATTGAAACCACCGCCACCGCCATATATTCTACCTACGCTAACCAACAACTACGAATGAGAAACCAGCTTCAACTGACGGAGGCATGGTGCCGTGGTTGCGGGCAAAGTCAACCTCACTTTGCCTCAACTTTACCAGCACAACTAACCTCAATTCAAGGAAGGCACGATGCCTGTTTCTTTGTTTTTCTTCTTGCCTCGCTCCGGCGCGTGATGCGTGGAGCGTTTGCGGATGCTTTTCCCGCAATAAGCGGAACGCATGACGCGCCGGTTATTGCCTTCGGTGTACCTTCCTGGCTTCTCGCTCCAGTAGTAACGGGTTGGATGAAAGCGTTTGTTGTTGGCGCTTTCTTCGCCTCATTCATATTTATCTTGTGTCTTTCCCAAGCAATGCCAGTAAGCCATTTGCCAGCGTCCCTTGCCAATTCATTGGATTATGCCCGCCGCTGAATTCGGCATAGCGAACAGGATAACCCTTTGCCTGCAAAACGTCTCGCATGTGCCGGGCGGAAACGAGAAGGTTTTTGAAACCGGGCAAGGGTGTGGGTTGATCCGTTTCAAACAAACCCGCCTCGATATAAAAGCGCAAGGGCAACTTCGCGCTGGCGGCATATTGGTGCACGATCCACTCATCCTCGTCGTCTTCCCTGGGCTTCCAGCCCAAATATCCGGACTGGGCCAGGACATTGCCAAAGCGGTCGGAATGACGCAGTCCAATATAAGCGGCCATTAGACCTCCTAAACTTGCACCAACCACCGCTATCTGCGCCGGGTCATTGGAAAGATGATAGCTTTGCCGTGCCCAAGGCAAGACCTCGTGCATTAGAAAATTCTCAAACGGCGGATAACAGGCAAGATCACGTCGGCGATACTGTTCAAAAGGGCTACCTACCATAATCGCCACCAGGGGAGGCAGTAACCCATCAGTGTGCAGGTTATCGACAATGGTTGGCGTGGGAATCAGATTGATATAAAACCAACCATCGAACATGAGCAGCCAGCCGTATGGCGGACCGTCTGCTGTATAGCCGGGCGGCGTATAGACCCATACCCGATACTCGTTATCAAGAGAATCGTTGCGGATGCGATGCAGGACCACTTGACCTGGTGGGATGTCGAGGCGGGATGAGTTCCATAGGTGGGGGGGAGAAGCCGGCAGCTCAAATATAGAGGATTCCCAGCCAGTAAAACCGATTTCTGGATCACCCGGAAAAACATGTCGGCGCCGGTTGAACGGGTCAGTTACATTGTTGCCCGCCACAGTGAATTGATACGAATCGCGGGTGTCGTTTGGTAACTTATAAGTTTTATACCAGAGATCGGTTGCTGGCATACGGGTCATTGCTTCGCTGGCCCCCATCTGTCCACTCAAGCAACTCACCACCGCGACATTTTGGGTTTCGTCTGCCGCACGCCAGATAAAAGTCACCAGCGAGTGTGTCTCGTCGCCTGATATCAGCTCAATCAATGGTGTATCCTGTTGGCTGACCTCCTGCCAGAAAGCGTCGAGCGCGGCAGCATTTCCGTCTTCCAATTCTTGCTGTAAAATTTCTAATCTTGGACTGAACAATGAGATTTCAGTTTCCACAGCATCGTCTCCTTTAAAGATGTTAGCCTGCCACAAGCATTGACACAGCTAGTATTTTACGGTTTAGCTACTGATACGCTCAAAAAACGAGCCGCCCAACGGTCGCGTTCACCCGCACGCGACGCGAAGCGGAGCGTGTCGGGTGCAACGCGGTGTTAGGCGCACGGCCTGATAGCCACCATAAATTACTTGGAATGCGCTTCTTCCGTTGGCCATGGAAGAATAGACCGCGACCCGACGGCAAGCGCCGCATCAATTTTCTCCCTGGCCGCAGCCTCTTTCGATACGACAAATGCAAAGACTGGCACGTCTTGAAGATTCAATCGCTCTCTGAAAACTCTGAGAGAGCGCCCGCTTCCGATATGACCTTGTACTATCCAACATCGCTCTTTTGGCAGCTTTAGCTCCGGCGCTATCAGTGTGCCGATGCTTGGGTCAGCACCTATACGGTCATAATGATGGTCAATCACAACGACGGATGGTGGTTCATAGCCGAGGACTCGAATGGCTTTTGCGACCATGCCTACAGCAATTGCACCGCCCGGCCCGATGCCGAGCAGAATCTCCTTATCAGTAAGCCTGCGCAGGAGATACTTCTTGATGTAACTTTTAATTGCCTCGAATAGGAGCCACCATTTTAGGAGCGACGCGATTAGCGCCACACTCAGCGCAAGAACGATGCCCAGTAGGATTAGCCCAAGAAGCAATAGGGGAGAGCCAGTCACACCAGCGGGTTCTAAGAAGTTCCAAACGGTAGTTGGCACGGAAGCAACTATTAGACCATAGCCGATTATGCCCGGAGGCGACATGTAATCGTACAACCAGATAAGATTTTGTAACCAACTCCGTTCACTCATGATTGCCTCGCAGAACGAATCGCTGGTGCGCCTAACGCTCGGGTTCAGGCGCGTTGCGGAGCGCAGCGGAGCAACGTCGCCTGCAACCCGTTGTTAGCCCGCGTCTATTCTGAATAACATGGCATTGCTATTTCAATTTCAGCAGGAAGCTCAGCCCATTTCTCTTTATCTTACGCCTGTCCTGCCATAGTTCAACAATCTCAGGGATAGTGATTGAGAGAGCGCCAGCTACAGCGGCAGTACTCAATGTAAGGATCTGACCCGATGATAGACCCGTTAGAACTGAGGCGATGAGCGTTGGCGTCAGAGTTGCAGTGATATTCTTTACTATGCTTCCAAACATTTTTTCATATGCCGCGCGTAAGTCATCACGCACATTCATAACTTCGGGCATTACTTTTGTGTCAATAAGACTCAATATATCTTTTTCCAGAACTGGCGACCACGGCTCAGAGTCAATTTGTGAGGTTAGTTCAAAGAGATATGAGCGGAAGCGATCTACAGTTTCCCGATTTGACTCTTTGAACCGAATAAGCTCTTGGAATGACCTTCGGTCGAGGTCGTCGTTGGGAAGCAAAGACTCTATAACATTGATGGACAACAAGCTGTACTTCTGCAAGTACTCGGGTGTTCTACGCGCTATGAGAGGCGATGGAACGGGCGCATCTTGTGCCAAAGATTTCGCTCTAGCATATTTCAAATTCAGTAATGCAAGAGCATTGATGTCATCAGTAAGGAGCGCCAAATCATTTGATTCGCTAATGAGAAGGGCGTGGTTGATATTGACAGAATACCCACAACTAACGGGAATAAAATCGTGTTCTACAGCCATGATGTACGGCGAAGAGAAATCCTGATAACTTCCATACCCCTTTTTATGAAACTCATCGGTTGGCATTGGAGACTTAATCGAGTGGGGTGTCTCCCAAAACCTTGTTCCGTAGAATGATAACGCCTCTGCTAGTAATGACTCTGGCGGAACACGCTCACGAAATATACCCCAATAATCCTGACTTGCCGTTTCTGACGCAAGCCTCATAAAGGCTTCGTCCTGCATATCGCAAAGCATTGCTTGTGCCATGAGACCATCATATTCGCGGACAAGAGGGCAAGGATCGAATATCTTGAATATCCCTTTCTCAGCTAGAAACTCATAATCATCCTTAATAGAATCCCACATCTTGTGGCCCGTTTCGCCAGTCCTCAGGTTGTAATACATGATTGATTGTCGGACAGCCCGCTCCATCGGGTCTGAGAACCAAAGCTCGTCAAAGATAAGAATGACCTGTTTGAGAAAGGAACGGTCAAAGGAGCGTGCATATGAATAATATAGAGTTCTGAGTTTCATTCTCAATTCCCTTCAAAAAGGAGCCTTTTGTCCTGACTTGCGACACCAAAGAACTTCGAGCGTGATCTCTACTGGAATTGCGACAAGCGGGCTAACGGTCGGCATAACCCGCGCGCGGAGCGATAGCGGAGCGCGTCGGGTTCATGCCATTGTTGGGCGGCTACATGATCAAGAAACTGTGACAATACTTAGGCCTTGAGAAGCATTCGTGCTCTGTCTATGCAATAAGCAGTACCGGGCTGGATTAGCCTTTTCGTCAGCAGTTCATCAACTTCCTTGGAAAACAAGGGATATTCTTGTCTAAAGACTCTTTGGCTTGCTTCCCAGTTTTTTCTCATCTCGCCCAGTGCTTTTTCCCAGTAGGGTTGATTGTAAATGATTAAGCATACACAGATTACAAGGTCACAATAGCTTGGATCAAAACCGAGGCCAAGCATTTGGAAATTGGCTTCCCCTTGTTTCATCATCTCAATAACGGGTCGCATTTCTGGCAATCCATACCACCAAGTTACCCTTGGGCGGCTTTTATCGGCTTCGCTCTTGATGAACTCCTCTTTATCATAAAGCTCTTCGAGATACTCACGAAGGAAGCTGTGAGTAATGTCTTGGTCGTGTTTATCGGATCCGGAATGTGGCTGGAAAGTAAATGTTGGTACACCTGTAAAAGTTCCAGTATTTATCGCCACTTTCCGCGACCGTCTGTGCAAAACTGTCGTAAACTCGCCGTCGCTTCCTTTTCCAATCACGAGCGAATGAATACCAATCGCATGTGCTTTACATGGGAAGGTTTCGATCATGTCGAGAGTTGGAGTCATTTTGTTTCTGTAGTGAGTTGCCCTGTTATAGGCAACAGCGAATAAGACCTCATCCGAAAGAGGCCCACATGCTGTCAGGAACTGAAAATAGTTACCATAGCCGGCTTCAACCCGAATGCCTATGTCAGAGGTTGTCAGCCTTGTCGCGCAATATATCGGATCGTCCCACACTTCCTGCCCAAAGAGTTGCCTGCGCTGGTCAATAAATTTTGGATCGGGTTTGACAAGACTTATAGTTGGCTCTGGCGGAAAAACCACTAATGAGTCGGGCATTCGCTCAGATAGCACCCACTCAGTTTTCGTAAGAAAAGGAATAGCCAGTGTGGTCGGCGTAGTATTCATCTCATACAGATAATGGCTTTGTCCTTTAGAAGTGTAGTAGTTGACCAGCCATTCTTGAATCCGTTGGGGTGTCGCTTGGCGAGCGATGTCTTGGCGTTGCCTTTCAAGTCGTGCCTTTCGGTCAATGATGGTCAAGTAGGCCAATACAAAAGCTACCGGAATAGGAAAGCCATAAAACATTAACCAGAGGTTGCCCAACAGTTCTTTCAATTGGGTACCCTGAAAATATGTGTAGGCTTCAACTAATCCCCATATGCCAGCCACGACAGCCAAGTAGCCTCCTACGAAGTTGCGCCAGAACTTGAATGACTTGAACATATCCAGGTGTTGTTCCATGGCGTTACCATGCCTTAAAGTCGTTGAGTCTGCTTTGAAGTGTAAGGGCAGTCCTGGTCATAACGAGCGGCCCAACGTATATGGAGCTAAGCCGCCCCCAAGGAGCCATGCTATTGAAGACACCTGGCCCACGGAAGGCGCCCGACATAACCCATCGCCGTTATGGGGGGCGGCTTCAGCGACTTGTTGGACGAAACCGCGGGGCCTACCGCGGCCCCTGTCTATGGGGATTCTATCACCTGACTGTCGACCCGCGGCGACGGAGTCAGACCCTTAGCGGCGGTTTCACCGTGCTGAAGACCCCTGATCGAGCGCGGCAGGGCCGGAAAGCGTCTCTTACCGGGGGCTTACCTGGCTCTTTGACGACTGCTGGCCCCCATTGGACGCACCCCCTTCCCCAAAACGGGCTCCTCTCCAGCATCAGGCGGCCTCCACCAGGGGGACCACCCCATCACGCCACCGTGTTCCCCACCCAGACGCATCCCGTACGGGGTCGAGTTCTCGTTGGCGAACCATGCGCCCCACCCCACACACGGGGCACGGACGCAGGTCTATCCCCGTCAACCGTTCGAGCAACTCCTCAAAGCTTTCCTCTCCAACCGATGCGAGCTCTGGATCAAGGCTCAGCAGTTCTCGGCACCGCCTCAGCTTCGCCTGGCGGTCGCGGTTACTCAGTAAACCGAAATATCGTATGCGCACAAAGCCCTTGGGCAGCACATGCAGCAAGAAGCGCCGGATGAATTCCTCGGCATCCAGGCTCATCTCATGGAGCTCGCCCCCGTTCCGATTGTCACGCCACTGAAAGCGCACCCGCCCCCCTTCGATGCCCAGGATGCGCTGATTGGAGATCGCGACCCGGTGCAGATAGCGCCCCAGGTAGTCAAACACCTGCTCGGCCCCCCCGAAGGACTCCTTGGCATACACCTGCCAGTTCTTGGCCTGCATCTCGGCCAGCAGTCGCTCGAATTTATCCGCCCTTTCCAGCCCGGCACATGCCCCTGCCAAGCCCAGTTCCCCCCGCCGATAGGCCCGCGCCAACCCCTGACAGAACTTGTCCCGAAACACCTGGGAGAGCGCCACCACCGGAAACAGAAAGCCCTTTGGACACGAACACCATGTTTATCATCATACAAATAGAGCCCACATCTTCATCGAAAATGAGCCCACCAGCGGGTAGACGGCCGAAACCGTCATCATCGAAAATGAGCCCACTTCGTCATGGGTGGGCTCAGCCGGGCCCATCGTACGATTGAGCGACAGTGCCGCCGAGGCTCGGATCGGAGCGGAGCCGGGGTCGCAGCCGTCGTCGTAGGAGGGGCTGTGGGGAAGTGGGTAACCGCCGTCACTTTGGCGGTTATCCACTGCTCCACAGCCCTCCGGGTGTTATGCACGTTCCTCACGTTGTAGCCGCTGCCGGAAGCGATATGACTCCCCGATCAGTTCCAGGATGTGGGCTTTTTGCGTCAGTCGGTCGAGCAGGGCCGCGGTCAGGCGTTCCTGGCCAAAAACCTGGATCCAGTCCGCGAACTTGAGGTTGGAGGTCACGATCACCGCCACGCGTTCGTGAAGTTCGGAATAGAAAGTGAACAGCAACTGAGCCGCCGGCGGCGAGAACGGGATGAAGCCGAGCTCGTCGAGCACCAGCAGGTCGAGCTTGAGTGCCGCCGCACTGAAGCGATTGAGACGATGCTCGTCTTGGGCCTGCTGCAACTCGTTGACCAGCCCGGCGGCTGTCCAGAAGCGCACCCGGCGGCGCTGGCGACACGCGGCGAGCGCCAACCCGAGCGCCAAATGCGTTTTTCCTAAGCCCGGGTTCCCGATGAAGATCACCGGCTCGTGGCGGGCGATGTAGTCACCGCGGGCCAGGTCCAGGACGTAGGCTTTGTTCAGGTTTGGCACAGCCGAGAAATCGAAATCCGCCAACGCCTTGGGCGCCGGGAAGCGGGCCTGCTTGATGCGCTCGCGCTGGATGGTTTGCTCGCGCTGGCGTACCTCCTGCTCGGCCAAAGCCAGCAGGTAACGCACGTGGTCCTCGTTGTTGCGCGCCGCATCGGCGGCGAAGGCGCGGTAGCTCTTCAGAAAGCCGGGCAGGTGCAACTGCTTGAGATACGATTCGAGCAGGAGGTTGGCTTCCATGGCTTAGCGCCTGCTCAGCAGCGTGTCGTACTGGCCCAGATTGACCGGCGGCTGGCCGATGCCGGCCAGCCGGTCGTGACCGCTCAGATCCAGGGCCGGGGGTTGCTCCTGGCCCGCCGTCAACTGGCGCAGGCAGAGCTGCACGCCGTCCAGATGCACCGCTCCCAGCTTGAGCGCCGTCTCGACGGCCTGGACGATCAGTTCCGAGGGGTGGTCCTTATGCAAGGCCAGGATGTCCAGAAATTCGCGCAGCCCACGCTCATCTGGCCAACGCCGGCGCAGTTCGGCCAGCAGGGTCTCATAGACCGGCGGCCACTCGGCGCGCCAGCGCCGCATGGGCACGGCGTGCTCGAATGCGCCCGGCCGCTGCACCAGGGCCGTCAGGTAGGGCACCGGTTCGATGACGTCCTGCTCCTGGCCGACGCAGCGCGGGGGTTGAGCGATGATCTCTTCGCCCGCCAGGATCTCGACCCGAAAGGCGTAGGCCCGCCCCCGCACCGCTTCACTGACGGGCCCGGGCACCGAGTAGCGATTGGTGTCCAGCGGCACCAGGCCGGAGGGATTGACCGTCGCCAGATGCTCGCGATACGCCTTGGAGTCAGTGTGCGGCCGCTCCAGCATCAAGGGCCGCTCGGTCGCCAGTTTGGCGGCCACGCTTTCCTGGCTCCCGCGCACGCGGCGGTCCAGATCGCGCCGGCACGCCGCGGCCAACAGGTTGTTCAACTCCTCGTAAGCGCCTCCTCTGGGCCTGGGGGCCCTGAAATGGCGCTGGCTGAAACCGACATCGCTCTCGACGCCGCCCTTCTCGTGGCCCTGGCCCGGCGTGCAGTAGCGGCTCTCGCACAGGTAGTGGCTGCGAACGGCCACGAAGGCCACCTGCTCCTGGCGGTTACGTCCGCTCAGGATGCGGTAGACCGCCGTCTTCAGGTTGTCGTACGTGATGCGCTTGGGCACGGCCCCGAAGAAACGGAACGCCTGGATGTGGCCCTCGAAAAACGCCTCCTGCTTCTGAAAAGGAAAAGCCATCCCGAAGCGGGCAGGCGAGTAGTTGAGCCGCATGATGAACAACGGCACCGTCACCCGTTCGCCCGCCAGTTCGACTACCGCTTCGCCCCAATCCACCTGGGCGTCTGCACCCGGATCGAACTCCAACGGCAGGAACACCTGCTTGGCCCGGCTGGCCTGGCGCTTCTGGCCCACGTAGCGGCTGACCGTCACTTCGCTCCCGGTGTAGCCTTCCTTCTGCAACTCCTGGTAGATCGTGCGCGCCGTGTAGCGCTGCTTGCGCGGCATCGGCTGACTCTCGTCCCACAGCGCATCAATCTTCGCTTTCCACGGCCCCAGCACAGGCGCTGGGCGTTCCTGGACCATCCGATATTCCCCAGGGTCCGCGCTCTCGATGGCCCGCCGAATCACGCGCCGGCTGTGGTGCTGCGTTCGGCTAATCTCGCGGATGCTCAACCCGTCCCGAAAGTAGGCGATCCGAATCTTCTCGACGTCTTCCACCTCGATCATCTCCTTGCCTCCGATACCTGCTGGCAGAACGCCCTATGGTACCGGAGATGCTCAAGGTGAGCTCATTTTCGATGAAGATTTTTTGGCCCGGTGGGCTCAGATTCGATGATGATACACAACACCACGCCTGCCGGTCAAAGGATAGCGCCCCGCCGGTGACGATGCAATGCAGGTGGAGATGCTGCGATAGGTCTTGTCCCCAGGTATGTAGCACGGCCACAATCCCCACTTCCCCGCCCAGATACCTGGCCCCGAATTCCTTCAGGGCCTCGGCGGCCGCCTGGAACAGCAAGTGGTGGATGGCTGTCTGATTCCAGCGGGCCAGGGGATGGATGGCATGATCGAGGGTGAAGACGATGTGAAAGTACGCCACCGGCAACAGCTCCGCCTGGCGTGCCTCCAGCCAGCGGGCCTTCTCCAGCGCCCCACACTTGGGACAGTGGCGGTTGCGACACGAATTGTAAGCGATCCGCAGCACCCCACACGTATCGCACTCGTCCACGTGGCCGCCTAGAGCTGCCGTACGACACTGTTCGATGGCCCGCATGGCTTCCCGTTGCGCTTGGGAGAGACGGTGTTTGCGGCGATACGCTTCCCCATACTGGCGAAACACATCCGCCACCTCGTACTGGGGCTTGGGTGTGCCCAAGATCACTTGGGGCATCATCGTTTCACAACCGTCTCATCAGATGTCTCATCACCCATCTACCTGAGAGGAGCGGTTTCGTTCAACGGTCGTGTTCAGCCGCGCCGCGTAGCGCAGCGGAGCGGCGTCGGCTGCAACACGGTGTTGGGCGGCTTTGGCACGCATAAAAGGTTCACCACACAATTTGAAATCCATCAGGTGGCGGCGGCGGCAGCAGGCGGGCAACATCATCATCTTTCACAGAGGTAACTGATGTGCAAACCCACCTAAAGAAGTTGGTAATTTGAACCATATCTTCTGGCTGAACAAGTGGCAAAACACCAAGACTACCAATTTCTCGTAAAACTTTATAGTCTGCTCCATCTCCGATAGCCAGTACCAGTCTGTCAGCTCGGGAGCCAATAACGGATTTCTTGATTTCAGCCAGACCAGGTTGCCAATCATCAGTCGGTGAGCCATCCATAGCCACAATTATCATAGGACGCAAAATTCTTGTGTGTGAAGGCAGCGTCCAAGTATTCAATAAATTCGCCAGCAATTTCAAAGCACTACCCAAAGCCGTAGCACCGCCCGCGCGTATATCTGGAAGTTGCTTTATTTCGATGACTGGTGTGGGTTCGAGTAGTACTTCTGCGTGACTACCAAAAGTGATAATTGAAAGCAATATCTCCACTGGCTCGTCGTACCACTGTAAGTGTTCGATTAGTCTTACAATGCCTTGACGCATTAACTCAATGCGCGTTCCCGCCATACTTCCCGAAGCGTCAAGGAGAATGAATACAGGCAGTGGGCGTCGTGCCTTTTTTGTAAGCCTATCAATCTTTCCTTGTTGAAGCGCGATATGTTGCCTTGATATAAGGGTAGGGGTCAGATTCTCTGGCATACCTGATAACTGAATAGCGTTGCAGGCAAGTTTGTAAGCAAACTCAATCGTCTCTCCTGCCCCTAAAGCATCGTAAAATGCGACAGCAAATTCTATCGCTGCGGTATCCCCTATAGCCTTGTTCATTCCAATTACGTGTGGAATATGTTTTGCTATTGCTTCTGCTTGCACTTTTGAATAGCAAGCATTTAGAACCACATACTCTACCTTGTCGGCGAATAACTCAAAGAAACCTGATAGTGCTTCTGTGCTTACAAGTTTTGCCTGCCCATTTTCATCTTCAAATGCTATTCCTTCTTCTCCTGAACCGTGTCCGCAAAAATGTACAATATTCGGTTTTAAATCCAGCATAGCCCTGCGAAAATCTGAGCGACGTACTGCCCATACCTGCTTCAAATTAAACTCGTCCCGTCGTCGCGCTCTTTGTAAACCATTGTCAATCTCGCGAACTTCTTGGTCAAGGCGAAGCCGAGATGTATTCTTGGGATTTGCTGCCAGTATCAGAATAGTCTTGGTCATACAACTTCTCTCAATTCGCCAATTTTGATGACGCGGGCGTGTTGGAAGCCGCCCAACGGAGAAGTTCAGCCGCGCGGGGCGCTTCAGGGGCAACGCCCGACTGCCCGCACGACGTGGGGTGGCGCCGCGATCCCCGCGTCGGCTGCAACGGGGTTAGCCGGCCCCCGCGGCCAGGGACACCCACCCCCACGACAGACCCCCGGCTCCCAAGCCACCCTGCGATGGCGCGATGATCCTCGCCGGCACCCCCCTCGCTGATGGGAGCCTCCCGGCCGATGCGAGCGGGCCTGCCAGCCAACGGGCCGGCTAACGGCCAAGCTCAGCCGCCCGCCGGTGAACTAAAGACTCCTTCGCTGGCAAGACTCGCCAGAATAATCAAAGCCTTCGCGGGCGTGGCGCGGTAGGCGGGTCGGCTGCAGCAAAGGTTAGGTGGCCTGTTGCCCCGGTTTCGTATTTGAGAATGCGTATGCCCATTATAAGTAAGTCCGAAGCGACAATAAAAGGACCCGATGAGGTTCATTTGGAGTGTTTTGTGCAATCGTCCCGATATCAGCCTGCGACCCGAGGCTGGGCCGCTGCGTCAAATCTAATCCCACTTAAAGCGCCACAAGGCCACCCCGAAGAACACCACGGCAAAGCCCATTAGCGCGGCAACCTCGGGCAGGATGCGGGCCACAGCATAGCCACGCACCAACACGTCTTGATAGGCAGTCAAGGCCCAGGCATGCGGCGTGATCAGGCCGATCGTTTGCATGAAATCGGGCATGACGAAGCGCGGCACCATTACGCCGCCCAGCGCCGCCATCGTGACAACCAGTAGCGAGCCGAGGCCACCAATCTGCTCCGCAGTCTTGGCCAGCGCCGCGACCAACAGTCCCAACCCGGTGGCGGCCAGTGAGGCGGCTAGCGAGATCGGGATCAGCGCTTCGGGATGTGAGCCTAATTCAAGTTTAGGCGCGCCGACGAGCGGCATAATGAAAACACCGACTGCGAACATAAGTACGATCTGTACCAGGTTGACAATCAAGAATGGCGTCAGTTTGCCCAATAAAAGCGCCGCGCGCGACATAGGCGCCACGAGCAACCGGCGAAAAGTACCGACCTTCTTCTCTTCCAACAAGCTGGTGGCCAGCGTCTGAGAGATGAAGAACACACCGAACAACGTCCAACCGGGAACATTTTGTTGGACGGAGTTGGGGGATTGCTCGATCTCCATGCCTGCCGGTTGCATCTGGACGACCTCAACCACCGATCCGGTATCCCCGCCTCCGGCGGTGCTCCGAACTGCCTGTTCGCGCAGCGACTCTCGATCCTCGGCTGGCAACGGCGCGCCGGCGGTCTGCTCGATTTGATCGAGAAACAGGTCAATGCCACGCGGCGCGACGCCGGTCATCAACGCCTGCTGACTCAACCCGGTCAGTGTGCCTTTGACCGGGCCGACGAATTGGGACGATAAAGCCGGATCAACGACCAGGTCAATCTGGGCCTTCTGCGGCGTTTCGTCGGTCGGGGTGTCGAACACGCTGTGCTGGATCGTGTCGCTGAAATCAGCCGGGATGATCACGGCCATGCTGCGTTCCTCGTCGGCGATCAACGCCTCGGCCCTGGCTCGCGTCAACGCTGCGCCGTCCCATTCGGTTTCGACAGCGAAGCCCTCGGTTGCCTGGAGCCCTGCGACGATCTGAGCCCCAATCGTGCCCGTGTCGTCGTTGACAACCAGGATTTCAATGGGGTTGTCGCCGCCGCCGCTGAACAAGCCGCCCAGCGCCAGCGTCATGACGAAGATGAACATCGTCGGCATCAGGAACAGCGTGGCCAGACCGCCAAAGTCTTTCAGCAGAATTTTGAGGTCTTTCCAGGTGGTCGCGAGAATTTGTTGAATCATGTCAGTCCTCCGGGAAGTTGGCGAGGAGGCTTGTTACAAACTAATTTCGTAGCCGCTTGCCGGTCAGGTGTAGGAATACCGTTTCGAGGTTCGGTTCCAGGATCTCGAGCGAGGTGATGGATACGTCGGCTTCATTGAAAACTTTGATCACGCCGATCAGCGCGTGTTGCGCGTGCTGTGCGGTGATTTCCAGTTTGCCGTCCTTGTGTGCCACATCCTGCACGGAGGGCAGACGCTCGACTTCTGCGATGAGCGATTCGGGCATCTCGGGCGGCACTCCCAGGTGGATGATGCCACCCCCCAGTGAATTGATCAGCGCCTTCGGCGTATCCAGCGCGATGATCCGACCCTGGTCGATGATCGCCACGCGATCGCACAACCGCTGGGCTTCTTCCATGTAGTGCGTGGTGTATAACACGGTTAGCCCATCCTGGTTGAGCGACTCGACGTTTTCAAAGATGAAATTACGCGACTGCGGGTCAACGCCTACTGTTGGTTCGTCGAGAAACAGCACGTCGGGCTTATGCAGCAGTCCGGCCGCGATGTTGACCCGACGTTTCATTCCACCTGAGAACGTCTCGACGGCGTCGCCAGCCCGATCAGACAGGCCGACCATCTTCAAGGCATCGTCAACGCGCTGGCGAAGGGCGGAACCCTTGAGACTGTAGATGCGGCCAAAGAAGGACAAGTTGTCGCGGGCCGACAACGTCGGGTACAGTGCCAGGTCCTGAGGCACCAACCCAATTCGCCGCTTCACCTCGGCCGACTGACGGATTATGTCGAACCCGGCCACCGTCGCGCTGCCCTCGGTCGGCTTTAGCAGGCACGACAGCATCGAGATTGTGGTGGTCTTGCCGGCGCCATTCGGGCCGAGGAATCCGAAGATCTCGCCCTGCTGGATGGTGAAACTCACCCCGCGCACCGCTGGCTCCGGGCTGCCCGGGTATTGCTTGACCAGATCATTCGCCTCGACAATATTCGGCATTTTTATCCTCCATGTCTTTATTGGCTGAACCGTGGTTCGATTTCGCTTCATTCGCATTTGAACGGCTGTTGCATTTTTATTCTGGCAGCCCGCAAATTGCGATCTTGTGTTCCAGTGGCGAAGACGCCGCCTAACGGCGAAGTTCAGCCGCGCGGGGCGCTTCAGCATCAACGCCCGACTGCCCGCACGACGTGGGGTGGCGCCGCGATCCCCGCGTCGGCTGCAACGGGTGTTAGCCGGCGCCCGCCGCCAGGGACACCCACCCCACGACCAGCCCCCGGCCCCAGGCCAGCCCACACTGGCCCGCGGCCCCGCGCCTGGAACCCCCTCGCTGAAGGCAGCCTCCCGGCCGATGGGCGCGGACCTTCCAGCCGACGGGCCGGCTAACGCCCAAAATTTAGCCGATTGCGGGCCAGCGAAATCACCTTCAAAGTCAAAGTGACACCACCGGCACAACCAACTTCAAAAAAAACTAGGATAGCAATTCGGCTACAATTTTTTTGTTAGCTGGCTTGCCCTGTTACCTGAGATAGCCCCAACTAAATCAACCCAGCACGCAAAAGCATTTGTTTGCATTCCACAATTGCAAAAAGTGGGCTGTGTGATATGGTACGATTTAACATTAAGCTACGAAATTCTTCGTATGTAGCACGATCCATTTGCTGTATATGTGCATAGCTATTCCGATATACTGTGCGTACTTCATTTACCCTCTCGGCCAGCTTTAACATAAATTCATGAATGGTTGTATCATTTTGCTCAAGAGGAAAATGTAAATCAGTAATTATTTCTGATAGACTATTTACATCACTGGCAGCCATTAATGGCCCAGAACCCCCTAATTCAATTCCCCGTAATTTATTTAAATTTTGAGGGTCGTAATAATTGATCCGAACAGGTTTAATCTGATTACCAAACCTTCCATCTTCAAACATTTTTGCTATAGGTCGAACCGTCTGGTGTACAGATGGTTGTCCTGTTTGGCACAAAGCATTTCGTACTCTTAAAGCATCAACAAATGCTCGATTGATTTCTACTTCAAGTGCTGTCCATAAACCCACTCCACAAACCGCATAATCTACCATAAAGGAAGGCGGAAATGTTGTAAGGTGCTTCCACAACACTTCCGCTGTTGTTATTTTTGCTTTGCTTTCTGGCTCAAGCTGGTCATCAATATAAGATAGTTCATCTGGCAATTGAGGTTCAAGTTCTTCAAATAGTCTTTCTGAAAGATACCTGCTCTGTTGCTCCAAAAACTCATCAAATTCACTATGCAGTATTGATCTTTGGTGTTCAGCTTCATCAAAATCTGTTTCAGTGTCAGCAGTCATCCAGCGGACTACAAATGGTCGTCGATATTCTTCAATACGAGTAATCGTTTCACGTAATACTACTTCAATACGCTCAAGACGTACATTGACTTCTCGAAAATTCTCACACTGTTCATTCCTGAGTTCGGCCACCTCATCACTAAGTCGCCTCAGTTCCTGAACCAAATTTGATAACGTTAGTTCTACAGATTGAGGTGCATTAACGAGATACGTGAACCGGTGCGGGATCAAACTTTCACCCATTACCTGGTTGCTTGGTCTTTGACTGCGTGACCGAGTCCACTGACTACGAACGTATTTGTCAATCCAGGAAGAGTTATATTTACGGCTAATAGGCAAACGATCAATCAATGATTGGAGTCGCCACAATTCTCTATAACGTTGTGGGAAGGGATGGTTAAGGAATAAGAATAGATTATTAATTAAGTTACTTGAATCAGCTTTGGACAAACCTGCCAAATGAATCGTTATAGTGTCATATCGTTTCAGATCATTAAATAGAACAATCGCGGGTAAATACTCGTACGGAATATCGAAATACCGTGCTGCTTGTTTTACTGCATCTACGTCATAACCCGTATCATTTTCGCTATTTGCAATGTAATGACGCCAGTAATCTCTAGTATTTGCCTCAGCAAGCCAATTTTCCGGGGGTGGAGCAATTGTGAAAAACATGCACGCTTCCCCAGAAAGTTGATCCCAATGAATAAATTGTTCTTGAACCAGACTAAAAAAATCTCTATGCTCATCGGTAAACAAAATAAATGCGTAATATGGATGCCGGTCCTTTAAATTATCCCATTGTGTTAGCACGTAATCAAGGCTGTTAATTGGATGTCCCATACGAACCCCAGAAGATTAAAATAACATGAATATAATTTGCAATTCTCATTGTATTGAGCCAGCTAACGGACGCGAGATAAGCCGCCCGCAAGTCACCGCACACTTGAAGTCAAGTAACCCATGCAAGTCACGCCACACTGGCAGCCCCGGTCCTTGGGGTCGGCTTCATTGAGCAGTTATACGGCGTCATCTCTGGCAAGGCGCGCTTGAATCAAACACGCCTGGCTTTCACCGAGACGTTGGCAGGCCAGGTGCGCCACACTGACCTTCATCTTCGCAGGCAACACCCCTTCTCAGGCCAGGCGACTTTGTCCTGACGCGCCGGATAACGGACGCGAGATAAGCCGCCCGCACGTCACCGCACACTTGACGTCAAGTCACCCACGCAAGTCACACCACACTGGCAGCCCCGGTCCTTGGGGTCGGCTTCATTGAGCAGTTATGCGGCGTCATCTCTGGCAAGGCGCGCTTGAATCAAACACGCCTGGCTTTCACCGAGACGTTTGGCAGGCCAGGTGCGCCCCACTGACCTTCATCTTCGCAGGCAACACCCCTTCTCAGGCCAGGCGACTTTGTCCTGACGCGCCGGATAACGGCAGAGTTCAGCCGCGCGGGGCGCTTCAGGGGCAACGCCCGACTGCCCGCACGACGTGGGGTGGCGCCGCGATCCCCGCGTCGGCTGCAACGGGGGTTAGCCGGCCTCCGCGGCCAGGGACACCCACCCCCACGACAGGCCACCCGGCCCCCAGGCCAGCCCACGATGGCAGGATGGCCCGCGCCTGGAACCCCCTTGCTGATGGGAGCCTCCCTGCGGAGGCGAGCGGGCCTGCCAGCCGACGAGCCGGCTAACGACCAAGCTCACCTGCCCTGCCCGCTCAGTGAGCAATGAACCGCGAAAGACCTCCATGCGGGCCGGGTCAGGTGCAGCGCCTGGTTCGGCCTCTACTCCCATGCTCCGCGGTTCCGGCGGGCCCGCCGCCAAACTCCTCGATCGTCAGCACCACGACCCAACGACGCGGGACGACTGCGTCGTCGGGTCGCGCCAGTCCCCGCACCTCAAGGGTGGGCCGTCGTTCAGGTCTGGACCCCCTTCATCTTGGTCATCTCAGATATGGTGTGCGCGTCGTTCCCGGTCAGGGCCAGGAGCGAACTCACGATGTTCGAGGTGTTGGCGGCGACGATTCCGGCGCTCATGGTGGCCGTGGTGCGGGTGGTCGTCATGTCGAGCGTGAAGTGCGACACCGACGACTTGCCGACGGATGCCTTCCAGGAGCTCTGCGCGAGCTGGAGGTAGATGAACTCCACGTTCATCTGGTTCACTGGCGGGTTGGTCCCGGGCACCGGGGTCAGGTAATAGAAGCTGACGAAGTGATTGAGCGTCTGCGTCTGCGTGGTGAACGACAGCTGCAGGTTCTGCAGCGAGCCCGCGATCTCGGTGAGGATCCCGTCCAGTTCGGTCAGCACTCCGGAGGGCAGGTTGAGGGCCCCGAACAGGGCAGTGAGCACCTCGAGGTGCAGGTCGGCTGAGGTGGTGGTCTTGTTGAAGCTCTGGGTCGTGGCCTCCCCCATCGGTAGGTACATGGGGATGGCCTTCACCGTGCCGCCGGTGACCACAAAGTTGCGCGCGTTCGCCAGGTCGATGACGAACTGAGCGGCCTGCTGCTTGTCGGACAGGTCGTAGGGCGCCGGGTGGTTATTGTACATGACCAGTGCAGTGAGCGTGGCGATGTACGAGTCCAGCGTCTGGACGTTCTGTATCAGAGCTACGTCCCCGCTCGCGGGGGCCGCCGGAACCGTGACCGCGGTCGTGGCCCCGGGGGCGGTGCCCACGCTGTTGAGCAAGGAGTTCAAGTCATCCTTGCTGGGGGTGTCGGCTGCCAGGGCCGCCAGCCCCTGCGGCGCCGGCACGGCTGCCGGGGTGATGCCGAAAAACGGGTACACGCGGTCGATCGCGGCCCGTTCGCCGGCGTTCTGAAAGATCTGTTCCGCGAGGGTCACCGAGCGCTTGGCCCGGCGGACGGCTTCGGACGAGAGTGCGGTCATGACGTTTCCTCCTTGGATAAGGTGGTCAAAGTGGTAGCAATCGCCGTTCATGTCGGCGGCGACGGCCGCGCCGACGGCGTTCTCGACGACCGTCGGCGGCTGCCCCAGCCGGTTGATCGTCACAGCGAGCGGGATGTGCTCATACGGGTCGAAATCGAACGCCTTGTTGGCCTGCTGCGAGGACTCGTAGCTGAGCTGCTTGAGCAGCGGGGCGTTCAGGAACAGGATCGTGGAGTAGTTTGTCTCGTACAGCATGTTCCAGCGGGCCTGAGAGATGTCCTGTGCGGCCTGGATGAACACGTTCCGGTTCTCTGGGTCGTGGATGTCGAGCAGCGCCAACGCGGCCCAGTCGTTGAAGGCGTGGTCGATGTCCTGCTGGGCGACGCCAGCCTTCAGCAGCCACGCGGCCAGTGACCCAGCGCCCTGGTCCTGGCAGATCATTTGCCACGCATCCATGTCGGCGGGGCGCACGTGCTTAATGAGAAAGTCAACCCGGATTCCCATGCTCGCACCTCCTGTTACGTCTTGTGGGCGCGCCCGAATACGCGCGCTCGGTTGTTGCGGTTCTGCTCGGCAGCCGGCGCTCACCCGACTGAGCCACGAGGTAGCTCGTCTGTGGCCGAACGGTTCGCTTCAGCCGCGTTGCGGGTGTCGAAGACTCCTACGCGGGCAAGACTCGCCGGAAGTACACGAACCTTCGCTGGGGCGCGGCGGTAGCAACGTCGGCTGCAAGCGGTTGTTAGCCCGCCCCCTTTGTTGTACCAGCGACAATTTGGAGATTGCTTGAAATCACGGTATCGAGCGGTGGCAAAAGTCTTACCAAATAAGCAATTCTCTCGGTTTCGGGGAGACTCGGTGCCAATTGATTGAGAATGTCCAGTGCCAGTTGAATTTTCGCGCGATGCAACTCAAGACGCAACTTCTCATTTTCTAATTTCATCTTTTCGGCTTCTTCACGCTGCTTGATTGCTTCGGCTTCCAACTTCTCTGCTTCTGCTCTACCTTTTACTGCATTCGCGCGCTTCTCAAGAACTTCTGCCTTCTTGGTTTCAATGTCTGCCTGCTTGTCTTGTTCGGAGAGGCGCGCCATTGTTTCGGCGTGCTTCCGCCTCCAAGGAACGACAGTATTTTTTACCACTTCGACGGCTTCAGCCGCGCCTTCAAGACTCACGCTAATAGGCGATTGCTGTCTAATCTCCCTGATTGTTATTCCACGAGCCTTACGACCTAAGATTTCATCAATGATGTGCTGAATGTCGTTAATGGGTATCTTCTCAAAAAGCTGGGGGAGGCCTAGCCAGGTGGCTAGGAGGCCCCGAGATTGAGTTCGGCCGCTTGCTGGCGGATGAGGTCAGGGAGTCGCGGGATGGTGTTGGCGCCGGCAATGCGGTCACGGACGGAATGAATGAAGTTGAGGCCGAGTTTCTTGGTGGTGGCGGCCAGGGATTGGAAGGTGTCCCAGGCGGCCGTGCCGTCGCGAGTGCGGGGGCCAAAGCTGACCTCGCGCTTGCGGACGCGTGCGCGGGCGCCAAGTTCGGCCGGGTTGTTGTGCAACGAGATTTCGGGATGCTCCAGGACCATCAAGAGCGGCTGTTTTTTCTGGCGGGTGCGGGCCATCCGATCGTCTAAGGCCCAATAGCCGGTGCGCGTGGCAAAGAGCGTATCGAAGGCGGCCTCCCAGCGCTGGCGCTCGGCCAGGGTCGGCTGCTGGCGATAGGCGAGGAGCTCATCGGAGTAGGTCCAGAAGCGGTCGCAGAAGTGCTCCACCAGGAGGCGATGGTGTGCGACGAGGGGGGTGAGTTTGGTGGAGTGGCGGCCCTCGTGAATCCAACAGAGCGCCAGTTCCTCGGTGATCAGGTTGAACTGGGGCGCGTCGTCGCCGACCAGCAGGCGGAGCACCGGCCATTCGGTCTGGGCATGGTAGGCTGCGACCGCAGCGGCATCGGCGATGCGCTGCCGGGTGATCGCGCCCAGGTGGGCGCCGTGTTGATCCAACCACGCCTGGAGGCTGGCCTCATCCAGCTCGACGTCCTGGAGTGCCTTGAGCTGGAGCTGGGAGCGCGTCGTAACTGACACCTGCCTCTGTTCGAGCAGGGCAAAGGTTTCCGCATTGAAGCGATAGCTGAGCGGCTGACCACCCATCAGCGCCTGTACGACGCTCTGGCGATCTTTGCGCTCGGTGGTGTGGTAATTGGTATCCAGGGGGTTGCAGGTGATCTGACAGCTCTGATTGTCGCCCGCCACGCGCGTGCTGGTTTGGTCGTGGTGGTGCCACGGGCTGGACTCAAGCCCCGCCTGAAAGGCTTCGGCCCGTTCGCTGTGAAAGGCGTCCTGCTCTTTGATTACCATGTGCGACACTTCGCCCGCCGAGATGGCGACCCCCAGACTGTGGAGCAACTCCAGGATTTTGGGCTCGCTGATGGTGCTGGCGAAATACCAGACCACGACCAGCGCCCGAATCCCAGGCCCGAACTGCCCCTCATAGCCGGTCGGCAACTCGGCCAGATAGGTGCGCTGCGCCCCTGGCGAGTAGAATTTCTCCTTGCGGAAGCGGATCGTCTCAGCCTCCAAGCACACATCTTGGACGATGACCTCTTCGTACCCTTTGAACTCAGCATCGCTCGGCAATTGCGCCCGGTCAACCACCACGATTTCTTCGCGCGTGACCTCAAGCCGTTCGATTTTACTGCGTCCCTCCCGACCCTTGGGCTTGAAGCGCTTCTTTTCCGAGGAGGAGTTGCCTGTGCCTGATCCGCTCCCACCTGATCCTTTGGCCTTGATGTCTGGCCTACCTTGTTCACCCTTCAAGCGGTTGATCTCGTCGCGCAGCCGTTGGATTTCCGCCTGCGCCGCTCGCCGGTCGGTCGTCACCTGCTCAACCAAGTTGAGCAACCGTGCGACCAACTCCCGCAGCCGCTCATCTTCGATCGTGCTCAGATCAAGCTCGTCAAACATCGTTCCCGACTCAACTCTGTTGCCTGCGCTCCTCTTTCAGTCTACACGCTTTGTCCTGCTTCCGCCATCCGCCTTTCGGCCTCTTGACAGACGGACCCGGCCAACTTCACCCCGCCTTATTGAGAAGATACGTTAATGGCGTTCAAGAACGGACTTATACTCGTTGCAAGGTTGCGCGAGGTCAAAGTCTGAGACTCGTCTCCTTCAATTGCTAAGGTAATATCGCTAGAAGTTACTCGTTCAGCGACCTTGCTTTGCGGCAAAGCAACTGCCACTTGTCTGACAATGGATGCGAGTTCATCATCACTGAATTGATGAGAAGCGGAGTATTCTACATGCAGCACTCCAATAACTTCATCTCCCCGCTTTATTGGTATGGCGAT
This sequence comes from Ardenticatenaceae bacterium, assembly GCA_027493995.1. Taxonomy (GTDB): domain Bacteria; phylum Chloroflexota; class Anaerolineae; order Ardenticatenales; family Ardenticatenaceae; genus DOUV01. The sequence continues at coordinate 77,744 of JAOSJS010000001.1, read as the reverse complement.
TTCGGAACGAATTCCTTTTCGCTCTTCAAACTCGCGTAATCTCTCGCGGACTTCTTTTAGCGCTTCACCAACTTTTTTCTGCTTGCCCGCGCTTTCTATCCAATTGACTCCACTTTGGTACGATTGTAGCAATACTTGGAAAGTTTGCTGTAATTCTTGGTATTGTTCTAGATTCTCTTGCGTTGCGCGTAATTCTTGAAGAAGTGCTCCTGCTTCTGCGGGGTTGCCTGTCTCTATTGCGCGGCGCGCACGTGCCAACATTAATTCCAGTTTTTCTTTGTTTGTGCTCTGAGTTGTCTCTATTTCACCGCCATGACCAGTAAAATGCACCAGATATGCCGAGTCTGGTGTTTTCTCCGTTGTTGTGGAAACAACAAGAACTTTGGTGGCGGGAGAGAGTTTACCCAAACGCTTTATCAATTCAATTCCTGAAGTATCAGTAGCGTCCGAGTCCTTTTCCAAACGCAAGTCAACAAGCACCACATCGGGATAAGTTTGTTCTAATATTCGTCTCGCTTCGGCTGGGTCTAAGGCGACGGCAACCTGTACTCCGGGGATAGCAGAAACTTGCTTCAGCAGACGATTTGCCTGTGCAGAATTGGCTGCTTCCAGTACAACTAATTTGCCGCCGCCACTTGCAAGTTCTTCGAGCAGTTGCTGTGTTGGTCTGATTACATTCTTTTGGTTCATGTTTGTTTATCTGTTGCTGATTGCTACTGTGATGTTGAGTGCGGGCTAACGGCTGGGGCATCAGCCGCGTGGGGGGGCTAAGCGCCGGGACGCCCCCACACCTCAAGACGGCAGACCGAACCGGCTTCAATTACCGGCGATCCCCCACGTCGGCTGCATGCCCTGGTTAGGCAAGCTCCCTTATGTTATCTAGATACACGCTTCAAGGCACAAGTCACCCTGCTCTAGCCGACCTGATGATGCTACACGAGTCGCTACATCAAACAAATCTACTTTCTCGACCCGACTCACTTACGCGACACAACGCTTTCCCATGCGCTATTGAACGCTTTGGACTAACTGCATGTCCACGCGCAGCCACTCATTGACCAAATCCTGAATGTCCACTTGCTTTTGCTCGGCCAGCTTGCTTAAGAACTCGTTGACATCTGGCTCAAGATATATGGGAAAGCTGAAGACGGCGTCGGGATGGTAAAACTTGCCCCGCTCAGCCTTGGAAAAGTCATATTCGGCTTTCATGGATTCGCCTCCCGATACTGCCTTGCTTCGGCGCTGGTTGCCTTGCGAGCGGAGATGATCCGAATTCGGCATAAGTCCTCCTCAAGCTGCTGAAACGTATGACTCACCACGCGCGGCACGCCCGTGCTATCAATCCCTAGGCTCAGCCAGCGGTCTTCCTCTTCACTGTGTTCTTCGTCATAGATGGACAGGTGATTAGGATCGCGGAAGATGGTTGAGGCTTGGCGGAATGACACGCCATGCTCTCGGACATTTCGGCGTTCTTTGGCCGGATCCCAATCAAACTGGTAGCGCACCTCACCACCTCAAAACTGGACAAAGATGTCTGAGTCGAAACATGCTCTGGTGTATGCCGTTTCGTCCGACCGACCGGGCCTAACGCTCTGCGCGTCAGCCGCGCCGCGACTTTCCCGAAGTACGCTTCAATTCGAAGCGCGTCACATAACCAATTTTCGCCCCGATACCAGACCGCGAAGCGGCGTCGGACTGCACGCGCTTGTTAGGCCGGTTTTCGCTTGCCGAAACCTGAGGCTGATAACTTACACTAACGCCCACATGTTACTCGCGTTTGTCTTCAATATTCTCGACTGCTGCCACCCATTTCATCTTGGGCAAAGACAACACTACAAATGACGGCAGTCCCAGTCGTTTCCAGAAGCCAAACGGCTCTAAACCAACGGCTCGTGCTATCAAAAGCGTGATAACTGTCCCATGCGCGACCACGACAATGTTACTGTGTGGATAGACTTCAATGACAAATGCAACTGCTTGAGCAAACCGCTCATAGGCTTGGGTGGCTGTTTCTTTCCCCATCACCAAGGCTTGTGGCTGCCTGAAAAACTCAGCCACTTGTACTTCAAATTGTTCCTCGCTTTGCCATTCAACATTGCTGCGGTCGTGTTCGTGCAGTCCGTCAATGATTTGAGAAGCATGGTTGAGATGGTTCGCAACGATTTGAGCTGTTTCTACGGCTTTGGGCTCGCTGCTGGAAACAATAACATCCGGCGAATACTCAGCAATCATCTCGGCCAGCATTTGACATCGAAACCGACCCACTTCTGAAAGATGCCATTGATGGGCAGGCACAGTGGACATAATGTCCGGGAGCGAATGCTTGACGAGGATAAGATTTCCCAAACTTTTCCTTCACATTTCATCAGCAACGGACGGCCTAACGCTGCGCCTCAGCCGCGCCCGGAAGCGGGAGCGAGGCACGAGCGGACGCTGGAGGGCGTCGGCTGCAGGCGGTTGTTCGGCGCAGGATGTGACCGGGGCCGCCAGACTCCCCCACTCCTCAGCATGGACACCCCGGTCTTCGCCGTCGGCTGGTGCCCATTCTGCGGTGCTTTGTCATGTGCCCAATAATCCCTCAAGCTCCTTCTGTCGCTCTTGCAGCCCCGCGAGTTTCTTCTTGAGATCGGCTATCTCCTTTTTGACCCTGCGCAACTCTGTTTGGTTCTTTACTCTGCGCAAGTAATCCTCTCCAAGTGCCTCGGCTATGTATCGCTCAAGCTGACTTCTCAAGACCCTCAGATACGGATTGCCCCATATCGCACCTTCGCGGTACTCAAGTTTGCCGGTCTGGATGCCATTGACAATGAAGTCCCGGCTCACGCCGTATTCCGCCTTGGCTGTGACGTCGCTCAGCGTCGCTCCCTTGCGATTCCATTCACCGTATTCCGCCATGATGTCCTCTTTCCACCGAACACACCATATCGCGGTCACTGCCAGCAATGCCAATGTCGCGTGGGATGGTGCCTGCCAGCATGAGGGTAAAGTGGCTGGGGCATGGAAAAACCCGAAGCGCTTCCAAAGTTATGATAGGCAACTTGCGGAGGAGGTACATCAGGTCTCCTCAGTCTTGTTGTCTAGATGCCTTCCTCCTTTTGGGCTGACTATTCCCCTTATCTTTGGCAGAGACAAGAACAAGGGCGATGGTGACAAGGGCAACGGTGACGAGTAAGATGAGGCCATCGGAAAGAGAAGAGCAGAAAGGATGAGCGATGGCCGAGAAGGTCGAGCGTGAGTGGGTGGTGACGGAATTCGCGGGCGTAGACCTGGGCGATGAGCGGTTGAATCGGCGCTTGATCGTGCTGGCAGGGGACTTGGGTGGCCAGCCGACGGCCCCAATCAATGAGGCCAGCCGCGATTGGAAGGCCATGAAAGCGGCCTACAAGTTTTTCGCGAATGAGCAGGTCGAGGCGGAAGCGATCTTGGCGCCGCACCAGGAACGCACGCTTGAGCGGCTGCGTGGGCATGCGGTGGTGGTGGCGATCCAGGATACGACCTTTTTGAATTACAACCATCACCCGGCGACGACAGAGCTGGGACCGATTGGGGGCAAACAACGGGGGCTGGTGATGCCCTCGACCCTGGCGGCGACGCCCCAGGGCCTGCCCTTGGGACTGCTGACCCAGCAGATGTGGGCGCGGAGGGAAGCGGGGGAGGCCGAGGGGCAGGGATCGGTGAGCAGGCCTCGCCCCAAAGAAAGCGCCAAATGGCTGGCGGCGTTGGAAGAGAGTTTCACGTTGGTGCCAGAGGAGATTCGCCTGGTCACGATCGCCGACCGGGAAGCGGACATCTTCGAGTTTCTGGTCACCGCCGATGACGTGGGGGCTGAGTATGTGATTCGGGCGGTGCAAGACCGGCGGGTGCAGGGCGAAGCGGATCGCTTGTGGGCCTGTGTGGCGCGTCAGCCGGTGGCTGGTCAGGTCACGGTCGAGCTGGCTGCCAAGCCCAAGCAGCCCGCGCGCACGGCCACCGTGGACGTGCAGGTCGCCACGGTCAGGCTCCAACCGCCGCAGCGCCCGGCCGATGACGAGGCCGTTTGGTGGGAGCCACTCACGGTCTGGGCGATCTGGCTGCACGAGAGTGCACCCCCGCCCGATGTCACCCCCGTCGAATGGCTGCTGGTGACCAATATCCCCCTGGCCACCTGGCAGGACACCCTTGAGCGCATCGCCTGGTATTGTGTCCGCCCCACCATCGAGGGCTTTCATCGCGTGCTCAAATCGGGCTGCACTGTTGAAGACTGTCGCCTCAAAAGCGCCGACCGCCTCACGCGCTCCCTCACCCTGATGAGTGTCATCGCCTGGCGCCTCTTCTGGCTGACACACATCAATCGCCAAACCCCTGACGCGCCCTGTACCACCATCCTCGCCGACCATGAGTGGAAGGCCCTCTACGCCACTATCCATCGCACCGACAGGCTCCCCGACACCAGCCCCTCTGTGCGACAAGCCGTCCGCTGGATCGCCCAACTGGGCGGCTTCCCAGGACGCAAACGCGATGGTGAGCCCGGCATGACCGTCATTTGGCGCGGTTGGTCTCGTTTGACCGATATCGCTCACTTATACCTCATTCTTCATCCTTCAAAAGATGAGGGGAATAGTTAGCCTTTTGGGGGCTTCCGCCGTAGGAGCCGAACTATTAAGTAGACTGCGACTGCCGATCTACCCTGCCTATATGGCATTTTAGACGGCGACTCACCGTCTATTTTCCTTGAATTCGTTTTAGACGGCCGAGCCGCCGTCTAAAACCCCACAACAGTGTTTTAGGCGGTGAGAACAACCCCCTAACTCCCTGGGAAAGACACAACAACCAGGGTAGAATTGCAGGAACGTGCTCGGAATCTGGTGGGTGAAAGGGAGCGGAACCAACAGGCAATGGTCACTGTTGGTCAGAGACAAAGAGTGAGGTGGAAGCAGCCCTGGTGACAGTTCGGGCCAAGAATCAAGCCCTGCACTTTGCGTATCTCCTGAATCGCATTTCCGGCCTCATGGCCTTGCCGCCTGCGCTGATCTGCTCCGCACTCAGCCCCCACTGGATCTTGAGCACGTTCAATTGCACCTGCCAGAGACCCTGGTAGTATAAAATACCTTCACTGCCATTGCAACCATCAACAAGAGGGCAAGATGGAGAGCAACCCCAGGAAATTACTTGACCAGGTCCGCGACGTGCTGCGGCGTAAGCATTATGCCATCCGCACGGAAGAAGCCTACGTAGATTGGATCCGGCGCTACATCCTCTTTCATCAGAAGCGCCACCCGAATGAGATGGGTCGCGCGGAGGTTGAACAATTCCTGACGCATCTGGCCGTTGAGGGTCAGGTGGCGGCCTCCACCCAGAACCAGGCGCTCAGTGCCTTGCTTTTTCTATATCGCGAGGTATTACAACGCGAGCTGGAGCAGGTTGAACCGTTGCGAGCCAATAAGCCGAAACGCCTGCCTGTTGTCCTTACCCGGGCAGAAGTTCAGCAAGTCTTGGCCTGTATGTCTGGCACAAATCAACTCATGGCCCAGGTCCTTTACGGGAGTGGCCTGCGCCTGCTGGAATGCCTGCGTTTGCGAGTCAAAGACCTTGATTTTACCCAACGGCAGATCGTTGTCCGTGACGGCAAAGGGGAAAAAGACCGGCTAACTATGCTACCCGATAAGCTGGCCGAACCACTGCAACGCCAGCTACGCTATGCTCAACTCATTCATGAGGCTGACCTGGCTGAAGGTTTTGGTGCTGTCTACCTGCCCTATGCATTAGAGCGAAAATATCCCAATGCGAACCGGGAATGGCTCTGGCAATACCTCTTTCCGGCGACCAAACGTTCGATTGATCCTCGCTCTGGCGTTGAACGCCGGCATCACCTGGACGAAAGTGTCCTGCAACGAGCCGTCAGAAAAGCGGCCCAGTTATCCGGTGTCAACAAGCGCGTTAGTTGCCACACCTTCCGCCACTCCTTCGCCACCCACCTGCTCGAAAATGGCTACGACATTCGCACCGTGCAAGAACTTCTCGGGCACAAGGATGTGAGGACGACCATGATCTACACCCACGTCCTCAACCGGGGTGGCCTGGCGGTGCGCAGCCCGCTGGATGGGTAGCGCCTGGTACCCGCCCTTCCCAGGGACGTCTTACTCTCCGGTGAACGGCGGCAGGCGCTTGAGCTCTTCGAGCGTTTGAAGGCGCCATACGCCGGGACCGCCCGCGGGGACCGGTTCAGGTTGGACCACGAGCCCGGTGAGCGGTTACCGAGGATAATAGAGAGGTGGCCTGTGACCACGATCCCCGAGAGCGCGAGGGTCGACGACCTGTTCTTCGGCGCGGTGGTTGAGTCCTCCCTGGCCAATCCGCGCTTTCTGCGGCGTGACTGGCTGGCCGCCGAGGTCGAGGCGCGCCTCAACCAACCGGGCTGCCGCGTCCTGCTGCTGACCGCCGCGCCGGGCGCCGGCAAGAGCGCCTTCCTGGCTCAGCTCGCCCGCGACCACCCCGCCTGGCCGCGCTACTTCATCCGCCGCGACCAGGTCGCCCCCTCGGCCCGCCCGGCGCGCGCTCCTTGCTGCTCCACCTTGGCCTCCAACTCGCCGCGCGCTCCCCCCAGGTCTTCGCCACCGACCGGCTCGAGCTCACCATCCGCCAGCGCCTGGGCACGCTCGGTCAAGACGCCAGCGCCGTCGGGCTGGAGGTCCGGCGCCTGATCGGCTCGCCCTTCCGGCGGGCGGCCCTCGAGATCATCCAGGAGGTCGAGCGGGCCGAGGGCCGCGTCACCGGCCTGCGGGTCGGCGAGTGGGTCACCGACCCGCGCCTGATTCCGCTCGACGACCTGCAGCACCTGGCGTTGTTCGACCCGGCCGCCACTCTGCGGCGCGAGGCGCCGGATGTGCGCATCGTGCTCCCGATCGACGCCCTGGACGAGCTGCGCTACCAGGACCCCGAGGGCAACCTGCTGGCCTGGCTGGCCAACCTGCCGCCCCTGCCGGCCAACCTGCGCCTGGTGCTCACCTCGCGCCCCGACGACGACCTGCTGCGCACCCTGCGCCGCAAGCAGGCCGATCAGCTGCGCGAACTCTTCCTCGACCTCGACAACCCCGAGGTGGGCGCCGGCATTCACGCTGACCTGACCGCCTACGCCCACCACCTCATCCAGTCCGCGCCCGTAGCGGGGGCGCTGGCGACGGTGGACCAGCCGCCGGCTGCGTTTGCGGCCGCCGCGGTCGCCAAAGCCGGCGGCAACCTGGGCTATCTCGATGCCCTGGCGCGTGGCATCGACCAGGCGCTCACCCACCCGGACGACAAGGCCCTGCGGGCATTGCTGGCCCTGCGCGAGTTGCCCGACGAGCTCGAGGGGTTGTACGCCTTTTTCCTGCAGCAGCTCAAAGCGGGCGTGAGCCGGCAGAGTGTCGAAGTCGAAGACCCCGAAAGCGGCGAGGTCCACTACCTGCCGGCCTGGCCGGCGGTCTACCGGCGCCTCCTGGGCGTCCTGGCCGTGGCGCTGGCCCCGCTGGCGCCTGCTCAGATCAAGGCTTTGGGTGGCATCGCTGCCGGGCAGAAGTACCTCACCGAGGCGCTCGACCGGTTGCGCCAGTTCCTCGATGTGATGAACGGTCGCTATCGCCTGTACCACGCCACGGTGGCCGAGTTCTTGACAGCCGCAGGCACGCGGGAGCACACTGACACTGCCGACCTGTATGTCGACCCGATCCGCTGGCACCGCCAGATCGCCGGCTACTACTGGAAACGCTACCGCGATGACTGGCAGCGCTGCGATCCCTACGGGCTCACCAATCTTGCCACACACCTCTTCGAGAGTGGCGATGCCGACGGCCTGGCTGCTCTGATCAGCAAAGCGTGGATGCAGGCTCGCTACGCGCGGGGTGGCTATACCTACACCGGCTTCCTGGCCGATGTGGAGCTGGCCTGGCAGGCAGTACTCACTCCCGGAGAAGAGGCGACAAACCTGTTGACCCTCGTGCGACTGCAGGCGGTGCGCCAGTTCGTAGGACAGGCGGTCAGCGTTTACAGCGACACCGATCTGCACACCCTGGTCTGGCTGGGGCGCGAAGCCGAAGCGCTGGCGCACGCCCGACTCCGGGAGGAGCCTGCGGAGCAGTGTAAAGGGCTCCTGGCTCTCCACGATGCCTTACAGGCCGCCAGCCGGCCCGACCAGGCCCTTCTGGATGAGGTGCGCACCATCGCCGGCGCCATTCAGGTCGATCACGAACGAGCGGAAGTGTTGCACCCTCTCGCGGTGGCGTTGGCCCAGGTCGGGCGCTACGCCGAGGCGGAAGAGGTGGCCCAATCCATCCAGGACGCTCATGTTCAGGCGAAGGCCATCGGCGACCTGGCAGTCGTGCTCGCGCAGGCCGGGCATTTCGATCAGGCGGGAGCACTTGTGCGCGCGACTGCGGACGACGAAGAGCGGGCGCGGGCGCTGCGCGAGGTCGCGATGGCCTTCGCACAGGCTGGGGAGGGCCAGGCCGGCCAGATGTTTGCCGAGGCTGAACAAGCGGCGCGCAGTATCGAGAATACCGCGCTTCAAGCGAAAGCGCTCCACGCTCTTGTAGCAACGCTCGCACGCGTGGCCACCTACGACGAAGCGCACAGAATCGCGCACACCTTTGAGGATACGCGGCATCAGGCGGGGGCGCTAATCGACCTGGCATCTGCCCTGGCGCAGACGGGTGATCGCCGCGCCCCTCAGGTGTTCACGGAGGCAGAAGAAGCGGCCCAGGTAGCTCAATTCGATTCGGACCGGGCAGAGGCATTGATTGATCTCGCCGCTGCCCTGGCACAGGCTGGCGATGGCCGCGCCGGCGAGATGTTTGCCCGAGCAGAAGCGGCGGCTCCTCGCCGGGCGGCGTTCGACAGTGGCAGCCGGGCCCCGGTGCTGGGCAAGTTAGCCGTGGCGCTGGCGCAGGCCGGAGACCCTCGCGCCGATCGGGTCTTCGCCGAGGCGCAGGACATCGCTCGCGACCTGGAGGCGTTGTATGAAGTGGAGTGGCGTGATTGGAAGGATCAGGCGTTTCGCGCGCTCGCAGCCGATCTCTTGAAGGCCGGGCGCTACGATGAAGTCAAGAACGTTGTCAGTAGCATGCAGATCGAGGCTGAGCGCGCGACGGTGCTGCATGATCTGGCCAAAGCGCTGGTGCAGGCCGGCCGCTACGGCGAGGCTGAAGACGTTGCCAATGGCATCCCGAGCGATCGCGTGCGGGCACGGGCACTGGGCGACCTGGCAGCCGCCCTGGCACGCACCGGGGACAGCCAGGCCGGGCGGGTCTTCGCCGAAGCGGAGGCCGCCGCTCGCTCTGAGTACAGTTCGCCGCGCGCGCCAACTCTGCAGCATGTTGCGATGGCCCTGGTCCAGGCGCAGCGCTACGCCGCCGCGGAAGCGGTCGCCCGAGCCATTGCGGACCCCCAGGAACAGGCGCGGGCGCTGTACGGCCTTGTGGCGCCCTTCACCCGGGCGCAACGCTACGCCGCCGCGGCAGCGACTGCCCGCGCCATTGCGGACAACAAGGTACAGGCGCAGGCGCTGCACGACCTGTCGGTCGCGCTGGCCGAGAGCGAGCGCTTCGATGAGGCCGAAGCGCTCGCCCGTGCGATTCCAGAGCGGGAACAAGGCTGGACCTGGAGCGACTTCGAAGATCTGATCGAAGACAGAGCCTGGGTCCAGGCTGACCGGGTTGAAGCAGCCCTGCACATCGCCTAGCATCGAGCGGAGGCGCTGCGGAATCTGGCCGCGGAGCTGGCGCAGGCAGGTCGCTTCAAGGAGTCCAAACGGATTGCGCGTGCCATCGAGGTCGAATGGATTCGCGCGGCGGCGCTGACCGGCCTGGCGGTTGCCCTCGAGCAAGCCGGGGACCGCCGTGCAAGTGCCCTGTTCTCCGAAGGGGAAGCCGTCGCCCGGGCGATGCGGGATGTCCGCGATCAGGCCAGGGGGTTGCGCCTGGTCGCGACAACTCGGGCCCAGGCGGGGCAGTATGATGAAGCCGAAGCCATCATCGGTGGATTGATTGACGCGGAGAAAAAGGAGGCGCTCCGCGATCTGGCAACGGTCCTCATGCGGGCAAACCACCTTGAGAAGGCAGGGGAGATCGCCCAGACGATTCGGGATCGTGGGGTTCAAGCGGTCGTGTTACGCGACCTCACGGTGGCGCTGGCAACGGCCGGGCGCGACAGTGAGGCCGAAGCGGTGGCCAGCGCCATTCCGGTCGACTGGCGTCGAGAGCAGGCGCGGCACAATCTGGCGATGACGCTGGCCCAGGCAGGCCGCTTTGAGGAGGCGGAAGCAGCGGCCCGCGCCATCGAGGATCAACAAGTTCGTGCGCTGGCGCTGAGCGACCTGGGAGCAAGCCTGGCTCAGGCCGGGAGCGGCCGGGCTGAGCTGGCATTCAACGACGCGTGGGAGCTTGCCCGCACGCTTCGAGATCCGGTCCGGCGGGCGGAGGCGTTGCGCCACCTGGCGAGCGGGCAGGCACCGGCGGGGGAGCCTCGGGCGCGCCAGGCATTTGCTGAAGCCGAAGAGAGCGCTCGCGATCTTCCGGATGAGAGTTTACGATCCGAGGCGCTGCGCGACCTGGCCGCAAGCCTGGTCCAGGCTGGATACTGCGGCGATGCGCTGTGTGTCGTGGGTGTGCCTGGACCGGATGGGTTTGTACAGGTCCTCGCCTTGTGGGCGCCCGCTTTCGAGCGCCTGGGGCAGGGGCTGTCCGTGACTGTTTTGCGCGCGGCCATCGACGTGGCGGGGTGGGCACATTCAGGCTGGCGCACAATTCTCGAGTTGCTCTCTACACCGGAGGCGGCGACTGGCGAGTGAATGACGATCGGAGCAGGATGGACTGTCCGACGTGCGGGTACGATCGGCTACCGGCAAGGGCCCGCGTTTGCCCCAATTGCGGCGCTTCAGTAGCGGCCGCGCCGTCGCCGGCTGCCGCCAAGATCATCGACTATCGCACGCTCATCGCCAGGAGCACGGCGGACTTCGTCGGGCGGCAGTGGGTCCGAGACGCCGCGGATGCCTTTCTCAAGGCGGATGGTCCCCGCTCTTTCCTGCTCCTGGGCGAGCCCGGCAGCGGCAAGACCTCCTTCCTGGCCGACCTGGTCCGGCGACGTGGCTATCCCCACCACTTCATCGGCCGGGGGAGCCGGATCGATTTGCCAGCCGTCCTGGATTGGCGCAATCCTGTCCGCTTCGCCGAGTCCATCGGCTACCAACTGCTGCGCGACTACGGCGGCTGGATTATGGACTGGCCAGCCTGGGGCATTACCATCAGCCAGAACGTGAAAGAGCTGGATGGTTTGCTGGTTGGCGCCCAGGTCGGCGAGTTCAGGGCCAAACCTCGGCCTCCCGACCGGCCCGTCCTGACGGTGAACCAGGAGGTCAAGCGTTTTGGCCCGGCCGCGCAGGCCATCGGCGTCTACATCGAGCGATTCGTGCTGGACGTGGAGCAGATCGTCCGCCAGTTGCTGACGACCCCCCTGCAGGCCATCGCCAACCGCTGGCCCGAGCACCAGATCGTGATCGTGGTGGACGGCCTGGACGAGGCCGAGGACTACTCCAGCCCGCAGCGCACCATCCTCAAGCTGCTCCCCAACGGGAGTCTGCCACCGAATGTCCGCTTCATCCTTTCGTCGCGACCCGGCAAGCACCTGACGCCGGACTTCATGAGCCAGGTCCAGCCCTTCTGGCTAAGTGAGGGCGAGGCCGGAGACCGCGATCCCCGCACGATCGAGGATGCCAAAGCCTACGTCGAGCAGTTGGCGGAGGGGGAATCGGTCGCCGCAATGCTCACGCGGCGGCGGATTGAGCCGGATGCCTTCAGGGAGCAAGTGGCACGGTCCAGCCAGGGGAACTTCCTCTACCTGTATCACTATGCCCAGGGTGTGCGAAGTGGAGACGAAACCCTGTTGGACCTGGAGCGGCTGCCGGAGGGGCTCTTCGGCATCTACGCGGACTTTCTCGGCAAGATCGAGGAAAAACGGGAAGACGTACCGTGGGATGGGGCCTACAAGCCGGTCTTGGGGACGCTGGCGGTTGCCCAGGAACCCCTGGCGCGGCGGCAGATTGCGAGTTTCTCCGGTGTCCCACCCACGACGGTGGGAACGATTCTCACGCGGCTGAAGCCGTTTCTGGATACGGCCGGCACGGGAACAGCCCGGCGCTATTCCATCTACCACTCGTCGTTCGGTGAGTACCTCGTCTCTGAGGAAAACGAGGATTACATTGAGGGCCGTGAGGCCCATACGCGGATCGTTGCCCACTACCGCGACAGGTATTGGGGTGATTGGTCCAAACTCGCCCAGGATGAGTATGCTCGCCGACACCTGGCAACGCACATGGTCAGCGCCGGTCTGCACGAGGCGCTGTACGCTCTGATTCATCAAGGGTGGATGCGGGCTCGCTTTGCGGCCGATCATTACACCTACACCGGCTTCCTCGCTGATGTGGATCTGGCCTGGCACGCAGCGCGGTCCCAAGCCAGGCCGCACCTGCCCATGCTGGCACGCTTCCAGACCGCCCGACAACTCCTGGCCCTGAGTGCTTCCACCACCATCGACTTGGAAACTCTTGCCCGCCTGGGACGTGTCGACGAGGCCCTGACGCAGGTGCAGCTCGAAAATGATCTTGAGCAAAGATTTGAGAAACTGATGGCGATCGACGCCACCTTGAAAGAAGCGGGCCGGCGTGATCAGACCTTGTTGGACGAGGCATTGGACGGGGCCCGCGCCTTCGAGGACAGCGCGGCGCGGGCCAGGGCGCTGGGCGATCTGGCGGTTGTCCTGGCCGAGGCGGGAGACGGCAACTCGAGGATCGTGTTCGATGAGGCGCGGGCGGCGGCCCGTGCCGTTGGGTATGACCATTTTCGGGCGGCTGCGCTCTGCGAGGTGGCGGCGGCCATGGCTCAGGCCGGGGACGATCGTGCCGGCCTGGCGTTCGATGAGGCGGTCGAAGTGGCCCATGGGCTTGAGAGCGAGGTGAGCCAGGCGGAAACGCTCGGCAAGCTCGCGGTCGCCCTGGCACTGTCTGGGCGCTACGACGGGGCGGTCGAGGCAGCCCATGCCATTCGGCGTGATTGGGAACGGGCGGAGGCGCTGCGGGAGCTGGCAGTGGTACTCCTCAAGGCCGGGGACGTACGGGCCGACGCGATCGTAGACCAGGCCTGGGAAGCTGCCCGCACCATGCAGGAAGAGTATGGGTGGCAGCGGGCAATCGCCTTGCGCCATTTGGCGGTGGCGCTGGCCCGCGTTGGGGATCGCCGAGCAGACCCGGTGTTCGACGAGGCAATCCGGGTGACCCATTCCATTCGGAACGAGTGGCACCGATCGGAGGAGCTCTCCGACCTGGCGGCGGCGCTGGCGCACGCCGGGCGGTTCGACCAGGCGGCGGCCCTCATCGGATCCGTCCAGGGCGATTGGGAGCGGGAGGAAGCGCGCAACGCGCTCGTGGCGGCCCTCGCTCGGGCCGGGCGGTTCGGCGAGGCGGCCGAGATCGTGCATACGATCCAGGAAGAGGGGGCGGAGACAAAGCCGCTGCGTGAGCTGTCGGCGGCGCTCGCCCGAGCCGGGCGGTTCGACGAGGCGGCCGAGGCGGGGCGCGCCATCCGGGATGATTGGGGCCGGGCGGAAGCGCTTATCGAGCTGGCGCGAGCCCTCGTCCAGGCCGGGGATGACCGGGTCAGCGCGGTCTTCGAAGAGGCTGCCGAGGCAGTGCGTATGATGGAAGACGGCCGTGTACAATCCTGGATGCTCTCCGACCTGGCGGAGGTCCTGGTCCAGGCGCGTCGCTGGGATGAGGCGGCGGAGACGGCGCGCTCCATTTGGGGCGAGGAGGAGCGACTGCGCGCGCTTCACGGAGTGGCGGCGGCCATGAACCGGGCCGGGGAGCGCCGGGCGGGCTCACTGTTCGAAGAGGCCGCCGAGACGGAGCGCTCCCTGGAAGATCTTCGCGTTCACGCTGTACCATTCCGCGAGCTGGTGGCGGCCCTCACTCAGGCCGGCCGCTTCGATGAGGCAATGGTATTGGCACGTTCGATTCAGCTTACATGGGAGCGGGTGACAGCGCTCAGCGAGCTGGGGGTGGCGCTGGCGCAAACCGACGAAAGCAAGGCGCGGACCGTGTTGGACGAGGCCCTGGCACTGGGGCGCAACGCTCCCCGTTTCGCAGCATGGGAGAAGCCCTCGCTTCATGACCTCGAGCGAGCCCTCGCGTCGACCGGGCGCTTCGAGGAGTTGGCCGAACTGGCACAGCTCATTCAGGAGAAGTGGGGGAGGTCGCCGGGGGAGAGGTGGCTCGTGGCCGTTGTCGCCAGGCTCTTCCCGGGCCTGGCAAACAGGAAGCTCTTCCATTCAGGCGATTGGCTCCATGCTGAAGCGCTTCGAACACTGGTGGCCGGCCTGGTGCAGGCGGGCCGCCTCGACGAGGCAGCAGAGATCACTCGCTCCATTCAAGTCGATTGGGAACGAGCCGCAGCGCTCCGCGAGCTTGCGACGGCGCTGGCACAGGCGGGGGACCGCCCGGCCCGTCCGGTGTTCGACGAGGCGCTCCAGGTGGCACGCTCGGTCCAGGACGATGAGCGCCGCGCGGCGGCGCTGCGTGCGCTGGCAGCGGCCCTGGCTCGGGCTGGGGACCGCCAGGCGGACTCGGTGTTCGGCGAGGCGGCCGCCTCGGTCGCCTCTATCCCGTATGAGCGGGAACGGGCGAAGGCGTTGCGTGACTTGACGGCGGCACTGGCCCAGGCGAGGCGCTTCGACGAGGCGGCAGAAATCGCCCGCACCATCGAGGATGGCGAGCGCCGGGCAGAGGCGCTCGCCGAGTTGGCAGTGGCCATCGCCCAGGCCGGGGACCGGCGGGCACGGTGGATCTTCGACGAGGCGGCCCAGGCGACCCGCGCTGTTGAAGGCCGCGGCCTCAAGGCGAAGGCGCTCTGCGAGCTGGCCGCGGCCCTCGCTCAGGCCGGCGACCGTCGGGCAGGCGCGGTGTTCGGCGAGGCAGCGCAAGTGGCGCGCACCCTGCAGAATCACGTGGACCGGACGAACGCGTTGCGGGCGCTGGGGGCTGCTCTGGCTCGCGACGGGCGCTTCGAGGCGGCGCTGGTGACAGTCGGCCCCGATGACCTCGACGACTTCATTCGGAGCCTGGCTGATTGGGCCCCGTATTTTGAGAACGTGGAGCCTGGGTTGTCACTCGCCGTGCTGCGCGAGGCGAGCGAGGTGGCCGGCTGGGTGCGCCGGGACTGGCGCGAAATTCACGAGTTGCTCTCCGCGCAGCACCAGGGGGGACAGCGCGCGGCTGAGGCGCAGCGCTGATGCGCGTCTCGCGCAGAGCGGCGCGGAAGAGAGGCCGGGATCGTGAGAAACAATGACAGCACGTCACTCTTCCGCCGCTCCGGGCGGATCGTCAGATCCGCCGGCTGAGGTGGTCCCTCAGTGGCCTGGATTTGACAATCCAGGCCGAGCGGCGTAGGGCTCTGGTACTGCTTCCGCCGCTCCGGGCGGATCGTCAGATCCGCCGGCTGAGGTGGTCCCTCAGTGGCCTGGATTTGACAATCCAGGCCGAGCAGCGAAGGGCTTTGGTACTGCTTCCACCGCTCCGGGCGGATCGTCAGATCCGCCGGCTGAGGTGGTCCCGCAGTGGCCTGGATTTGACCATCCAGGCCGAGCAGCGAAGGGCTCTGGTGTGGTTCCGCAGTGGCTTGGATTTGACAATCCAGGCCGAGCAGCGAAGGGCTCTGGTACTGCTTTCGCCGCTCCGGGCGGATCGTCAGATCCGCCGGCTGAGGTGGTTCCTCAGTGGCCTGGATTTGACAATCCAGGCCGAGCGGCGAAGGGCTCTGGTACTGCTTCCGCCGCTCCGGGCGGATCGTCAGATCCGCCGGCTGAGGTGGTCCCGCAGTGGCCTGGATTTGACCATCCAGGCCGAGCAGCTGAGGAGTTACGACAGCACGATGGTTGACTTTTTCCCCGACATCGCTGAGCGCATCCGCGATTTCACCGGGCGCGAGTGGGTCTTCGCCGCGATCGACGAGTGGCTGGCCCGGCCCGATGGAGCGCGCTTCTTTGTCGTGACGGGTGAGCCGGGCAGCGGGAAGACCGCCGTTGCCACACGGCTCGCCCAGTTTTCGCAAGGCAGCGTCCCCCCTCCGCCTGGACTGTCGGCCCTGGCACCCGGCTTCCTCAGTGCCATCCACTTCTGCCGCTTCCAGGATCAGCGGCAGATCGATCCCTTTGTCTTCACCGAGTCTCTGGCAACCCAACTGGGCAACCGGTACCCCGCCTACCGTGAAAGGGTGGAGCAGATCCCCTCGGGGCCGCAGGTTCAGATCCAGATCACGCAGCAGGTCCAGACGGCCGAAGACGGATCCCAGATCATCGGCCTGATCTACCGAGTCAGCGGCGCCTCGGCGGCCGAGGCCTTCATACGGATGGTGCGCGAGCCGCTCGAGGCCCTATTGAAAGAGGGGCATCTCGATCGCGTGACCATCCTGGTCGATAGCCTGGATGAAGCCCTGCTTCACGCCGGCCTGGTGAATATCGTCGACCTGCTCAGCCGGCAAGAGGGGCTGCCCGAAGGCGTACGGTTCATCGTGACCATCCGACCCGACGAAAAGACGATGGATCGACTGGGCCAGTACTGGCACCAACCGGCCGTGCTCTCGTTGACCGCCCGGGACGGCCTGGCCGCCAGCCGGCATGATATCGAGCGCTACGTGGAGCAGGTGCTGACCAGTCGTGCCGAGGCGCGCGTGAAGCTGGCGCCGCAGTTGCGAGCGGACACCTTCGCTTCGACCGTGGCCGAGAAGAGCGACGGCAACTTCCTGTACGCCCATCACCTGCTCAGCATGCTCGCGGCGCAGAGGGAAGCGATCACAGAGCAAACGCTCGAAGCATTCCCCGACGGGCTTGACCGCTTGTACCTCGAGTTCCTCGACCGGCTCTTCGGAGACGATCCGGCGGTGTGGACGGCGAAACACGCGCCCGTCATCGGCACGCTGGCCGTGGCGCGGGAAGTACTCAGCGAGGAACAGCTGGCAGATTTCGTGGGTGTGGAGCCGGACCAACTCCGGCCGACGCTGGAGGCGCTGGCCCACTTTCTCGAGGCGGACCGGTCGCGGCCCCCCAGCCAGCGGAGGTACACGATCTATCACAGCTCATTCGCCAGCTTTCTGCTCGACCCCGATCGGGCGGCCCGCTACTGGTGCCGAGAAGCCGGGCAACATCAGCGTATCACCGGCTTTTACGCGCGTCGCTGGGGTGGCTTAGAGCGGGGATTGCCCGGATTGGCATCACCCAAGGCGCGGAAGCTGCACGACGGCTACCCGTTTCGCTCTCTCAGTACCCACCTGCGGCTGGGAGGGGAGCACGAGAAGCTCTTCGCACTGGTCGAAGCCGACGCGTGGTACGAGGCGCAGATGACGGCCGATCCCAGCGCTGCGACCTTTCTCCGCGACCTCACGCAGGCCTGGCAGGCGACGGAAGAGATCAACGCCGAGTGGCTGGAGGAAACGGACGGCGACGCCGAAGCGCGGCAGCACCCGGAGTGGACCCAGGGCCTGGGGCGCGAGGTGCGCTACGCCGTCGCGACAGCGACGCTGCACAGCCTGTCCGGCAAGCTCCCTGCGGCCTTGCTCGTCGCGCTGGCCACGACCGGCGAGTGGACGGCCCCGCAGGTCCTGACCGCCGTGAGCCAGATCCCCACCGTCTGGGATCGCTTTGAAACCCTGATCCAGCTGGCCGACTCGACCGCGCCGCTGCCCAAGGTGGAGATGCTGCGCGAGGCATTGACTCTCGCGCGGACCATGCCGGAGCGAAGCGACCTGGGGAGCAGCCCGCGGCGACTGGCGCTGGAAGAGCTGGCCAGGGTATCGATCAAGGTGGGCTCCGGTGCGGAAGCACTGGATGCCGTGACGTCGACCGGGACGACGGCTGTTCAGGCCCGCGTCCTCGCGGAGATTGCGCCGCTCCTCGGCGCGTCGGGGCAACACGCTGCGCTCCTGCGCGCGCTCGAGATCGCGCGCTCCTTCGGCACTGACTCCGACCGAACCACCGCGCTCGCGGCCGTCGGGCCCCAGTTGGCCCGGGTCGGCGATCCACAGAGAGCCCTCGACGCCTGGCAGGAGATCGTTGACGGGGATCCGTGGACAGAAACCGCCGGGGCGAGACAACGAGCGCTGGTGGATCTCGTACAATACCTGCCGGACGCATGGCTCCCGCAGGCGGAGACAGCCGCGCAGACTCTGCCGGGGGAGGCCGGACCGGTGTCGGCCCTCTCCTGGATCGCGCCTCGCCTGCCGGAGCCCGCCAGGAGCCGGATTATCTCGCAGGTGTTGGAGGCGATCGAGCGCATGGCGGCGGACGAGGCCGCGGCCGAAGCGGCGGACGCGGTTTTGGACGAGCCGGCAACCCCGTTGCACCGTTTGCTCAGGCGCTCCGGAGCGCCGGATTCAGCCTTCCGCGGGCGCGTCCTGGCGCGGCTGGCGGCGCACCTGCCCGATCCCTGGACGCGCGAGGCCCTGGCCACCGCCCGCGCGATCAGCCGGGCCGCCGACCGCGTGGATGTCCTGGCCGAGTTGGCGCCGCACCTGGGCGAACCGGCGAGGAGCGACGCGCTGCGGGAGGCACTCGCCGCGGTTCGAGACGTCGTCTCGGATGAGGATCAGGCGCAGGCATTGGGGACGCTGGCAGGGCATCTCTCCGAAGAATCGCTCGATGAGGCGCTGACGATCGCCGAGACCATCGGATTCGGCTATTGGCAGGCCATGGCGTTGGGGGCACTCGCGCCGCACCTGCCTGATCCGTTACACGAGACGGCACTGAACGCCGCGCAGAACATCGAGGAGGCGGAGCCCCGGTTCCGAGCCCTGGCGGAGGTGGCCCCGCACCTGTCCGAGCCGTATCGAACGAGGGCACTGCAAAGCGTGTGGGATGCCGCCGAGAGATGGCACTCGCAGGAGTGGGGCGAGGTCCTGGAGTCCCTGGCCCAGAAGCTCGGCGAGAAGGGGTTGTGGCAGCAGGCACTCGACACAGTTGCCGCCATCCTGCCCGACGGCGGGCGCGGGATGGACTCCCTGGATCGCGCCGGTCGAGGGCGCCAGCAAGTCGGCGCTCTCGCGGACCTGGCCCCTCATTTGCCGGAGTCGCTGGCCGCCAAGGCAGTTGCCATCGCGCGAGCAATCCGCGACCCGGATGATCGCGCCGAGGCGCTCGTCCACCTGGCTCCATCCCTCTCTCCCTCACTTCGCGGTGACGTCCTGCGCGAGGCCCTCGCGGCCGCGCGAGCCGTCAAGCGAGTGGCTCTTCGCGCGTGGGCGCTGGCGACCGTGGCCCCCTCCCTGCCCGCTCACCTCCAGAGCAAGGCGCTGCGCGAGGCCCTGGCCGCGGCGCAGGTCGTCGGTGACGATGACGATCGAGCGTGGGCGCTGGCCTTCCTGGCGCCGCACCTCTCTGACACGGGTAAGGACGAAGTGCTGGCGCTGGCGGAAGCCGTTCGAAACAGGGAAGATCGGATCAAGACCCTCGCCCGGCTGGCACCCGCCCTGCCCGAGCCTCGAAAGAGCCAGCTGCTGCGTCGAGCAGTCTGGGGCGCGGCAGACATCGGGAGCCAGACCGCCCGGGCCACGATGCTGGCCTTCCTGGCGCCTCACCTGCCCGATCCCTTGCACGAGGAGGCGCTCGACGTTGTGCAAGCGATCGGTGATGGGCGACAGCAGGCCTACGCCCTCGGCGTGCTCGCCCGTTTCCTCTCCGAGACCATGCGTGAGCAGGCGCTGCAGGGCGCGCTGGAGCTGGACGGGGCGAAAGACAGAATCTGGGCCCTGGTGGCATTGATCCCGCACCTCGCCCCGCCATCAAAAGACAGGGCGCTCGAGGCTGTGCGGGCCGCGGCAGTGGAGATCGACCAACCGTTGACCCGGGTGGCGGTGCTCGCCAGCCTGCTCGAATATCTCCCCGAAGCCGAGCGGGGCAAGATTCTGGGCGAGGCGTCGGACGTGATGCAGACTATCACGAAGCCAACCGAGCGGATTCAAGCGCTGGCGATGCTGGTACCTTTCCTTCCGGGAGCCGACCAGGCAGTGAGGGAGGCGCTGTCTCACCTGGGATCGGCGGTGGATGACCCCGGCGAGGGGCCGCTCCTCGACACAGCGCGCGAGGCCGAACAGCGACGAGCCGAGGCACTGGTTGCTCTGGCACCGCACCTGCCGGCCCATCTGCACGAGCCGGCACTCGCCGCCGCACGCACCTTCTGGATCGACTACTGGCGCGCCTCCGTGCTCACCGGCCTGGCCGACCGCCTGCCCGGTCTGTCGCACGAGCTGAGAGCCGCCGCGATCAGCGACGCCTTGGCAACGGCCCGGACGATTGGGGACGCCGAGTCGCGGGCGCTCGCGCTGACCCGCCTGGTCCCCCTGCTGCAAGCAGAGGAGCGCGCCGCGGTCTTGGCGGAAGCGATCCGGGCCGCGGGCCTGGTCCAGGACTTGAACCGCCGAATCGATCGGCTCTGTGCGCTCGCCGGGCCTCTCTTGGACCAGCGTCACGACCCCCGAAT
Organism: Ardenticatenaceae bacterium; assembly: GCA_027493995.1. GTDB lineage: Bacteria > Chloroflexota > Anaerolineae > Ardenticatenales > Ardenticatenaceae > DOUV01. The sequence continues at coordinate 57,220 of JAOSJS010000001.1, read as the reverse complement.
CCTGTACAGGCTCTGGCGGACGATGCTGCACGTCGTGGCAGAAGATACGCGCCAGAACCTCTTTCTCCAATGTCGTGCCCTGATCCCGATCCTGGTCGAGCTTGGCGGACCGCTCGCGGTGGAAGAGGCGTTCGCGGCACTCATGGCCGTCACCCGGCGGTGGCCGTAGCGATCATCGAAAGGGGAAACGAATGCACCTCGAGTCTCCCAAGACCGTCGCGGCCAACATCGACCGATTCAAGAGTCGAACGTAGTTGTTCCCCACTACGCTGGAGTGGTTCGAGCGAGCGGGATGAGCGGGATGATCGGCGCCAATTTGGACGACAGGAGGGAAGCCAGTGCTGTGAGAAACGATGACAGTACGATGATTGACATTTCCACCTACATCACCGAACGCACGCGTAACTTCACAGGGCGCACGTGGGTCTTCGAAGCCATCGACGATTGGCTGTCAACGCCGGGTGGACCACGCTTCTTCCTCCTCACGGGCGAGCCTGGCAGCGGTAAAACGGCCATCGCCGCGCGCCTGACCCAGTTCTCCCTGGGCACCGTCCCCCCACTCGATGGTCTGGCCCGGCTGAGAGCGGACTGCTTGAGTGCGGTCCACTTCTGCTCGGCCCGCGATCGGCGCTGGATCAACCCCCACGTCTTTGCCGAGTGCCTGGCGCTCCAGTTGGCGGCGCGCCACCCGGCCTTCGCGAGCGCTCTGGCCGGGAAGAGCGGCGACCGGCAGCTCCATATCGAGATCATCCAGCACGTTGGTCAAGTGAGCGGCGGGCAGGTGACCGGTGTCGTCATCAAGAAGCTTGACGTGAGCGCCGTCCCGCCGGACGATGCCTTTGTGCATGTGGTGCGGGAACCGCTCGAAGCGTTGTTTGGCGAGTACCCCGACCAGCAGGTGGTCATCCTGGTCGATGCCCTGGATGAAGCCCTGCTCTACAGCCAGGGAGTGGGCATTCTCTCCCTCCTGGCGCAGGCGAACAGACTCCCGCGGGGCGTACGCTTCATCCTGACGAGTCGCCGCGACGACCGGATTGAGAATGCCTTCCTGGATGCCGACACGCTTTTTCTCTCGGCGGGCGAATTCGACCGGCGGAACGCGGAGGATGTACGCCGGTACATCGAGGCGCGCCTGAGCCACGACGAGACACTCGCTGCGGGCGTGGCAGGGTGGCCGCGCGAGCGCGTGCACGAGTTTGTCGCCGAGCTCACTGCCAAGGCGGAGGGGAACTTCCAGTACGTCACGTTCCTGCTGGACGCGATGGTAAGCGGCCAGCGGCCACCGGATGAACTGCGGGGACTGCCGCCGGGGCTCGATGGTTTGTACTATGAGTCGCTGGATCGAGTCGTCACCATCGGTGGCAGAGAGTGGTCAACTGCCTACGGGCCGATTCTGGGAGTGCTCTCCGTCGCGCAGGCCAGCCTGACCCTCGACCAGGCGCGAGCGTTCACAGCGCAACCGGAGGAGGCTGCCTGGCAACATCTGGGTGACCTCCGGCAGTTCATCGAAGATGTGGAACCTGCTGCAGATGAGCCTGTCGAAGAGTATCGATACCGCCTGTATCACCAGTCGGTGGTTGACTTCCTGCGCCGCCAATTCTTGACCGTGAAAAACAAGCGGTTACGCAACCGCTACTACCTCCCGGCCGAGACGTGGCACCGCCGGATCGCCGACTCCTACTGGGAGAGCTACCACGACGACTGGCTGCGCTGCGACGCGTATGGGTTGAATAATCTGGCCGCCCACCTCTTTGAGAGCGGCGATGCCGGGCGGCTGCCGGCCCTCATCAGCCGGGAGTGGATGGAGGCCCGCTACAAAGGGAGCAACTACACCTACACCGGTTTCCTGGCCGATCTCGACCTGGCCTGGATGGCGGCGGTGGCGCAGCGCCACGTAGACCTGCGTACGCTGGCCCGGCTCAAGGTGGCACGCCAGGTGGTGAACGAGCAGGTGCGGGCGTACACCAGCAAGGACCTGGAAACCCTGGTCTGGCTGGGACGGGTCGACGAGGCGCTCGCGCACGCGCGCCTGATCCAGGATTCGTTAAACCCGGAGAAGCCGTTCGATTTTCTCCTGGCGATCTACAACACCCTGAAAGAAATGGACCGGCCGGACACCGCTCTGTTGGATGAGATGTGGGAGGTGGCTTGCTCCATCCAGAACGACGAGGCCCGAGCCGAGGCGCTGCGCGAACTGGGCGCCATCCTGGCTCAGGCCGGCGACGGCCGGGCCAGGGCGGTGCTGGAGGAGGCACTGGCGGCCGCGCGCCTCATTCAGTGGAGTCCGACGCGGGCCGAGGCGCTCTGTCGGCTGGGAATGGTCGTGGCTCAGAGTGACCGCCGGCAGGCGAGTGCGGTGTTGGACGAGGCGGTGGTGGCCGCCCGGGCGGCCATCCACGAGCATCCCGATCGAACGCAGGCCCTGCCGAAGCTGTTTGCCGAGGCTGGCCGTTACGAGGAGGCTCAAGAGATCGCGCGCGCCATTCAGGATGATCATTGGCGTGATGAGGGACTGATCGAGGTCGCGACAGCCCTGGCCCGGGGCAGCCGCTACACTGAAGCCCGACAGATCGTCGATACACTTGCTTCTCCCAGGCAGTCACGAGGGTTGCGTACGCTGGCAGCCGCCTTGACGAGCGCCGGTCAGCTCGACGAAGCCAGAGAGGCCCTGGACGCCCTTGCGCCCTTCGACTCGGACGTGCTGGCGCCCTTCAAGCGGGCGGACCTGGCGGCAGCCCTTGCTCGCGCCGGCCGATACGACGAAGCCGAGCAATACGCCCGCGCCAATTTGCTGACCGTCTGGGAGCAGGCCCCAGCACTAAGCGAGCTGGCCGTGGCTCTGGCCCAGGCCGGCAAGGCTCGCGCCGGCCCCATCTTCGAGGAAGCTTTGGCAGCCGCGCGTGCCATCGATGACGATAGCGGGCGGGCGCGCATCTTGGGCAACCTGGCTACCGACCTCGCGAAAACTCAGCCCGAGTGGGCACGTGCCGCCCGGGAAGCGGCGCGGGCGGCCGCCCGCGCCATCGGTGACACCGAGTCGCGGGCGACTGCCCTGAGTGACCTGGCTGCGGCTCTGATCCCGGCCGGGGACGAGCAGGGCAACGCAATCTTGGGGGAAGCATTGACCGCCGCCCGCGCCCTGCGCCCGGGGTCTGATTTGATCAAGGCGTTGCGCCACCTCACCCGGACGCTCCTGCGGGCGGACCGTTACGGCGACGCCCTGGTAGTGGCCCAGGCGATCCAGGACAATCGCGGGCGAGCCTGGACGTTGCAGGAGGTGGCCGCCGCCCTGGCACGCAGAGGCGATCCTCGGGCCGGCGCCGTCTTCGACGAGGCCGTGGCGACCAGGACCGCTGCTCCAGGCAGCGAGTCGGCCCTGGTGTATCCATTGCGCGAACTGGGGGCGGCCCTGGGCCAGCTCGGGCGCTACGATGCCGCCCGGCAGGTGATCGGCGATATTCCGAACGAGCGTTGGCGGGTGGATGAATTCATCAGGCTGGCAGCGACCCTGAGTCAGGCGGGCGATAGCCGGGCCGATGCGGCCTTTGCGGAGGCGATGGCCGCCGTCCGCACCATGGAAAATGAAAGCTGGCGGGAGGAGGCTGCCCGCGACCTGGTGACGGCGCTCGTTCAGACTGGCCGGTACAACCAGGCTGCAGAGCTCATCGCCACCGTCCAGATGGAGGCAAAGCCGTGGGTGGCGGCGCTGTGCACGCTGGCCAAGGCTCTCAGCCGGGCCGGAGACAGCCGGGCCGGTGGTGTGTTCGAGGAAGCCGAGGCCGTCGCGCGCAGCATTGAATGGGAAGGGTCACGGGTGGACGCGCTGATCGTCCTGGCGAAAAGTCTGAGCGCGGCGGGGGACAGCAGGGCAGACGCCATCTTCGAGGAGGCGGAGGAAATCGCCCGGGCCCTGTCCAGCGATCGGTGGCGGGACCTGGCCTTGCGCGATCTGGCGACCGCTCTGGCCCAAGCCAGCCGCTACAGGCAGGCCTGGGAGGTGGCCTGGGAGATCAAGACTTTATCCCCGTGGGCCGAGGCGCTGTTTGACCTCACAGCCGCGCTGGCCAAGGCGGGTCGCTACGATGAAGCCGAAAAGGTTGCCCACACTATCGAGGCCGATCGCCAGCGCAACGAAGCGCTCGTCGAGCTGGCGAAAGCTCTCTTCCAGGCGGGGCGCTACGAGGATGCAGAGAAGCGCGCCTACGCGATTCAAGATGAGTACTGGAGGAGAAGCGCACTGCGTGAGATCGCCGTGGCTTTCGCGGAAGCGGGGCGGGATCGCGACGCAATCGCGACCGCCCGTGCCATTCCGCTCGATTCGGGGGGGGCGTGGGCACTTCTCTCCGTGGCGGAGGTTCTCGGCCCTGCCCACGCCGGTCGGCTGAGGACGGTCCTGGCGGAGGCGGTCGAGGCCGCCCGCACCCTTCGAGACGATTCCGACCGGATAAGCACGCTACGCAACCTGGCGATCGCGCTGGCCCGGATCGGCGACGCCCGAGCCGACGCGCTCCTGGACGGGATTCGGGCAGTTGGCGTCGCGATCGAGCACGTTGGGTGGTGGATGGATGCCCAGATCGATCTGGCGGAGGCCTTCGCCCGGGCTGGCCTCCTCAGAGAGGCACTGATCCGGGTGGAGACCTCCGACCTGGACAAGCTGTTGGCAATCCTGGCGGAGTGGGCACCGCAGTTCGAGGAGCTGGAGGCCGGACTCTCGCTCGCCGTGCTGCACGAGGCGAGCGGCGTGGCCGGCTGGGTGCGCCCCGACTGGCGCAAGATCCACGAGTTGCTCGCCGCGGTCGCGAACGAGGAAGAGTAGAGGTGGCCCGTGACTACAAGCCCCGAGAGCCCGAGGGAGGATGACCTGTTCTTCGGCGCGGTGGTTGAGTCCTCCCTCACCAATCCGCGCTTTCTGCGATGCGACTGTCTGGCCGCGGACGTTGAGCGGCGCCGGAGCGATCCAGATTGCTGCTTCCTGCTGCTGACCACTGAGCCGGCCGCCGGCATCTGGCGCCGCCGGATCGCCGACTCCTACGGCAAAAGCTGCCGCGATGACCGGCAGCACTGCAATCCCGACAGCGCCGGTCAAATCGTCAGACTTCCGGAGTCTGGTGGGGGCCATACTTGCCTCGCGGCCAAGTTCAGCGGCGGGCGGGCCTTCGAGCCGCCGTGCTTTCCAGCGGACGCCAGCCTGTCGGCTGGAACGGGTTGTTAAGCGAGGTATGATGGGTAGTGGAAGGTTCAAGCATCTGACCACCACCGACCCGGAATCAGTACACTTCGTCGTGGGTCCCAATATCAAGTAATAGGATGACTTCGCGACCGCTTTCGTCGTCGGTCTCCAAGGAAAAGATCACTCGACAGTCGTAGCCGCATGAACAGGCCCACAATCCCAACAGAGCGCCGCCGAGCTTATGTGTTGCCAGGGCAGGTGCAAAAACGTCAACCTGCATCTGCCTGAGTACATCATCGATACGCCTTTGCACCACGCGGTCTCGTTTCGCTACCCTCCGATAGGCGCGTCGAAATTTAGGCGTGATGACCAGTTGTCTCATTCAGCATTCTCAAGCGCTTGGTGCAACTCAGTAATGGCTTCTTCTGCAGACTGCGCTTTGAGTTTGCCTTCTCGGAACGCAGTTATCGACTTACGTGCATCCGCCGCAATCTCCTCCCGCCGTGTTTCAATTTGACGGCTACGCAAGATGTCTATAAGCATCTCCCGCTGTTCAGGTGGAAGTTGCAAAGCGGTGTCGATGGCTTGATCCAGAGTGACGGTGTTCGACATTGCTGCAATCTCCTTCGTCGTCAGGTTTTCCCAATTCTAGCACATTTCACCGCGTCAAGATAGCCATAGTGCGAATCTGCGAGACCGGCCTCACGGTGAAGTTCAGCTGCGCGGGGCGGTTTAGGGTCAACGCCCAATTGGTCGCACGACGTAGTCTGGCGCCTCGATCGCCCGCGTCCGCTGCAACGGGGGATTAGTCGGCCCCCGCCGCCAGGGACACCCACCCCCACGACAGACCACTCGGCCCCAGACCACCCTGGCGGGGCAGGATGGCCGGCGCCTGGAGCCGGTTTGTTGAGGAGAGCCTGCCTGCCGAGGCAAGAGGGCCTTCCAGCCGACGGGCCGGATAACGGCCTCGAACTTACCCGCCCGGCCCGGCTGTTCGATCGATCATGACGTCTTGCGCCGTTCTCGCACGGTCTACAAGGTCGGCTGCAGCGAGTGGTTCGCCTGCGTCCTCTCCTGGAGATGCGCTGGTTTGCTTGTGGGCTGCCTCGCGATGTGTTGCTACCGAGACGCTGGCGTGCCAATGTGGAAGTCAAACTCGGAAATCTCTGTCCGCTATTCGCTCACCGGATCTCCAGATCTGCCGGTCTCGGGCACGGAAATCCATGAATAGCTCGATTTGGCCCAGGATGTCGAATCCCAGTTCGTGAAATAGTCTGATAGCGGGTTCGTTCCGTGCCACAGGTCGGACCTTCAACTGTTGTATCCCCCGTCCGCGCGCCTCCGCCATGATTACTCTGGCAAGCTGTCGCCCGATTCCGAGGCGCCTATGTGGCTCGCTCACCACGAGCGGCTCTAACTCAGCTTCACCTTGCCGGGGAATCAGTCCCGCGAGTCCGACGACCCGTCCACCTACCTCCGCCACCCAGATGTGCTCTGGCCCCACGCGCTTTAGATGCTCGTCAAAGTTGCGACCGGGGTCGGGGCCGCCAATCATAGGACTCTCATAGATGTGTCGGTGCCATTCTGTGAGCTCCACCCAAAGGTCCCGACACGACTGCAGATCTTCCGACGTGTAGAGGCGAACGGTTGCGGGCGTGTCTGCCCTCTTATCTTCCATACAATGGTTGCCCCTTACTTGTGGCACAACACCTCGAGGGTGAGTGCGTCATTCAATGAAAACGCGCAGACTAACGGCGGCGCTCAGTGGCCTGCTCGAAGCGCGTTGTCAGGCGCGGTCATCGAGCTTTCTCAACCCCTGGTCCAAACGCTGTGCTACTACGATCATTTCTCCTGTGCCGTCGTATTGGTTTCTATTGTAGTCCCGAAATAAATGGACGACTCGGAAGCCGACGTTGCCCAACAGGCCCTGCAATTCATCACGAAAGGTGTAGCGGGTGAACAAGGGCACACGTCGCTTGCGGACCAACCGCCCCGCCGCATCGAGTGCTTCGAATTTCAGAGTAGTTTGAGCCATAGCTCAGTCTACGTCGGCTTTGTTTCATGATGCAAGGTATCGTGCGGAGCAACACGGTTCTCGCGCGTATTTTGTCGAGCCCTCAAGCCTCTCCGGCTAACGCGGCGTTTCTGCCGCCCACAGGCAACATTGATGAACACCAAGCCTTGTACTTAAAACCCAGCTCAATGGCTCGGTAGCAGACGCTTTGTTAGGCGATGTGGCCGGGGTTTGGTGCATTGCGAAACGCTTGTAAAACAAAATCTATCTCGCCAGAACTTAGGTTCGGCCCTAACGCCAGCAGCGGCATATCAGCACCAGCGTCGTACCACCGCTCAAGTTGTTCCCGAGCCTGCTCAGGTGTGCCATAGATGGCTAATTGCTCTAATAAGCCTTCTGCTTCGTCGGGTACAATTGCCGGATTGCGATTGGCATTTGCAGCCAGCACGGCCTCAACTTCCTTTTCAAAGCCTAAGCGTGCTAGAGCTCTACGATAAATGGGGCCCATCATTACCAAATAGAAAGCAACATACCAGGCAACACCTTGTCGTGCTGTGGCTGCATCTTCCGTAACTACGGTTGGAATGCCTGGGCATACTTGTAGTATCTTGTCCGGCAGGTTAGCACGAACCGCCCCTTCTTTTAATAGAGCAATGCCGTCGGCTAGACTGTCTCGAGGGAAGAGAAACGGGATCCATCCATCGCATAATTCACCGGCGATTCGAATTGATTCTGTTGAAGATGCAGCAAGCAGAATAGGAAGATCACGTTGAGGCGGAAGGTTCAGCCGAAGCGGTCGTGCCTCGGTATGAGAAGCAAGGGGTATGCGATCTCCATTTAGGAGTGCTCTTACTTGGGTAATAGTCTGTCGCAATTTCTGATAAGGAGCCTTTTGACACTCCCACGGTTACGCCCTGCGGGGCGTCCCCAAGCGAGATCTGCTCGCTTGGGCGTCCCCCACCGGGGAGAAACCGTGGGATTCTCGCTTCACCCGGGCGTGCCTTGCCTGCAAGGTCTTCCCGCCCGTCCACGAGCGATTACCGTCCCGGCTGTCCGACGGGACGTGAGAGAGCACGCGAGCCAGCTTGGTTTTCGCAAGGCTCAGAACTCTATCGGTTTTACGCGGCGGGAGACTCGCCGCCGCAACCGCCTACCGATACGATTGGAAAGGTGCTCGCAGAAGCATGATAGCACCCAAGTGCGACAGAATCAAGGGTTTCGACGTTGCTTTTCGCGCTGCGCTCGATTCTGCCCTGCGGGGCTCCCCCACCGGGGATCCCCCTACCGGGCGTTCTCGCTTGGGGATCCCCCGCGGGGGGCTCCCGGCGCGTCGAGGTGGACGCTCGGGCAGCCCCCTCACCCCCTGGGGGGGGAGCCCAAGCAGGATCAGCTCGCCTCGCCCTGCGGGGCGGTCCCCGGCCTGATCGTCTCGCCTGGGCGTACCCCACGGGGTAGGGGGTACCCCTCAGGGCAGGGGCTCCCAGGGCTGGAAGCCCTGGGCTTTCTCTCGCGAGGTTCTGTAAGAGCGTGTCTAAAAATTTCTCTGTAATTGTGCTATAATACCCTCCAGAGTCGGGAAGATATATTTGAGGAGGGTGAGATGAGCAAATGTGAGTGCAGGAAAGGAGAAGACAAAGAGACACGCAAGCCATATGATAGCGACTTGGCCGATGACGGATGGAAGTTGATCGAGCCATACGTGCGGCACAAGCCCGGGCCCGGTCGATCGAGAACGGTAGACATTCGAGAAGTGGTGAATGCGATCTTCTATTTGAACCGGACAGGGTGTCAATGGCGTTATCTTCCACACGATTTCCCTGATTGGCATAGCGTGGAGTACTACTATCGGAAGTGGCGCAACGACGGGACCTGGAGCCGCATCAACGCTGCCCTTCGCGAGAAAGTGCGTGTGGCAGCGGGAAAAGAAGCGACACCGAGTGCTGCGATCATTGACAGCCAAACGGTAAAGACAACCGAAGCCGGCGGTGATTCGGGGTTTGATGGCGGCAAACAGATTAAGGGCCGCAAGCGCCACATACTCGTAGACACGCTCGGTCTCTTGCTGAGTGTCTTCGTTCTGGCGGCCTCGATCTCCGATTCTGCCGGCGCGGACTTCATCTTTGACGATCTTCATGGGAGATTCGCGCGACTCAAGCGCGTGTTTGCCGATCAGGCGTATCGGGGCGAGTTGGTTGAGTGGGTCAAGGAAACGTTTAATATTGTCCTTGAGATTATCATAAAACCGCGAGACCAAGAAGGCTTCAAAATTCTGCCGAAACGCTGGATCGTGGAGCGTAGTTTTGGCTGGCTCAATCGCTATCGTCGGTTGAGCAAGGACTACGAGCATCTTCCAGAATCGAGCGAAAGTATGATCCGCCTGGCTTTCATACGGCTCATGCTCAAAAGGTTAGATAAGGCGAAAAGCGTGGCTTAGTTTTTTAGACACGCTCTAAAGTGAACAGCGGCTTTAGCCGCTTGTGAAACGAGCGCGCTTCGGCCGCAATCGTTCTGATCAGCAAAGGCTCTGTGTCTAGCCCGCCGCTGCCGCTGAGCTTTTTCATTGGGCTGCCCAGACCACCCAGTTATTGTGTTCGTGCTTGTTGTTGTGTTGTCTTGTCCTTGATACTAGCAGGAGCACAAAGGAGTTATCAGACACATGGCGCAAGTAAAAGTTTACATCCGTGATGTTACTGGCGCAAAGATAACCCCTGTTGAAGTGCCAAATGATGTTACGATGCGCCGGCTCATTCCTGCCTTGGTGACAAAGATGAACTTACCTGTCACCGATGGTGCTGAGCGCCTGATTGAGTACAGACTGCTTCACCGCCAGAGTGGCAAAACTCTGGATACGGATGATACCTTGGCGGGAATTGGGGTTCAAGAGAACGATGAACTCACACTCCTACCAGAAGTCGTTGCAGGGGCATGGTCACCAGGGTATGCATCCCCAGAGCAGCAGATTTTTGACGCAGTAGAGCTTTCCGCACCCGTACTTATTCCGACAAGAGACAGCTTGGCAATCGGTCTTGTGCCCTCAGACATTGTCTATAGGTTGGAAGAATATAGAGCCGATGAAATGCGATGGCAAGCGGTTGCATGGACATTCACCGGAGCAGTACTCGGCATCATTGTGAATTGGGTAACATCCAATCCCATGACAGTTCCCCGGACCTCACTCATTGTAATTGCTGTGTTTGTTATTATGGCCATTCTCACAGGGTTTGCCGCACGGGATTACAGGAAGCGAGCAGATGACATGAAGGCAACCATGCTGACTTACAGAAGTGCTTCGCCCGAGAAACACAATAGCTTTAAAGAGAAGCCCAGTTAGCCAAATCGAGCGGGGCCGCCCAACACCCGCTGCACCCGACGCGGCGGATCGAAGCTCCAATCAACGTTCTGGACAAGATGGACGTGGCCTGTCATCGCCGCCGCGCGGGTGAGCTTGTCCGTTGGGCGGCAGAGGAAAACCCAAAGCCTAAGTTGATGGTAAGGAATTGCTTAACTTATATCACAACTGGGAGTGCCCCTATATTCTTTAGGGCTGATAAAGAACTACTTTATGTCTAAGAGCGTGTCTAAAAATTTCTCTGTAATTGTGCTATAATACCCTCGAGAGTCGGGAAGATGTGTTTGAGGAGGGTGAGATGAGCAAATGTGAGTGCAGGAAAGGAGAAGACAAAGAGACACGCAAGCCATATGATAGCGACTCGACCGATGACGGATGGAAGTTGATCGAGCCATACGTGCGGCACAAGCCCGGGCCCGGTCGATCGAGAACGGTAGATATTCGAGAAGTGGTGAATGCGATCTTCTATTTGAACCGGACAGGGTGTCAATGGCGTTATCTTCCACACGATTTCCCTGATTGGCATAGCGTGGAGTACTACTATCGGAAGTGGCGCAACGACGGGACCTGGAGCCGCATCAACGCTGCCCTTCGCGAGAAAGTGCGTGTGGCAGCGGGAAAAGAAGCGACACCGAGTGCTGCGATCATTGACAGCCAAACGGTAAAGACAACCGAGCCGGCGGTGATTCGGGGTTTGATGGCGGCAAACAGATTAAGGGCCGCAAGCGCCACATACTCGTAGACACGCTCGGTCTCTTGCTGAGTGTCTTCGTTCTGGCGGCCTCGATCTCCGATTCTGCCGGCGCGGACTTCATCTTTGACGATCTTCATGGGAGATTCGCGCGACTCAAGCGCGTGTTTGCCGATCAGGCGTATCGGGGCGAGTTGGTTGAGTGGGTCAAGGAAACGTTTAATATTGTCCTTGAGATTATCATAAAACCGCGAGACCAAGAAGGCTTCAAAATTCTGCCGAAACGCTGGATCGTGGAGCGTAGTTTTGGCTGGCTCAATCGCTATCGTCGGTTGAGCAAGGACTACGAGCATCTTCCAGAATCGAGCGAAAGTATGATCCGCCTGGCTTTCATACGGCTCATGCTCAAAAGGTTAGATAAGGCGAAAAGCGTGGCTTAGTTTTTTAGACACGCTCTTAGAAACGTCGTGGAGGCCTTCCGCCAATTGCTTCGTACTGGTTCCAAGCCCAAGCATGAATCGACCACCAGAAATCATATTGAGTGTTGCAGAAGCCATCGCAATCTGGGCAGCACTACGTCCCCATACGCCAAGAATAGTAGCCCACGGGCGAATCTGTTGGGTACGAACAGAAATCTCGGTCAATATTAGCATTGCATCATACGACCACGTTTCAGGAAATGACAGAGCTTCATAACCAAGTTCATCAGCGCGGATGGCTAAGTGAAGAATTGCATCGCGCCGCGTCTCCAGATTCATAATGTTTACACCGAGGGGGCGAGAGTCTGTCGACATTTTATTTTCTCCTATCAACTGCTATTCGAGGAGTTGGTCTATTGAGCCCGGCCCAAGATGGCCCAATCATCACACCAGGCGAGCCTTCATAGCAGCAGTGACACTGGCTCTCCACTGGGAGGGGCTGAGAACCTTCTGCACACGCTCAACGCGCCCGGGCAACAACCCAGCTCACCTGCCGCGGTCCGCTGCAGCGACAGGGAACCGTGAGAAACCAGGATGCGGGCCGGGGTCAGGTGCAGCGCCTTGTCAGGTGCGTCGATTCTCCTCTGCTTCGGCGTGTAGGGAATCCGCGACTGCTCTCGTGCGGTTGAAGGCATTGAGAATGTTTGTAGCCGACTCTGCGACCAGCACATAGGCAAGTGCGTAGGCCGGATCTTGTCTGCTGGCGGATTCGAGAGCCATCACAAGCTGATGCATCCGGGTGATGTCATTCTGGAACAACTGCATGATGCGATTCACCCGAGAACGGATCACGGAGGCTGTAGCCTCTGAGCTGAGAAGCTCGTCCAGTTCGAACAGTTCAGAGATGATGTCATGCTTCGTGCCGACGAATGCAGAGCAGAGCTGTTGCGTCTCTGCTCGAAGTGCATCGTTGATTCGGACGTTGGCCAGCTCACTTTGGATGTAGGTGGCGTTCTCGAGCATGGTCAACGCGCAATTGCGGGCTTCTGCCATGACAGCGTGGATCGCGGATTCATTCACGGTGTACGCCTCCAAACGTCTAACGGCACTCACGCGGGACCTTTCCTGAAGGAGGCCAGCCGGCTGCGTACGGGGAGTAGGCACCCCAGGGGCGGCCTTAACGGCAGGTTCAGCCGCGCGGGGCGATTCAGGATCAATGCCCGATTGGTCGCACGGCGTAGTATGGCGCCTCGATCGCCCGCGTCGGCGGCAACGGGGGTTAGCCGGCCCCTCCGCCGGGGACACCCACCCCCGACAGGCCCCCGGCCCCCAGGCTACCGGCCGACCGCGGGATGGCCCGCGCCTGGAACCCCTGGCTGATGGCAGCCCACCTGCGGATGCGCGAGGACCTTCTGGCAAATGGGCCGGCTAACGTCGCAGCGTTCAGCTGCGCGGACCGAGCGTACGCGAGGGCCTTGTCAGCTGCAACGCGGAGTGAGGCAATGCCGTCTCGCATGCCTGGCCAAGGTATCTCCGTCATTTCCTGTTCTGCTTCGTGCCCCAGAGAAGCAGGTACCGCGAAGTGCATCGAACCGGACCCCGACGCAAGTCATTTTCGAGCCGTGCCAGGCCACGACGAAACGCCTCGTCACTGATGTACAGCAATGACGAGAAGACCTTGTGGCGGTAGGCGACGGAATCCGTAAGCTCGTAGGAGTACTCCGCAATTTCCTCGCGAAACGAGTCGAACCCTGCTCGCGTCATTTCCGAGCGAAGTACGTGGATGCCTGGATACCGCGCAAGGTCGACATCGATCGTCTCCGGAAAGTATACCGACTGCGGCTGCCGGTTCCGAATCATCCACTCCGAATCAGTGATCGTACAAACGTGACCACCGTTGCGTAATACTCGATTTGCTTCGCGAAATGCCGCGTCGCGATCGCCGACGTGGTGAATCACATCCACGGAGTAGACCAGATCGAACTCCTCGCCGGGAAGGTCCAGCTGCTCGGCCCGACCTTCGATCGCCCGGATCGGAAGTCCCCGCGCGCGAAGCTTCGAGAGCATTTCGGGAGATGGATCGATTCCAACGCATTCACACCAAGCGAAGTTACGAATCGCGGCCAGGTAGTTTCCTGTCCCGCAGCCAATCTCGAGCACACGCGATTCTGGATTGAGCCCAGTCGCGAGCCGGGTGACCACCGCCGGATGGGCGCTGCGATGTAGAGCGTATCGGTCGGCCAGGATGCTGTAATCCGTTTTCTTCAAGACTTTCCTCGCCTCAAGCTGCCCGCTTTCGGTCTGCCTAACGACCAGGGTTTAGTTGCCGCGTTGCGGCCCTCGCCAAGGCCACAGCCTTTCGGGACTGGTTGAGTAAGATGTGCTTGAGCTGTTCGAGAACCGCAATCGCCTGGTCACGTTCCACCGTCGGAAAGTCGTCCAGGACCTCTTGCGGGGATTGACCGCCTTCCAGATAGTCCAGCAGGGTCTGAACCAGAACGCGTGTGCCGGCCAAGACCGATGTTCCGCCCAAGATCTCACGATCGTGACGAATCACATTGGGCTGAACCATTGTGGCCACCTGTCAGGTGCCGTTTGTCTTGTCAGCCTCATCAAGTATATCCGCCCCTTCTCAGCCTTCGAGGTGTGGCCCGGCAGAGCTACCAGGAGACTACCCAATCCCTCGGCCGCTAATGGACACTGTCACCGGCGGCTGGGCCTGATCTGTTGGCGTGAGCTCTATCCTGGCCGCGTGGTCGCCGGCTGCCACGGGGCGGAACTGGACCGACAGACTTTGGAAGGCTCCACTGTTCAGTTGAACGTCATTTTGCGGGAAGGGTTGTCCGGCAGCGTCCAGGATTTCGAAGTGCGGCGATACCTGTCCGCTCCCCGCCGCAAGCACCCGGAACGAGCTTCCGGCGATAGTCAGCGGCACGGCGCCGACGTTATAGATGGTGAAGCCGCGTCTCGATCCTAGACCCGGGGGAAGGGTCGGCGCCAGCGGGGAGGGGTTGAAAGCGATTTGCGTCGGCATCACCAGAAGGCTGGAGGCCGCTCCCGCGCCGAACAGGCTCACGCCCAACTGGGGATCGTTGTCCGCGTTGCTCTCGATGACGAGTGTGGCGTGGTGCCCGCCGGCGACCATCGCGGCGGGGGTGAAGCTCACCTCCAGAGAGGCGGTTTGTCCTGCCTGAACCACGGTTGGGATCTGGCCGGGTAGCGCGAAGAGCGCGCTGTCGGGACCTTCGACGCGCGCGGCGTTGATGGTCAACGGCGCGGCGCCGTCATTAGCCAGGGTGAGTTGCAGTGTGGCAGTCGTCCCAACATTCACTACCCCGAAGCTGAGCTGGCGAGGGATGGCGCGGACCTCCGGCAGAGGCGCGGGTTGAGCAACGCCCAACAGCGTGAGTTGTAGCTGGCGCCGGCCGTTATAGTCGGCGCGCAGTGTCGCCTGGCGCAATCCCGACCCGCCCTGGGGCCGGAATTCCAGGTCGAGCCTTTCGGAGGCGCCCGGCGCGATGATCTTGGGCCACACTGCCGAGCTTACCAGGACGAATTCGTTGCTCCCGACCACCTGCACGCCCTCCAACGAGACCGGGAAGCTCCCATTATTGACGAGCAAGACGCTGCGAATTCCAGACGACGCGCCAACGATGACGCTGCCGAAGTCGCGGACTTGATCCGGGAAGAACTCGAAATCCGTCGCCGGCGGTGCGTCAGCGGCACCGCGGGGCAGGCGCAGGAAGTAGGTGATGAACGGGTTCGATCTCGACGTCGTCGTCAACAGATCCTCGAGATGAACCGCCTCGAACGTGAACTGGCTCAGATCGGTCTCCGTGCCGAACGCCTTTCGCAGCGCGTGCGCTCCGAGCAGGTCCATCAGCTGACCCGGAAGGCCACCCAGCGGTAGCCCCTCTCGCTCGGCCAGTTGTTCGTTGGTCTCATCGGTAGCGAACGTTCCGGCGATTGGATCGACGAGAACCAAGAAGTAGACCAGCGGGTTCCCTGTAATGATTCCACCGACGACACCGATCCACGTGAGGAAATCGAGATCGACATCGACATCGATATGGCCAATCCGGCCGGACGTGGAGCGAATGTGCCAGTTCACGCGGCCGTCGACGACGAACGGCGCGACATCGAACTCAAACACCGACGGTTCCGTCGAGGCCGCGGTGAAGTTGACGCCGCGCGATTCTCCTTCTATGTGGATGCTCGGCAGATCGACGCGGAAGCGAATGGCACCCTGCTGCCGCGGAACTACGGTGGGGGTTGCGGAGACGACATCCTGATCCCATCCAGGCGTACATCACGCGCCCGGATCCCGCCGTCCATCGGAAACAGACTCGTTGGGTCGAGGGGTACATTGATAAAATTGCCGGCGATGGCGTCCCAGCTGTCCTGCATGAGGCCGCAGGCGCCCTCGCCCTCGGTCCCGGTCGAATCCGTCACGATGAGTGTTGTCCGTCCCCCAGTCCGCTGCCGCAGGCGCATCGAGCGGATCGCGTCCGGTTCATTCGGCTTATCGTTGTGAATTGTGATCTCCAGCAAGCCTTCCTCAGGCCGGGCATGGATGTCGATGGGGCTGTTCATAAAGATGGAGGACTGCGTTTCGTCAAGGAGGCGCTGCTGCTCGGCAGACGAAAGGCCGCTGCCCGACAGGGCACTTAAGATGACGATCCCGACGTAGCTGGTGAAGCGGCCGCAGGTGAAAGGAACTCGCGTGCCAAAGTCGTTCAGAAACGCCTGCGCATACGAACGGCGCGGTACAGGAGCGCCGACCGGCGCGGGAACGTCGGGCGGAGAGACCTGGGGAACCTGGTGGCTGGTGGCAAGGTCGTAGAACTGCAGGTCGAGGCCGGTCGCGAACTCAATACCGCTGGCGGCGTTGAACGTGCTGGCACCGTGCACGTCTTTGTACCCGATGACCGGCGCACCGGGAGGATTGAAGCTGCCGGGCGCGGACTCGCGCGTGGCGAGCTGCGGCAAGAACCCCGTCGTGCGGTCGATGTCCACGATGCGGTTGGTGACATTCGTGCCATTGAAGCGGGCGAGATGCAGGACGCCGTTGCCGAAGGCATACCAGATGGAACCATCGCTCCGGGGCGCGATACTGGAGGCCCAGTGATAGGGGCTGACCCGGCTGAAACCGACTACATCGTCGGCAAACCCCTGGGGCGGCGGCGCCAGGTTCGACGCCGCGGCGAGACTCGCCCTCGTTCCCTGGCCCGCTTCAACCACCTGCCATCGGCCATCGCGGTCTGGCGTGCCAGCGAGCCAGAACACCGTGTGCTCTGTGAAGAAGGTGAAGCCGCAGTAGATGGTCCCCAATTCCTCCGGTGGCCAGCTCGAGATGACGATTCGGGGCCACATCCCCAACTGGGTATTGACCGGAAACCCTACCAGGTTCCAGGTCAATGGCCGCGGAGCCCACCCCGGCCCGAGCGGTTGAGGCGGGAGGTAGTACAGGTCGGCGTTCAGCTCCTCGTTCCGGTTCTCCACCGCAGCGACCACGAAGGGTCTGTCTCCGAACCCGAAGTCCATGTCCGCATCGATGATCGGCTGGCCTTGCCAGACGACCTCACGCGTCCACTGCCCGTTCCTCTGGCGCTGGAACAGGAGAAGCATACTCTCGTCGTATCCCGCGCCGTCCTCCGGCGGAAGCCCGATTGCCAGGATCGCGGGCTGACCGAGCGCGTGGTTCACCTTCATCGAGAGCGCGCTACAGAGGAGGTCGTCGGCGACGACCTCCACCTCGACCACGCTGTCGCGCGAGGCGCGCACGTAGAACAGACGCCCGGCTAGCACACTCAGCCCGAACCCAGCACGACGGTCGGCCTGACGCGGCACGTGTCGCCGCCGCAGGTAGCTGCCAACTGAGCTACGCGTTGACGCCCGCCAGCCATTATAGGATGCGGCGACAAAGGCACATCCGACGTGTCCCTCCGTCAGGGTGACGACTGGGAGCCGCGATGACACCGAGAGATTGTCGGCGCCAAAGAGTTGCGCGACGACGTTGATGATCACCGCCAGGCCGAAACGGGCGTTGGTCTCGTTCAGCCCGGCAACGAAATCCGCCAGCGACCGGAGGTAACGCACTTCCTCTGGATAGTCCGGGTTGACAGGAACCTCACGTCGCAGATTTCGGGCGATCTCGTCGATTGCCAGGCGGGCAAACTCATTCTCATAGAAGCGATCAGACAACAGTCTGAAGGACTCCCACTGATCCGCGTCGGCGTTGAACCAGAACATCGTCGGGATGTTCCGTTCTACGCTCGACAGGAAGTTGCGCAGGGCATCGATACCCTCAACCGCGGCGGTATCGACGGTCTGGCGCAACACAGTCGCCACGAAGACCGTGCCTTCGTCTCCGAACCCTGGCGTACCAGCGAACGGCGTGTTGGGCCGGGTGATGGTCTTTGTGGGGAGCCCGCGCCGAATCGTAAAGTCGCAGAAGTGACCACCGGCGACGATGGTCACGGCGGTATCGGAGGGCTCGAGCGGAACGTCCTCGAACACGAACCAGCCCTGCGAGGTCCAGGACGTGCGACTTACCTGGGTGAGCAGGAACGCGTCCGTTCGGCCGTCAACGACGCGGCCGGCGATCTGCGTCTCGCGTGCATCCTCGTAGGCGACCACTTCGCCCGCAGCATTGATCTGGAGTCTGGGGAAGTTCACGAGGATTCCGGGAGAGCAGGCGAAAAACGCGGACAACGAATTCACCCGGACGCTCACTGTGTGGTTGGCCGTATCGACGCGGTAGGGTGGTATCTCGCGATACTGGCGACGATCGCGAAGGAACTGAAGAACCACGATATCTTTGGACTCGAATCCAGACCGGGCGAGTTCTTCGGGCGAATAGCTCAGGGTGATGTCAAGCCACCCGCGCGGCGCCGAGGACGCCGTGATCTCCAGGACAGGCCCCAGGGGCCGCTGCCCTCTGAAGAGTTCGGGAAGTGCGTCGATGGCGCCTCGGCGCAGGCTCAGTCCTGTGCCCAATTCGAACGTATCCGGCCTCAACCGGACATCGGCCCACGCACGCCGTCCGCTGCCGATCGATCCTTGATTCAGGCGAATTGTCGCTGGCCGGGCAGTGTCGACGTAATGCCAGCGCTCCATCGCCTCCTCGCGTTCATCGTCCGGACGTGAATCGAACAGAATCTCGTCAAGATCACGGACGATGGATATGGCCGCTTCAGCATCCCTTTTCAAGTCAATCGGCTCGGCGATAGTCACGGCTGCAACCGAGGCGAGCTCGACCCACGACAGGCCACGATCGGGAAGGCCGCTCACGCTGCCGAGGATCAGGATCAACGCCTCGTAGCTGCCAGACGGCGCCGTGAACTCCACCGTCTCGACGAAATCCAGTTTTGCCTGTAGCTCCAGACGCTTTCCCTCAAGGCTGACCGCCACATCGGCGCCAGCGCTGCGCTTCAGGCGGGCGGTCTCCAATTCGAGCCGCACCCGTTCATATTTCTCTGCGCCCTTCAGACCGAGTTTCAATATGAGCGTTGCCGCTCGTTGCTCAACTGGATCGGGGGGTCTTGTTTCACCCATGTCTTGCCTCCAGGCAATGATCTGTCACATCATTCGAATACCAGTTGAGCTGGCCAAACCCTATTGCAACCGGTTGTTGGGCGGTGCGTTGCGTTTTAGATCGGAATCTCTGAGTAGCTATCAGCACGCATGGCACTGATCACTTCCCGAATTCCATCAACACGCCGGCGAATTCGTGGCCAGGAGGTTGAAAGCAACACAACAATCGCAATCTGACGTTCCCGCAAATTCTGTTGATAGTTTTGCCAAAGCCTCTTCAAGGAGGTGAGTCATCAGGACACCTTCGTTTGTGAGAGAAATGAGTTACCTAATGTTACTTGAGTTGCGGTGGCGTACCGAACAACGCCAAGCTCAGGGCCTGGCGCCACACTCTACTGGATGCGCTGCCGGTCAGGCAAGCACAGCAGCTTTGTCCATGCACGGCCCTGAGTCGCCTGCAGCGCCGGTTAGGCTGGGCGGCTACAGAGCTTTGCGGAAGTGGACGGCGCGCTCCACCTCCTCGAAGCCGAGCGCCCGGTGGGCTTCATGGCTGGCCCGGTTCTCCAGCTCGGCATCCGAGGCCAGTTCCGTGTAGCCACGCTCTCTTGCCCACTGCTCGGCGGCCTCCATGAGCGCTCGTCCGATTCCCTGCCCCCGCACGTCGGGATCGACATACCAGCCCTCCACGTACGGAGCCGCGCCCGTGCAGCCCTCGGCATAGCTACGCACCGAGAGCTCCAGAAAGCCGCAAAGTCCGCCCGGCGCACGCTCACAAACAAAGACGGCCAGCACCAGCTCTGCCTCGGAGGGGCCGCGGAGGAATGCATCGATATCGGCTGCATGCTCGGCCTCAGCCGCCTCGGGCCAGAGAAAGCCCCGCATGCGCAGCCATTCACCGCGATCAGCCACTTCAACAGCACGAACTCGCATCGTGTTCGGTCCGAAATCAGAAGGAAGCGGCGTATACCCGGCGCAGCGGGCTCTACACGGCAGAGAACCGCACACCGCCCCTGCCGGCTAACGTCTACGGCGTCAGCGGCGAGGCGAAGCCGAGTCTACCTGGACGCCGTGGTTAGACGGCGGACGCCCGGACCGAATCAGCCGATCACCAGGTCCACCGCCTGTACGGCGCAAGCACCGCCACCTGGCATATAGCCACTCGTTCCATCGCGGGGGCAAACCGAGGATTCGAAGGTTCCAAGGGCCATGCTTCATAAAGCAGCGTCATCAGGGAGCCGCGCTCGACGATCTCAACGAGTTGGCCCAGCGCCCGCTCGGCGCCCCTCAGCTCCTTTTCCGAGATCAACCCCGCGGTCGCTGCCCACTTCGTCTCATCCTGGCCGCCGACGACGTACGTTACACCGTCGGCGCGGACCAGCACGTCGGCAAACAAGTCGACGGCGAACACTTCTCGATCATCATGGAGCATCGGCGTGGCGATGTCGATGTTGAAAGTATAGGCGGGAACGCCGTCGGTGGGGAGTGTCTCGACCACCTGGCCAGCCAGGTCCGTTGTCACGTTCACCTTAAACCATCGAGAAGCCCACGCGTAGTGGTGCAGGACCACATCTTCGTAGCGTACTCGCGCTACAAACACGTCGGCGTCGAGTCGAGGCACGTCCGAGCGCGCTGCACCAAACACTCGAACCGTCTCCTCGTCGGGATGGAAATCGAAATCACGGACGACGTTCAACCTCGCAACACCCTTCCAGCCGCATAACGGTGCGGTTCAGCCGCTTGCGCAGCGGAGCAAGTCGGCTGCAACCGCATGTTGGCCGGTGCCTCTGTATCCGTCATCTCGGCTCGATTAAGAACGTTAGCACCTCATGCAGGAAGAGATCAGGTGCAGTGTACATTGCGATGTGTTGTTGCCCCGGCATGACGGCGATCCGGCTGTTTGGCAAGGCTGTGTCTACAGTTTCAGTGGCCGCTTTGAGGATCTGCGGGCTGTCGCCGCCGAGCAGGAGCAACGTTGGGGTATGCAAGTCCTTAAACCGCTGCGCATCGAACGTATATCGTTCTTCTGCCCGCGTCTCCCGCGGCAGGGTGTGGGCGGTCGCCAGCCGCGCTGGCCAGGCCGGCGACGCTCTCAACTGTTCAATCTCGTGGGGTGGAACCATTACGACCTCATGGTAGAACGTGGTCAGGACTCCCTCTCGGTCACCCGCGTCCAGCAGGGCTTGAAGCCGCTCGATGACGCCTGCAGGGTAAAGCGATACGCCTGGGAGAGGTAGAGCGGGCTCGTACACGACGAGCTGGCGAAGATTCCGGGTGAGCAAGGCAGCTTCAAGGGCACAGAGGGCACCAAAGGAGTGCCCCAGCAGATTGGCGGGCTCCTCAATCGAGTCTACAACAGCCGCAATGTCTTCAAATTCACGCTCGATGGCATAGGTGGGGCCATCTCCGCTCTCACCATGACCCCGCCGATCAACCGCGTACACGCTAAAGTGCTCTTCAAGCGCCGGGAGGACGGCTGTCCAGGCAACCGGATTTGCGGCACCTGTACCAGGGACCAGGACAAGTGGCGATCCCGCACCACTGCGATAGTAGGCGATAGCTGTACCGTCAGGCGAAGTGACCTTTTCCATTGTCTCTTCCTACTCAATCAAGGGCTGGCCGATAAGATAACCGTCAGGGCTTGCACTATCACTGCAGCCGTCCAACGGCGGGCATCAGCGGCGGCGCGTAGCGCCGTCCGCTGCATGCCGTTGTTAGGGCGCTCACTGAGTCTTGGACAAGAATAGGTATTGATTCAAGGGTTCCTTTCCCATCTCCGAATAAAACTCCGTAAGCCTCAGTTCAGGTGCGAAGAACCGTTCTATGTCCTCTCGGGTTTTTCGTTGTGGCCCCACCAAGCCGAGGTCAAAAAAGTGCCGCTTGGCAAAATGCAAGAGCACATACAAGGAAGATGATGGATGAAGCCACTTCAGTAGTTGGACTTTGTACCTTTTCCGGCTGTCGCTGCTCATACTGTGTAAGAGCGTGTTTGGAAAATATTCATACACTTAGGCTGCTTGGTTCAGAGTCAGGCCCATCGATTCGGGAAGCCGCTTATCTTTGTACGGAATCGGAATATTGGCATTGGGGAGCAATTGCCGCAGCATCAAGTGAATGGAGGCGATATAGATCATAGCCTCACTATTCCACACGTTCCGCTCATAATCTTTACTGAGACGCCGATAGCGATTGAGCCAGGCAATAGTGCGTTCAATTACCCAGCGATATTTTTGCACCACGAATCCCTTTTGATCGGCGGGTTTCGCGACAATCTCGAGTTCGACGCCAAAATCTTGTTGAAGCCACACTACCAGGTCGCTGTGATACCCTTGATCCGCCAGGATCTTCTTGATGGATGAATACTCATTGAGCACCAGATCCAAGAGTTCTTCGCCGCCGACGGTGTCATGAGTATTGGCCGGATGAACCAGAGTTCCCAACAGGTTTCCCTGCGTATCGGTGACAAGTTGGCGTTTACGTCC
Source organism: Ardenticatenaceae bacterium (assembly GCA_027493995.1). Taxonomy (GTDB): domain Bacteria; phylum Chloroflexota; class Anaerolineae; order Ardenticatenales; family Ardenticatenaceae; genus DOUV01. Next base: position 34,562 of record JAOSJS010000001.1, on the reverse strand, counting down.
TTTGACTTGCTTGTTACCATCAATCCCGCGTATACCACCAACTTCTGTCGTTTTGACCGACTGGCTGGCGATCAGACCCATTGAAGGGGTCGAGATGCGCCCGACGGCCAGCCGCCGCCGTTCGACCAGGCGACGATTGATTTCCAGCCAGGTCCCAGCCTCCGTCCATTTGTCAAAGGAATACCGGACGCCTGGCCAAGCTGGAAAATCTTTCGGCAAAAGCCGCCATTGACAGCCGGTTCGCGTCAAATAGAACAATGCATTCAATACCAGGCGCAAGCACAAGCTGGTGGGACGGCCGCGCTTCGACCGGCGCTCGATCAGCGGCGCAATCAGGTCATCCTGCTCATCGGTCCCATCCGTCTCGTAGATCACTGTTGCCTGTTCGCTCACTTTGGTTCCTTTCGGGCTCATCCATAGAAGATATTCCATATCTTGGGTATTATGGCCATTTCTGTCAAATCATTTTCCAAACACGCTCTAAGGAGTACATTGGCTCCATCTGGCGAAAGAGAGGCGCTCTGGATGAGATACTGGGAGGGAAGGGATGTTTTACACTACGTTGACCCGGTACGTATATCCACTCCCCAGAGTTCCCATCGACCCTGAAGGGTCACCATCGCATAATAGAATAGCTGCCCATCTTCAGGCCAACTCAGTGGTTGAATGCCATAAGCACTCTCATCGGCCAAAAAGAGCCTTTGGTCTGCTCCATCCGCTGTTACCAGGTAAAGCTCTGTCCGAAATGGTACTTGAGGATCTCTCGGGTTCTCCAGTGCAACCAAGCGGCCAAATGCATGACATGGGCACTGGCGATGCGGAAGAAGTGGGTGGTCCCTTTCCTCGCCCGGCTGCGCACGGTGTACGCTCTGAGTTCAGGCCGCGTGCCATAGAACGGCTCATCATGTTCGTCGCTGGCCGCATCCAGCTTCTGCTTGAAGATCTGCTCGGGCACCCAGTCCTGCAAGGCAGCGTTGATCTCAGCCTCGTACTCACGGAGCTGCTCGACGCTCAACTGCTCGTTGATGATCGCTCGGATCGTTTTGCCCGTCGCGGTGTCCGTCAGATCCCGACAGGCTGCATCCAGGCTGATGCCTTCTGTCGCTGCCTTCATCAGCACGTCTATGATCATTTCGCTGCTGCACACGTAGCCGTCGACTTCAAACGGTAGGTGTGTCTGGGCTACTTCCTGTATCGTCATGCGTATCTCTTCGGCCCTCAGCTCTTTTTGCGCTATCATGAGGCTCTCTCTGTTGGGTGCGGTTGATGGGGCTTCGTCACCTCCATTCAACCAGCCGAACAGGGCTTCCTCAAAATCCTTGTCCTCGTCGTGACCGCAAATCGTGAACTACTGATTTTCTAAGATTTTCCGCGTGTCCATGTTATCTTCTCTGGTCTGCACCCGCTCGTTCCCTCAGTCCTCACCACCGTTGGAACAGAGGCCGAGGGCAGACTGGGCTACCCCGGTTACGAGGGGGAGATAAAGCCGGGTGGGTGAGGGGAACTCGTACGCGCCGAGGTCATACCCGGCAGTGCCGTCCCCATCCCCATCCTGTGGCCGCGGGTGGCCGTCGAAATCGGCGGCAGGAGCGCCCAGCGCAGAGCCGCGATCAATGGCCGGCGAGTCGGGGTTGGTGTCGTTGCCGTTTAGAGCCACGTAATAGACAGAGCCAGCGGCCGCTGCGTCGCTGTGCTGATCGGCTGCGATCAGCGACAGGGCCATCGCCAGGCTGGTGAAGAGGATCAGGAGTTTCGTCTTCCTCAACCCCCTCGGTGTCGCTCAGCCAGGCCGGCTTCCGGCGGCGCGGCGGCCACCGACCACAAGGTAGATCAGCCGGCCGCCGTTGAAATCCAACCGGCTGCCGTCCAGAAGAATGCTGCATCGGTTGGCCGAGATCACGTCCGGTTCGCCGTTGGCGAGCGGCCCACCACCCTGCCGCTCGCCGACGCCGGCTTCAGCTGCCGGCCCTCGACCCGGCTAGTGGCGCAGCACCAGGGGCAGGTACAGCCGCTCAGGATAGTACGCATCCAGTCGAAGGTCATCCAGGTAGAAGAGGGTCGGCGCTTTGGAGTTCGCCTCCCCGCGGAAAGTGAGGGTTACCTCGCGCCCGCGGTAGGCGCTCAGGTCGAAGCGCGACTCGCGCCACTGGAACTGCGGGTCAGAGTTCGTCAACATCTCCAGGGAAGCCCGCTCCCCATCCCATTGCGCGAGCACCCGGAGCGTGTCGGCCCAGGGCTGGGCGTCTACGGAGTCGATATACCACCAGTACGAGAGCACGACCGTCGCAGCATCGGCTGGCACAAAGACTGTCTGCGACAGCTCATCAATCCCGTCCAGTTGGGTACCCATCCGGACGCTGCGCTGGCCAGTGTGGGCGCGCTCCTCCGTCAGTTGCACCGCGCCGGACACGCTCCACGGCGCCAAGTCACCCGTCTCGAAATCACCGTTGACGAAGAGCGGATGGCCCCCGGTCGACGGCGTGGGCGTGGCGGTCGAGGTGGGCGGGGGACCGGGCGTGGGCGTGGGGAGGGGCGCTGGCGGCTGCGCGGGGATCGGCCTACAGCGCATGACGCCCCGCCCCAGGAAGGCGATGTACAGGGTGCGGTTGTTCGGATCGCCGATGGGATTGTAGTAGGCTCCCACCGGCCGGCTGGGCAGGGCGCGGGTATCCACCAGGCGGAACCAGTTCGTGCCGTCGCCGGAATAGAAGACGCCGGCCTGGCCCACCGCAAAGCGCGTCTGTGGCGACTGGCGGTCGAAGACGAGGTCATTGAGCACGCACCAGTCGAAGTCCAACCACCCTGAGCCGCAGGTGTACAGAACCTCGCCGCCGGCAGTCAGCGCGCTGGTGAGCGGCGCGTCTACCGGCCAGGTGACCCCGCCGTCGGTCGAATGCCTCACCGCGTTGGTGTCCACGATGTAGATTTCATTGGCGTTGTAGGGGTTGACGAAGAACCGGCGCGCCTCCGTCGCGCCACCTCCCGGCGCGATCTGCTGCCACTGGTTCACGTTTCCCCGGCCGTCGCGGCGACCCCGCCACAGGTGCTGGGCGTCACCGACATAGAACGTGGGCGTGGCGTGCCCGCCGGCTGCCTGCACCACAATCGCGTTGGCCGGCAAGTCCGGCCCCACTTGGGCCCAGGGCGACGAGGTGTTGATGCTATCGCGGGCTCGCCACAGCACTCGCCGCGCCAGGTTGGGCGCGGGCGGGACGATCTCCTGGATCAACACGTAGTCGCCGTGAGCCAGGGGCGCTTCGCCGACCAGGGTCTGGATGATCGGCCGGTAGCCGGGCAGCTCGATGGGCTTGGCGCTGTTCGAGCCGCCCGGCGGGGGAGTCGGAACGGTCGTCATCTGGGAACCTACGGCTGGATCGGGGTAGCCGCCGGCGTTCGTGTAGACGGCGAAGGCCCCGGCGATCGTGCGCGAGGTCCCCAGCACACGATCGGGCTGCGCGGGGTCGGCGAACCAGACGCCACAGTCGCCGCAGATGTCCACTCCGCTGCGCCATGTGGCCCCGCCATCCAGTGAGCGGAAGTCGTCGTTGTCGCCGGCACCGAAGTAGAGGGCCGGTGCCGTGCCCGGCCGGGCCACGCCACTCACGTTGATGGCCGCCAGGGTGCTCAGCCCGGCCTGCGTGGGGATCCAGGTCTTGCCGCAGTCGTCGGAGCGATAGACGCCGCCGTCATTGGACATCCAGAGCCGGCCGGCCAGGCATTGGTCCAGCTCCTTATTCTGATTGTACGGCCATCGCTGATCCCGCACCGGCTTGAGGGTCAGGTTGAAGTCCGAGGAGATCGCCAGCCCGTGCGTGTCCACGTGGACGGTACTGTAGTTCCCTTTATTGTTCCGCTTGCTCTCCGAGGCATCCCAGCCATCCAGCCGGTGCCAGCTCCCCTCCGTGGGCTTGTCTACGCTGACATGCAGCGTGTCCTGGTCGGCGAAGAAGACCAGGTAGCCCTGTGCCGTCGGGTGCGTGTACACAAAGGCCGCGCCGCTGGCCGAATTGCCCCAGAACACCGCCGGCCCGGGCAACTGCGACCAACTGCCGTGCAGCTCGTCAGGCCGGGCCGGGTCGAAGCTTGACAGGTCGCCGTACCACAGCGATCCTTCGCCGCAGCCACGCGGCCCGAACGGGGTGCCCAGATCCACGTGCTTGATGTGAACATCATCCGCCAGGCTCGTGTTCGTGGCGGGAGTCGTCCCGCGCAACACCGGCTCTTTCGCGTCATAGGCGCCGTTGTTGTTGGAGTCGTAGACGACGGCCTCGTTCCCGTCCAGAACGTAGTTGGAGTTGCTGTCCACGTACTTAATCTTCGGGTCATCCTTCAGCAGGGCGCCGGCGATGGCGGGTATGCCCCAGATGCGTGACTCCCCGGTGTCGTAGGCGTTGTCGTTGTCACTGTCGTAGACGACCGGATTGTTGCAGCGTACGCCGTCCGGCCCACTATCCGCGGGGTGGAAGTAACTGGGGCCGTTGGCATTGTTTCGATAGGCCAGGTAGACGTGGTCGGGCTGGCCCGGCTCCACGTCCAGCGTCTGCGCGGCGTCACCATTGCCCAGCGTGGTCTCCGCGCAGATGTCGGCTGGCAAGGCCTGGGTCACGCCTTTGTCTCTGGACCAGTGTTGCCCACTGTCGGCCGAATACCACAGGTTGCCGTCGCCGCAGGCGAAAGCGCGTCGCACGTCGCCCGGCAGAAGCGGGCTGACAGCCACGTGCCAGACCCTTTGGTTGGTCCCGACGGTGGTCGTGAAGACCGGCCGCCAGGTCAGGCCGCTGTCGTTACTCACGGCCACGTTGCAGCCGCCCGCGGCGTAAAGCTTGTTGGGTTCGCCAGGCGCGAAGATCACCTGTGACGTCGGCTGCACCTGGTTGCCGCAACGGAACTGGTGTACCAGGGCCCAGGAGTTCCCTCCGTCGGTGGAGCGGTAGATGCCTGTGCGCGAGGGGCGGCGATGGTCGTCCCCAGTCGCCGCCAGCACCACGTGGGGGTCAGCCGGCGACACAGCCATGTCGTGCACGACGGGCACATCAAGCCCGCCGACAGTCTGGCCAACCAGTCCCGGCTGGGGCCGCGTGAGCTGCTCCCAGGTCATCCCGTAATCGCGCGAGCGCCAGACACCGGCCTTCTCGGCCGCCGCGTAGACGGTCCGGCCGTTCGCCTTGAGGGAGATGTCGGCGGTGGTCCAGTTGGTGTCGGGCTTGAAGATGAAGATGTGCAGATGGCCGTCCCAGGCCGGCGCGGCCAGCTTCTCGGCCGGCACTGGGCCTTCGGCCACCACCCAACTGGTTGGCGCGCGCGTGATCGTCTGGCTGGTCAGGTTGGTCACATCCACCACGCTCCACCCGCCGCCCGTCGGCCGGTAGAAGACCAGGACGTGATCATTCATCCCTCGCGCGGCCAGGTGTTCCCACCACTCGCTGCCAGCTCCGACGAGCCAGTTCGTGGCCGAGCCGTTGATCCGCTGTCCGGTGATGTCGGTCACATTGAGAATGTGCCAGCCGCCTTCGATGGGATCGGTATAGAAGATGACCAGGTCGCCGTTGGGAGCCGGCCCGGCCAGGTATTCGGCGCGCGGGCCGGTAGGCGCGAACCAATGAGTGACGGCGTCCGCCACCTTTTGGCCGGTGAGCTGCGTCAGATTGACTGCCTGCCAGTTCGTGCTGGGGCGAAAGGTGAAGAGGATCAGGTCGCCGTTGGGCGCGGGCGCCGCGACGTTCTCGGCCCATTCGCTGCCGGCGCTGTAGGCCCAACTGATCGGCGGCCCGCCGACCTGCTGGCCGGTGAGGGAGGTCACGTTCACCGTCGCCCAGGTGCCGCCTGCCAGGCGCCAGAAGACGAGAAGGTCGTTGTTCGTGGCCCGCGCCGCGATGTGTTCCACCAGGCTGCTGCCCAGCGGCACGCTCCAGCTCGTCACCGGGCCGGCGATCGTCTTCCCCGTGGTCGAGGAGAGGTTCGTCGCCTGCCAGTCGCTGCCGGCGTGCCAGGTGAAGAGGATCAGGTCGCCGTTGGCGGCCGGCGCGGCCAACCGCTCCAGGACGTGGACGGTATCGGTAAAGACCCAGCTTTCCGGCCGTTCGACGGCGATGGTCGCGCCGGTCTTCTCCGAGATATTGACCGCTTTCCAGTCGCTGCCGGGATAGGCGTAGAACAGCATCAGCTTACCGTTCTCGTCGGCCGCGGCCAGGTGCTCCACCGGCACGTCGCCGTTCACGGAGGACCAACTGGTTGCCGGGCCGACGGCCCTTTCCAGGCCGGTAGTCGAAAGGGACAGCATCTTCCCCCACAGCGAGGCATAGGGGGGCGACTGGGGTGTGCTGCCGGGGCCCGGGCTGACGTCTTCGAGGGTGCAGATCGCGGCTTCTGCGCCCGCGGGCATCGGTGTGGCGGGCCGCTGGTCGGCGTCCTTCTGACCGGCCTGCAGGGTGCCCGGGCTGTCGGCGAAGAGAAACGCTATGACCAGGGCAACCAGAAACAGGCCAAGATACAGAACCGGCCGCTTCTTCATCACACACATAATCTCCGCTTCTTGGCCCTTATCTCAGGCCACGTTCAGCCATCGGGACCGTCGTTCAGCGCCTCACCCTCCCCACGATTTCGCCACGTGGCAATTTGCCGGTGGGTCGTTTTGCACGGGCGTTACGATTGTGCTCTTCGCGTGCACCGGCAGATGCCTGGCTACAAATGGCAGGTTCTATGATGAGTAACCCGCTAATGGTAGTTGCGAAAAATCAATGGGACGTACACCCGGTTGCCCCAAAACTGGCCGAGAATGTCGGTGTCGGTCGCAAACACACCCTTGTCCTGCCAGGCCACCAGGAACGTGCCCGCCGATCCGGCAGCCACCGCCGGGTAATGCGCCGTTGGGCCGCCGAACTCGCCCTTGTCGTAGACCAGGTTTCCCACCCTGTTGACGGCTTGCACGTGGATGGGAACATCGACTGTCCCTTTGCGCTGGCTCCACGCCACCAGGTATCGCTCGCCGGCCTCGTCGCCCGCCACGGCCGGCTCCGATTCGTCATCTCCCGTGGTGCTGATCGGGGTGGATGAGAGATACGGCGTGCCGTTCTCTTCCACCACTTTGCCATAAATGTCGCGGTCATTGGGAGCGTACTCGTATTCCCAAACGACCAGGTACTTGTACGCGACGGGAGTGGTGGGGATGGCGGCCACTGCCGGGGCTGTGCAGTTTACGCCGTAGTAAGCGATCTGGATGGGCACAAAGCCCGGAGGGATGCCCCCATCGCCGGTGAGCAGTTGGCCGTAGATGCTCCAGGTGGTGCCTCCGATCAACTGCTGCCACACGACCAGGAATCCGTTGGCGTGGCGGTTGTAGGCCACGTCCGGCTGCTGCCCCGGTGCCCCCACGGAGCCTACAGAAATGTAGAAGTAGGGGTCCGGCATGGAGCCGTCGGCATTGACGATGCGGCCAAGGATACCCTCCACCGCGCCGCCAGGCTGGACGACCGGTAGCTGCCAAACGACCAGGTACTTGTTCGAAGTATACGCATAGGCCACAGCCGGATGGGCCGGGATCTCGTAGCCTGCGCCGGCAGCAAAGACGTTGATTGGGCTGCCCTTTGGTGTTCCGTCTACCGCGAGACGCTGCCCTTTGACGTAATTAAGGCCGGTACTGGGGTCCTCTTCAACCCACACCACCAGATACTCGTTGTTCTTGCTGTTGTAGGCTATGTCCGGATAACGGCGCTCGGCTCCCGGACCACAGGCGACGCAGGTATGCTTGAGCAGTTTGCCATCCCTCGATACCCGCTCCACGTGGATGTCGTCGTTACCTGGCAGGTCATTGTACCAGGCCACCATGTATTCCTGCGACTGGCTGCTGTAGACAGCAGCCGGGCTTGCCTCGGAACTCGTCCCGGCACTGATCGGGAACGGCGTTCCTACCGGGCGGCCCGCGCTGGCCGTGAGGGTCAGGGCGGGTAGAACCAGGACCAACAGGGCGAGAGCGAACAGCACTCGCCGGCGACCAGAGATAAGTTTCCTTTCCATGGTTCTATTCTCCTTGGTAGCAACTCAGCCGCTCCCGCCGGATGGTGCATCCGGCGGTTCGGCAGCCAGAATACCTGCCGGTTTCAGCCCTTTCTAGCCTGGACATACCATCACAAGGCCAGGACTCCGGACTCCTCACCTTGTCGAGGGTTTCCATCCAACGCTCGGCATCAGCGGCGGCGAGCCGACCCTGAGCGAAGCGAAGGGGAGGCGAAGCCGTCCGCTGGGTGGGCGTGTTGGGCCGCGCCCACCCATGGCAAAATGGTAGTGATGACTCATGACCATTCCGACTCATCAGAACAAAAAAGGCACGAACATCTTGGTCTGCTTCATGCATGCTTGATATGAAGACCCAAAGAAGCGAATACATTCGGCCTCGTCTGCCTTGGCCGTGGCAAGTAGAAACAGAGTCGCCGCCAGCACCAGCAGTGCACCTGACCAGGCCGGGGCTTTGAAAAACACCCCCCAGGCCAATAACAGGAGTGAACTGTAGAGTGGGTGGCGAATATACTGATAGATGCCCGTGGTGACCAGTGTGGTGGTCTTCTCAAAAGCCAGCAGTTGAGCGTCATCCTCTCGGCGTTTCACTGGTTTGCCTGTGGTGGCTAAAGAGTGAACCCCGAATGTCAACGGGACGATGGAGACAATGAGCAAAGACCAAGAAATAAGCTGGTGCCAAGAAAATGGGTCGCGGAACCAGACGTCGACGTTGAGCAGGAACAGGGCGACAATGAACTCCCACGCAAAGAAACGATAGAAGCCATGCGAGCGCGGCGCACGGAGCGAGGCCCGCGATGTGTAGATGAGGCCGGCTGACAACACGACGAAAGCACCCAACTTGAACATACCATCCTCTCAAAGTTGAAGGGTCAAAACGCAGTGGTAACGGTTAGATGCCCTGAGGCCAGCCGCCCAACTTGTTATTCCACCGACAAGATTCGGCATAATCCCCTATCTGGCGGCTTATGCGGCGTCCACTCGGTCTCATCCGCTCCAGTAGGGGATGATGCGGAACCGGTTCCGCATCATCCCCATCGCTCGGGGATGAGACCGACGACCACCCTCTTGGCGCCGACCCTACGAGCTTTCCGCAAGGTTCTTTTCTATTGTCTTGTCACGTATCAACTGATGGGATCGGACACGCGCGGCCGCACGTGTCCGATCCCATCACAACACGGTTGAAACAACACTATTCTCTGGGGAGATGCAAGGAGTATAAAGCACACCGTGCCATCGGCGCAAGAGGGTTAATCTATACTGTTCCACGTACTTGTGGAGCCACTCACGGACCATCGGCGGATGGTCCAACGGCTGCACGAGGAAGACCTGGGGGGGTGGCGACGATGCCTACTCAGGCGAACTGCGGGCTTGGGTCTGTGACGCCGCGATCCATCCTGCCCGCAGGAGACCTATCGAGGCGAGCAGCGCCAGCACGGTGATGGCCGCGCCGAGCACGACGCTGTGGGGCCGGTAGCGGAAGCGAACCTCGTGCACGCCCGGCCCGGGGATGGCAAGTGCGCGGGCAAACAGATTGGCCCGCGCCACCGCGGCGGGCTGCCCATCGACTGTTGCCGTCCAGCCCGGGAACCGGTTGCGGACAGGTGTTTGGCTTGCCCGGACCAAACGGTTCAGGCAAGACGACTACCGTCAATCTGCTCTGCGGGCTGCTGAAACCTACTTCGGGTACGATGTTTGTCCAGGGGGTGGACGTGACCGCAAATGTGGCGCGGGTGCGGGCGATACTGGGCGTTGTGCCGCAGGAAACCGCCCTCTACAACGACCTGACCGCCCAAGAGAATCTCCTCTTTGACGCGCGCCTGTACAATGTCCCCCAGCACGACCGCGCCACACGCATCGCCGAAGTGCTTGACCTGGTTGGTTTGACATCGCGCCAGCATGACCGTGTGGGTATGTACTCGGGCGGAATGCAGCGACGGCTCGCGCTGGCACGCGCCTTGTTGACGCACCCTGACGTCGTTGCGCTGGATGAGCCGACGCTCGGCGTTGACGTTCAATCGCGCGCGGCACTGTGGGAGCGGATACGCCAGATCGCGCATGGGGGCAAGACGGTTTTGCTCACCACCAACTACATGGAGGAGGCGCAGGCGCTCGCCGATTACCTGGCGATTCTGGATCACGGTTGTCTGATTGCGCAAGGTACGTCTAGCCGTCCGGATCAGCTCGCAGGCTTTATCGGCGGCTGCTTCCGCCCAAAACCAGCGTGGGAAGTTCGAAGGGGAAGTGCTACACCGCCGTTATACGGAGTCTCAGCTGGGAGGCTGAGGATGGTGGAGCTGGGCGGGGATCGAGCCCGTCTCCTCAAAGTGGCGGCTCTTGCCAGCCGCCGAAGGTGTCCTCGAAGAAGCCCGCGACTGCCAGCGCCACATTCTCGCGCCAGGGATGGGCGACGATCTGCACGCCGATCGGCAGACCTTGCGGTGCGGTTGCACAGCGCACAACCGCGACGGGCCATCCCAAGAGGTTGTACAGGTAGACGTACTGGAACGGTGTGGGCTCATCATGGAGCGTGGCCGGCGTCGCGTTCACGGGACAAATGATCACGTCGTACTTCTCGAGAAAGGCCAGGCCGTCGCTCCGCAGCTGGTTCCAGCGGGTCAGCAGTTGGCTAGACTCCGAGGTCCGCAGATCCTCTCCCTGCTGGGTCCACTCAAGGAACGGGTGCATCTGCTTTGTGCCTAGAGCGCCGGTCAAGTAGTCACCGAGACGATTGCAAAGCACCTTGTGAAGGTGCTTTCAGGTTCGTAGTGCGCGCTGTTGCCCTTTTCCAAATGAATCTGACACACCGGGCGTCTGCCCGGAGCCACCGCCCGGCCGCCCAGGAATGAATTCCAGGGCTGATAGCCAAAGTCGGCTGAAGCCGACTGGATTATAGTCCTTCCCGCACAAGTGCAATCGTTCTTAAGTCGCTCTTGCCCTTTTCCAATCGACGCTGACGAACCGCGGGCCCGGAGGGGCCCGCCCGGCCGGAGGCCCCCAGCCGCGATTTCAATCGCCCGGCTCCGGACAGCGATGGTCAGGTTCAATTGGAAATGTGCAATGAAGGTGCTTTCAGGTTCGGAGGGGCGCACGGCCGTGCGCCCCTCCTACGAACCACGTGCTCACCTGCGCAACGACGACTTGACCGATGTTCTAGCTTCTCCAGTAGCCTCCGCATGCCCGCTCCGCCGTCGGCGACGAATATCTCGCTCCATAAGCTCGGGGCTGTCTCCACGCCTGGCGGGGGCTCTTCTCGCACGCTGGCGCCGACCGTGGCCAGACCGATAGTAGCTGCCCGCACGGCTTCGCACGTCTCGGTCGACGGCGGTGGTGCGAGCCCGATATCGATGTAGTAGGCGACGCGCAGTTCCTTCAGTTCGACCGACGTCGGATCCCGAAGGGGCATGGGAACGACCGCCGGATCGAGACCGTCTGGCCCGGCGATGATCGGCAGAATCAGGCTCAGGTTCTCGACCCGGCGTGCCAGTGGGCCTACTTGGGTGAACGCTTCGGTAGCGCCGAACTCGAGGAAGGGGATGTGGCCGGTTCGCGGCACGCGCCCGGCGGTGGGCTTGAGTGCGGCGATCCCGCCTTCCCCTGCAACAGCTCGGCTACCACGACCTCACAATCTCCTTCCGCCTGGTGACTCCCAAGGCTATTCTGCACATGCGCGCGCATTCTCATCGTGTGCTTTCCCTACCACCGCGGTACACATAGGCATATGGGGAAGGATCAGGCGCGCGCAGCGGCATAGCTGCTGGCGGGACGTAATCGACGGATGCAGGCGACGCCTGCATCCGTCGGTCAGGCGGCGAGCAGGGCATGCCCAGGGGGAGCATGCCGGCCTGCTGCCAGCCGTTGCCCGCCTCGGCTTAGCGTGTCGCTGCACTCAGCGGTCCCCGTTCAGGCCACAGCGCAAACAACACCTCGTAGGTTTCTCGGCGGACGTCTACGGCCTCGTAGGCGCTCGCAATCGTGCGGGCCAGCTCGGTCTCCTGGAACGCGGTCAGCGCCGCCGCGCTCTCGAAGAAGTAGATGCCGCACACGTCGCCCGTCTGGGGATCGCGGCCGTAGACCTTTTGCTGGAGTCCGGGCACCTCACGAAAGCGAGGACGGCGCTCCAGCAGCCGCCGCTCGAACTCCTCAGGCTCCAGGTTGGACTTGATCCGAACGAAGAAGATGACGGACATGAGTCTACCTCCCTTTCCCGGCCTGGAGCTCGATCACATCCACTCCGTGTGGCCGAACACCCAGGCTAACTTGTAGATCAACGCGCAGGTATGGCCATCGAAGCAGCCGAACAATCAGTATTCAGCTGCGCCGTCGGTGTATATCGGTGCGAGTGTAAGAACAAAACGAGCGTTCAAAATTGCTCTGCTCTTGTCGCCACGCATCTGTGCCTCTAGGTCGAATCCCGCCCCTCCACATTGACAACCGTCGGCCCGGTCCCTTGGAGGAAGAGGATGACCTCCCCGCCCTCGGTGGCAGATGGATTCATCTCGCGATGCACGGTGTGGGGCGGGACGGAGAAGAATCCCCCGGGACCGACGGTGATCGCATCTCGCCCACCCGGGCCGCTCTCGAGACGAGCCGTGCCGGAGACGACGTAACCGTACACCGTGTAGTCTCCGTGATGATGCCAGCCGGAGACGGTTCCTGGGTCAACGCGGGAGCGCAGGACCACCAGCCCCTCGCCCTTGAAAGCAAGGTCCCTGGTAATGCCGGGACTGGATGCAGCTTCGGTGAGAGCGTCCTTCTGCACTGCCTGGAGCTTGGACATCACTGAACCTCCTCGTAGATAAGATGTCGGGCTGACCGGTGGAGCGTGCTATGGCTTCCTTGGCGGCGGGGTGTCGAGGCCCTCATTCCCAGCACGGGTTATCAAGGGCGGGCTTCCAACACACGGTTAAACGGCGTCTCTGCCGCGCGGCGGAAGCTCTTGAACCCCGCGCCCAGGATGATCTCGCGTCAGCGTGCTTCGCCGACCTGTGCGCCGAGCGCCAAGCCAACCTCATCGAACCTCCTTGCTTTGTTTCGGATTCCTGTGGCCAGTTTAGCAAAATCCGGCGTGCCTGTCGTCGTGGAAAACCGAACACTTTCGACAACCCTTACCGAACAATGCTGACCGGCTGACCGAACAAAAAAGGAGACAGAGCGCACCTGGCTCTGTCTTCTTGGGATACCAGTGCGCGTCAGGTCAGGGCTCGTCGTCTCGGGTTGCCCGTGCTAATCCTTTCTCCACCGCCCACACAGCGATCTGCGCACGGGACGAGAAACCGAGTTTGTTGAATATGCGTGTGATATGCGCCTCGACTGTCCGCACACGGATGACCAGCTCATCTGCAATCTCGCGATTCGACTTGCCCTGCGCAATCAGCGCCGCCACCTCGCATTGGCGCGCGGTCAGCCCGCCGAACTTTTGCTTCTCGGTGCGCGCAGTTGAAGGCACGGGGAGGTGTGGCAGCAGTGCCATCGCCCGCTCGATAAAGGTGCGGCGTAGCGCTGCATTCGGTATGTTTGTGGCGAGGCTTTGCATGATCTCGCGCGCGGCGGAGCACTCCGCCTGCGCGTCATCCCGGCGCGCCTGGGCCTGGTACAGTTTGCCGAGCGCAGCGTGAATCCGCCACAGCAGTGGCCGCACTCCCTGCTCGAATGCCGCCGCCTGTGCCGCTTGCAATACGGTCTCAGCCTCACACATGTTGCCCAACGCGGCCAGAGCCTCGCCGCGCAAGGCCCACACGCGCGGAATGACCGTCTGCGCCGTCACATGCCGCGCCGACGCGATCAGCCCGTCGGCGATGCGCAGCGTGGTTTCGGTCTGGCCACGCGCCAGGGCCAGTTCAGCTCGCGCATACCAGCACAACCGCTGGTTTTGTGTTCGCATCGGCGTGTCATTCGCGAGCGCGTCATTCAGAATCGCTTCCGCGCGTTCGAATCCGCTCTGCGCCGCACAGGTCACGGCGAGATAGCCACTCGTGACACCCGTCCAGAAGCGCGAGCCGACCGCACCGGACAGGGCTCGCGCGTGTTCGAGGTGCGATTGTGCCGCGTCGAAGGCCAGCACATCCAGATACAGCATTCCCAAGACGGCATGCGCGGCGGTGATCCATTGACGGTGCTGGATCTCTTCCGCACACACAAGCGCCGTTTGGGCCGCCTCGAGCGCCTCGGCATACTCGCCCAGCGGCCCCAGGCACAGCGCCAGATTGAACAGTGCAAAGGCTTCGCCGGCACGCCAACCAATCTCACGCGCGAGCCTGACCGCCTCTTCCCCTGCACCTGTGGTTTCCGCCAGACCAGTCGCTGGCACATCCAGGTTATGCAGGTAATTCGCGGCACAGAGAGGCAGGGATGCCGCCAAGCTGGAGACGAGGCCCCGGCGATCGCCCAGGTCACGCCAGAGGTCGATCGCGCGCCGGTAGGCGCTATACGATTGAATCACATCGCCGTTCATTTGGCTGGCCATGCCGAGAAGGTCGAGTGTTTCGGCTAGGCCGCGCTGGTCGTTCAGCGCTTGGAACAGGTCTAACGCCTCGTGGTGGTAGCGCAGGCCTTCGCCCGGTTGTTCGACGTTGGCGTACCAATTACCGAGCCGGTTCAGGCTATGCGCGATCGTGGCGGGATCGCCCAGCGTGCGCGCGAGTTCCAATGCGCGCTGGAAATACTCGCCCGTCCAGGCATACTCGCGCGAGGCCCACAAAAAGCCCAGGTCGATCAGCGCCTGCCATTCCGCCGCGCCGTCATGTGCCGCCTGTGCTGCGCTCAACACCTGCTCGTAATCGCCGCGCGCCGCTTCAAAATAGCCCACCGTTTCGTAGGCCCGTCCCCGCGCGCGCAAGAGGTCCATCGGAGGCGGCAGGGACATGCGTTGGGCAGCTGCCAGCGCGCGATTGAACTGCGCGATAGCCTCGTGCGGCGCGTACAGGGCCTGGGCCTGTTCCCCGGCGCGCCGCGCGTACTGGAGCGCCTTCGCCCACATTTCGGCCGCATAGTAATGATAGGCCAGATCACCCTCATGCCGGTCGAGCGCATGCGCAGAGACGCGCTCCAGCGTCTCCGCGACTCGCTGATGCAGCGCTGCGCGCTCCCGTTGAAGCAGCGTGGCGTACACGGCTTCGCGCGTCAGGGCATGGCGAAACACAAATTGGTCAGTCGATTCCTCGACCACCAGTTGCGCGGCAACCAGTTGCTTGATAACCTGGAGCAGTTGCTGCTCTTTCAGGCCGGTCAACTCCCGTAGGAGGGCAAAACTGAAACGTCGCCCGGCAACCACTGCGAGGGTCAACACCTCCTGCGCCACGGGGCCCAATTGCGCCGTACGGCGCTGCACCGCATCCTGTACACTGCGTGGAATATGCAGTTCCTCAAGCGGCCTGATCTCCCACCGCCCGGCTGTGTACAAAATCGTCCCGGCTGTAATCAACGCTTTTAGCACCTCTTCGATCGCGAAAGGGTTGCCTTCCGTGAGTGGATACAGCAGATCGAGAAACTCGGCCTTGATTGGCGCGGGCAGGTCAAAGATTGCGCGCAGCATGCTATCCACCTCGGCGCGGGTGAGCGGGGCAAGGGTGATCTCGCCTGCCAGGCGTTCGCGGTCGAATTGGGCGAGCAGATGCGTCAGACGCGGCGGCGCTTCATCCCGCCGGTAACTGGCCAGCAGGAGTATCGGATGTGCCGAGAGCCGGCGTGCGAAGAGGTGCAGGAAATCCAGACTGATGTTGTCGCTCCAGTGCAGGTCTTCCAGGATGATGAGCAGCGGCTGCGTGGCAGCCAGGCGGATGAAGTATTGGATCAGCGATTCAAAGAGGCGCCGTCGCTCGGCTTCAGGGTCGAGCGCGGGGGTCGGTTGGAGATCGGGCAGGCTGAGGGCCAGCTCCGGGAGGAGTTTAACGATTTCCGAGGCGAGCGGGCCGAGGGTCGCCCGGATGTTGGGAGGCGCGCATTGCGCCAGGTGGATCCGCAGGGTATCCACGAGGGGAGCATAGGGAAAGGAGCTGTCGGGCTCGAAGCAGGCGCCCTGCAGGGTCAGGAAATGCTGAGCCTCTGCGCGCTGACGGATTTCGATCAACAGGCGGCTTTTCCCCACCCCGGCATCGCCGGCGAGAACGATGCATTGACCTTGACCGTGCTGCACCGCGCGCAAGGCCCGTTCAAGTGTCACCAGTTCCCACGTCCGCCCGACGAGCACAGGCGAGACGATCGGTCTATCAAGGGGTGGTACATTCATACTCATTTGGGCGCTCCACATGCCCGGATTGATCCTTCCAGACCCTGTCTGACTACTTGACACAGGTTCAGGCAGCCAGGGGGAGGGCGGCCGCGGTTGGGAACGCGAGCAGGTCGAGAAACTCCGCGACGAGGGCCGCCGTCGCGGTCGCGGGCCGACGGCGCACGGACAGCAACCAGCGCGAGCGCGCCTCGGCGGCGGCGACGAAGCGCGCCGCGGTCTGACGGGCCTCATCCGACACCGAGCGCAGGCGGTCGCACAAGTGCTCGAAGGAGGTGGCCAGACGCCAGATCAAGAGATGGGCCTGGCGCTGGAGGGGCGCGGTCTGCTGGCGGCCGGTGAGGCGACGCTGATGACGGCGCAACTCGCCAAACAGCGTTTCGAGGGCGGTATTGCTGGGCGGCAGGTCAGGAATCCGATCGCAATGGAAGCGATCCGGTCCCCACTCGGTGAGCACGTCGAGGCCCTTGAGCGCAAAGGGGCGCTCCACGGGGGTCTGCCCCGGGGTGGCGCTCCAGTCCAGCACCACGCCATGGAGATGGGTGCGCAGCCGTGGACCAATCTGAGCCGTGGGGGTGTCTGCCGGGAGCAGGTCGAAGGGGTGCGCCAAGCGGTGGGCGACCTGCTGCAGCCGCTGCTGGTTGGTGCGCAGCGTGGCGGCCAGGGCCTGCCCTTTGCCTGTGCTGTCTAGTCTGACAGGGATCCCACCTATGCGGAGCATATGGTAGAGAAACAAGATATTCATAATCCGTTTCAGTGAGTGCTGGTTCTGATTGCGACAAGCCGCCCAAAGGGTAGTTGAGCCGCCGGCAGAAATGGGCCCATGCGCCACTATCCCTCATTCGGCGGCTCCAACGGGTGCCAGGCCGAACCCGACTCAACCCACTTGGGCCTTGATCTTGGGCCAAAACGGGACCTGTTCCTCTACCCGATCTTGGGGTTCGGCCTGGCGGCGAAGTTCAGCCGCGCGGGGCGGTGCAGGATCAACGCCCGGCTTCGCTCACGACGTGGTATGGAGCCTCGGGCCCCCGCGTCGGCTGCAACGGGTGTGTGCGACCTGTTCGCCCGAAACCGCCCTTTGGGGCGGGGGATGAGCGACGAAAGTCGCATCGGACTTTCGTAACTGTGTGTCCATGCAGGTGCGGTGATAGCACAATCGGTGGGTTCCATCAACTCCTGCCCCTCTGGTGGACGAGGTGACAGCACCTTCCCCCCGCGTGAGACTGGTTATCAAGCGTGGGAAGCGGGAAGGAAAGGCGGTCAATGCCGAACCGGACGGCGTCACACCGTTGAGCAGGTGACTGGGGACAACGCAAGTGAAGGTGCGCTGAGGCGTCGTCATGGAGAACCAGCCTACGCCGGTTAGCGGCTGGACCCAAAACGGGAATGGTCTCAGGTCAGGCAGCCACATTCCTGCCAGACGTCCACCCCGATGAGATCCGACGTAAAGCATCGCCCTACGGTCACGCCAAATGGACACACGGAACAGGGTAACCCGCCTGCGGCTCTCGGTGGTCGCCGATACACCGAGCAGGCAACCGGCCGTATGCCACCGGCGGAAGAGATTGCCCAAGAAGCAAAGGCCTCAAGGAAAGCTTGGGGATACGCTGACGTGGGCACGAACGATGGGAAGATAGAGGTACTCCAGGAGTTCAGGTCTTATGGCAGACGCCAGAGAGCGTACTGAGGACTGGCAGACGTTACCCTGGAAGAAGTTCCAGCGCAACGTCTTCCGACTCCAAAAGCGCATCTATCAAGCCGCTCGCCGTGGTGATTTCAAGCGTGTCCGCAACCTCCAACGGCTGCTGCTTCGCTCCTTTTCAGCAAGATGCCTGGCCGCGTGCCAGGTATCCCAGGACAACCGAGGGAAACGTACCCCAGGCGTGGACGGTGTCGCCAGCCTGACCCCAGTACAACGCATGAAGCTGGTGAATAGGCTACGCAACCGGCGCCATAAGGCCAACCCTATCCGCCGAGCTGTCAACGACAATTAGATTTACCAATGACGACAATTAGAAGTGCCCATAATGGTTAAGGGCACGAAAGCATTCGTGTCCACGATAGCCTGCTTCTGTAGGTGAGTCTTGCGCATTCAGGCCGGTGTCATTTCTGAAGATTCTTGCTGGTGCTGAGCCGCTTGAGCAGCTCGGTGACTGGGCATCTCCTTTCCAAATTCCACAATGATGCTGTGGTGGACGACGCGATCGATGGCGGCGGCAGTGGTCATGGGGTCTTTGAAGATCTGATTCCATTGGGAGAAGACCAGGTTGGAGGTGATGACCACACTGCGTCTTTCGTGGCGTTCGGCAAGTAAGGTAAATAAGATCTCCATTTCATCCCGCGACTGCTGAACGTAACCAATGTCATCCAGGATGAGGACTTCAAACCGGTCCAGGAGACGTAGTTGCTGTTCCAGGAGCAGGTCGCGTTTGGCCCGCAGCAGCGTATCGACTAGGCGGTAGGTGGGGGTGAAGAGGACGCTGCGACCGAGATTGACCAGTTCATGCCCCACGGCCGCTGAGAAGTGGGTCTTCCCACGGCCAGGCAAACCGAATACCAGTAAATTCTCAGCGCGATCGACGAATTCGCCGGTACACAACTGGGACAGCAGGCGGCGCAGGCGCAAGGGGAGCTGTTCCTGGTCGAAGTTAGCCAGGGTTTTACCGGCAGGCAGGTGGGAGGCTTTCTGCAGCCGTTCGATCCGGCGCTGGCTGCGGCCGTCCATCTCCTGCTCCAGCAGTTCCGCCAGAAAGGTCTCCAGCGACCAATCTTCCTGTCGGCCAGTCGCCAGCAGGCCGTCCACAATCTGGACGGCTGTGGGCATGCGCAGGGTGTGCAGATGCTGGCGGATGGTGTCAAGCTGAGACATGGCTGCCTGCTCCTTGACTCAGCAATTGGTCGTAATCCGCCAGGTTCACGGCTGGCTGGAGCAGATCCGGTAAGCGGGTGGAGATCGGCTGCACCAGCGCGGCGACGCTGTCATCATCCCAATCCTGCCCCGAGGCCAACAGCCGTTCCAGTGCATTGGCCACATCCGTCTCCAAGCCTTTCGCTGCCACTTTCAAGATGCGCAGGTAGGTCAGATCCGCTTTGCGGGGTGAGAAGCGCCGGTCGAGAGTCTCCCAGGCCTGCCGGAAAACGGCGCGGGGGAAGAGTTCCTCCCGATGACGGTAGTTGCGGAAGCGCCAGGCTTGCGCAGCAGGGTGTCAATCACATGCCGGTCGTTGATCTGGTAGCGCTGCACCCCGGTCATGCGGGCGAGCCTCTCCACCGGTTTGCCGGCGTACCAGACTTCGATCCGCCATTCATACACCTTGACCTTCACGGGTTTGCCCTTCAAGCCGCTGGGGACGGTGTAGCCGTTGTTCAGCACCCGCAAGATGCCGTTATTGCCCACCCGGACTGTCATTTCCCGCATTTGCGGCCAGGGCGCTACCTGCAATGGCGGCATCTGAGCCAGTTCCTCGGCCAGTTTGACCTGGCGTCCGCTATTGCGCTGCTCCATGATCTGCCACAAAAACGCCTCGTATGCTTCCAGGCTTTCGAAGTCGCGAGTGCTACGCAGCAGCAGGTGCTGTTTGACCGCCCGCTTGAAGGCGCCATTGGCTGATTCCACATCCCCGTTCTCGTTCGGGCTGGCAACCTGGATCGTGCGCGGCTTCATCCCGTAATGCGCCATGAGTTGCAGGTACTCTGCGTTGAACCCTCGTTCTTCCAGCGGCTTGGCACATGCCCCGGGTCCCAGGTTGTGCGTGGCGGCAGTGGTGTTATCGGTCTGATGTATTTTGGGGACGTGGCCTAACTGCAGCAGGGTACTTTGCAGCCCCAGGCGGATGGCCAGCAGCGACTCGGATTGCACCACCCGCCCCCATTCCCAATTGGAGTAAGGCAAGACGCTGTGTCGCAGCAGGTGGGGAAAAGCTGCCCCCTGGATCGTGATCCCACGATCACTCATCCAGGTCCCATCCGTCTGCAGCACCTCCCCCGGCCGATGCACCTGCTCCAGACTCAGCAGTTGCTGCTCGTGCAACACCCGCCAGGTGCTCACTCGCCGCTGCAGGGTCCGCAGCTGGCCTTCCTGGTACTTGCCTGGGCTGTGCTCGCATAACCAGTCAAACAGCGTTTTGGCTTCCAGTTCAGGCGCTTTTTTCAGCATCTGTTCCAATTCACCCCAGTCGCTTTCGAAGGGATCGCAGCGGGTCCGGTAGGTCCGCTCTTGTTTCAACTCGCTGGGCAGTTTCCCCAGCCGTTCGTATTTGCTGACCGTCTTGCGGCTGCGCAGGTTGGCTTTGACGGCCGCTTGTTCTTGGGTTCGTCCTTGATTGCGTTCTCTCATGATGAGCCTCACTTGGGCATCCGTAGCTGTCATCTTCCCTCCACCAATCCGATTTTGATCGGGGAAGAGTGTAACGGCTACTGCCTGCTCGTGGGCATTTCTAATTGTCATCGATGCGTAATTCTAATTGTCGTTTACCGGCCGAGCCTACATCCCCAAGCCCAATGGGGAACAGCGCCCCCTGGGCATTCCCACTATGCGTGACCGGGCCTTGCAAACCTTGGTCAAGCTGGCCCTGGAGCCGGAGTGGGAGGCCAAGTTCGAGCCCAACTCCTACGGTTTTCGACCAGGACGTTCAGCTTACGACGCCATCGAAGCCGTCTTCAACTCCATCCGCCTCAAGCCCAAGTACGTGCTGGACGCCGACATCGAGAAATGCTTCGACCGAATCTCCCATGCGGCCCTGCTGACCAAGCTCTCCGCCATCCCCGTTATCACCAGGCTGCTCTGGGGCTGGCTGAAGGCGGGCATCTTCGAGGATGGGAAGCTTTTCCCCGCCGAAGCCGGCACACCTCAGGGCGGTGTCATCTCACCCCTGCTGGCCAATATCGCGCTGCATGCTATGGAGCAGGACTTGGCCGCCGCTTGCCCTGGCCGACAGAAGCCCGCCCTTATCCGTTACACCGATGACCTGGTGAGGCTCCACCACGACCTGGCGGTCATCCAACAGGCCCAGGCGTTTCTGCAAGAGTGGCTGGCCGGAATGGGCCTGAACCTGAAGCCGGCCGAGACCGGCATCACCCACACCCTCCAGCCTCATGAGGGCCACGTGGGGTTCGACTTCCTGGGCTTCCATATCCGCCAATACCCGGTGGGGAAGTCCCAGAGCCGACAAGGCTTCAAGACCATCATCAAGCCCAGCCCAGAAGCTCAGAAACGGCACCTGCGGAAGTATGCGCTCCATAGGCTGGGGGCAATTGTGGGGCAGCGTGAACCCACCACACCCAAATATGGGTATCCAGGACAATCACTGCAAAACGTTCCAATCAGATGGGGCCACTGGCTCAGTCGGGTTGAGATAGGTTAGGGGCAAACCTCGTAAGGGATAGGGCTTTTTAACTTGTGCTTTGGGCGTTCGGACCAGAATAATGACCTCGACTTCTTCCCCGGCCTGGAGGGGCAGACTGCTAAGGGTCAACTGGCCTCCTTGTTGGACCTTTGCTTCGAGGCGATATGCTTGCATAACTATGTTCTCCGGGCAGCTTTTTACGGCAAAGCCAAACCCGTGCCGTATTTCTGACGACGATTCAATCGGATGGCTAACCCCAAGCTGCTATGATAGTCTGGAGGGCCGCAAGTATTTTACACAAGTCTTCCCGATTCTGTAAACCGCAAGGGGCCATCTTTGACCTTTTTGGTTGAGGGCGGTCGTTTTCATCGGCCTAGAGCATCGGTCAAGTCCTCAGACTTCCGAAGTCTGGTGGGGACCGTGCTGGCCCAAAACGCGCTCCGACGGGGGTGATCGAGGCGCGCACCTGCCGCAAACAAGACTTCGGAAGTCTGTTCCCGCCCCCACCGGGATTTCTTGACCGGCTCTCTAGACTTACAGAGCTGGTCGGGGTGAACGTAGGTCGAGTATTCCGTCCAGCGGCCTAACGATTGGCGTCAGCCCTCTGTGTCACAATAGGTGAGACAACTCTGCCTGCAAAATTAGTGGCGAGGGCCGAGGGAGAACAACGATGAGTGAGCAGAACGGCCGCCGTTCCATCCTTCAAGAGAAGCCGTTTCCGGAGCCGCCTGACCCAGAAGTGCGGCCGAAGGCGACACGGCGCCGGTTTAGCGCCGCGGAGAAAGTGCGGCTCTTGGAAGCGGCCGACGCCTGCCGTGAGCGCGGCGAGCTTGGGGCGTTGTTGCGGCGCGAAGGGATCTATGGCTCGTTGTTTGCCAAGTGGCGTGAGCAGCGCGCCAAGGGGAGCTTGCAGGCCCTGATGCCACAGCAACGGGGACGCAAGCCCCAGCAGGACGTATGCGAGGCAGAACTGGCGGCCGTGCGGCGCGAGAACGAGCGGTTGCAGGCGCGTCTGGCGCAGGCCGAGACGATCATTGAGGTCCAAAAAAACTCTCGCAGCGGTTGGGGCTGTCGTTGGCGGCGAGCGAAGCGGACGAGCAGCCATGATCCAAGCCGCCGAAGCACTCGGTCAGGGAGTAGGGGTCGCCGCCGCGTGTGAGGCGCGGGGAGTGCCACGCAGCACCCTCTACCGTACCCGCCAACAACCAGCGAATGAGATGCCATCGGTCGAGCGGCCGCCTTCAGCGCGCGCCTTGAGTGCCCAGGAGAAAGTGACCGTGCGCAGCCTGCTCAATAGTCCGCGCTTCCAAGACAGCAGCCCACGGGAGGTCTATGCAACCTGATTACTGGACTCTGGCGAAAATTGCCTTAACAACACAACAACTGATCGTTTGTTGAGCGGCTGAAGGCGCGCGAAAACGACCGGAGCTCGGTGTCGGGTAGCACTCCACTAAAGCGTGATTGAAGAAAGGACTTGATAAAAACGGGGTTCACTGGCACCCTCTTGGAAGTGTCCAAGCAACCAGGAGGGAACCAAGTGAACCCACAAGATGTATTTTGCCCGAATATTGAGTGTCCGGCAAGAGGCCAGAGCGGAAAAGGCAACATTCAAATCCACAGCCGGCAGGAGCAGCGCTACCGCTGCGAGGTTTGCGAACAAACCTTTACGGCCACCAAAGGCACGATTTTCTACCGGCTGCGGACGAGTGCGGAGATGGTCATGCTGGTGATTGCTTTGCTGGCTTATGGCTGTCCGCTGCAGGCGATTGTGAAGGCGTTTGGCTTGGATGAGCGCACGGTTCGGGACGGGTGGCAGCGGGCGGGTCAGCACTGCCAGAAGGTGCATGAACACAGCGTAGGCCGCGCCCAACTGGATTTGGAGCAGGTGCAAGCCGATGAGATCAAAGTCAAGACCCAAAAAGGAACCTTTTGGATGGCCCTGGCGCTGATGATCCCCACCCGGCTGTGGTTGGGTGGCGTGATCAGCGCCAAGCGGGATCTGACCTTGATCCAAAGCCTGGCCGAGCAGGTTCGCGCAATCGCCTTGTGCCGTCCCTTGCTGTTGGCCGTAGATGGTTTGGCCAGCTACGTGACAGCGTTCCAAGCGGCTTTCCGGACGGCCCTGCCCCGCCGCAGGGGTGAAAAAGGACGCCCGAAGCTGGTTGCCTGGCCCAACATCGCTATTGTCCACGTGGTCAAACAGCGTTTCGCCGATCATTTGCACATTGACCGGCGCATCGTTCAGGGCCGTCAGGCAATGATCCGGCGTCTGATCCAGGCCTCCCAAGGAGCGGGCGGGATCAACACCGCTTTTATCGAGCGGCTCAATGCCACCTTCCGCCAGCGGCTTGCGAGCCTGACCCGCCGCACGCGCACCCTGGCCCGCAAGGCTGAGACCCTGGTCAGTGGGATGTATGGAGTCGGTTGCCTGTACAACTTCTGCGACTGTCATAAAAGCCTGCGATTGCGCCTCTCGGTGGGCCGCTTCGGTCATCGCTGGGTCCAGCGTACCCCGGCGATTGCGGCTGGTTTGACCGACCATATCTGGACGATGGCCGAACTGTTCGCTTTCAAAGTTCCGCCGCCGCGTTGGGAACCACCCAAACAGCGGGGGCGGCGGTCTCAAGAGACCTTGCAGTTGATCGAACAGTGGTGTCAATGATCACGATTAGATGCTGTGCTACCCGGTGTCGGTTTGAACCCCGGCGAGGCGCAGGTTGGCAGTTCATCAGGGACTAAGCCGGCAGGGCTTCCAAGCGTAAGAACCGCCGAAGAACCGCTTGGGGGTCGCCGGTTTCGATGGCCATCTGGCTGGCGCCCATCAGCCAAGCGATGGCCTGTTCGTCCCGATGCCGCCGAAGGATGTCGCCGTATGTTCTGACCTGGGCGGACCGTTGCTGAGCGAACCGTTGTTCCACATAGGCCCAGGCCAAATGGACGACGACCATGTATTTGTCCACCGCCTCGGAGGACTGGACACGGCAGTCTTCCAGCCCGACCCGGGTCTTCAAGTAGAAGTGGACAGTTTCCACGTCCATCCGGAGGCCATACTCGGTCAAGGTCTGGCGGGCGGCGGTTTCATCACTGGCAATGTACCAGGGTTCAGCCTCCGGGGTGTCGGCCCAGGCCATGGCCATCTCGATCGGGCCGTAGCTCTCGCCCCCCAGCCAGACTCCGTGCAGAAAGCGGACCATTCCGCGTTTCAGGCGCACGGTACTCACGGCTTGGGCGTGCTGATAATCCGGGAGTCTCACGAGTTGATCGCCTTTCAAGCGCAGACGGAAGTGCCAGTTGGGATCTTGATCACACCAATCCATGAGCTTGGTGGTGCGAAAGCCCCGGTCACCCAGCAAGATAATCGTGGCCCCAGGTGGCACGAGGGGGCGCGCGTGCTCCAACAGTGCTTGATCGTCGGCAAAGGCCAGCATCACGCTGGTACGCTCGTCGACCTGCCAGACCAGTGGGACGGCGCGGCCCCGGTAGATCACCGCCACCCGGCAGACCACCAGGCGCCCCGCCCAGCTGGTGGTATCGATCGCCAGAGAGATCGTCCGACCCGCCCAGCCTGCCAGGGCCGCGCGAATCAGCCCATCGGAGTCGGCCCGCACCGGCACCCGCGGATTGGCCAGAAATCGCCGCCGCCGTCGCACCCGACTGGCGGCCTTGGCCGCCGACACCAGCACCGTCGCCAGCCAGGGCAAACTCACGCTCTTTTCTAACAGCAGCCCCGTGACTAACCAGGCAAAGACTTTCAAGCGCCGAGGATCCTCGTGCGGATGGGCTTTCCCCACCGCACGCAGCAGGGTAGAATAGAGCCGCAGGCTATCGGACATGGGACCCCTCCGAGGACATTGGGTCGGAACACTCCCATTGTACTCTGCGGACGCCCTGTCCGGTAGCCTCCTGTGTGAGTTGTGTCAGTCAACCAGCATAAACCCCTTAGATGTTTATGGGGGAGGAGTATCTGACCAGGCAGGACTTTGCTTTGACCGTCTCGAACTTCAACAGTAAGCATTCCTTCCTGCTCGTTAGCAAACAGGAATATCGCAATGTCTTCACCCGATATTGTGTCGAGTGCTTCCTGATTATCAAAGACATCCGCAAAAAACTTGGCGTCGTTTAGATGTCCAGCAGCCAATAAGCAAAGAAACTTTACTGGGTTACGGTCTCTCTCAAACCACGCGATAAGTGAGTTTATGTTGCCAGTTGTGACATTCATCTATCTCTCATTATTTGAATAGTGCAAGTGGCCGCCCAACGGCTTGCGTTACCGGCGGCTGGGGAGAAAAAGGACTGGAAACGGAAACCTGCCGAAGCCGAGAAAAAGCTCAAAAAACGCGCCGAGTCCCAGCCGTCCGGTGCACGCTGTGTTAGCCCGTTTTTATTGGAAGCCTCATTTTGTTTCATTTACAAGAAAGACTACAGCGGCAGCAGTTGAATTAAGAGCATATCTTGCATAATTTTGAGTGACCTCCTTGGGAGCAACACCCGCGCCATGAGATTTGCTGAGCCTGTTGCGAAGAGCAGCAATAATAGTAAGTGGTTGATCAAAATATGACTCAATGCCACCTTTACTAATAATTGTGCTCAGCAATGTAGAAGCAGTGTCGGTTTGCTTGTATCTCCATTTCTTGCTGTCGCAAATTATCTTCATGATGCTTTCAAATGCGCTACCGCATTTTGTTAGGCAATCACCATAATCACCTTTGCGGTAATCTTCTAAGGCTTCTAAATATTCCTGGTTAGCCGTTTTAAATTTAGGATCACTGAGTAATGTTAGAGCAGGCATGATTGTCGTTGTGTGAATAACTTGATCGTCTTTTCTAATCACCTGAGGATAAGCAATTGTTTTGATTACCTTTTGTTCTCTCCCGAAAAAAGGATATTCGTTCACCGGTTCAACAACTTCTTCCTTGACTATCTCTGTAAGTTCATAGCCAACATTTTCAGAAGCGAACAACTCATTGATTTCAGAAACTAATGCGTTCTCTTCGGTTGAAACATGAAACAAGCACTTCACTCTGAAAATATATTCAACAAAATCGAAAAATTCTTCGTCTCGACAGTTAAGAAGGAAATTTATAACGTCTTCAACCCGTGATTGAGGATGTCCATTTGATAGCTGAAATTTTCCGTGACGATAAAGAAGCATTTGATGGATTTCACTCCAGAATTCGCCTGTGTAATCGCCACTACCCCAAGTGCTTCGACTATTGCTGAATACACCTCGACAAAAAAGAATAATCTTGTTTCGCAAGGTCATCGGCACGTCGCGAACAAAAGGCTCTACTTCTTTGTTCTGCTTTGAAAAGACATCGAAAATGTGACTAAACTTCATTGTTCTCTCTAATCCCAAATGTATTTGCAAAGAACGGGCTAACGGCCAAGCTCACCCGCGCGGCGGCGATGACAAGTCAACGCTCGTCTTGCCCAGAACGTTGCTTGGAGCCTCGATCCGCCGCGTCGGGTGCAGCGTGTGTTAGCCGGCCCCTCATGCTGAACCCATAGGCCTCACTGCCCCCGTAGCACTCGTGTGATGGTGGCGTCGTTTGGGTCTACCTCGATGCTCACATCACCGCCACGCCGCCCGACGTAATCTTTTGACCCATAGTTTATCCGCCACAGCACACCACCGTTCAAAGCAAGTTGAGTGATTGTAATGAGGCTTTGATCAACGTCAACACTCAACTCGCGAGCGCGTTTGTTGGCCGCAGCCATCACGCGGGCGAGGGAGACGGCGATGTCGTCTTCAAGCACTTCAGGGGCAAGACGAGCAGCCATATCAATCTCCTTCATCCTTCAGCAAAGAGCGCCTGTGACTCTCCAACCTCACTCACGTGGCCAGCTGGGGTGATGAGATAGATTGTCGCTTGTGAGATGACCAACTCCCCCACATAGAATTCACCTTTCAAATCGGGGTCGTCCCGGACAGCCCGTCTATCCGTCTCGCTGGGTTCCTGAAGATAATCACCACTTGTATTTGGATGGGTGTGGAACGTAGCGACAATGTCACTGTCGTCAATCCTGCAATGAGTGTGTGCCGGCAGGTCGATGCTGTTCTGTGCGCCCTGAGGCCAGCGAAGTATACTTAACTTGCCCTCCGAATCCCGAAGGACAAAGCCGCCTTCCTCGTGTCCCCCCGTGACTCCAGGTTGGGAGTCTTCCCACGCCTGGCGAAGCGCACTACGAACCGTAGGGTCATTCAAGAGCGTAGCATGTTGGTGGGTCATGAAGCTTTGTTATTGAAGACCCTTTCGTATTGAGGCAGACTTGGCAGCATACTTGTGCCAGCTCACCACCGCCAGGCCGGATAACGCCGCAGTACAGGCGCGCCCACATAGACCTCAATAACAGTTTGCTCCAAAGTGCCAAAATCAACTACAACAAACGCCGAGTCCAGGACGTCGCCTGCAACTGCTTGTTGGGCGGCTACCCGGACTGAAACCGACACCAATTGCACAAACGATACCGCTATACATTTTTACACAATTGGTTCAACCCCTCATCTTGATCCGCTTTTCATCCACGATCCACAAATATCCCTCTAATTCTTCTGTGCTTAAAGCCTTGACCACCCCAGCAATGACCCTCAATACACTTTCTTTGTCCTGGTGCTTCAGCCGTAAAACTACTAGCCCCGCATACTCAGCAGGGGGATAAGTGCGAATATCGGCAAAATCTGTATCCAGGGTGATTAAGGCCCGCTGTTCCGATTGACAAACCAGGGCCACAGTACGATCAATTTCACCTACTAAATTTTGGTCATAAACCGTTGCCGTATCATAGCCAGCTTGTGGGAGCAACTCTGCTACTTCCACCGGCAAATTTTCATCAATTTTGAATTTCATCATTTAGGCAGGTAAAGCCACGACCCGCTCCCGGGCTAATTCAGCTGCATAAGCAATCGCAGCCTGGATTGCTTCGGGTGTTAGTGAGGGATAACTGTTGATAATCTCCTTCACACTTAAACCGGCGGCCAAGTTATCCAGCACGACCGAAACCATGATCCGCGTCCCTTTGACACAGGCGCGACCATGGCAAATAGCTGGATCAACGGTAATATAATCTTGCCAATTCATCGCAAACTCCTGATAAATGGATAAGGATATTATATCACGAACTTTCTGAAAAAGGCTTATCTATCTTTATCACTCCCCCTGAAGAGATAATCCGATTTCAGTTAGCCGCCCGACGGCGGAGCTCAGCCGCGCGGGGTCCTGAGATCAACCCTCGGCGTGGCCGGGACGATCATTGGAGCCGCAGTTTCCCGCGTCGGCGGCAGCGACGTGTGGCACGGCACCGCCGCTGCCAGGAGCCCCTGGAAGCAGACCCCGCCCCGCGGCCCCCAGGCCGTGGCCGCTCACAGCGCCCCCGCCCGACCGACCCCCGCCGTCTCAGACCCCGCCCCGCCAACGCGCAGCCTCCCGATGTTGACGCGCCGTGTAACGCCCCAGCTTCACTGGCTTCCCGATGGCTCGACCAAGGGAAAGCGAGGCAGGAGTACAAACACAGTTCGATTATACACCGATTTTGCCAGCATTGTGTTCCCTCGAATTTTAACCAACTTCGCAGGCTGCACCCCCACAATAAAAACCGGGCTTGGGCAGTCCAGTGCAAGCTGTTTGTTGGACGGCAACACCTGCCAAAAACGCAACGTCAAGCGTTTTCGGTCAAGACTTGCTCGGACCAACTTGCTACATACTCTGCAATCTCCTGCCAGCCTGGCTCTGTAACAACCCAGTGGGCGTGGTTTTTGAATTCTTTGTAGGTCGAGACGGTTTCGTATTTCTTGGCTACTTGCCGAACAACCGAAGCAGGCGTGATCCTATCTTCGGCTCCGGCAATCACCAAGACAGGACAAGTCACTTTTGACTCGTCAACTTTGGATGCTCTTCTTGTATCAAAGAGCCAGTATCCGATTTCGTACGCTGCCTGCCCTGACTCATAAACAAACTTGTCGTAAGCTTCTTTTTGCTCATCGGGTGGGAGCAGGTGAAGCATTGAATAGACCGCCTCATTGAACGTTTGATGCATCGGCTTTTTCCAAAAGCCTCATTTTGTTTGCACACTCCAGAAGCTTTTTATTACCGATGGCCTCAGCGCCATAATCCCAGCCGGCGATGCTGGCATCAGCAGAACGAGAGCTTTAGCTAACCCTCGGCTTCCTAAAATCTGTGCGAGTAGTCCTCCCATGGAGTGGCCCATCACAATAGGTTTCACGCCAAGCTGCTGAATTTCCTGTTCCAAGTCTTCGGCATAATCCAACAAGCTGGTTATACCGAGTTGAGGATTAGGAGCATCCTTCGGGTCCATATCGTGGAAGCGCAAAGTGGTTGTGACACAGCGGTAGCCTTCTTTTTCGAAAAAGTTCTTGTAGTTCTCCCAATACCATGGCCCGCCCCACATACCGTGAATCATAAAGATGGTCTCACTCACGTTTTCCCTCCTTCTGGTTCATTTACTCGGGCCGCCGCCCAACGGCTTGCCGTTCAGCCGCGCCGCACTGATAGATCGGAGTGGCGGCCAGCACAGAAAATCATTACAAAATGGTCGCGATCTTGTCGACGCGTAGCGGCGTCGGCTGCAACGCCTTGTTGGGCGCAACCGTTTGGAAGGCTTTAATATGGAACAACTAGTGACGGGAATATTGAAAAATGTTTACGATTCAGCGAAACAACTGTCAAGCCATGGACTTGTGCCGTTGCCGCAATCAAAGCGTCGGCTAATCCAGTTCCATGGCTTTTCCCAAAATCACGGCGCAGCAATCCACCTGTCACCGCGATCGCTTGATCGACCGGAATGATCGTAAAGGCCAGTAAGAAAGTATCCAAACGGGAGCGCTCGGCCCCATCACGTACTCCCGCATAGAGTTCACCGACCGTGATTACGGAAACGAATAACGGATTCGTAAGCGTATCGACATAGTCAATCGCTTCCGGACGACCGCGCAAGTAGTCGATGAGCACATCCGTATCCAGTAATAGGGGCGTAATTGGCGCGGTCATACCTTATGCTCTGTGCCGATCAAATTCCTGGCGCAAGCTTTCGAGAGATGGTAGATCGGTCCGATCGTGCCACATCCCACGCGCTTGCTGTAGCAATTGCCGACGATTGGAAACCTGATACTGTTGAATGTATTGGGCTACTGCCTCGCGTACAAGGTCGGACTCGGAGCGTCCTGTCTGTTGTGCGATTTGCTGGAGTGCCGTTTCCTCTTGTTCAGTAAGGACAATCGACGTTGTCATACCACCCTCCCTCTGGAAGTCCTAGCAGGAGTGTACCGTGTCGGGCGAATGGATGCAAGGGGAGGCGACGAGAGTATTCACATTTTAGAAGGCACGAGCATTGAAGGTTACGCCCAACGGCGGGCGTAACCTGCCGCGCCGACAGAGGGAACGAGCCGTTGCCTGCCAACACGAAACAGCGAGGAAAGACCGCCGATTGCTAATGCGCTGAAGGCGCGGTCAGGTTCACGCCATTGTTAGGCGGCAATTGCCGCATAGTTAACGGCCACATGAATCTATTGGCGATGCAAGGTCTCGGGAAATCCAAGTCCCTTGACAGATATATCAACTCGATATATAATGTCGGTATATCAACTCGATGTATGGATGGTGATTGCCCATGATTGAGTTACCAATTCTTGGTCTACTCAAAGAGATGCCATTACATGGTTACGAGCTGAAGCGACGACTGGAAAACATCGTTGGTTACTTCGGCACCGTCAGCTATGGGTCTCTCTATCCCATGCTTCGTAAACTGGAAGAGCGCGGGCACGTAACCGGAAGCGTAAACGAGCAGACCGGCCCGAGTCGCATCGTATATCAGATCACATCTGAAGGTGAAGCTCGCTTCTTGGAACTGATGCAAGACTCTGGAGCGCCTTTCAATCTAAAGATGCTATTTATCCATGGCATCCAACCCTCAGAACGCATACGGCTGCTGGAGCAACAGCGAGACGAATGGGTCCGTAAGCTGGAAGAGCGCCGACGCGACCAGGAACGGATCGCTGAACGCGGTGTATATCGCTACCGGGCGGCTCTGCTAACTAGAGCCGTCGAGCACCTGGAACGAGATATCGTCTGGATCCAGAATCTCATTGAAGGAGAAGATCAACTATGAAAACACTCATAATGAACGAGGATAACTACAAGTGGTGGGGCCTGACGGCCCTGCTCATCGGCACTTTTGTGGTCAGTCTGGGGCTGAGTCTTTTGTTTCCTGCTATGCCGGTGATTATGGCAGACTTCCGGGCCACGGTGAACGAGGTAGCCTGGCTGAGCATCGCCTATGCGGTAGCCTTCGCCGCCTTGCAACCGGCCATGGGTCGGCTCAGCGATCTCTACGGCCGCAAGCGCCTATTTGTCGGGGGCATGCTGACCTTTCTGCTCGGCTCTGGCGTAGCGGCTGTAAGTTGGAACATCCCCTCTATGATGGTTGCCCGTTTCGTGCAAGGGATCGGTGCAGCGGCCATCTTTCCCGCCGGCATGGCTTATATCGGCGAGATGTTCTCCCATGAAGAGCGGGGCAAAGCCATGGGCATCTGGGGCATCGCCAGTGGCGCCGCTCCCGCCATCGGCCCACTACTAGGAGGCTACCTGGTGGACTGGGGTGGCTGGCGCTCTCTCTACTACTTTAGTGTACTCATCGGTCTAGTCGCAGTACTGGCCCCCTGGTTCATCCTGCGTCCATCGAAGGCCGAAAAGGTGAGCGGCTTTGACCTGGCAGGCTCGGTCTGGCTCTTCGTGAGCGTGGGCAGCATCCTGGTCGTGCTCAACGAGGGACGCAACTGGGGCTGGACCTCACCGACCATCATCGGGCTACTGGTCACCTTTGGTATGTGCTTGATCGCCTTCCTGATCCACGAAAGCCGCACGCGGAACCCTATTGCCGATGTAGACCTGCTCAAGAGCCCCTTCTTCCTGCTGCTCGCCGGAACTGCCTTTGTCTCCTTTATCGCCATGCAGGGGGCGATGTTCCTCATCCCCTTCTTCTGGCAGAACGTGCAGGGCTACACACCATCCGATACCGGGGTTATGGTGGTTCCCCTCTTTGTGGCTATGGCAGTCTTCTCCATGTTGGGTGGCACTCTGGCCGACCGATTGGGCATCCGCTGGACGGCCGCCCTGGGCATGCTGGCCAAAACTCTGGCTTTACTCTTGTTGGCCTTCCTGGTGATTGACACACCATACTGGTACGCCGGCCTGGCATTGGGCATCCTGGGGGTTGGCATGGGGATTGCCCTGCCCCCGTTAAGCAAAGCCATTGTTGGCGCTGGCCCCCCACAAAAGATGGGTGCTGCATCGGGCATGTTCAGCATGGTACGCAATCTGGGTGGACCTTTCGGTGTAGCGATCCTGAGTACCGTCTTCGCCAGTCGCACCGCCGACCACGCTAAGGTGATCATGGGGCAGCGTCTGGGAGAACTGGGCGTCGATCCGGCCCTGGCGCGTGAGCTACCCAAGCTGCGGGATTTGGCAACTCAAGGAGCAGCATCTTTAACATCGCAGCAGTTGGCCCTCCTGCGGGAGTTGGGCCCTAAACTAGAGACGGCCGAGGATTTCGCCCGCCTGCATGGCATGGCTGCGGCTTTCGGCGATGCATTCTTGGTGGCCACCAGTTTCTGTGCCCTGGGCGTCGTCATGGCGCTCTTTATCCGGGAAGTTCGAGCCCAGAGGGTATCCTGGAGCCGCGAGGCATTGGCGACCCTACAGAAGATTCCACCGGAATTCCGAACCAGAGCACAGCAGGGTTTTGAGGCTGCGGCGCAAGGGATAGGTGTGAAGGTGGTCACGCCAGAGTTGGTAATGAAGGTTGGCAGAGGATGGAGAACGCGGCAGCCTGAGCCGTGAGAGCCTCTCTGTAGGGTGCCGGATGCACTTCGTTTTCAGTTGTTAAGGATCACTGTCGCTACACGGTTTAGGTTTCTTCTTACTCGGTTCAAAGCCGCCTAACGGTCTGCGTCAGCCGCCGGGGATGCCCGTCAGCGTCGCCACCGAAGCCAGCTCGTCCCGGGTCGGCTGGTTATGGTCGGCGGGGCGGTCGCCCGCCCCACCGCCATTACAGAACCGGACGTGAGGTAGGGTAGGCCGCCAGCGAGTTACTCGGATTGGGCACTTTTCCAACGGCCCCCCTCAGAACTGCTCGTGACCGTTTCCGTGTCAAGCAGCTCGCCAGTAGCCTATGGTGAGAGCGCCGGTCCATCGTAGCGTCCGGAATGGATCATCTCGTGGCAGCGTTGGCATACGACCAACGTTTTTCGCCGCCGCGCCGCCATTTGACGGACCCATTCTGGCTTATCGTTCTGGCCTCGTCGTCTCAAGTCTACCAGTTTACGGATATGGTGGACTTGGATGTTTTCGGTGGCACCACACAACTCACAGCGTTGTGCCAGCAAGCGTTGAACGACTTCGCTTCGTCCGCTCCAAATGGGCTGGGTTGCCTCCTCGTTGATGGTGACCCATTTGTTCCATCGCAGCGAAATCCCACCAAAGTGAGCCACCAGCGGTGCTTGGTCCGGCCCACGGTCTACCACGACTTGGAGGACCCGGTAGGTCCCCTCCTCGGTCTCGATGGTGGTTTTGTACCGTTTGAAGACCTGTGCGCGGCTGATTTTCAGCTTCCGGGCTAACGTTTGTGCGAGGGAGCGTTCCATCACCCATTTGAGGTGGTTGAACTGGTGGAGGTTATAAGCCAGACGGTAGTATTGGACGATTCCACGATATTCCGTTTGGTATCGCGCGACGATGCTGTAGGGGCTGTCGTTGATCCGTTGGATGAGATGAACAGGTTTGCCCCGGCGCATGTACTTGGCACAGTGATTCTGGATGACATGACGGGGAACTCGCAGACCAATGGCGCCATTGATACAGCGTTGGTGGCGATGGTCATGCTTGTCATCAGCGTGCAGGACGTGAATCTCGTACCCTAAGAATGACGCTCGCTCGAAACGAGCATGGGTAATCAGGGTCTTTTCCTCA